>CAYYID010000002.1:0-202499 GCA_964471915.1 uncultured Solibacteraceae bacterium | reverse complement strand
CTGGTGCTTTCGCGGGAAAAACGAAGTGCTCGATGCGGGCTGTCCCGTTCGGCCGCGATCTGGACGCGCTTCACTCATAAGGCGAACCGGCTGCCGGTCCTATTCCCGCGCGAGAAGTGGCCGCCGCGGGAGGATTTCTCCAACGTGCCCGGCGAAATCGCGGTCACGATGCCGCGTTTCGAGGTCCGGGACCGCCGTCAGGTCATTTCCTTCTCCGATGGCGCTAAGCTGGAGCGCTTTCCGGACGCCATCGTCATCGACCTTCCAGAATGCCGGGCAGTGTACCTGGATCACCAGCGCACCGAAGATGCAGAGCGCGACCGGTTTCTCCGCGAGATCCGGGATCGCAAGCTACCGGTGCGCCGCGGCCCCACGATCCTGTGGGCGGATCTGAGGTAGGCCATGCGACGGCTCCCATTGCTTCTCCTACTGGCGGCCGCGGGCTCCGCGGTGAACCCCGACTACTGCCCCATCCCGCCCGCCATCCTCGAAGCTCGCCGCTTCGCGCAGCGGCCGCTCGGGGACTGTGTCCACAACGTGGATCGGGAGGCGCGGCTGGTGCTGGAAGGGCGGCCCATCGTTTTTCGCGCGGGGGACGGCCGGACCGAGATCTCCGGACAGACGTCGCCGGGCAAGCCCTGGCGCGTGCGGACGGGAGCGCTCACCCTCGGCTGCAGCGCCATCACCGCCGATTTCGATCGCAATGGCCGCGCAGACCTGCTCATCGGCACCGGCAACTTCGGTACGAGCCGGGCGCCGTGGTCGCGGCTCTTCTTTCTGCTGTTCGACGCCTCCGGCCAACCAGTGCCGTGGCAGATGTACGGGTTCTTCAGCGAGTCAAGAGGCAAGACCGTCGAGGATCTCCTGGATCTCAATGGCGATGGCCGCGCCGAACTGCTCGACCTGCAATGGGACGAGCACTACTGGACCACGGGCCTCTATGAGGCTAGAGATGCGCATTGGCGCCGCGTGGAAGGGCGTTTCGGCGGCTTCCGCTTTCCGCACCTGGTCCGTTCGACGGAGTCGGCGATCCGTCCGCCCGAGCCGTCGCGGTTACCCGATGAAGCGAACGTTCTGCCCGCCACGCCGGTCACCCTCACCTCGGTAACCGGGGAAGAGATCCGTTTCTCGGACGGGCGGTCGTCCCGCGGCAGTCCCGACACGCTAGTGATCGACCAGCCGCAATTGCGCCGGATCTACTTCTCGCCCCGCTTCGCCGGCTTCGATCCCGAAGCGCTGCGCGAGTTGCGCGATCTCGCCGCCCGCCGCGCTCCGGTTTACGCAATCCTAGGCGGCCGCGCTGGCCAGGCCATTTACCTCTGGGCCACCAAGCCCTGACGGGGTCGAACGGGGGCAGCTCGGGGCAGGCCCCGGTTCTCAGCAGGGCAGTGCGGGTAAGGCGCTCTTCATTCCGGCAGCCTCGACGAATCATTCTTCAACTGACGCTCCCGATGCTCTGGTGAGCTGGATCCGATCGTCTTGAAATAGGACTTGGCATCATTGAGACTCACGCGATTTGCGCCACCACGAAGGTCGGGGGCGGCAAACTGTATGGGATCGTCTTCCCACCAGCAGATTTCGCAGATCAGCCAGGTGCCGGGAGGCTCTTCGTCCAGAGTGAGGTTGCCGCAACAGGGGCACGGATAGCGATCCACGCCTTATTGTCGCCCGGAGTGGGGATTCTGATGCGCCCCCACTTCGCCCCTGCGCGAACGGGCGAACTGGGGCAGTTCGGGGCAGGCCCCGGTTCTTGAGCCGCTCGCCGGCAAGTCACTCTTGAAGATAGGCTTGCAGCGATTTTCGGACGGCTGGCAAAGGACCCCTCCCGGGAACTTCTTCCAGATAGTTGACAAAGTCAACTATCGATCCTTGACTTTGTCAACTATTTCCCCCAGGAACTCCGAAACCCGCGCGAGCCCCGCTTCCAGGTACGCCCGCGGCGCCCCGGCGTTGATGCGGACAAAACCCTCGCAGCCAAAGAACGCGCCCGGCACAATCAGGACGCTCTTCGCGACACGCAGCCGCTCGCCGAACTCCCGGGTGCCGATGTTCAGGTGACACCGCGGGAAGGCGAAAGCGCCCGCGGCGGACGGCGTCAGCGTGAAGTAGCGGTGATGCTCCGCCAGCCAGCGTTCGAGCAACGGGTAGCCCGCCGTGACGAACCGCCGGGTGCGCTGCATGATCTCGGCGCGCCGCTCGAAGATCCGGCAGGCGAGCCGGTCGCTGAGGCTCGAGATCATGATCACGGTGTAGTCGTGGTAGCTCCACAGCTCCTCGATCTTCGCCGGCGGGCCCACAATCCAGCCGACGCGCAGTCCGGGCGCGCCGTACGTCTTCGACATCCCGGCCGTGGCGAGCGTCCGCTCATACCGGCCCCACAGCGTCTCCGTCTCGGGACCTTCGCGCTCCGCGCCGCGATAGATTTCGTCCGCCAGCAGCCACGCTCCGGAGCGCTCGGCCGCTCGCAAGATGGCCCCTCGCGACTCGGGGTTCAGCACCGCGCCGCTGGGATTGTTCGGATTGCAGACCGCGATCATTTTCGTCCGCGGCGAAAGCGACCGCTCCAGGACGGCGAGGTCCGGCTGCCAGCCGCGCTCCGGATCGAGCGGCAGCGGGATCACCCGCGCGCCCAGGCCGCGCGCCAGGCCCTGGATCTGCAGGTAATTGGGCACCATGTAAAGCAGCTCGTCGCCCGGCTCGAGGAGATTCCAAGCCGCGAGGAAGTTCGCCTCGGCCGTGCCGTTCGTCACCAGGACGTTTTCGGCCGTGGCGCCGGGATAGATGCCGGCGATGCGCTCGCGCAGTTCCTGGGAGCCGTTGGCTTGGCCGTAGGCGAGGCGAAAGCCGGCGAGTTCGGCGGGGTCCAGCAGTTCGCCGAGCGTGAGGGGGTGCACGCCGCTCTCGGAGAGGTTGAAGTCGACGCCGTGCTCGTGGCGGCACTGGTCGCGTTCGAGTTCGAAGGGTTCGAGGCGCATCGGTACAGCGTAGCGCGGATGCTCAGACGCGGGCGAAGGCGAGCACGGCGTTCAGGCCGCCGAAGGCGAAGGAATTCGAGAGCGCCGCCTCCACCTGGACCTCGCGGGCGTGGTTGGGCACGACATCGAGGTTGCAGGCGGGGTCGGGTTCGGTGAAGTTTGCGGTGGGCGGGATCACCCCTTCGGCCAGCGCCAGGATGACCGCGGCGGCTTCGAGCGCCCCGGCGGCGCCCAGCGCGTGCCCGTGCATGGACTTCGTGGAACTCACCAGCAGCCGGTCCGCGTGCGCTCCGAAGACGGAGCGGATGGCCTCAGTCTCGGTGGGGTCGTTGGCGGGCGTGCCGGTGCCGTGGGCGTTGATGTAGCCGTAGTCCTCGAGCGGCCGGCCGGCGTCGGCCAGCGCGGCGCGGATGGCGCGGGCGGCTCCCGCAGCCGAGGGCTGGGTAATGTGGTGCGCGTCGGCGGACATGCCGAAGCCGGTGAGCTCGGCGTAGACGCGCGCGCCGCGAGCGTAGGCGGCCTCCAATGATTCGAGCACGAGCATCGCGGCGCCTTCCCCGAGGATCATGCCCCGGCGGTCCTTCGAAAACGGGCGGCAGGTGTCCGGCGAGACGACCCGGAGCGCTTCCCAGGCCTTGAGCAGGCCGAGGCTGAACGGCGCCTCGCTGCCGCCGGCGATGGCGATATCCGCCTGCCCCTGGCGCACCATCCAGAAGGCCTGGCCGAGCGCGTGGTTGGCGGAGGAGCAGGCCGTGGAAACCGTCCAAGCGGGTCCGGTGATCCCGTAGTCCATCGAAATGAAGCTGGCCGCGGCGTTGGCCATCGACCGCGGAATGGAAAGCGGGTGGAAACGGTTTGATTTTTCCGAGTACAGCTCGAAAAAGCCCTGGTCTTCGCTGGATTGCCCGCCGACGCAGGAGCCGGTGACGATGGCGCAGCGCTCGCGGAGGGCGTCGGTCCAGACGACGCCGGAATCGGCGACCGCCTGGCGCGCGGCCACCAGGCCGAGTTGCGCGAAGCGATCGAGCAGCCCGGCGGTGCGGTCGTCGAGGTGCGCCGCGGGGTCGAAATCCAGGATCTGCGCGCCGTTCGGAAAACGGACCGCCCCGGCGAACGAGCCCTGCAGCTTGCGGATCGCGCTGCGTCCGGCAAATAGCGCGGCGGCGAAGTCCGCGCGATGGGCTCCGGCGGCCGAGAGCACGCCCAGCCCGGTGACGGCGACGCGCCGCATGATTATTGTTCGACTGCTTTCTGCGGTTTGGCGTCGAGCAACTGGGCCACGCCGTCGATCATCTCGCGCACGCTCTTGATGGTCCGCGCCGCCTCGTCCGGGATGTCGATGTCGAACTCGCTTTCCAGCGCAAACAGGATCTCGATGCCCGCCAGCGAATCGATTTTCAATTCTTCAAAGCTGCTTTCGGCGTGGATCGAATCCACGGGGATGCGTTGCGAGGTGGCGATCACACGAATGACGCGTTGCGCGAGTTCGTCCGGCATGAGAGTTCTGGTGCGGCCCCAGCCAACATGATAGCCGACCCGGACCGGGAACAAGGCACGCCGGACGCTCAGGCGAGCAAGCCGCCGTGGCCGAGGCTGGCGACTTCCCAGCCGGAGACCCGGTAGCGGGCGAGCATGGGCGGCAGGGTGAGATCCACGACGTTGGGCTTGGCGGAGCGGAAGCAGCCCGGCGCGCTGACGATCGGGATCTCGTCTTTGTATCCGAGCAGGAACAGGTTGCCGGGCTCCACGGGAGCGAGGAACCGCTCCAGGTGACAGCCCAGCCGCGCCATGGCGCGGCCGACGACGTCTTCAGGTCCGGCCGGCGAAGTGGTGGAAGCGATCAGGATCGCCGCCGGTTTCGAGCGCAACAGGTGCTGCAGCGCCTTGGCCACGGAGGCTTCTTCCTCCACCGCCGCGAGCGCGAACACCGACTGGACCGAGAACCGCTCCAGCCGCTGCGCCATGATCGGCTCGAAGAGCTGCCGCGCGCGCTCCCCGGCCACCGGATCCGTGTACAGCACGCCCACCGACGGGTTGCGGATCGGCCGGGCCTGCAGGATGGGCCCGCGTTCCTGGAGGATCGAGACCACCGCCTCCAACTGGGACTGCGCCACCGCAAAGGGCGCGCTTTTGATGGTCGCCACGCGCTGTTCGGCCCGCGCGTGGCTGAAATTGACGCTGGTCGCGATCACGATGCTCGAAATGCAGTTGATCTGCTTCAGCAGCTCGTCATCCACCAGCACGCAGCAGTCCTCGGTGGCGACAAGGTTGGCGCGGCCGCCGGCCGCCAGCCGGATTTCGAGGCTCCCGCAGCCCATTTCGCCGGCCACGTGGCTCACGGCCTGATCCTCGCCGATCTCGCCTTCTTCCAGTTCGGTTACCCAAACCTGTTGCATTCCCTCGGTCTCGAGCAGGCGGACGTCCTCGTCGCTCAGCACGTGACCCTTGGCCAGCAGCTTCTTGCCACCTGGGCGGAAAATCGTGCAGCACAAAATGCGGCCGATCGATTCCCGTACGTCAATGGTTTGCGCCTTCACTACCATCCTCCCGGATTCCCAGGAAATCTACGCTGCCAATTTGGTAGTTGATTATAGGATGGTTTTCTCTCATAAAGAAAGAAGTTTTTACCATTTTTCTTATGAGGGAGTAGTACTTAGAAGCTGGCGAGCCTAAAACTCATTCGCTTTTTTCGTCCGGCGGGACTAGTTCTGGTGGCGGCTGATGATGGTGGGGAGCGTGATCAGCTCCCAGTCGGCGGCGGGGCTCGCGGCCTGCCGCGGCGCGCGCAGCCGCTTCACGACGGCGATTTCGTCACACCGTTGAAACTTAGGACAGCGCAGGCAATCTTTCCAGGCCTTTAAGGGCAGCTCCCCGCGCTCCACCTCGACGAACCCGCACTTTTCGAAGAACCCAGTCACGTAAGTGAAGGCGAAGAGCATCGAAAGATCGAACTCCCGCGCTTCCTGCTCCAGCGCGGCAATGATCCGGCGCCCGAGCCCCAGGGACTTGGCGTCGGGCAGCACGGCGAGGGAGCGGACCTCGGCGGCTTCCATGGAGTAAAAATGCAGGGCGCCGCACGCCACCACGCGGCCGTCCAGCAGCGCGACCGAAAAATCGCGGATGTTTTCCGACATTTCAAACTCGGTCCGCGGGAGCATGATGCCTTGGGCGGCGTAACCGTTGATCAATTCCAGGAGGCCCGGAATGTCGGCCAGGCGCGCCTTCCGGATAGTGACCCCAGCCGCTTCGTGGCTGCCAGCCGCGTCCGCCTCAGTTATGGAAGAGCGTTCCAACTTCATCTCCTGCTCCGATTCTTTCGAAAACACCGGTTTCATAGCCGGGACCGATCCAGATTTTTCCTACCCCTTGATCGAGGCCGCGCTGGGCCGCCTCCAGTTTTGCCTGCATCCCGCCCTGCGCGACCCCGGATTGGATCAGTCCCCGCGCGTCTGCCGGACGCAACGCCCGGATCGAAGCGCCGTCCGCTCCACGCACGCCCGCCACGTCGGTGAGGAAGAGCAGGCGGTCCGCCCGGATCCCGGCAGCGCAGGCGACGGCCATCTGGTCGGCGTTCACGTTCAGAACGCCGTCAACAGAATTTCCGGCGATACACGCGACTACGGGAATATATTCGCCCTGCAATAACAATTCCAGCAATTCCCCGCGGCATTTTTCCGGCTGGCCGACGGCTTCGAGCTCCGGCCGCTGCCGGGACGCTTCCACCAGCCCGGCGTCGAGGCCCGTCAATCCCACCGCCAGCGCGCCCGCGCGATTCAGGGCCACCACCAGCTCAGTGTTGATGGTGCCGGCGATCACCTTCAGGATCGCGTCCAACACCTCGGGGGTCGAGACGCGCAAGCCGTCGACAAAGCGGCTTTGGACGCCGCGCTCCTCGAGAAAGCGGGTCATCTGCTTGCCGCCGCCATGCACCACTACCGTGTGATTGCGGCGGCTCTCGGCGGCGATCTCGGCCGCCAACCGCTCCCGTGCCGCCGGGTTCTCCAGCAGCGTGCCTCCCAGCTTAATCACCTGCCGCATCAGCCCGGGACCGCCGTCAGCGCATTTTCGAGCAGTCCCGCCGTCTCCGGGTAACCGAGGAGCAGGTTCATGTTCTGCACCGCCTGGCCGGCCGCGCCCTTCACCAGGTTGTCGATAGCCGCGACCACGACGGCCCGGCCGCTGCGGGCGTCGAAGACGACGCCGAGGTCGCAGCGATTGGTGCGGGTGACGGACTTCAGGTCGGGCAGCGTGCCGGGCGCATACAGGCCGACGAACGGCTCCCCGGCGTAGCGCCGCTGGTAGATGCCCAGCAGCTCCCCGGGGTCCCGGACGCCGCGCGCGGTGAAGTAAATGGTCTCGAGGATGCCGCGGTCCACGGGCAGCAATTGCGCGGTGAAGCTCAGGTGGCTCTCCGTGAGGTGCGAATGCATCAGGATCTCGGGCACGTGGCGGTGCTCCAGCACCGCGTAAGCCGAGAAGTTTTCGGCGACTTCGCAGAACAGGTTCTTGAGGGACGGCTTGCGTCCGGCGCCGCTGACCCCGCTCTTGGCGTCCACAATCACCGCCGCGTGGCTGTCGATCACGCCGGCCTCCACCAGCGGGCGCAGCGCCAGGTTCGCCGCGGTCGGATAGCAACCGGGGTTGGCGACCAGGTGCGCCCGGCGGATCCGATCGCGGTAGAACTCCGGCAGCCCGTACACGGCCTCGGCCAGGAGGGCGGGCGAGTGGTGGGGCTCCGCGTACCAGCGCGCGTAGTTCTCGGGCGTTTCGAGGCGGTACGCGCCGCTGAGGTCGATCACCTTGGCCCCGGCTTCGAGCAGCCCGGGCGTTACTTCGCTCGACACTTCGGCGGGCGTGGCGAGAAACACCACGGCCAGCTTCTCGGCCTTGACCGACGCCGGCGTCAGGGGCGCGCGGCGCGGCGCGGGATGGCCGAGGGGCCGGGGACGGTCCCCGGAGTCCGACCGGTGCTCCAGCAGCACCGGCTCCACTTCCGGATGCCGCTCCAGAATCCCAGCCAGTTCGGATCCGCTATAGCCGCGGAAGCCGGCAATGCCCACGCGCGTCATGATTAATCATTCACTCCAGTGAATAATTATTCTAGCACGTCAACTGCGTTGTTCGGAAACGGAGCGGTCGGCGAGCTCGCCGAGGATGGGCAGGCGGAAGTCGTCGCTCTGGCTGACCTTGACAAGCATAAGGATCCAGGCGCCGAGGACGCTGAGCTTGAGGGCGGCCTCGACGGTGCGGCGGAAGAACCAGGTGGAGCCGGGGGTGAGCCAAAGCAGGGGGTCGAGGACGAGTTCGACGATGAGCCAAGTGACGAAGAGGTACAGGCCCTGAAAGGCGTGGAACCGGATGGTCGGGTCGTTGCGGAAGCGGTCGCTGGCCAGGACGACGATCGCGGCGATCCAGCCGGCGAAGGGGATGTAGCACAGCAGCGCGGCGGTGCGCGGCGCCATGTTCTCCAGCGCGGCGGCGGTGCTGCGGCCTGGCTTCTGGGCGTCCGGTTGCGCGCCCCCGCACTTCCCGCAGAACTGATCCGCAGGTTGGACCGGGTTGCCGCAATGGGTGCAGAAGGGCATTCCTACTCCTGAATACGATATGCCGATTCGGACGGTTCCCGCAATCCGGCAAGCGGCCGGCGGGGGCGGGCCGTGCCAGGAGGTTTCTCTGCCGCTCGGCGCGCCGGCCTGAGCCTGTTACGATCGCAGCATGCGCCGCTTGTGGAATGCCCTGCTCGCCGTGCCGCTGCTTCTGACGGCGGCCAAGAACCTGGAGGTCTACTTCATTGACGTCGAAGGGGGGCAGGCGACGCTGTTCGTCGCGCCGGGCGGCCAGTCGCTGCTGGTGGACGCCGGGTGGCCGGGCGTGGAAGCGCGCGACGCCAAGCGGATCCTGGCGGCGATGAAGAAGGCCGACATCAAGCAGATCGACCATCTGGTGGTGACGCACCACCACGCCGACCACGTGGGCGGCGTGCTGCCGCTCGCCGAGCGGGTGAAGATCGGCGCCTTTTACGACCACGGGCCGTCGGTCGAATCGGGGCGGCAGGCGGATCGTCTGAAGGAGGAGTACGCGAAGGCGCTGGGCGGCGCGGCAGCGCGCGTGCTGCGCCCCGGCGACCGGATCCCGATCAAGGGGATGGAAGTGCAGATCCTGGCCTCGAACGGCGAACTGCTGAACCAGGCCGGCTCGAAGAACCCGCACTGCGCCGCGGCGGTGCGGAAGGCGGACGAGCCGAGCGAGAACGCCCGGTCGCTCGGCATGCTGGTGACCTTCGGCAAGTTCCGGTTACTCAACCTGGGCGATCTGACCTGGAACCCGGAGCTGGACCTGGTGTGTCCGGCCAACCGCATCGGGAGCGTGGATGCGTTCGTGGTGACGCACCACGGACTGGAGACGTCGAATCCGCCGGCGCTGGTGCACGCGATTGCGCCGCGGGTGGCGATCGTGAACAACGGCGCGCGCAAGGGCGGATCCGCGAGTGTGTGGCGGACGGTGCGTTCGGCGCCGCGGCTCGAGGACATCTGGCAGCTCCACTATGCGTATGCCGCGGGCAAAGAGGCGAACGCGCCGGACGCGTTCATAGCGAATCTGGTGGAGGACGATTGCGCGGGCAAGTACCTCAAGCTGGAGGCGGCGGCGGACGGGTCCTTTACGGTGACGAATTCGCGGCAGGGGTACGTGAGGAGCTACCGGTAGGCGGACTGGCATTACAATCGGGGGATGGACGCGCGGCCCTATCTCCTGCAAGTGGTCCGCGCCATGAACGCGTGCGGACTCGATGCCGTGTTGATCGGCAACGCCGGGGCGGCGCTGCATGGCGCTCCGGTGACGACCGTGGATTTCGACTTCTTCTTCCGCGGGACGCCCGCCAACGTGAAGCGGCTGAAGCAGGTGGCCAAAGCCCTGGAAGCGACGATGCTGCGTCCCTATTACCCGGTTTCGCAGCTTTACCGCCTGAGCCGGGATCGCGATGGCTTGCAAGCGGACTTCATGGGTTCCATCGAGGGGCTGCGGTCCTTTGAAGGCGTCCGGGCCCGGTCTCGTCTTACGCGCCTGGATTCCGAGGTTTCCGTGCGGGTCGCGTCGCTCGGCGATATCATTAAGAGCAAGCGGGCGGCTGGCCGGCCCCAGGACTTGGCTGTGCTGCCCGTTTTGGAGAAGACGCTTGAAGAAACGAGTGACCCGCAAACAGAGACTGGCGGCGCTCCGCAAGGAGAGTGACTTGGCGCTACGCGATCTGATCCGCAAGCGCATCGCCGCGCCGCTGCCCGAGCGGATGAACTTCCTGCGCAAGCGCATCGGGATCTGCCAGACGGCGCTCTGAACAACCGCCGCCCGGCGGACCGGAAGCTTGCGCCGCGGGGAGGCGCCGGGTGGCGCGTTAGTGCCCGTCGACGATTCCGAGGCGGAATCGCAAAGCGCGGCGAGCTTCCCAGGGGTTGTCCAGTTCCTGGACTTGCGGCCGCGGCTGGCCGGCCCGCCGGGCGTAGTCGACCTCCCGGAGATAGCGCTCCATCACCTCCGCCCGAGCGGCGAACTGGGCGCGCTTGTACGTCCAGAGGTAGCTCCAGTTGTGCAACAGGAACAGCAGGGGGATGAGCATTGCGAAGCGGCGGAGGCGCGTGTGCCGCACCTGCCAGAACGCGAGACTCACCACCAGGCTGACGCCGAGCGAAGCGAGGTAGTGGTGGCGGCTCGGCACCTGTCCCATGTAGGTGAGGAACGAGTAGGGCGCCAGCCCCGCCAGCACCCAGCATCCCGCCAAATAGGCGCACCGGGGCAGGGGATGGAGCCGCACCGCGGCCAGGATCGCCAAGGCGAAGACGCCCCAAACCCAGAAGGCGCGCGCGGCGCTCCGGGCCAGCACGGGGAGGAAGCCCCAACCCAGGGCGAACGTTCCATCGCCGTAGTGCTGATTCTGCGACTGCCCGATCCACGACGCCGCGAAGTACGCCGTCCCGACCCCAAGGAGGAAGACGCCGGCGGCCAGGGCGGCCCCGCGCCGGGTCCGCATGAGCATCGCCGCCACGGGAAGCGCCACGCACAGCAACACGGCCGACTCCTTTGACGCCAGCCCCAGCAGGAACGTCGCGATCGTGCCCGCCAGGAACCAATGGCTCCCGCCCTCGAGCCATTTCAGCCAGAGCAGGAGGCTGGTTGCGCAGAAGGCGAAGACCAGCAACTCCGGCAGCGCCGCGTACCAGACCACCGCCTCCTGATGCCGCTCCCGGACGGCAAACACCAGTGCCGCCAGTAGAGAGATCCGCCAGCCGATGAGCCGGCTCCAACCCAGCAGGTAGACGAGGACCGCGTTGGCGGTGTGCATGGCGATGCCGGTCCAGTTAAAGGCGCCCGGGCTGAACCCGAACCAGCGGAGCGTCGCGCTGGTAATCGCGATCGAGGTGGCCCGGCAGCGGTACAGGGGGTCCCGCCAAAGCCAGCCCGGATCGTTCGTAAACCGTTCCCCCAGTTCGGCTTGCAGGTAATCGTCGGGAAGCGGGGGCAGGCCGGTGAAGGGCACGTAGGTAAGCACCGCGGCCGCGGCCACCAGCAGCGCGAACTGCCACTGGAAACTCCGGGTACCGTGGAGGGTGAAATCCGCGGCTGCGCGACTCAAGGGACTCTCTCCACGGGAGGTATTAGTGCAAAGAGCATACATTAGCCGGGATTAATTGTAAAGATCTATTTAGTCCTGTAACCCGAAACTCGGCTACTGACGTCTTAGGCTTCCCGAGAAGGCTAGGAACAGAGAGGCGGTCGCAAGCCTCATTGCGACCCCGAACTCCACCACGGCCGGCAGCGATACGTCGTACAGCCGGCCCATGGTGGCGGAACGCCGCTCGCGATGCCGTGCACTGCGGGGAACGTCCAGCCGGCTGGGCGGGCAAGTCCACCGGTGGCACGCGAAGGCGCCGTGGCATTGGCCCGGACTGAACTCAGTCTCCTGCGGCGGGCAACTTGGAGTTCCGCGGCACCGCTGAGCCGCCGGCGATCCGCCGGTTACGGATGGCGGGTGTAGTGGACCGGGAAGGTGAGGCCCACCTTCGGGCGGAACTCGGGGCGTTGCAGCCGAGCGGTCCACTCGCGGCAGAAACCAGGGGGGAGGTGCGGACTGTGGAGGCCGTGCCGAGCCAAGTGCCATTCCAGCTTCGCGGCAACCAGCTCCAACCGGCGTGCGGCGGGACCGCCCGGATCGCCGGGCAATCTCTGGTCGCGCCCGCTCTTCTGATCGCCCACGCCCTCCCGCCGGGCGCATGCCTGCCCCTCGGGCGTCGAGGCGAGGATCTCAATCAACTTGTCCAGGGCCGCGTGAAAGTTGTTGCCGATGTTGTTTATTCCCCCCTGGACTTGCTGGGTGCGGGTGACAAACCTGCTCGCTTCGAAGCCGAATCGGCCTTGCGCACTCTCGGTCTGCCGGCGCAGCTCCGTCACGCCCTCCCTCACCCGGCGCAACTCCTGGCGCATCGCAGCGTTCTTTTGCCCGGCTAACTGTTGGCCGCGGCGCGCCTCGAACTCCGCGAGGGCGATCATCAGCGCTCCGGCCGCCTGGACCGTCCGGACGGCCGCGCTTCCGGCGGCCACAGCGGAGCCGAGGGCCAGGGCCGCCAAGCCCACCGCCACCGTCACCAAATGGACCGTCGTCCCTACCGTCGACCCGGCCGCCTGATCCACCACGGCACGCGCCCCGGCCACGACCGAGGCCGTCCGGTCCATGATCTCGCCCGCGACGGGCGCGTCCAGGCCCTGCCGGAGGACGGAAATGCCGTTCGAGGTTGCGGTTCCGATGGCCTGTTCGGTGGCCTCGGCGACGGATTCGACCACTGCGGCGGCCGCATCGACCACCTGCGCGGCGGCCTGAGTAACTGCGTCCGTGATCGGGTTGGAGGGAGGGGTGGGGAAGTTCATGGGGAGCCTCACTCCGGACCAGCGGAAAGGACCCCCGGCAGGGATCACCGGCGCGCAGAAAACCCGAAACGCGAGAATAATGCCGCCGCGGCGAGCTTCATCGCGACCCCGAACGCCACCACGGCCGGCAGCGACACGTCGTACAGCAGGCCCATAGTGGCTGAGCCCAGGAACCAGGCGACGCCGTAGACGGCGTTGAAGGTCCCGTAGGCCCGGCCGCGCTTATCCATCGAGACCATGCCGGCGATGCCCGCGCGCAGGATCGCGTCCTGCGCGCCGAGGCCCGCGCCCCAGCAGGCCATGCCAGCGATGGCGGCGGGCAATCCGCCGAGGAACACCAGCGGCAGGGCGGCGAGGGAGATGAGGATCCCGCCCGCCAGCGCCACGATGCCGAAGCGGTCGAACAGCCGTCCGAACACCAGCGCGCCGATCGCGTTCACGCCCATGGCGAGCGAGTACAGGAGCGGGATGGTCCCTGGCCCGGCGATCTCGCGCTTGCCGAGGTGGAAGGCGATGAGCGGGAAATCCACGTAACCGGCGGCCAGGAATCCGGCGGCGGTGACGTAAGTCCAGAAGGCGCGTGGGATCTCCTGGGGCGCGGCGGACTTCGCTTCCAGGATCTGGGGGTGCGGGTACGTCAGGCGCGCGGCGGTGAGGGTCGCGAGCGCCAGCGCCGCGGGGATGCCCAGCATCAGGAAGCCGCGCGAGTAGCCGGATCCGGCGACCACGAAGGCGACGATCAGCGGCCCGGCGCACGCGCCGATCTGGTCCATGGCCGCGTGCAAGCCGAAGCCCCAGCCCGCGCCGACGGACTTGGCGGCGCTCGAAAGCATGGCGTCGCGCGCCGGAGCGCGGAGGCTCTTGCCGGTGCGCTCGAGGATCACCAGCGCGGCGGCCTGCGGCCACGTGGTCGCGAAGGCCATCAGCGGCACCGCGAGCTGGTTCACGGCATAGCCGAGGATGGTGAGCAGCCAGTACTGCCGGGTACGGTCGGCGAGCCGGCCGGAGAAGTAGCGCAGACCGTAGCCGCAGAGCTCGCCGAAGCCGGAAACGAAGCCGACGGCGGCGGCCGAAGCGCCGAGGCTCGCGAAGTACGGCCCGAGGATGCCGCGCGCTCCTTCATAAGTGATGTCGGCGAAGAGGCTGACAAAACCGAGGAAGACGATGAAGCGCGTCGCGGCGGACATTTACTTGCGCCGGTAGGCGCGCAAGCCCTGATAGACGTAGAGCGCACCGTCCTTCTCGGCGAAGCAGAGCGTGCCAGGTCCCTTTTCGGCGACGAAGCAGCCGCGCTCGCCCGCCACCAGCGCGGTGTCGCGGCCCTTCACCTTGAGCTTGGGTCCCTCCGCGACGATTTCGATTTCGTTGGGACCCTGGGCGTACTTGCCCGCGTACCCGGCCGCGCTGACGCCGGTGACCGTCCCTTCGTGGCGCGGCGGCGCCTTCACCGGCAGCAGCAGCGCCATGGCCTTTTCGCACAGCGCGCCCGTGTCGCCGCCGGAGAGATTGCCGATCGTCACGACGGCGAGCTTGTGCGCGGGCGACATCAGGAGCCGGCTGGTGTAGCCCTGCCGGGATCCGCCATGCCCGATCAGCACCGTCGCGCCGGATTCGTCCACGTCCAGCCCCAGCGCATAGGACTTGCCGGCTGCCGTCCCAGGGATGGCCCACCGCGGCTTGGACATTTCGGCCACGAGCGCGCGGGAGAGGCCCTTGTCCTCGTTCAGGAACGCGATGGCGAACTTCGCGAAGTCGCTCGCCGAAGTGAACATCGATCCGGCGGGCCAGTAGCCGGCGTGGTCGGCGGCGGGCCGCGCGATGATCGTCTTGCCTTTTTCGGCGATGTGCCCCTGGGCGAGCGGATAGGTCATGGCGAGGGTGGGCCGGAACGTCGTGCGTGTCATCCCCACGGGCTGCCAGACCAACTCGGCAACGGCGTCCGCGAAGGGCTTGCCGGTCACCGCTTCCACCAGCCGTCCGGCGACGACGTAGCCCATATTCGAGTAGGAGATGACCTTTTTCGGCTCCGTGAAGAAAATGTCTTCGCCCCAGGCGTCGACGTTCGCGGCGAGCGCGGAGTCGTCGTGCGGGCCGTGCATGAGGGTCCGGTCCCAGAGTCCAGCGGTGTGGCTGAGCAACTGTTCGGCGGTGACCGCGCCGAGCTTCGGATGGATCTTCGGAATGTACTTCGCGACCGGCTCGTCGAGCTTGAGCTTGCCGAGTTCGGCGAGGCGCACGACGGCCGCGGCCACCATCATCTTGGTGGTGGAGCCGACGCGGAACAGGTGGTCCGGCGTGACGGGCTCCTTGGTTTCGACGTTCGCGAGCCCGAAGCCTTTGGCGTAGACGACTTTGTCGTCCTTGACGACGGCCATGACGAGGCCGGGGATCTTGGTGCGGGCGAGTTCGGCTTCGCCGAGCTTGTCGAGCGCGGGGAAGGACTGGGCGGCGAGGGAGCAGGCGGCAGCAAGGGCGGCGAGGATGCGCGGCATGGGTCGATTATAGTAGCTGCGGGCGGATGGAGAACGCAGGCAAACCCGACGCCTACGCATCCCGGACGCAACAAGCTGGCCGTATCCCGGTGCTCAACAACCTCACTCGAAGATCGGCGCGAGCTTCGCGAGGACCTCATTGAGGATCGCTTCCGGAACCATTTCGAGCTTCCGGCCGCCGCGAGCGCCGAGGTCGAGGGCGCGCGGCTGATCGCAGCGTACTACCCCCGTCGTGCGCGTTCCGGCGCCCGCAAGGGGCACCGCGAATCCGGCGGTGCGGGCAAAACTCCCGCCGCTGCTGATCGGTACAACCACTGGCACCTTGGTGACGCGGTTAAATGCCTCGGGCGAGACGATGAGCACGGGGCGGTGTCCCTGCTGCTCGTGCCCGGCCGCTGGATCGAGTCCCACCAGCCAGATCTCGCCCCGTTTCATCAGATGAGTTCCGCTCCCCGGGCCTTGCCGCGTACCCACTCACGATCGCGCTTGCCGCGCGGCGCCTTGGCGTCGCACTGCGCCAGGAGTTCGTTCAGACTGTACCGGGGCCGGGCCTCGGGACGGACGACGAGCCGGCCTTTCTCGACGGTAACCCCAACGCGGGCCCCGGGCTGGAGGCGCAAGATGTCGAGGAGAGCGGGCGGCACCGCCAGCATCACCGAGCCGCCGACCTTGCGCAGATTGGTGGTATGCATGAGCTTCGTTCTCGATTATACTACCGTATAACTGCGCGTCCCACCGCCGCCGGGCGAATCCCTGCGCGGCGGACTTACTGCAGGGCCGCCATCAGGGATCCGGTGCGTTTCAGCAACAGGAGCCGCGCCTGCTCGAACACCTTCTGCGCCTCGTGGTACGCGATCCACTTCTGGTTCTCGGCGACGCGCGCCTCCTCGATACGCACCAGCGGCAGCCGGCCTTCCTCGTACTGGGCGAGATAAACGCCGAGCTGCTCGCGGGCGAGGTCCAGATCCTGGCGGGCCAGGTTGCGGGCGAGTTCCGCCTTTTCGATTTCGCCGTAAGCCTTGCGCGTCTCCGCCGCGATGCGGCCACGGGTCAGCAGCATTTCGGTGCGCAGCTTGGTGAGGTCGATTTCGGTTTGGGCGGCGTAGGCATAACCCGCGCGGGAGGCGATGATCGGGACCGTGATGGAGCCACCAAGCTGCCAGTTGTGGCGCTGGAAGCGGCCGAAGAAGTCCCGGTAGACAGACTCGGCGAGCAGCGAGTACTGGGCGACGAGATCGACGGTGGGCAGGCGGCGGGCCTTGTAGCTGCGCAGCTCCAGTTGCTTGGCCTGGAGGCTGGATTCGTAGCGGCGCATCTCCTTGCTGGAGCGCAGCGCTTCGGTGATGGCGTCCTCTTCGGACTCGGGCCCGGCGACCGGCCGCCGGTCCTCGCGGGCGGCGCGCACCTGGTCGCGGGGCTCGAAGCCCAGCGCCACGGCGAGCTCGGTTTCGGCGTTGGTCTGGTCCACGCGCAGGATGGCGGCGCGCTGCCTGGCGCGTTCGACGTCGAGCGCCGCGCGGCGTTCCTCGATGGCGAGTTCCCGTCCCTCGGCGACGCGCTGCTTCACGATCTCCGCCACGCGCCGCTGGTGTTCCACCTGCTGCGCGGCCAGTTCCTGGGCGCGGGCCAGTTGCTCGGCGTCGAGGTAGAGCTTCACCACGGCGAACACCGCCTCCTCCTGCCGCGCCGCCAGGTCGATCTCCGCGCCACGGCTGTTCTCTTTGGCCTGCGAGACCAGGTAGCTCAGGGAGCGGTTGAACAGCGCCATCTGGGTCTTGGTCTGGAAGATGGCGGGGGCGCTGCCTTCGATGCTGATGGGGAAACCGCTGGTATAAGCCGCGCCGGAGCCGCCGAATACCTTCGGCTGGAACGGATCCTTGGCGATGCGCACGCCCTCGGCGGCGCGCTGGCGGTCGAGGCGCGCCAGCAGCACGTCCGGAGCCTGCTGGTTGGCGCGCGCCACCGCCTGCTTCAGGTTCATGACGTAGACCTCGGCCCAGGCCGCGCCCGCCGCCAGCAGAAAACACAGGATTCGCATGAGGACCTCTTACTCGTAACGTAGCGCTTCGGTGGGGCTGAGCGCCGCGGCGCGGTTGGCCGGCAGCAGGCCGAAGATCAGCCCCACGGCTACCGACACCGCGAACGCGATCACCACCGACCAAGCGGAAATGGGAATCTGCACATCGTCGGTCAGGTACTGGACGCTCAGCGGGATCGCCAGGCCGGCCAGGATGCCGAGCGAGCCGCCGCACACGCTGATGAGGACCGCTTCGGCCAGGAACTGCCCCAGCACCGCGCGGCGGGACGCCCCCACCGCCATGCGGACCCCGATCTCCCGCGTGCGCTCGGTAACCGTCACCAGCATGATGTTCATGATCCCGATGCCCGAGATGAGCAGCGCGATCGACGAAACGAGGATCAGCACCACCGTCAGGATGCGCGCGATGTTGCGCGCGGCGTCGAGAATCGCCGCCAGGTTTTCCACCGCATAGCGCGCGCCAGGCCGGTGGCGGCTTTCGAGGATCGCGCGCACGATGCGCGTGACGGGCTCGACATCTTCGGCCGCGCGGGCTTTGACGTAGAGGGGATCGATGCGCTCCACCGGGGCGAAGTATTTCAGCACCGTGATGGGAATCAGCAGGTTCTCGCCCTTGATCTCGGAGAGGCCGAAGGTTTCGGTGCGCTCCTTGAAGGTCCCGACCACGGTGAACTGCAGCCCGTAGATCTTCACTTTCTGGCCCACCGCCAGCGCCTGGTTGCCGTAGAGCCGCCGCGCCAGTTTTTCGGTCATCAGCGCCACGCGCTGCCGCAACTGGACGTCGCTCGCGTCGAGGAAGCGGCCGCCCAGCAGCAGCAGGTTCCGGACCCCGGCATAATGCTCGTCGCTGCCGATGATGCCGATGTCTTCTTCCCGGCCGTTGACGCGCATCTTGTCCAGCGTGCTCATCACGCCGGTAACGGCCAGGACGCGCGCGCCAAGCTGGTCGCGAACGGCTTCGATGTCGGCCAGCTTGACATAGTCGGCCGCGACGACGGCCTGGTTGGCGCCGGCGCCGGCTTCGTAGCTGGCGTAGACGAGATTGGAGCCGATGCGCTGGATCTGGTCCAGAATGTAGTCCCGGCTGGTGAGCGAGATGGTCACCACCAGGATTACCGACGCGTTGCCGATCACCAGGCCCAGCGCGGTAAGGAACGTGCGGAACTTGTTCGCCCCGAGCGCCTGAAAGGAGAAGCGCAGCGTGTCGACCAGCTCCGAGCGCCGCATTCTTTTATGAACCGGCCTGCTTCAGCAGCTTCTCGGCCTGTTCTTTCGGGGGGTCGTCCGGGGTGAGAGGCGAGCGCAGGTAACGGGTCAGCAGCGTTTTGGCTTCGTCCAGGTTGCGCCGCTCCTTCACCAGGATCTCCGCGCGTGCGTACAGAACCTTCGGGCTGTTGGGCGCCATCTTCTGCGCCTGGAGGAACACGGCGTCGCTTTCGCTGGTGCGGCCGCGCTTGGCAAGGTACCGCGCCAGGTCGACCACGCGGCCCACCTGCTGCGGCGCCAGGTTCATGGCCCGCCGCAGGCTGTCCTCGGCGCGGTCGAACTCCTTGCGCCGGTCGGCAACCTTGGCCTTGGCCCAATAGCCTTCGGCGGTGTCCAGCGTCGCGATGCGCTCGGCGAGCTGCGCGGCTTTGTCCAGTCCGCCGCCGAGGAATCCCGGAGCTTCCAGATAGTAATCGAACAGGTCGGTAAGGGCTTCCTGGTTCTTCGGATTCAGCACCACCGCGCGCTCAAAGCATTGCCGCGCTTTCGTGGCATAACCCGGCGCCATCAGCGGGTTGGCCGTTTCGGCGCGCCGCCCCCAGGCGCGGCCCAGCCAGTGGACGTACTCGGAGTTGTCCGGCTCCAGCCGGACCAGGTCCTCGAACGCCTCGACGGCCTTCTTGAAGTCCCCGAGCATGAACCGGACCTGGCCAACCAGCTCCTGGGATGCCGCGGATTTCGGCTGCACGCCCTCCGCCTCGCGGAGCGCGGCCTCATATTGCGTCTTTTGGTAAAGGTCCCGGGCCCGGCCAAGATCCGCGGCGTTCGCGACGCCGCAGGCGGCCATGACCAGTCCGAGAAAAGCTGCCAACCTCACAGAAACAGACCCTTTCTTCCCGCTACCTCATCATACTACGGCACTTAGCTATCTAATAGATGCCGCCGGCGGCGCGGGCGGTTTCGTGATTCGACAGGATACGCGTAACTCGTTGAACTTACGGTTCATTACATTTGCAAATCCATGAACCCGTCCGCCGGGAGCACCGTCCAAACAACGGGTATAGTATCCTGAGGGAGAAAAACCCCGGGGAGGAGTGCATGGTGACGAGCACGCGCAAGATGATCCTGATGTTGGCCTTCGTGGTGGCCTTTGCCGCGGTGGCAAGCGCCCAGACGACGGCCATTGAGGGCGATGTGAAGGGCGACGACGGCAAGCCGGTGAAGGACGCGATCATCAAGATCGAGCGTCAGGACATGAAGGGCAGCTACAAGACCAAAACCGACAAGAAGGGTCATTTTTTCCATGGCGGCCTGCCGCCGGGCGCGACGTTCAAAGTAACGGTGGAGATCGAGGGTAAGGAACGGGACTTCGCGAACGGCGTGCGGCCGCGGCTCGGCGACCCGTTCGTGGTGGACTTCAACCTCCAAGCGCGGGCGCAGAAGCAGCAGGAACTCCAGAAGGCGGTCGAAACCGGCCAGGTGACGGCCGAGGTGTCCCGCGAAATGAGCGCGGAGCAGAAGGCGCAAATCGAAAAGGCCGCGAAGGAGCGCCAGGCGGCCCTCGCTAAGAACAAGGCGTTGAACGACGCGTTCAACCTCGGCAAAGAAGCTCTGAACGCCCAGAACTACGACACCGCCGTCGAGCAGTTCACCAAGGCGAGCGAGATGGACGCCACGCAGCACGTCGTGTGGGCCAACCTCGCCGACGCCTGGGGCGGCAAGGCCTCGAAGGCGTCGGGCGCGGACAAGGATCAGGCTTACGAGAAGGGGATCGCCGCGTATCAGAAAGCGATCGAGCTTAAGGCCGACGATGCGGCGTACCACAACAACTTCGGCTTGCTGCTGGCTCGCGCGAAGAAGACCTCCGAGGCCCAGGCCGAGCTGACCAAGGCCGCCCAGGTGGATCCGCCGAACGCCGGCAAGTATTACTACAACCTCGGCGCGGTGCTGGTGAACACGGGCCAGCAGGACGCCGCGGGCGAGGCTTTCAAGAAGGCCGTGGAAGCGGACCCGGGCTACGCGGAAGCGTACTACCAGATGGGCATCATCCTGGTGGGCAAGGCGACCACGGACGCGAGCGGCAAGATCACGCCGCCGGCCGGCACCAGCGAGGCATTCCAGAAGTACCTGGAGCTGGCGCCCACCGGCCCCAACGCCGAAGGCGCGAAGGCCATGCTGACCAGCTTCGGCTCGTCGATCGACGTCAACTACGTGAAGCCGGGTTCCAAGCCGGATCCGAAGAAGACCGCCACACCCAAGAAGAAGTAACCGCGGCGTAACGCTGCCATGATCCGGGCGATCCTATATCTGCTGGGCGCCGTGCTGCTCATCACGGCGCTCCGCTCGGTTATTGGCATGGTGGTGCGCGGCCTGAGCCAGCTGTTCTCCGGGGGTTCCCCGCCCCCTGCCGGTCGCCCCAGCCGACCCGCGCCTCCGGTCCCAGCCTCCGGCGAGCTCAAGCGGGACCCGGTGTGCGGCACGTTCATCGCGACGTCGACGCCCCACCAGAAAACCGTCCGGGGCGAGCGTGTTTACTTCTGCTCCCAGGATTGCCAGGACCAGTACCAGGGCTAGCCGGGTTATAATCGGGCAGCGTCCATGCGCCTTTTTGGGCCCTCTGGAGGGAGCATGTCCCGGCTCGCGATTCCCGCATTTCTTCTTTCTTTTGCTACGTTCCTGAGCGGTCAGACCGCCCCGGTGCTTACCGGGATCAGTCCCACGGTCGCCACCGCCGGGGACGGCGCCTTCACCATAACCGCCAGTGGGACTGGCCTTCGACAGGGCATGGCCGTCGTGTTCAATGGCACGAACCTGGGCACCAGCTTCGTCAGTTCCACAACCTTGACGGGCGTGGTGCCCGCAGGGCTGATTACGAGCGCGGGCGTGGCTACGGTGACGGTCACGCAAACCCAGGGTTCTCAAAGGTTTATCGTCTATCCGCGGTTGCGCTCGCTGAGCCCCGCGACGGTCATCGCCGGGTCGCCCGCGTTCCCGATGGACGTCACCGGCGTCGGCTTCGGCGGCGGCGTCCAGATCTACATTCAGGTGGGCCAGGAGTGGATCTCGCTGGGCGGCGGCGAGAGCCCGACGATCCGCGTGGAGGTTCCGGCGAGCCTGCTGACGCAGCCGGGCACGTATCTGGTGGCGGCGGTGCCGTTCTGCGGCGAATTTGTCCCCGGGCAAGGCGGCGGCTGTCCTTTTGTAGGGCCGGCGAACACGGGGACCCTCACGGTGACGGCCGCGGTGACCCCGACGGTGACCGAACTGACGCCGCGGTTCTCCCTGGTGCAGTCGCCTAGCCTCAATCTGGAGATCTCCGGCAGCGGCTTCGCCGCCGGCGTCCAAGCCCGGTGGAACGGCGCGGCGCTCACCACGCGGGTGAACAACGCCGGGTCCATCACCGCGGTGGTACCGCAGGGCTTCCTGCTGAATCCCGGCGTGAATAAGGTGTCGATTGTCACGCCGAATAACCTGCAGTCCAATAACCGCAATTTCTCGGTGATCCCGTACGGCACGGCGGTAACGCCGGGGTCCGCCCCGGCGGGCAACCGCGAACTGGAGGTGACCATCGACGGGCTGGGCTTCGATTCCGGGACCACGGCAGGCTGGCAGGTGGGGCAGAACATCGCCCGCCTGGCCACGACGTTCGTGCGCGCGGGACAGATCCGCGCCACGATTCCCGCCAGTTTCCTGGCCGCAGTGGGCAGCGCGACGATCTGCACGATCGGATCGTTCGCGGGGGATGAGTCGGAAGGTCCGATCGTCACCACCGATTGCCGGCTGCCGTTCCGCATCACTACGGGAGGCGCGCTGACAGTGGCCACCTCCACGCTGCCCGCGGGGAACCTTAACACCGCCTATGCCTTCGCGCTGCAGGCGCAGGGCGGGCAACTCCCGTATCGCTGGGCGCTGACCGGCGGCAACCTGCCGGCCGGGCTTAGCCTGGCGGCGAACGGCCAGATCTCGGGCACCCCGACGGGACAGACCACCGCGAACTTCACGGTCCAGGTGACCGACAGCTCCACACCGCCGCAGACGGCTACGCGCGCGCTCAGCCTCACCATCGGGGGACCCCCGACGTTCCGTGTTTCGCCCACGGCGCTGACGTTCACGGCGCGGCGCGGCGGCGACAACCCGCCGGCGCAGTCGTTCGGCATCTTCAGCCCCACGAACACGCGGATCCCGATCCGCCTGGCGCCCGAGTCCACGGGCTGGCTGGCCGTCCGTCCCTTTACGGCGGACGCGCCCGCCACCGCGGGCGTATCGGTGAACATCGCGGGGCTGGCCGCCGGGTCGTTCCGCGGCAACATCGCGATCACCTCGAGCAATCCGCCGCTCAGCCTCAACGTGCCGGTGACCCTCAACGTGATCGATCCGGGCGCCGGCCGCCTGGTCCCGCTGCCCGCCTCCGTGCGCGAGAGCGCCGTGCGCGGCGGGACATCGTTCGACCGCCGCATCATCGTCTCGAACCCCGGCACCGGCAGCGTTCCGTTCCGCACGGAGGTGATCTTCCGGGGCGGGTCCGGCTGGCTTTCGGCGATCGCCACCGCCGCCAGCGCCACCAACGCCGCGCCAGGCATCGTGGTGCTAACGTTCAACATGACCGGCCTGAACGCCGGCAGCTACGAAGCCGAGTTGCGGCTGATCCGCACCGACAACAACGAGGTAGTGTCCGTGCCGGTGTTCCTGCTGGTGAGCGCGCAGTCCCAGACGCTGCTGGTGTCGCAGACCGCGCTCGAGTTCACGGGCGTCCCCGACGGTGGCGCCCCGCCGGCTCAGGTGTTCCGCGTGCTCAACGGCGGCGGCGGTTCGATGGCGTGGACGGCGGAGGCCGTGACCCGCAGCGGCGGCAACTGGATGCGCGTTTCCCCCGCCTCCGGCAGCGCTTCGCCCGCCGCGCCTTCGCCGGTCGGCGTCACGGTGGATCCTGCCGGCCTCGCGCCCGGGGTCTATTCGGGAACCGTGCGGCTCACCGCGCCGGGCGCGGGAAACTCGCCGCAGATCGTCACCGTGCTGTTCAACGTCGTTTCTCCCGGACAGACGGTGCCGCCTTCGGTGTCCACTTCGGGGGTGTTCTTCCTACTGGCGGGCGGAGCCTCCGGCGCGCCGGCATCGGACATCGTGCTCTTCAATCCCAACCCCACGTCGATCCGCTTCTTCACCACTTTCGAGACCGAAGATGACGACACCTGGTTCCAGTTGACGCCGTCCGAGGGGCAGATCAACGCCAACGCCAGCGCCACCCTTTCGGTGCGCGCCCAAAGCACGGGGCTGACTCCAGGGCTGCGCCGCGCCACGGTGCGGATCGGCTTCAGCGACGGGACCATCCGTACCGTGGTGGTGACTTTGCTGGTCACCGATCCGGCGGCCGGCGACGCGCCGTCCAAGTCCCCGTCGCGGGAGGCGGGGGCCACGTGCGACAACGCGCGCAACCTGGTGATCCTGGTGAACAAGCCGGAGATCGGGTTCCGCGCTATCCGCAGCCGGCCCACTGATGTCGAGGTGCAATTGCGTGACTGCCGGGGCGACGCGGTGGACAACGCCTCGCTCTCGATGCGCTGCTCGGACCCGAATTGCGACATCCCGCTCAAGGCCGCGGGCCGCGGGCTGTGGACCGGGACCTTCACGCCTTCCACGGTGAACCCGGCGGTGATTATCACGACCACGGCGTTTTCCATCGCCGCGAACGGATCCAGCCGCACCGGGCAGATCGACACGCGGGGCAGCGTGCTGGCCAACGACGAAGCGCGCGCGGCCTTGCCGCTGGCGATCGTCAACTCAGCCAGCTACCAGAAGCCGGGCACTGTCACGCCCGGCAGTTGGGCCGCGGTGTTCGGCGACGACCTCGCCGACACGCAGCAGATCGCGGCGTCCGCGCCGTTCCCGAATCAGCTGGGGGCCACGCGGATCGAACTCGGCGGGCAGCCGTTGCCGCTGTTGTTCGTGGACCGCGGCCAGGTGAACGCGCTGATCCCGCGCGCGCTGAACCCCAATGTCCCGCAGCAGCTCACCGTGATCCGTGGCGAACGGGTGTCGGTGCCGCTGGAAATGGGCCTGATCTCTGAGCTGCCGGCGCTCTACTCCACCAACCAGGCGGGCACCGGGCAGGGCGCCATCCTGATCGCCAATACCGCCACGCTCGCCGGGCCCGCGGGTCCGGGCTCGCAGCCGGTGGAGCGCAGCGGCTTCATCCAGATCTACGCCACCGGGCTCGGCGCGGTGACCAATCCGCCGCCCGACGGCGCGCCGGCGCCCTCTACCCCGCCCTTCGCCACCACCGTCGCGGCGCCCGTCGTCACGATCGGAGGCGTGGAGGCGCCGGTGCTGTTCTCGGGCCTGGCTCCGGGACTGGTGGGGCTGTACCAGATCAACGTCCAGGTCCCGGCGGGCGCCACCACCGGCGACGCCGTGCCCGTGGTGCTGCGCATCGGCAACGCCACCTCGAATACCGTGACGATTGCGGTACGCTAGCAATTCAATGATCCGGGCCGAAGCGCTCGTCAAAACCTTCCACGACAAAGCGCGCGGCTCGCGCCACGTGGTGGACCACGTTTCGTTCGAGGTCCGCGAGCGCGAGATCTTCGGCCTGCTGGGTCCGAACGGCGCGGGCAAAACCACGACGCTGCGCCTGCTCGCCACGCTGCTGAAGCCCGACGCCGGCACCGCGGTGATCAACGGCTGCGACATCAACCGCGAGCCCGAGCAGGTCCGCGCGCAGATCGGGTTCCTCTCGGGCGATATGGGCCTGTACGGGCGGCTGACGCCGCGTGAGATCCTGGCGTTCTTCGGCCGCCTGTACGGCATGGACGAGGCGGCCATCCGGAGGCGGTCGGATGAGCTGATCGAGCGCTTCGCCATGCAGAGCTTCGCCGCCGTGCGGACCGACAAGCTCTCCACGGGCATGAAGCAGAAGACGGCGATCGCGCGCACCATGCTGCACGATCCGCCGGTGCTGATCCTGGACGAGCCGACGTCCGGCCTCGACGTTCCCACCGCGCGCACCATCGAACAGTCGATCCGCGAGGCCCGCGCGGACGGCAAGACGGTGCTGTTCTCCACGCACGTGATGGAGGAAGCCGAGTACCTGTGCGACCGCATCGCGGTGATCCACGAGGGCAAAGTGAAGATCACCGGGACCATGGATGAATTGCGAAAAGCCACCGGCCGCCAGCGCCTCCGCGAGATCTTCCTCGAACTGCTGGGCCTGCCCGTGGATTCGCCCGAAGGAGCCTGAACCCCCATGCGCTTCCCCCTGCTCTCGGCCGTGTTCCGCAAGGAGATGCTCGACATCCTCCGCGACCGCCGCACCCTGATCAGCATGGTGGCGATGCCGGTGGTGGTGATCCCGCTCATCATGTTCTTCATGGGCGCGCTGATCGGGCGCGCCGGGCAGAAGGCTGAAGAGGAAACCAAGCGCCTTGGTATCGCAGCGAAGCTGACGGGCGAGCGGTTCCGGCCCTTGTTGGCGGCCACCGGAATTCCGGTGCGGGATGCGGCCGATCCCGCCGAGGCGGTGCGGGACAAGACCGCGGCCGTGGGCATCCTCGAGACCGACTCCGGCGTCGAGGTCCTGGTGGACCGCGCCAATACCACGTCGGCCGCGGCGGCCTCGCTGGTCCGCGAGGTCCTCGACAAAGCCCGCCAGGCCCAGGTGCGGGAGAAACTGGCCGGCGCGAACGTTCCGCTCTCCGTGCTCGAGCCGTTTACGATCCGCCAGACTAACCTGGCCAGCGCCCGCCGCATGGCCGGGAACCTGTGGGGCAGCATGCTGGGCTACATGCTGCTGCTGCTGATGTTCACGGGCGGAATGTATCCGATCATCGACATGACCGCGGGTGAGAAGGAGCGCAAGACCCTGGAGGCGTTCCTGGCCGCTCCGGTGCACCGGCTGGAGATCGTCACCGGCAAGATCCTGGCGGGGACGGTCGCCATCGCGGTGACTGCCGCGCTCACGCTGGGGAGCCTGGTGTTCTCGCTGCGGAACGAGGGCTTTGCGGGACGGTCCCCGGAATTGAAGGCCATGCTGCAGACGATTCCGCTGGACGCACAGAATCTCTCGCTGATCGCATTGTCGCTGCTGCCGCTGGCGATCTTCGCGTCGTCGCTGATGATCGCCATCGCCACTTTCGCCCGCAGCTTCAAGGAGGGGCAGAGTTACCTGACGCCGCTCGCGCTGCTGGTGATCTTTCCGGCCCTGCTCGGCGGGCTGCCCGGCATGGAACTGTCGGTAGTGACGGCGCTGATCCCGATTCTGAATGTCAGCCAGTTGATCCGCGGCATTCTGCTGGGGGACTTCACGCCTGCGGTGTTCGGCATCACACTAGCGGCGAACATCGTGTATGCGGCGGTCGCCACGGTGGTGGCGACGATGACGTTCAACAACGAGAAGGTCCTGTTCCGGAGCTGAATTCCAGGCGCTTCAAGCGCGGCGGCGGGCGCTCCAGCCATACCAGCCGCCCGCGAGCCCCGCGAGCAGACCCATCCCGGCGAGCAGCCGCTCCCAGCGGGACGCCACGCCGCTAGCGGCCGGCCCGTCGAACCCGGAAGTGACCGCGATGGCGACCTCGCGCCGGTGCCCGATTTCGTCGTCCACCACGGCGCGCCAGTCCCCGGGGGCCGGCGGCACGAAGCTGAAGCGGCCGCGCTGGTCGGTGCGCCCGTTCTGGAACTCCCGGGTCTCGCCGGGAGCGTAGACCTGCACCTTGGCGAACGGCACAGGCTGGGTGCCGCCGTACCGCGCGTCCAGGATCACGGCGGGCGCGGCGAGGCGGACCGCGACGTCGAGTTCATGGGCGCCGAGCGCCAGGGGCAGCAGGAGAAGCCAGAAAAGCATGCGTTAAGCTATGACAGACTAATCTACCAAGCTCCATGCCTGCACTATTCTTCCGGATTCTCTTTCTGGGCGGCGTTTCGGCCGCTCTACTGCTGGCCCACTACACCTGGGTGACCACCGAGAAGCCTTTCGAGAAGGGCAAGACAGCGGTAATCGTCGTGGGCCATGGCCACCGGTTTCCGGCGACCGGCGAGGCGATCGACCCAAAGGGGCTGCAGCTATCCGTAGTAAGCCCGTCGGGAGCGAAGACCCCGCTGCGGCCGCGCCGCGACGGCGCGCGGTGGATCGCCGATTACCCGGTGAAGGAGTCGGGGGCGCACCGGATCGTGCTGGTGCAGGATCAAGGGGTGATGAGCCGGACGCCGGACGGAGTGCGTCCGGGCGGCCGGGACAAGCATCCCTCGGCAATCCAGGCGTTCCGCACCTACCGCTCCGCGGTGTCCGCGACGGCGGGCGGAGCGGCGCAGCCGCTGGGCCTGGAGTTCGAGCTGCTGGCCGAGCCGGAGGGCGCGGGGTGGCGGCTGCAGGTGCTGCGCGCGGGGCGTCCGGTCGCCGGGGCGCTGATCGAACTGCTGGCGGCCGGCGAGAACGCGGTGAAGATCGGCCAGACCGGAGCCGACGGCCGCCTGCGGTACATGAAGCCGGTGTCCGGACCCGTGGCGTTCAGCGTGGAGATGAGTTTTCCGGCGCCGTCCGGAGCCGGCTACGACACCGCGAACCTTTCGGCGAGCATTGCCGTAACGCGCTGAGATGCACATCGCCGACGGCATCCTTCCGAACCTGTGGTGCGGCGCGGGACAAGCCGCGGCGTGGGGCGGCGTGTATCTGCTGGGCCGCCACCCGGAGCCGCGGGAGATCGTGCGGATGGGGCTGCTGGCCTCGGCGGCGTTCGCCATCTCGCTGGTCCATTTTCCGTTGGGGCCCGCGTCGGTGCACCTGGGGTTGTACGGGCTCACCGGGATTCTGCTGGGCGTGCGGGCGTTTCCGGTGGTGTTCGCGGCGCTGCTGCTGCAGACGCTGCTGTTCCAGCACGGCGGCTTGCTGGCGCTGGGCGTGAACGCGTTGAACATGGGAGGCGGCGCCCTGCTGGCGGCGTGGCTGTGGCGCGTGCTGCCCGGGCCGGGGCCGCTGCGGGGCTTCGTGTGCGGGTTCACCGGGATCCTGCTGCCGGCGGTGGCGCTGGCGGCGGAGTTTTCGCTGGCCGGATACGGCAAGGGGTTCTACTACATCGCGACGTTGTATCTGGGCGCGGCGGCGCTGGAGGGCGTGCTGACGGCGATGATCGTGGCGTTCCTGGAGCGCACGCGGCCGGCGGTCTTCGCGCGATGAGGTTCCTGGACGCGCGCGCGCGCCTGGCGGCGGTGGTGCTGGCGACGCTGATCGTCTCCTCGACGCCGGCGGGCGCGCTGGAGCCGTTCGTGCCGTACTTCGGCGCCGCGTTCCTGCTGTTGTCGTTCGGAGGGGTGGCGCCCGGAACGGTGCTGGGGCGGGGCGCCGGGGCGTCGCCGTTCCTGCTGACCGCGGCGGGGCTGCTCGCCTGGCAACTGGGGTGGCAGGCGGCGCTCTCGGTGGCCCTGAAGGGCTACTGCGCGGTGTTGCTGTTGACCTTTCTGACGGCCACGACACCGCTGGCGGATTTGTTGTGGGCGCTGGAGCGCTTACGGAGCCCGGCGGCGCTGAACCTGATCCTCGGGTTGATGTACCGGTACACGACGCTGCTCGCCGAGGAGCACCAGCGGCTGAAGCGCGCGCGGGAGAGCCGCACCACCGCGCCGCTGGGCCTGGCGCGGTTCACGGCGCTGGAAGCGCAACACGCCGGGACGGTCCTGCTGCGGGGCTGGGACCGGGCGGAGCGGATCCACCAGGCGATGCTGGCGCGGGGGTTCACGGGGTCCTGGCCCGCGCGGGAGCACCGGCCGTTCGCGGTGGGCGATGTGGTGTTCCTGGCGGCGGTGGTCGGGGTGTTCGGAGCCGCGCGCGGGTTCGCCCTCTAAGCAAACCGCGCCCTCCGGCCGATGGACGGGTAATGAAGACCCGTAGGCTGGTGCTGAACCTTTTCAGCCTGATGCTGGTGGCGGTCGGCTTCGCGCTGGCTTCCTACCGCTTTTCTCCCCAGGCGCGCGCGGCCCTGTTGACGGCGGCCGGCCGCAATCCGGTCTGTCCGCTGCCGCTCGCCATGAACGCGCAGGCGATGATCGACGAGCATACGCAGAAGATGGCGGCGCTCGCGCAGAAAAGCAAGATCGTCCAGCGGGACGGCGGGCTGGAGCTGTGGGAGACGCCGCACGGGCGGTTCTGGATCCCCCAGGGGGCCGACAACCACGGCCAGGATGCGCTGCCGTCGATTCTGGCCGAGCAGGAGCGCAGCATTTACGGCCAGGGCGAGACGGGCGTGCAACCCGGCGACGTGGTGCTGGACTGCGGCGCGCATGTCGGGACGTTCACGCGCGACAGCCTGAGCAAAGGCGCGAAGCTGGTGGTGGCTATCGAGCCGTCGCCCAAGAACCTGGAGTGCCTCCGCCGGAACCTGAAGGACGAGATTGCGGCGGGCCGCGTGCTTATCTATCCGAAGGGCGTGTACGACACCGAGAAGACCCTGACTTTCCATGTCGACGCGGAAAGCTCGTCGCGCGACACCTTCGTCGACGAGACCGCCAAACAGTCCGGTGACCTGTCGATTCCGGTGACGACGATCGACAAGCTGGCGGCGGAACTGAACCTGCCCGCGGTGAACTTCATCAAGATGGACATCGAAGGCGCGGAGCGGAACGCGCTGGCGGGCGGGCGGGGGGTGATCGGCAAGTACAAGCCGCGCCTCGCCATCTGCGCCTACCACCTGCCGGACGATCCGAAAGTGCTGCCGCCGCTGATCGCGCAACTGAATCCGGCCTACCGGTTCCAGTGCGGCCCGTGCGGGGAGATGGACAACCGGATCATTCCGCACACGCTGTTGTACCGCTAACGCGCGGCCGGTTTGTTACCTTGGGAGCAGGCGGGGACGTAGCTCAGTTGGATAGAGCGGCCGCCTCCTAAGCGGCAGGCCGGCAGTTCGAATCTGCCCGTCCCCACCACGAAATTGCGCCCGGCCCATGGGATTGAACGGCACCCCGTGACGCCGGGCGCGCGGCTTTCTGGGCGGTGCCCGGCGCGGGCGTTCCAGGCCGGGGGTGCGAGAGGTTCGGCAGTCCGGTCCGATAGAATGGCCGCGAGGAAGATCCTGTAAGCCAGGGAGGATCGATGCAGCGGCGGAGCTTCTTGCGGGCGATGGCGGCGATGGCCGCGGGCGGCGCCGGGGCGCACGCCGCGGCGGGCGAAACGAAGGCGCACTTCGAGTGGATGCTCGGCGAGGGGGGCTGGAGCGGCGCGCAACTGGCCGTGTGCCGGCGGGGAAAGCTGGTGCTCGATCTGCACGGCGGCGTGGACGCGAACGGCAAGGCCGTGGCGGCTGACTCGCTGATCTGCATCCTCTCGGCGACGAAGGCGTTGACCGCGATGGTGGTGCACACTCTGCACGATCGCCGTGTGTTCCAGTACGACGACCGGGTGGCGAAGTACTGGCCGCAATTCGCGACCCGGGGCAAGGAGGCGATCACGATCCGCCAGGTCCTGAGTCACCGGGCCGGGTTGGCGCCGGATCTCTATTCGGGATACGCGCATTGGAGGGAGTGGTCCAAACCCGGTGGCGTCCGGGGGCTGATCGCAGGGATGTCGCCGTCGTGGGAACCGGGGACCGCGAACGGCTACCATGCCCTGACCTATGGACAGGTGCTCGACGAGTTGATCCAGGTGTGGACGGGGAAGAACACCGGCGAGTGGCTGCGGGCCGAAATCGCCGGTCCGTTGGGGATCGGCGACGTGTACATCGGCCTGCCGGCGGAAGAGCTGCCAAGGGTGGCCGCGCTGAGGACCCGGCAGCAGGCGCCGCCGCCGGATCCGCCTCCTGGCGGCGAAAACGGCTTCTTTCAGAGTCCGCTGATGCTCGGCCTGTGCCTGGCGTGGGGCAGCGGCACGGGAACGGCGCGGTCCCTGGCGAAGTTGATGAACGTGTACGCGGGAGAGGGCGCATATCGCGAGAAGCGATTCTTCACCCCGGAAACGTTCCGGCAAGCGGTGCACCCGACGAACGGACCCGAGGACATCGATCGCATCCTGCGTTCCCGGGTGCGCTGGGGTTTGGGGGTGCACGCCGGCAGGACGCAGGGGACGGCCGCCGCCCCGGGGATCCTGTTCGGGGGCCGGGCCAGTCAGCGGGCTTGCGGTCACATCGGAGGAAACAGCACCGTGCTCTGGGCGGATGCCGAAGCGGAAATGACGATGGCGATCGTCACCACGGGAGCGCCGCCGGTGGCGCGTTATCAACCGTTGGCGGACAAAGCGCGCGAGGAGTTCGGCGGCTGACCAGTGGTTACTTCAGCCACTTGGTGCTGACCGGCTCATTGTGCTCGCACGCGAGCGTGTCCGTCACGCCGGAGGCGATCAGCGCGCAGGCGTTCGACTTGGCGGTCTTCAGGGCGAAATCCTGGGTGGCGCCGGAGGCGGTACGGCAGGATTGCGCACCCCGGAACTCCATGCAGACCTCGACGCGGAACTGGCTCAGCGACAGCGTGGAGTACAGCAGGACGCCCACTACCGCGGCCAGGAACAGAATGCCGAGCAGAACCGGTTTCTTCATCGCTCTCCGGCGGCCAAGGCCGCTTCGCTGAAAAACGAGCCCATGCGGCGGAACTTCTGGTAGCGGTCTTCGATTAATTGCTCCGGCGTCAGCTTGCCGAGTTCGGCGAGCGCGCCGCGCAGCACCAGGCGCAGGGCCTCGGCGGTGAGATCCGGCTCTTCCTGTGCGCCGCCGGGCGGCTCGGGGACGATGCCGTCGACGAGCTGGAGGCGCACCAGATCCTCGGAGGTCATGCGGAGGGCGGCGGCGGCGCGGGCGGCCTGCGTGGAGTCCCGATAGATGATGGCGGCGCAGCTTTCCGGCGAAATGACGCTGTAGATCGAGTTTTCCAGCATGAACACGCGGTTGCCGACGCCGAGGCCGAGGGCGCCGCCGGAGCCGCCTTCGCCGATCACGAACACGATGACGGGCACACGCAGGCGCGACATCTCGCGCAGGTTATAGGCGATGGCCTCGGCCTGGCCGCGTTCTTCGGCGTCGACGCCCGGGTAAGCTCCCGGGGTGTCGAGGAAGGTCACGATGGGGCGGCCGAATTTGGAAGCGAGCTCCATGGCGCGCATGGCCTTGCGGTAGCCCTCGGGCTTCGGCATGCCGTAGTTGCGGTAGACGCGCTGCTTGGTGTCGCGGCCCTTCTGCTGACCGATGACCATAAGGGGCTTGGAGTCGAACCAGCCGTAGCCGGCGACGATGGCGGCATCGTCGGCGAAGAAGCGGTCGCCGTGGATTTCCTGGAAGTCCGTGAACAGGCGCTGGATGTAGTCGAGCGTGTAAGGACGTTTGGGGTGCCGCGCAAGCTGGACCCGTTCCCAGCTCGGGTTGGGCGGGGCGGGTTGAGGAGCGTCGGGCATCAGAAGTTAGGATAGCGCGACGGCGGGGCGAGGCAAGTCGCGGGTGGGAGGGAGGGGCGTTACGGGATTGCGCTTAAATTAGAAACTGTCTTGTTTTCAAATTCTTGCGCGCGCAGCGGGGTTCCACGCGGACTACGGATGAAATAACGCTCTGATCGGTATGGCGGCCGCGCCGTCCGCCACCGCGCCAAGGACCTCACCGGCGGTGACCAGGATCCGGCTGCGCCCGCTGGTCTGGAGGACGCCGGGCTTCGGCTGGCGGCGCGCCGCGTCGAGGATTCCCGAGACGCGATCCGCCAGGAAGCCGGCACGCGCCGGTCCCCGGCCCAGGACGACGATGGCGCATCCGCGGCTGCGGCCCCAACCGCGGAGTTCGGCGAGATCGACAACCAGCAGGTCCGCGTTCTCGTGCCGGGCGACGCCGCGGATCCAGGGGCGGGGATGAACGATGGCGGCGAAGTCATGACCGGGAAGGACCGCGGCGACTTCGGCGGCATCGACCGCGAGATCGCGGCCGGCCAGGCGGATGCCGAGATAGCGCCGGTCCGGCATAGTTGAAGCTCTTTTACATATCGCCCCCGGAATGGGCCTTTTGAGCTAGGGGATAATGGAGCATGCGCCGTTTCGCGCTCATAGCCGCTGTACTCCTCCTCACGGCACTCGTGCTGTTGCCGCAAGATCCCAAGGTTCCCAAGCCTCCGGAGGTGGAGAACGCCGCCCCGCAGGAACCTGCCGAGGCCGAGCCGGACTTCACTTGTCCCATGGACCCCGACGTAAAACAGAAGCAGCCGGGCAAGTGCCCCCGTTGCGGGATGGCGCTGGTAGCCGGGATCCCGGATGCGCTGGAGTATCCCGTGAAGCTCCAGACCTCGCCCGGCAAGCTCAAGGCCGGCGAGAATGCCCGCCTGACGCTGTGGGTGAACAACCCGAAGACCGGCAAGCAGGAAACGAAGTTCCAGATCGTCCACGACAAGTACTTCCACCTGTTCCTGCTGAGCCAGGACCTGAAGCACTTCGCGCACGAGCATCCGGAAGTGACGCCGGATAAGAAGTTCGTGCTCGATTTCAAGTTTCCCGCGCCCGGCTACTACCGGGTGCTGAGCGACTTCTATCCGGACGGAGGCGCGCCGCAGATGGTGGCGAACTCGCTGTTCGTGCCGGGGCCGGGCTTCAAGATGGGCGTCGCGCAGTTGCAGCCGGACGTTGCGCCGCAACAGGGCGAGAACATGAAGGTCTCCCTGCGGATGGAGCCGGAGCAGCCGGTAGCCGGACTGAAGACGCTGATGTTCTTCAAGCTGGAGCCCGGCGACGGGCTGGAACAATACCTGGCGGCGTGGGGCCACATGCTGGCGGCAAGCTGGGACTCGATCGACATGGTCCACAACCATCCGTTCCTGGCGGACGGCGGACCGAACATCCAGTTCAACATGATCTTTCCGCGGGCCGGCATCTACCGCGTGTGGGTGCAGTTCCAGCGCAAGGGCGTGGTAAGCACGGTGGCGTTTAACATTCCGGTTACAGAGCTTAAGTGATCGTCCGGCTGCGGGGCCGCGCGAGATTGAGTAATCTAAGAGATCGACCTTGGCGACCATTGTGAACCGAGCCGGCGGACCCGCCGAACTGATCATCCGCGACGCTGACGGCAAGTCGGCCTTTGTCCCTTTGGACACGGACCGCTTCTCGCTCGGGCGTTCGAGCGTGAATCAGTTGTGCTATCCGGACGATGCCGGGCTGTCGCGCCACCACCTGACGCTGTTCCGCTCCGGCGACGAGTGGATGGTGCAGGACCTGGGCAGCAAGAACGGCACCCTGCTGAACGGGGCGAAGATCGAGGGCGCGCGGCCGTTCCGTCCGGGCGACCGGATTTCGGCCGGGCACCTGACCATCGAGTTCGGCGCCAGCCAGGCCGCGCCGGTGCAGCACACGGTGGTGTTCGTGGAGGCGGTGCCGGAAGCGCCGTCCAGCGCCTCGACCACGGTGGTCCAGAACCTGCAGGGCGTGCTGGGCCCCGCCGACTCCGGGGAACTGTCGCGCACCCACGTAATGCAGGGCAGTCCGCAGATGCGGGCGCTGATCCGCGCGGGCCGCGAACTGGCCGGGCACCGGCCGCTCGAGGAGCTGTTCCAGGTGATCCTGGACCTCTCGGTGGAAGCGGTGATGGCGGGCCGCGGCGTCCTGATGACCATCGAGAAAGAGGAACTCGTGGTGCGCGCCGCGCGCGGCGACGGCTTCCGGATCTCGAAGGCGGTGCGCGAGCGGGTGATCCTCGAGAAAGAATCGCTGCTGGTGCGGGACGCGATGCTGGATGAAGCGCTGAAGGCGCAGAAGAGCATCGTGGAACAGCGGGTGCGCAGCATGATCGCCGTGCCGCTGCAGACCACCGACCAGGTGATCGGGCTGATCTACGTGGACTCGCCGCACCTGATCCGCGAGTTCACGCGCGAGGACCTGAACCTGCTCACCGTGATGGCGAACGTCGCGGCGATCCGCATCGAGCACGCCCGGCTGATCGAGGTGGAGCAGCAGGACCGGATTCTGAAGAAGGACCTGCAGCAGGCGGCGGAACTGCAGCGCGGGCTGCTGCCGAAGCGCGCGCCGCTGGTGGCGGGCACCGATCTGGCGGGATTCAACATCGCCAGCCGCGCCGTGGGCGGCGACTACTTCGACTTCTTCGCCTATCCCGACGGGCGGGTGGCGCTCATCGTCGCCGACGTGGCGGGCAAAGGCATGCCGGCGGCGCTGCTCATGTCGTCGCTGCAGGCTCGCGTGCAGGTGTTGCTTGAGGAGCCGGAGAACCTGGCGGAGAAGATCGTGCGGCTGAACAAGGCCATCTGCGCGAACACGCCCGACAACCGGTTCATTACGTTCTTCCTGGCGGTGCTCAATCCGGCCACCGGCGACGTGGCGTACGTCAATGCGGGCCATAACCCGGCGCTGATCCTCCGCGCCGACGGCAGCGAAGAGTGGCTCTCGGATGGCGGGCCCGTGCTGGGGATCCTGCCCATCGCGCGCTACAAAGAAGCGAAGGCGATGATGATGCCGGGCGACACGCTGGTGATGTACTCGGACGGCGTCACCGAGGCCGCGGCGGCGGGTTCGGACGACGAGTTCGGCGAGGCGCGCGTCGCCGAGACGGTCCGCGCGGCAGTCGAGACGCCGGCCGAGGAAATCGTGCGGGTGGTTTCGACGGCGGTGGCCCAGTTCACGAACGGGGCGCCGCTGGCGGACGATCTCACGGTAGTGGTCGCGAAGCTGCTGTAGGGGTTCGCGAACCCGTCTAGCGGGCGATCCGCCCGGGATCGAAGGGCTTGCCAAGCTCGAAAGTCGCGCCGACGGCGGCCACCGCGACGCTCTTCCGGTCCAGACCCAGCAGCGCGCGGAGCCGGTGCGTCGCCTCAATGCCGGTGCAGTGCGCTCCCAGCAGTTGTTGCGTGCCCGCTTCCTTCAGCTTTCGCGCCGTCCACTCCAGCGTCGATTCGCTCGCCTCGAACAGGTGAAAGCCGCCGATGGCGGCGAGCACCGGCGCCGGGCGGATCGCCTTGCGGGCGTACTCCACAGTATTCACGATGCCGGCATGGCCGCAGCCGGAAAGGATGACCAGCCCGCGGGCGGTGACGATCACCAGCGAGGAGTCCTCGGGCAGCGTGTCCTCGGCGCCCGAGGCGAGCTTCGCGCTGCCGCTCCAGTTGCGCTCCGGATAGACGCGCGGCACCGGTCCGGTCAGCCAGACGCCGGGCTGCAGCTCCACGGGCTTATCGTGCACGGCGAACTTGCCGCCCGAGGCCTCGTACTCCGCGCGGAGTTTCTCGATGAAGCTGGACGGCGGACGCGTGCCGAGCATGCCCGCGCCCACGTGCGCCGTGCCCAGCGCGGCGGGATTCTGCTTCAGGAAAGCCCGGCGCAATGTCATGAGTCCGCCGGTGTGGTCCTGGTGGTTGTGGCTGAGGATCACCTGGTCAATGGAGGCGAGGACCACGCCGAGTTCGCGGGCGTTCTGGAGAACAGTGTCCGGGCGCGCTCCGGTATCGAAGAGGATCCGCCTGCCGTCGGCTTCGACCAGCGCGGCGAAGCCCCATTCTCCGAGGCCGGCGTCGGCCAGCATCGTCGAGAGCACGCGGATCTTCAGCGACTGCACCGGCGGGCTCTGGGCGCCGGCGGACACGGCGGCGAGCAACAGGACCAAGAAACGCATAGCCAATTCTAGGCAGGATTCGATAGAATCGCGCGCATGCTCCATCGCGCCTTGCCGTTGCTCGCCGCCGGATGCGCCGTGCTTTCCGCGCAGTCCGGGATCCGGATCGCGCTCACCGGGGACTCGATCATCAACCGGCGGATCTCCGTGCGCGAGGAGCCCGCGGCCCAGGCCCTGATCGCGAAGATCCGCGCGGCGGACGCCGCGTTCACCAACCTGGAGACGCTGATCCACAACTTCGACGTCCCCGCGGCGGCGCAGTCGGGGGGCACGTGGATGGTCTCCGCGCCGTGGGTACTCGACGAACTGAAGTGGGCCGGGTTCGATTTGTTCTCGGCGGCGAACAACCACACCTACGACTACGGTCCCGAAGGGCTGCGCAGCACGCTGCGGGAATTGGATCGCTCCGGCGTGACCTACGCCGGCGCGGGGATCAATCTGGCGCGGGCGCGCGCGCCGGCGTACCTCGATACCAAGAACGGCCGCGTGGCGCTGATCGGCTGCGCGTCCACGTTTCAGGTGTCCAGCATGGCGGGCGAGCAGCGGCCGGACATGCCGGGACGGCCGGGCTTGAGCCCGCTGCGGTTCACGACAACGTACACGCTGCCGCAGGCGGCCTTCGACGAGATCCGGGCGCTGGCGCGGTCCGCGCCGGGCAGCGGCGCGGAAGGCGATAGTGTGAACTTCCTCGGCGCGCGCTTCCGCCCGGGAGCCGAGCGATCGATCCGCACGGAGCCGCACGCCGGCGATCTGGCGGCGATTGCGGCCAGTGTGAAGGAGGCGCGCCGCCAGGCGGACTGGGTGATCGTGTCGATCCACGCGCACGAGGGCTTTCCGGGCGACCGCGAGAAGCCCGCTGAGTTCCTCACCGCCTTTGCGCGCGCGATGGTCGACGCCGGAGCGGATCTGTTCGTGGGGCACGGGCCGCATGTGCTGCGCGGCATCGAGGTCTACAAGGGCAGGCCGATCGTCTACAGCATGGCCAACTTCATTTTCGAGAACGAGACCATCCGGTTCCAGCCCGCGGAGAGCTACCAGCAGCAGGGGTTACCGCTGACCGCAACGCCCGCCGACTACTACGACCGGCGGACGGCCAACGACACGCGGGGCTTTCCGGTGGACCGGGAGAACTGGGAGAGCATCCTGGCGGAGGTTGAGTTCGCGCCAGACCGGAGCCTGAAGTCGATCACGGCTTGGCCGATTACGCTGGGGTTCGGGCAGTCGCGCCAGCGGCGAGGGCAACCGGTGATGGCGCCGGCGGCGGAGGCGCAACGGATCCTGGAACGGCTGCGCAAGCTGTCGGAGCCTCTCGGCACGCAGGTGAAGGTCCAGGGGGACCGCGCGACAATCACGCCGTAGCAAAAAGACTGAGAATATTTCCCTCCCGGCAGCACTATACCCTCAGGGAAACCCGTAGTGATGCCGGCCACCTTCCGTGAATTGCTCGTCGACCTTGCCTGTCACTGGCAGGATCCGCTGGGTGTCACCCCGGCGGTGAATTACGCAGTGGCGCGCTACGACGCCGCGGCGCTGGCAGGCCTGGCGGAGCCGCGCTGCCGGGCGGTGGCTTCGGGAGCCGACTTCGACCACGAAGGCCAGCGTTATCAGGTAATTGCGAGCCGCGACCCGGAGCCCGCCCGGATCCCCGTAGTGCGCCGCGCCGGCTGGGACCGGCTGATCTGGCTGGTTTACGACCGCGACTACGCCCTGCTCGAGGCCTGGAGTTGTGAGGGCGAGGCTCTGCGCGCCCGCTGGGGCGATTCGCGCATTCTCACCTCGGATTGCCTGCGCCTGGGCGAGGACCTGCTTCGGGAAACCGCCCGGGCCGGCTCATAGCGCGGGCAGAGGCTACAGGAGATCGCCCCGGCCGCTATGATCATACAGGGAGCGACATGCCGAACCTTGAGCGTACGACCGTCACGCTGCCTGGCGATCTCCTTCGCCAAATCGACCTCCTTGCCAAGGATCGGAGCCAGTTCGTTACGGACGACGTGCGGAATGAGCTCGAACGGATTGAGAGGCAGGAACTCCAACGGTCGCTCGATAACCCGCATCCCGACGGGACGATGCTCGAGGACGCCGGTTTCGACGAGTGGGCGCGCGACCTGCCCTGCGCGAGCGAAGTCCTTTTGGAGCCGGGCGCGGGCAAGCCGGTTCGCTGGACTCCGGGGCTGGGTTGGAGTGAGGATCCGTGAGCGTTGCGCGCGGTTCTGTGATTGTCGTTGATCTGGAACCGACTCTGGGGCATGAGCAGCGCGGTACCCGCCCGTGTGTGGTGGTAAGCGATCCGCTGATGATTGCCAGCCAGCGCTTCTCGATGATCTGTGTCGTCCCGATGACCGGCACAGCGGGCGAAGGGCTCCTTTACCCGCCCGTCGCGGCCGGTAGCAGCGGGCTGAGTAGGGCGTCATTCGCATTGATCGATCAGATCCGGTCCATCGATAAGCGCCGGGTGCGCAGAGTGGCCGGCCAGCATCCTTCCCAGGATTTCTAGCTGCTCCGGCTCGATGTTTCGGCGAACCGGATTCGCCGAGCTCAAGCGCCTTTGTAGCTGAGCACCGGACGCAGCCGCCGGACCGTCTTGACCAGGCCCCGTTGCGCTCGCAGCACCGCCCGGATGTCCTTGTACGCCGCTGGTGCTTCGTCCACCAGACGGTCCGCCGCGCGGGTGTCGAACCAGACGCCCTCCATCTGACGCCGGAACGCCTGCACGCTGATCCGGGCGCGCGCCTCGCTGCGGCTTCCCTCTCGCCCCGCGCCGTGCGCGCTCGAGCACAACGACGCCGGCTCGCCGCGGCCCTCCACGTGAAGGCTCGGTGCGCCCATGGAGCCGGGGAGGACGCCCGGCTCGCCCGCCTGCGCGGACATCGCCCCCTTCCGATGCACCCACAGATCCCGCCCGCCGTGGCGCTCCCACGCGACGTGGTTATGGTCCGTCGCGATCGCCGTCTCCCAATCCAGCCGCGCGCCGATCCGCGCCGCCAGCACTTCACCGGCTTCCCTGGCCATCGCCCGCCGCGACGCCGCGGCGAACCGGCGGGCCCACGCCGCGTCGTGCCGGTAGGCGAGCCCGGCGCCGGACCCGGCTTCGAGACCCCGCAGCCGTCCGTCTCCGGCCGTGGCCCGCCCCAGGTGATGATCCCGGATCGCCGGGCCCAGCGCCCGCGATCCGCTATGCACCATCAACCACAGGCGTCCGGATTCGTCTGCCTGCAGCTCCAGGAAGTGGTTGCCGCTGCCGAGCGTCGCAAACTCCAACGCTCCCTCGTCCCGCCGCAGGGCGTCCAGACGGGGATCACTGAGGCCGGCGCCGGCGACATCCGCGGGCTGCTCGATCACACTGCGCCGGTTGCGGCGGCGCGACGGCACGGCCTGCGCGAGGCCGGCTAGGATCTGCCCCGCGATCCGCGGTTCCTCCAGCGCCGCGGCGTCCGCGTCCAGAGCCACCGCCAGCATCCCGCACCCGATGTCGCCTCCCACCGCCTGCGGATAGATCAGTTCCGAGGTGGCCACTACCACGCCGACGCAGACGTCCGCCGCCAAATGGACGTCCGGCATTACCGCAATCTGCTGGACGTCCGGGGCCCGGCGCAGCCGTTCCAGCGCCTCGGCGACGTCCCGCCCCGGCGGAGCGGCCAGCCACGCGCGCAGGGGGGCCGGCGCCCGGTCACTCATCGCCGCCCCCTTCCGCGCACGCCGGAATGAAGCACAGCTCCGGCGCCCGCTTCCGCGTGATGGCCAACGCCACTTCGGCGCGCAACCGCGGCGCCTCCAGGCCCAGCGTGGCGATCGACTCCACCCCGGCATCCACCGGAAGCGCCACGAAAACCAGCAGCCGCCCGCAGTCCGGCGCGGGCACCACCTCCTCGACGAACACCTCCCGATCGGCGAGCGCCAGGTTCAGCGCCCGCTGTACTTGCCTGCAGAACTGTCGGGTTTTTCGCTCCGCCTGCCGGCCATGCGATTGACTCTCGTTTAGGGCTTCCGCGAAGTCCGGATCCGGACCTGCGGGCTCCTTGACGCCACGATGACGTTGTTTCAAGACACTCCCCCTATTGGGCACACGAACACCGGGGCTCCACGAAGACACGTGGAGCCGAACATCGGGTTAACGGGGATACACGATGGGCGCGAGCGCCGCCGGGGGGACCTGCGTTAGCAGGCCAGGGACGGGCTCAGCGGCGCCGGGTGGTGTGCAATCGTGGACATACGCGCCTCTTTGCCGTCCCGCAGACCGGTGTGGGTAAGGAAACCGGCCAGCGGGATTCTTAGGTATTCTCGCGTCTTTCCGTGGCTGGCGCAAGCCCGCCCCGGTCCCGGACAGTTCAGGCCGTAACCAGAGGCGCGGTGCCAATCGCCTTCGTTTGAGTCATACTGTTACTCTCTCCGGAGACGTTCCCATGCGAATCTTTTCAGCTTTCCTGTTTGCCGCAGCCCTGTGGGCGCAATCGCCCGCCGACCTTCTCAAGAACCTGAAGTTCCGCGAAATCGGACCTGCCGCCATGGGCGGCCGCATCAACGATGTCGCGGTGGTCGAAAGCGACCCCCGCATCCTCTATGTAGCCACCGCCTCCGGCGGCGTCTGGAAGACCGAGAACTCCGGCACCACCTGGACCCCGCTCTTCGACAAGGAAGAGGTCTCCACCATCGGCGACATCACGGTGGCGCCGTCGGACCCCTCCGTCGTCTGGGTCGGCTCCGGCGAGTCCAATAACCGCCAGAGTTCGTCGTGGGGCAACGGCGTCTACAAGTCCACCGACGGCGGCCGCACCTGGACCAACACCGGGCTTAAGGACACGCACCACATCGGGCGCGTCCTGATCCATCCGCGCAATCCCAATGTCGTCTACGTGGCCGCCGCCGGACACCTGTGGGGCGCCAATGACGAGCGCGGCGTGTACAAGACCACCGACGGCGGCAGGACCTGGACGAAGATCCTGTTCGTCAACGCCGACACCGGCGTGAACGATCTGGCCATGGATCCCGAGTCGCCCGACACGCTCTACGCCGGCGCCTACCAGCGCCGCCGGACTCCGTGGGGCTTCAACGGCGGCGGCCCGGGCAGCGCGCTCTACAAGACCACCGACGGCGGGGCCACCTGGAAGATCCTCACCAGCGGCCTGCCCGAGGGCGATAAGGGCCGCATCGGCGTCAACGTCTACCGCCGCAATCCCAACATCGTCTACGCGCTGATCGAGCACCAGCGCGGCGGCATCTATCGCTCCGAGGACAAGGGCGAGACCTGGCGCAAGATGAGCGACACCAACCCCCGCCCGATGTACTACTCGCAGGTCCACATCGACCCGAACAACGACCAGCGCATCTGGGTGCTGGGCGCCAACATGTCCTACTCCGACGACGGCGGCAGGACCTTCGTCGAGAACCGCGTGCAACGCATCCACGGCGACTACCACGCCCTCTGGATCAACCCGGCCAATTCGAACCACATGTTCACGGGCTCCGACGGCGGGCTCCACTTCTCCTACGACGCCGGCCGCACCTGGGTGTTCGCCAACAACGTCGCCCTCGGCCAGTACTACGAAATCGGCCTCGACATGCAGAAGCCCTACCGCATCTGCGGCGGCCTCCAGGACAACAACTCGTGGTGCGGACCCTCGATGTCGCTGGAATCCCGCGGCATCTCGAACGACGAATGGACCACCATTGGCGGCGGCGACGGCTTCTACTCCCAGATGGACCCCGAGGAGCCCTGGATCGTTTACGCCGAGTCCCAGGACGGCAACCTGCTGCGCCGCGACCTGCGCACCCATGAATCGCGTTCCATCCGCCCGCGCGAAGCCGAGGGCGAAGCGCGTTACCGCTTCCAATGGAACTCCCCGCTCGTGGTTTCGAAGCATGACCGCAAGACGCTGCTCTACGGCGGCAACTTCGTCTTCAAGTCCACCGACCAGGGCAACTCCTGGAAGAAGATCTCGCCCGATGTCACCACGAACGTCGATCGCGAGAAGCAGCCGATCATGGGCAAGCTGCCGGACCGCACCATGCTCTCGCGGCATGACGGCGTGCAGGCGTTCCCGACCTCGACCACGCTCTCCGAGTCGCCCATCCGCGCCGGCATCTACTGGGTGGGCACTGACGACGGCAACCTGCAGGTCACCAAGGACGGCGAAACCTGGAAGAACGTCATTGGCAACGTGCCGGGCGTCCCCAAGGGGACCTACGTCAGCCGCGTGATCGCCTCCAAGTACGCCGAGGGGCGCGCCTACGCGGTGTTCGACGGCCATCGCGGCAACGACTTCGGCATCTACGCCTATCTGACGGAGGACTTCGGCGAGACCTGGAAGTCGATCACCAGCGGCATCCCCAAGAACGGCGGGTCGCTGAACGTCATCCGCGAGCACCCGCGCAACCAGAACCTGCTCTTCGCGGGCGGCGAGTACGGCTTGTACGTTTCGCTCGACCGGGGCGCCAACTGGTTCGAGCTGAAGAACAACCTGCCGCGCGTCCCGGTGGACGATATCGCCATCCACGCGCGCGACAACGATCTGGTGCTCGGCACGCACGGCCGTTCCATCTGGATCCTCGACAACCTCGCGCCGCTCGAGCAGTTGAGCACGCAGGTGATGGCGGCGAACGCGCACCTGTTCGACACCCGCGCGGCGGTCCAGTGGCGGTTGGCCAACAAGCGCGGTAGCACCGGACACCTGTTCTATCTCGGGCAGAACCCGCCCTACGGCGCGATGATCGACTACCACTTGAAGACCAAGGCCAGCCCGCGCGACCTCAAGCTCGATATCCTCGACAAGGCCGGCCGCGTGGTGCGCACCTTGCAGAATCCGCCGGCCGAGGCGGGAATCAACCGCGCCGTGTGGGATCTGCGCTGGGACCGCCCGACGCGGCCGTCGGAAGACGAACAGCGGATGTTCGAGCAGTTCGGCGCGGAAGGCTTCGCGTTCTTCGGCATCGGCCGCGGCGGACCCATGGTCGAGCCCGGCGAATACACCGTGCGCCTGACGGCGGCGGGAGCCACCCTCACCAAGCCGCTGGTGGTGGAGGATGACCCGCGCCTGACCTTCTTCACCTCGGCGGACCGCCAGAAGCGGAGCCAGATGATCGCGGACCTGTACCAACTCGCCAAGGACTCGGACGCCGCGCAGCGGCGGTTCAACGCGATGAGCGGTTCGATGACCCAGCTCGTCAATGCCTGGCGCGCTCCCGGCGCGCCGCGCCTGCCCGAGAACATCCGCACGGCGGCCGAAGATCTGCGCAAGAAGATCAACGACGTGCGCGGCAACTTCGCGGGCGGTTTCGGCTTCGGCGGCGGGGGCGGTGGCGGCGGACGCCGGGGCGGCGGCGGCGCGCCCACGGGTCCCGTGCCTTCGCTGACGGCGCCCCGCGCCGGAGAAGAAGGTCCCAGCGAGCCCCAGGGTAGCGCGGGCCCGCCGCTGACGTTCACGCCTCCGCCGGTCACCCAGCGGATCAACCAGTTGTTGAATGCGCTCGACGGCTTTGCCGCGGCGCCCACCGAGCCGCAGATCACCGAGTTGGCGACCGTGAAGAAGCTGCTCGCCGACGCCGTGGCCAAGGTCGACAAGCTGGCCAAGGAAGACGTCCCGGCGTTCAACAAGCTGGTGGCCGCCGCCGCAGTTCCGGCGGTCGCAGTCCCTTAGGCTGAGGGCAAAGCAGTGCCGATTCGGGCCCGTCCGAGAATTGGACGGGCCCGTTTTCTTTCTTGCGGAGAACCCGAGCCGACGCTCAGCGAACATCACGCATCACGCATCAGATGCTATGCTAGCTTCATGCGTACGACGTTGGAGATCGATGACGACGTTCTTGCTGCCGCCAAGGAGCTGGCTCAAATCCAAGGCCGGACGGCAGGTGCCGTTTTGTCAGATCTCGCGCGCAAGGCGTTGGAGCCGGTCGCCGCGCCGAAGGTGCGGAACGGCGTGACGTTGTTCCAACGTAAACCGGGATCCCTCGTGCCGAGCATGGACTTGGTGAATCGGCTCCGGGACGATGACGAATGAGGGCGCTGCTGGACATTAACGTTCTGATCGCTCTCTCGGACCCGTCACATCCCCACCACGACGCAGCTCACGCCTGGTTCGCGGCGGAGGCGAGCCATGGGTGGGCTTCGTGTGCCCTGACCGTCAACGGCTTCGTCCGGGTCATCTCCAATCCCAATTACGACCTCGGCATACGCATGGTTGAAGCCGTCCAGTCGCTCGAGTCGTTGTGCGCAAGCACGAATCACGAATACTGGGCGACCGGCGTTTCGTTGCTGGACGAAACCCTGTTTCGCATGGAGTACGTCGCTGGACCGAAGCAGGTCACCGATGTGTACCTGCTGGGGCTTGCCGTGCGGAATCGCGGGCGGTTCGCGACGTTCGACCGTACCGTTCCCTTGAAGGCGGTGATGGGTGCGACCGCCGAGAACCTTGTCGTCATCGGCGCACCGGGTCGGTAAAGGGCCTACAACGGCGCCGGACCCACTGATACCATAAGCCCCATGCGCTGGTCTGCCGCTCTCCTCGCCCTACCCCTGCTGGCCCAGGCCCCCGATTGGGCCAAGGTCGAAGCCGAAACCCTCCGCCACTTCCAGGCGCTGGTGCAGTTCGATACGCAGAATCCGCCCGGCAACGAGACCCGCGCGGCCGAGTACGTCAAGAAGGTGCTGGAAGCCGACGGGATCCCCGCCAAGCTGGTGGGCCTGGAGCCCGACCGCATGAACGTCATCGCCCGCCTGAAGGGTTCCGGCGCCAAGCGGCCGCTGCTGATCATGGGTCACACGGATACCGTGAAAGTGGACCCCGCCAAGTGGACCCGCTTCGGCCCGTTCTCGGCCGCGCGCGACGGCGGCTACATCTACGGCCGAGGCACCGTGGACGACAAGGACAACCTGGTGGCCGCGTTGATGACCATGCTGCTCCTGAAGCGCGGGAAGGTCGCGCTCGATCGCGACGTGATCTTCGTGGCGGAGGCCGGCGAAGAGGCGTCCACCAAAGTCGGCATCGAGTACCTGGTCAACAACCACTGGTCCGAAATCGAAGCGGAAATCTGCCTGGCGGAAGGCGCCGGCGTGCAGCGCCGCGCGGGGAAGGTCCGCTTTGCCGGCGTCCAGACGGCGGAGAAGATCCCGAACGGCATCAAGCTGATCGCCCGCGGACCCGCCGGGCACGGGTCGCGCCCCCTGCGGACCAATTCGATCCTGCACCTGTCGCGCGCCGTGGAGAAACTGGCGACGTGGCATTCCCCCATGCGGCTGAACGACACGACGCGCTACTACTTCGAGAAGCTCGCCACCATCTCGACCCCCGAGGAAGCCGCGCGCTACAACGCGCTGCTGAATCCCGAAAAGGCCGCCGCGCTTCAGGAGTATCTTGCCGTCAACGAGCCCGCGCACCACTCCATGCTGCGGACTTCGCTTTCGCCCAACCTCATCAAGGGCGGCTATCAGATCAACGTCATCCCTTCCGAGGCCGAGGCGATCTTCGACGTCCGCGCGCTGCCTGACGAGGACATGGCGAAGTTCCGCGAGCTGGTGAAGCAGGTGATCAACGATCCGGCGATCACCGTGGAGCCGGAGAGCCGCAACGTCCGCCCGGTCGCCAAACCGTCGAACCTCAAGGGCGAGGCCTTCCGCGTGCTGGAAGCCATGAACACGAAGCACTATGGCGCGGTGACGCTGCCGATCATGGCCACCGGCGCCACCGACATGGCGTTCCTGCGCGCGAAGGGCGTGGAGTGCTTCGGCATCGGCCCCCTCACCGATGAAGAAGACGGTCCGAAAGGCTACGGCGCGCATTCGGACCTGGAGCGCATTCTCGAAAGCTCCCTGCACACGTTCGTGAAACTGAACTGGGACGTGGTGACGGCGCTCGCCGCAAAGAAGTAAGATCAAGACTGATGCGGATTGTTTTATTGTGCGCAACGCTCGCGTTGGCGGCCTGCCAGAGCGCTCCGAAGCCCGGCGCGGATCGCGCCCAGGGGTTGCGCGGCAGCTTGCCGCAGGACGCCCAGGCGGCGCTCGCGGACCTGAAGGACTTGGGCGCGGCGGAAACCGCGCAGTATCAGATCCGCGGCAGCTATGCGAACGTAGATGAGCTGAAGCGGCTCGGCTTCCTGGCCGCGCAATGGCCGCGCAGCGGCTACGCCATCACTTGCGACGCGCAGGCAGGCCGGTTCACGTGCACGGCGGATCCGAAGTCCGGCGAGCACTATTTCTACGTGGACGCGACCCAGCAGGTCCGGTACGCGAAGGGCGGCCGCGCCGGAGCTGCCAGCGAAGCTGTGGGCTCGGCGCTGGCGAACTAGACCTACCAAAGGTCATTCGTCCTTTCATCGCGCTTGTTCACTCGCGTTAGCTGCTAGAATCGCGGGAACCCCGCGATGCGGATCCTGTTGATCCTCACCGAATTCCCGCCCAGCTTCGGCGGGATGCAGACGCACGCCGTGCACCTGTGCCACTACTGGAAGGCCCTGGGACACGATCTCCACGTAGCCACCTACCGCTCCGCAACCCCGGATCCGCCCTGGCCTTTCCCCGTCCACCGTTGCCTGAGCCGCGTTTCGTTCCGCGAGAATCTGCGCGTGCTGGCGCGGATGGCGCGGCAGTACCGCGCCGAAGCGATCTACGCCTCGACAATCTTCTACGGCCAGCTCCACGAGATGACCGGGCTGCCGGTGATGGCCCGTTCCGCCGGCAACGACATCCTGCGCCCGTGGATCGCGTGGCCGTACCGCACTGGAAGCCGCGCCCTGGCCGCGCCCTGGATCGAGGACCGGCTCTACGCGCGCTTCCGGCGGCTGGAGTGGCCGGAGCGCGTCGAAAACTGGCTCATCGACGAGCGGCGGCGTGTCGCGGCGGCCTCCGCCCGGCAGTTGGAGCAGGTGCTCGCGAACAGCCACTACACCAGCGATCGCCTCACCGAAAGCGGATTGGACCCGGAGCGGGTGCGCGTGGTCCCCGGTGGCGTGGATGCGGCGCACTTCCGCCCCGGCGCGGCTCCGCTGGCCTCGCGGCGCGAGTTGGGCCTCCCCGAGGACCGGCATCTGTTGCTGACCGCCTGCCGGCTGGTGCCGAAGAAAGGCATCGAGACGCTGCTCGAGGCTGTCGCGCGGACCGAAGGTGTGCACCTCGCGATCGCCGGCGACGGCCGGCATCGCTCCCGCTACGAACACGCCGCGGCCGGGTTGCCCGTGACGTTTCTCGGCGCGGTGCCCCACGCGCGGCTCCGCGAATACTACTGGGCCGCGGATCAGTTCGTGCTCGCCAGCCGGGAGCACGTGGACCCCCGGACCGGCCTGCGCGACGTCGAGACCATGGGACGCGTGCTCTGCGAGGCCAACGCGGCGGGCGTGCCTGTGATCGCGTCGCGCACCGGCGGCATCCCCAGCGTGATCGACCACGGCGCGAACGGCCTCCTGGTCGCCGAGGACGCGCCGGAGCAACTGACGCAGGCCATCGCACTGCTCCGCGACGATCCGGACCTGCGCGCCCGGTTGCGCCACCGCGGCCTGGAACGCGCGAGGCGCGAGTTCGACTGGAGCGTCGTCTTCGCGGCCCACGATCAGGCGCTGCGCCCCGCGCCGGTTGGAGCGTCGGTCCCGTCTGCCAGGGGATGAACTCGCGGTGGCCGAAACGCTCGGCCGCCGTCCGCTCCCCGCTCGCGACGCGCAGCAGCGTGGCGAAGATCTCGCGCCCCACTTCTTCCACCGTGGCTTCCCCGTCCGCGATCCGCCCGGCGTTCACTTCCATGTTGTCGCTCATCCGCGCGTGCATCGGCGAGTTGGTCGCGATCTTCACCACCGGCACGGTTGGAAAGCCGATCGCCGACCCGCGGCCGGTCGTGAAGGCGATCAGATTCGCGCCCCCGGCCGCCAGGCCCGTCAGCGAAACCGGGTCGTAGCCCGGCGTGTTCATGAACACGAAGCCCGGCCCGTGGATTCGCTCTGCGTAGTCCACCGCCTCCATCAGCGGCGTGGCGCCGGCCTTGGCCGCCGCCCCCAGCGACTTCTCGAGCACTGTCGTTAGACCGCCGGCTTTGTTGCCGGGCGAGGGGTTTTGGTTGAAGTTGTACTCGTCGCCGAAGCGCGCCAGGTATTGCTTGTAGCTTTCGAGAAAGCCGAGAAATCGCTCGGCGACGGCGCGGCTGCGCGCGCGTTTCACCAGCAGATGCTCCGCGCCGAAGCACTCCGGCGTTTCGGCCAGCACCGCCGTGCCGCCGTAACCGGCCAGCAGATCGCTGCAGACCCCGAGCGCCGGGTTGGCGGTGATCCCCGAGAAAGAATCGGATCCGCCGCAGTTCAGGCCCACCACGAGTTTTCCGGCCGGAATCTCCGTGCGCTGCCCGGCGGCGGCTTCCGCGAGCAGCGGCGCGATCGCGTCGCGCGCCGCCGCGATGGTCTTCGCCGTCCCGCCGGATTCCTGCAGCGTCAGGCCCTGCAGCCGGACGCCCTGCGGCCCGCGCTCGCTGAAGTAATAGCTGATCTGATTCGCCTCGCAGCCCAGGCCGACCAGGATGGCGCCGGCGACATTCGGGTGCGCCACCACGCCCGCGATCGTGCGGCGCAGTTTTCGCGTATCGGGGTAGCCGCAGCCGTCGCCGTGCGGGAAGCCGACCACGCCGTCGACGCCCGCCGGCAGCGTGTCGTGTTCATAACTGCGGGCGATCAGTTCCACGGTATGCGCGGCGCAGTTGCTGGCGGCGACCACGGCGATGTAGTTGCGCGTGCCGGCGCGGCCGTCCGCGCGCAGGTAGCCGCGAAACGTGGGAGCGCCGGCCGGGGGATCCGGCACGGGCAACTCCCCGGCGGGAAACTCGAAGTCGCGCGCCGGCTCATAGTAGTCGACGTTGTGTGTGTGCAAGTGCTCCCCGGCGGCGATCGGTTGCCGCGCCCGGCCGATTTCGTGACCGTAGCGGCGGATGACCTCGCCGGCGGCGAGCGGCGTCAGGGCGACCTTGTGTCCCGCGGCGATCTCCGTGCGGGTTTGCGCGTCCCGGCCATCGAGCGTCAGGCGAAAACCGGCCGGAAGCGCCACGCGCGCCACGCCGGCGTTGTCGGTCGGGTGGAGGCGAAGCACGGCGTTGGCGGCGGAAGGAGGTCCGGAGATCCCGACGAGAGACATCTTGCGGGTCAGGGTAGCACTGTCCCGCTCGCGCTGCGCTTTTGCGCAATACCGCTCCGGTAGCTCTCGACGAGTTTCGCGGTCATCGTGCTCATGTCCCGCTCGCGGACCACATAGTCCCGCGCCCGCGCCGCCATGCGGGACGCTTCGCCGCGATCGTCGAGGATACGGAGGACGGCGGCTGCGAATTCCTCCGGCGTGTCGGCCAGCGCGCAGATCTCGCCGTCGCGCTCCGCCAGTCCCTCCGCGCCCAGGCGCGTCGAGACCACGGGAATCCCCGCCGCGAACGCCTCCAGCAGCTTCACCCGGACGCCGGAGCCGCTGAGTATCGGACACAGAAACACGGCGTACCGCGCCAGCGGCTCGCGGACGTCATCCACGAAGCCCACCAGCTCGACATTCGCATCCGTGTGCGGCAGGGCGTGGGCAGGCGGCGGCTCGGAGCCGACCAGCAGCAGCCGGGACCCCGGGCGCGCCGCGTGGATCCGCGGCAGGACGTGCGCGTACAGCCAGCGCAGCCCTTCCTGATTCGGCAGGTGCCGGAAGCTGCCGAGGAACAGCATGGTGCCGGGTTCCCGGCCCTCCGCGCGGAACTGGTACCCCGCCGTGTCGATGCCGGCACGCAGGTCCGGATCGATGCGGCCCATTAGCTCGGGCAGAAACCCCGTCAGGTACGCGGCGTTCTCGCGGCTGCACGTCTGCACGCGATCCACGCGGGGCAGCGCCCGCAGTTCGAAGCGCAGCGCCCGGAGGTACTCGTAGCGCGCCGCGACCCGGGTCCACCAGCCGCGCATCCCGGGGAGCTGCCGCGCGATCGACTGAAAGTACACGTCGTGTTCGAAGAGTACACTCGGGATCTGCCGGAATGCGCCGGCGTACTGCGCCATCACCGTGTACTCGAGCTGCAGCACGTCAATCCGCTGCGTGTAGATCTGCCGGTGGATCAGCCACTCGACGTCCTGGTTGCGGAACTCGCGGACCGCGTGCGGCTCGATGGAAGCGAGCGCCTTGGTGCGGGCTTCGCGGCGCACGAAGAACGCCACCGACTTGGCGACCTGCCGCAGCTCCTGATGCGCCTCAAGCTCGCGCTCGTAGTCGAGCAAAACCACCAGGTGCAGCGGCGCGCGCCGCGCCAGCTCCCGCACCGTCTGGTTCATGAACACGGCGCCGCCGTGAATCGGCGGCACGATCGGGTAGGGAGAAACGAAAAGGACGTTCGGCTGATCGACTTTCACCGGCAAGCTCTCGAAGCGGTCCCGGAAGTAGCCGCCCAGCGGACGGCGAAACGCTTCGGTGTCGGAGACGGCGGCAAGTCCGCGGGCGCGCCAGCGGGAGCGGATCAGTCCCGACATCTGTAGGACTGCGCGGGCCAGTCCCTGCACCGTGGTCCGCTCCGGCGAAGGACCGAACAACGAACTCACCAGGGCGTCGGCCCAGGTCTGTAGGAAGTGACCCAGCAGCCGCCTCCATTCATGAATGTTTTTCCAGGTGAAGAGCAGGACGTTCTTCTTGAGGACACCTTGGATATAGCTGTCAGAAAAAGACTTGCCGATCGTGCCGCGGTGCTCGTGGTACACCTGGCTCTCCGGCTGGTAAAGCACCTTCCAGCCGCGCTTCCAGGCCAGGAACCCGATGTCGGAATCCTCGAAGTAGAAGGGCGCGAGGATCTCGTCGAACCCGCCCAGCTCCCAAAACTTACGCTTGTCGTAGGCCGAAGATCCGCCGCCGCCGTACGCGCACGGGAACAGCTCTTGGATCTCGTCGTCCAGCCGGTGGCGGACCCGCAGGTTGCCGCCGGACCACCACATTTGCGTCAGGCCGGTTTCCTGGCGGACTTTGTTCGGGTCCGAAAAGAAGATCTGGCAGGAAACCGAAAAGACCCGCTCATCCGTGAAGCCCGCGAGCAGCGGCGCTAGGAAATCAGGCGCGACACGCATGTCGCTGTTCAGCAGCACCACAATGTCGTTCTTAGCCGCCCGGAAGCCGGCGTTCGATGCGCCGCCGAAGCCGTGGTTGTTCGGCAGCGCAATCACCTGGACGCCGGGGAAATGCTCGCGGACGAACGCCGCGCTGCCGTCCGTGGAGGCATCGTCCACGACGATGATCTCGTTCGCCGGGTTCCCGGCTAGGGCTGTGACCACGCTGGGCAGGTACTTCTCGAGCAGATCGCGACCGTTCCAGTTGGGGATCACCACGGAAGCGGCGTCCGTCTGGGGCCGGTTCTCCGGAGCCAGCCGCCGCGGAACGAGCGCCCGCAACAGATCGGTCAGGGCCAGCAGCAGTACCGGACCCAGGATGAAGAGCGGCGAAAGCGCCAGCAGCGGCAGGTCCCGCAGCACGCGGAGCAGGTTAGCGGCCACCATCCACCTTGGGTCCCACGCCGACCGCGCGGCCGAGCTTCAGCCAGCGGGACGCCCGCAGCATGTTCAACTGCGCTTCATAGTTCTGGATCTGCGCCTGCAACTGCTGCCCCCAACGGGTGCGCTCCTCGACGGTGCTCTCCGCCCGGGTGAGCAGCGCGACGGCCTGATACAGTTCGTCGCACTTGGCCTGCAGCTCCGCCGTCAAGCGCCGCTCGGTCTCCTGTGCCCATTGCGTCTTGGCCCGGTTCTCGGCTTCCAACTCCGCCACTTTGCTGTCATAGCGCTGCGCCATGGCGATCGCCTGCTGCTGCTCGGCGCGGAAGGCGTCCTGGAGTTCGGCGACGCGCGCCTGGGCCTGCTTCCACAACTGTTCCAGCTCCGCGGCCCAGCGGTTGTGGTCTTCGAGTTCGCGGTGTTGCGCCTCGTGCGCGGCGGCGAGGCGCTGGTGCTGATCCTGGAGTTCCGCGAGCTGCCGCTCCAGTGCCGCGATGTGCTGCTCCCGCTCGCGGAGCAGGTTCGCGGCTCGCGGCACGAAGACGAAGGTCTCCACCGGCACCGCTTGCTGCGAACAGACCGCCAGGAAGAAATGTGCGTCGTCGCGGGCGCCGCCGGCACCGTCCAATTTGGCGGCTACTGGCAGTGTCCGCTTGTGGGGATAGAAGGCGAAGCATTCCATGCGGTCCTGCAGCAGCACTGCAACGCTGCCGAAACGCCGGCGCAGCGCCGCGTCGAACTCGGCGTAGTCGAACTCGTGTTCGTGATACGGGTTCGGCCCGGCGACGCGACGCGTCTCGGCGTAGTAGGCCCGGTTGGGGGTCGAAACCAGAAAAACGCCGCCCGGCGCAAGCACCCGCTGCGCCTCCTGCAGCAGGGCATCCCAGTCGGCAAGGTGCTCGATCAGCTCAAAAGCGGTAACCAGATCGAAGGCGGCTTCCGGAAACGGCAAGGCCCCGGCCGCAGCGGTCCGGAACCTGAGATTCGCCAGCGGGTAGTGCTCCCGCGCGTAGTGGATGGCTTCGTCCGAAAGGTCCACCGCGTCGACGGAAGCAGCCGTCTGCGCCAGTTCCGCGCTCCCGTAGCCGGTGCCGCACCCGATGTCGAGCACCCGTTTTGCTGCAGCAAAGCGTGCAGCAAAGTAGTAGCGCGCGACATGCTCGTTCCAGAGGTCCGGCTCCACCAGGCCTGGGATGACCCGTTCCCCCGTGAACTCAGGCATTCTGCACCTCGCTGTGCGGCTTGCCGAGACGGGCGTTCACCTCCACGCGGCACGGCAGGTGGAGTTGCCCATAAATGGGGCCGTCCGCGTGTGCCATTTGCAGAACCACCGCGTTTTCCACCCAGTCGCAGATCTGGTAGCCGTCCAGCGTGCCGTCTGCAATGGCGGGCGAAAAAGAAAACTGCGAGGCGTACAGCGTCGGCAGCTCCAGGTGGAAGTCCACCGTGTAGACATCCCCCGGATGCATCGCGGGCAGCGGGGCGTTTTCCCGGGCCGTGTTCGAGCCCGCAAAGTCGACCCCCAGATGGTTCCGCAGCATGAACCCAACAATCGGCCGCGCGATAACCTGCTTGGCCCGGACACTGATTCGCACCACGATTGTCGTATCCGGCTCCAGGAGCCCGACTTCGCCGCCCGCCGAATCCAGGATCGCGATTCCGAGGACTTCGCCGCGGCCGTCGCCAAAACGATGATCGACGTTCGGCAGACGCGTTGCGACCTCCGGCGCTTCCACCTGGCTGGTCCGCTCGAGTACCGCCCCGTGCTGGGCGTAGTCGGCGTCCTTCTCCAGCATCGCCGCGAGGTACTTGGTGACCACGCTGCTGGTGTCGCCTAGTTCGCGCACCCGGCCTCGGTCGAGCCACAGGGTCCGGTCCCCGAGCGCCTTGACATCGCCTGTCGAGTGCGAGACAAAAAGGATCGTTATACCCCGTTTGCGCAACTCGTGCACTTTGCGCATACATCGTTGACGGAAATAGAGATCGCCTACCGCCAGGGCCTCATCCACTAGCAGGATCTGCGGGTCCACGTGAATGGCGACCGAAAAGCCCAGCCGCACGATCATGCCGCTCGAGTAGGTCTTCACCGGACGCCGGATAAAGTCCCCGATCTCGGCGAAGGCTTCGATCGCGGCATACCGCTGGTCCATCTCGGCGGTCGAGAGACCGAGGATCGCGCCGTTCAGGTAGACGTTGTCCCGGCCGGAGAACTCCGGGTTGAAACCGGAGCCGAGTTCCAGGAGCGCAGCGACTCGCCCGTTGATCTGGACCTCTCCGGTCGTCGGCTGCAGGATTCCCGCCGCCAACTGGAGCAGCGTGCTTTTGCCCGAACCGTTCTCGCCCACGACGCAGAAGGTCTCGCCGCGATGGATCGTGAGGTCCAGTTCCTGGAGGGCCCAGAAGTCGCGGTGGAACTTCCGGCGGTTGAGCGTGGCGAGTTCCTTGAGGCGGGCGCTCGGAGCATCGTAGAGCGGGTAGCTCTTCGATACACCCCGGAACTCGATGGAAGGTGAGGACGCCAAGGAATCTCTCGTTCGGTCTAGTGGCCGCTTGACACTGGGCCAGCCGCCTCCTTACGCTGAAGGTGGCCTTCCCGGGTGCGCCGGCGTAGCTCAGGGGTTAGAGCGACGGTCTCATAATCCGTAGGTCGTAGGTTCAATTCCTACCGCCGGCACCATCTCCCACGATCAAAGTGTAAATCCGATCCAAGTCATCCTGGGAGTAATACTCGATCTCGATCCGGCCCCGCTGATCGCTCTGTTCCACGATCCGCACGCGCGTCTGCAGCACGCGCTCCAGTTCCTCGGCCGCGGCCCGGACGTTGGGGTCCTGTTTTTTTTCTTTCTTGGCGGTTCGCTCCGCGGAAGGCTCGGCGAGCTGCTGGACCATGCGTTCCACTTGCCGCACCGAGAGTCCCTGGGCGACGGCTTTCTCGGCCACCTCGATTTGCAGCTCCGGCGTCGGCAACCCCAGTAGCGCGCGGCCGTGGCCTTGCGATAGCCGGCTCTCCGCCAGCAGGATCTGCACTTCCGGAGGCAGTTTGAGAAGCCGGACCGTGTTGGTGATAGTGGTCCGGTCTTTGCCGGTCCGCTTCGCGAGGTCATCGTGCAGGAGGCCGAGGTCCCGAAGCAGGCGATCGTAAGCCTGCGCGGTCTCGATGGGGTTGAGGTCCTCGCGCTGGATGTTCTCAATCAGAGCCAGTTCCAGGAGCTGCGCGTCGGCGATCTCCTGAACCACCACCGGAACCTCGGTGATCTCGGCGATTTTCGCCGCACGCCACCGCCGCTCGCCGGCGACCAGTTGATAGCCATCGCCCGAACGGCGCACGATCAGCGGCTGCAGGATCCCGTGAACGCGGATCGACTGCGCCAACTCCTCGAGTTTTTCGCTCCGGAAGTGGTTGCGCGGCTGAACGGGGTTCGGTTGGATTGCGTCCAGGCGGAGCGTCGTGGTTGGCGGAACGGGCGGCGCGGCGGCGGGCGCGGCAACCGACGTCTTCTGTGGCAGGAGGGCCGACAGACCCTTACCCAGCGCTCTGCGCGGATTGTCTCCTAAGTTGCTCATTATAAAGTACTTCCTTGGCTAACTTGATGTAACATTCCGCGCCGCGCGAGCGCGGATCGTAGGTGAGGATCGGCTTGCCGTAGCTCGGCGCTTCCGCCAGCCGGATGCTGCGGGGAATGACGGTTTCGAAGATGTCGTCCTTAAAGAACTCGCGAAGGTCGTCGGCAACCTGGCGCGCCAGGTTGGTGCGGTCGTCGAACATCGTCAGCAGGATACCTTCGATGGTGAGATTGTGCCCAAAGCTCTCTTGCACCCTGGTTACGGTGTCCATGAGCTGCGAGATCCCTTCGAGCGCAAAGAACTCGCACTGAATGGGGATCAGCACCGAATCCGCCGCGACCAGTGCGTTCAAGGTCAGGAGATCGAGTGCCGGGGGACAGTCGATGATCACAAAGTCGTACGAAGACCGGCAGGCTTCCAGCGCCAGGCGCAACTTCGATTCGCGCAGGGGAACGTCGACGAGTTCGATGTTGGCGGCAACTAGGTTCTTGTCGGCCGGAACGATCTCCAGACCCTCGCACTCCGTCTTGACGGCTGCCTCGGGGATACCGATGCGATGCATCAGCACGTCGTACGTGGTTGGCTTGTCATCCGACTTCGTGACGCCGAGGCCGGTGGTCGAATTGCCCTGGGGGTCCGAGTCGATGAGCAGCACTCGCATGTCATTGGCAGCCAGCGACGCGGCAAGATTGATAGCGGTGGTCGTCTTCCCGACCCCGCCCTTCTGATTGGCTACAGCAATGACTCGTGACACGAGGTACCTTCGAAGTAGTGATCGTAGCAGGAGCGGAGGCTTTGCGCCACTACTGCCGAACTTCGCCCAAACTGAAGTTTCACGTGGAACGTTCGAAGATCTGCGGAACCCTAGGTTTCACGTGGAACGTGCGAGGAGATCGCGAGATACCCGGATCCCGGCCATGGAAGCTGAATTCGACGCTCCGTGAGGCTTTCCGCCGCTTCCGGACCCACCAGCAAGGCCACCCAAGGCGAGATCCGTAATGCCAGAACCTCTTGCGGCGTTACCGCTCGGGAAACCAGCCAGTCGTAAGGACCCGCAAGGTCCTCCGCACGCTGTGCTAGAACATGGCAGTTTCGCAGATCAGCCGCAGCCTCGCGAAGAAACGCCGCCTTCCGGGTCCGCGACTCCACCAAATCGACCCGAGCATCCGGCCGCAGAATCGCCAGCGGGACCCCAGGAAAGCCGCCCCCGGATCCAATGTCCGCAATGCGCAGACCGGCCTCGTCCGGCAAGTTGGCCGCCAGAAAGGCCGATTCGGCATAGTGCCGGGTAACCGCCTCGGGAAGCCCTGTGATCCTGGTCAGATTCAGCTTGGCGTTCCAGCGCAGCAGAAGCTGGAAGTGGGCCTCCATCTGGTGCAGTTGCTTCTCCGTGGGGGTCAGGATCCCCTGGAGCCGCTCCGTCAAGAGGCCGCCGAACTCCGTCATCGCAGCGCCAGGTGGACTTCCAAGACCGCAATCGCCGCCGGCGTGACGCCGGGAATGCGGCCGGCTTGCCCCAACGTGCCCGGCCGCACCCGCGCTAGCCGCTCCGAAACCTCCCGCGAAAGCCCGGAAACCGCTGAAAAGTCGAGATCCGGCGGAATCGCCCGGCCCTCGGAGCGCTTCAGCCGGTCGATCTGCCGCTCCTGCTGCTGGATATAGCCGGAGTACTTCTCCTGCGTCTCGATAGTCACCAGAGCGTCGCGGAACGCCGTCTCGCCGAGTTGCGCCTCCAGCCAGGGGATCACGCGCTCATCCAGACCTGCCTCCGGCCGGCGAAGCCACACCCGCAGGGTCGGGCGGTCCTCCGGGTCGCTTACCAGACCGGGCAAAGCGCCCGTCCGTGTGCGATCCAAAAGCGCCAGAACGGCCTCCTTCTGAGCCAACTTCTTCTCAAAGCGCTCCCAGCGGCGATCGTCCACCAGTCCGGCTCGCCGGCTCAGAGGCGTAAGCCGCTCGTCCGCATTGTCGATTCTCAGATGGAGCCGGAACTCCGCCCGGGACGTAAACATCCGGTACGGCTCATCCGCGCCCTTGCTGATCAGGTCATCCACCAGGATCCCGGTGTAACCCTCCGCGCGGCCTACCACTACCGGCTCACGACCCAGCACCCGGGCCGCCGCGTTCAGCCCCGCAATCAGCCCCTGGCAACCGGCCTCCTCGTACCCGGAGGTGCCGTTGATCTGGCCGGCCAGGAACAAACCCGGAATCGACTTCACCTCCAGACCGTGCGTCAACTCTCGCGGATCGATCGCGTCGTACTCGATCGCGTATCCCGGCCGGATCATCTCGGCGTCCTCGAGACCCGGAATCGATGCCACCATCGCCGATTGCACGTCAATCGGCATACTCGTCGACATGCCGTTCACGTACACCTCGTAAGTGTCCAGGCCTTCCGGCTCCAGAAAGATCTGGTGCCGTGTCTTGTCCGGGAACTTCACGATCTTGTCCTCGATCGACGGACAATACCGCGGACCCACGCCCTCGATCTGGCCGCTGTACAACGGCGATCGCGGAATCGCCTCGGCCAGGATCCGGTGCGTCTCGTCCGTCGTGTACGCGATGTGACAACACACCTGCTCCCGGTCGATCCGCGAGGTCAGGAACGAGAACGGCGTCGGCTCCGGATCTCCCGGTTGCTCCTGAAACCGCGACCATTCGATCGTGCGGCCATCCAGCCGCGGCGGTGTCCCCGTCTTCAGCCGGGTCCAGTTCAGGTTCAGAGTGCGCAACTGATCGCCCAGCAGGTTCGACGGCGCCTCTCCACTGCGGCCGCAATTGCTCTTCTGCTCTCCGACATGCGCCAGGCCATTCAGAAACGTCCCGGTGGTCACCACCACCGCGTCCGCAGCCAGGGATCGGCCATCCCGGAGCACGACCCCGGTGATCCTTCTATCTGTTTGATTTATAGAAAGTTCTGCGACTTCTGCCTGCAGGATCCGCAGGTTCGGCTCCTGTTCCAACCATTCCCGCATGCGCACACGATACTGCTTCTTGTCGCATTGTGCTCGCGGCGACCACACCGCCGGACCCCGGCTCGTGTTCAGCAGCCGGAACTGGATCCCCACCGCGTCGGTCAGTTCGCCCATCACGCCGCCGAGCGCATCGATCTCCCGCACCAGGTGCCCCTTGGCGATCCCTCCGATCGCCGGATTGCAGGACATCTGCGCGATCAGATCGATGTTCATCGTCACCATCGCAGTGCGCAGGCCCAGCCGCGCGCAGGCGCGCGCCGCCTCGCAACCCGCGTGCCCCGCTCCGATTACGATGACGTCGTACTTCTTCATGCCGATCGCTTCATTGTATCGGCCCTGCGCAGACGCGCCAAATCTCAGATGGACTCGAACCGGGCGGACTCGCGGTTCTTGCGCACGCGATCGATCGCATACGCCTGGTTGTGCATCACCAGCCAGACGCCGGCAGGCAGGAACCGCGTCGCGAACAGCGCCTCGGTCAGGTTCTGCAGTCCGTCGGTGTTCTCGAACCCGAGCGGCGTCATCGCGCCGGTGAGGATCACGGGCGCCTTCAAATCCGGCAGCCCCTCTTTGAGGCGCAGTCCCGTCTCCACCATCGTGTCCGTGCCGTGTGTGATCACCACCGGAGCGGGATCTTGCAGCCGCGCGGAAACCACGGCCAGCACCAGGTCGCGGTCCGCCGCGGTCATCTCCAACGAGTCCTTGTTCAGCACGCTCAGGACATCGATCTCGGTATCCGGCAGCCGCAGGCGCTCCAGGTACTTCTTGATCTTGCCTTCGTGGTTCACCGCGGATCCGGTCGGCTCGTGGTAGACCTTCTCGATCGTGCCGCCGGTGGAGATCAGGTAGATGCGGCGCGTCACTTGGCCGGATCCGCGGGAACCGCTTCGAGCTTCACGATCTTGCCGAACATCTTGCCGCCGGCCTTGCCGCCGGACCACGTTCCAGCATAGTCGCCGCCATACACGACGACGCGGGCGTCGAACACGCCGTAACCCGGAATGGCGAACTTCGTCACCGAAATCACCGGGGTGTCGCCGGCCCACTTCACGGGCACCGGCAGCCCGACCTTGAAGTCCTTGCCGTTGTACTGAATCCGCGCCTCGAACTTCCAGACGTCGTCCTTCACCTTGCTGATCCGCTCGATGGTGTACTTATCGCCGGAGAGCTTGTCCGAATCGCCCGTGGTGAAGAAGCCCACGAGCTGGACGTTGGTGAGGGAATCCTGAAAGGCTTTCTCGGCGGGCGTGAGGGCGACGGGCGGGGCTTCCTGCGCGGTAACAGCGAAAGCAACGGCAAAGAGGGCGAGGACTCGCATGCAAGCCAGTCTAGCCGATTGGCTGCCGCGAGTCCTCACCCCCGTGGGATCACTGCTTCTTCTGCTTCGCCAGCAGCTTCTGGATCTCGGCGGGCAGCGCGAACTTATCGGCCGGGATCTCTCCGTTCGCTTCCACGGTGTCCGTGTAGATGGCGATCTGTTGTCCAGCGGCCTTTTGGATCAGCTTCGACGGCAGCTTCACCCCACCGTATTCCTTGTACTCCGACAGAATCTGCTCCGCCGGAATCTCCCCCAGCGGTGAAACCGCCACTTGCGTCCGCTTCACCAGCAGCCCCGACGCCTTCGAGAAATGCAGCGTCTCCGGCTTCCCGGACCCCTTGGGCGTCAACACCACCTTGAAGCACTCCTCGCCCTCCACCGTCTCGAGGGCCGTGGTCTCAGCTTTGGCATAGAGCTCCCGCCACAGGATCGGCGCATTGAACTGCGAATCACGCTTCGTCTGGGCCAATTCCTCTCCTTCTTTGACGCGCGCCCCCATCATCGCGGAACGTTCCCACGCCACGCCGTCCACCAAACCCTGCTCAATCTTGCCGACGCCTTCGATGTCCATCGACAGATACGTCTTCCCCGGAGCCGAATACGCCGACACCTTGCCGGTGACGCCCTGGCCGACGAACTCCACGCGGCCGGTGACGGCCTCGGATTTCCGCGCCTCATACGCCGCGCGGCCTCCCGTCACGGCGACAAAACGCTCCATCAGCGACTCGCCGGCCGGCAGCGGACTCTGCGCAAGCGCGGTGGCCGCGGCGAGCGCGGCCGGAAGTATCATTCGGATCACTGTTTCTTCTCCTGTTTCAAAATCCACTGGACCGCGGCATCCACCACGGGATCCCGGCCCTCCAACAGCGCCTCACGCGTGAGGCGCACCTCGAAATCGGGGATGACGCCGAGTCCTTCCAGCGGCTTGCCACCCTCGGATATGTAATTCGCCTGGGCATACTGGAACCGGTCGCCATTCGGCAGTTTCTCAATCGAAGAGGGCAACGCCGCCGCCGCCGACCGGGTTCCGAAAATCTTCGCGCGTCCCAGGTCCTTCATGCCCCCGGCGAAGATCTCCGAGGTCGAAGCCGAAGCCCCATCCAGCAGGATCGCCACCGGACCCTCGAACGTCTCCGCCCGCGGGAAAATCACGAACTTCAGCTCGTTCTCGCGCATCTGCATCACGCCCAGCCGCTTGCCCGGCGTGTCCACCAGCCACCCTGCCATGCCCATCGCCATGGCGCCGATGCCGCCCGGATTGCCGCGCAGGTCAATGATCAGCCCCTTGCAGCCCCCGCAGCTCTGGACGAAATCCCCGAACGCCGGCAGCACCCGCCCCGGATCCAGAAAGATGTTCAACGCGGCAAGCCCGACGTTCTCCGGGAGTTTCTTCGTGTCCAGAGTCACCAGCATCGGCGGCAGATAGCCGAAGCTCGCCAGTTGGCCCTTGGGCTGCACCCGTTCGATCTTCATCTGCCGCCGCTGATTGCTCCCGTCCAGGAACGCGACCTCCGCGAAGCTCCCCGGCTGTCCCTGCAGCCGCGCCATCAGCGGGCCATACAGCATCAACTCGGCATCGTGCGTCGCGGTCTTCCGGATCCGGTCGATAATCGGAGCCAGTTTCTTCCCGTCGATCGCCTCAATCGCCCAACCCAGCCGCACCCCCGCCCGCGCCGCCGGCGATTCCGCCTCCACCGCCGTCACCACGCACTGATTCCCGATCACGCGAATGTCGATCCCGATCCAGGCGTCACCCCCGGGGATGTCGCCCAAATCGCCGTAATCGTCCGCCGCCAGGATCCCGAAGTGCGTCTGCTTCAGGCGCCCCAGCATCGCCGACATCGCCGCGCGGGCTTCCCGCATGGTCTTGGCACGCTCCACTTGCGGACGGTACTCCGCCCGGATGGCGTCCCAATCCAGCCCGCCCGGCTTGTCCTGCCAGTGCTTGTTCTTGATCGTCGTCCAGACCTTGTCGAACGACGCGACGTTCAGCGCCACGTCGGCGGGCGCCAGCACCGCCTGTGCGTACAGTCCCGTGCCCAGTAAAAACGTTAGGAAACGCATGTCTTCTCAGTGTCTCTCGGTTCTTAGACGTCCTGCTCCACCGGATCGGGTTCCGTCCACGCGACAATCGCCGCCGGCAGCGTCAGCGCCAGCAGCAGCGTGGTCCACACCACCACCTGATGCTCATCCCACGTGCTCGGCAGCCATACCGGGAACTTGCGCTGCAGGTCGGTGGCCAGGGCCTGGTAGAAAATCCACAACGTCGCCACCCCGGAGAAGATCTGGTACGCCCGCACGTTGGCCCGGCCCCGCACCATGTCCTGCCGCTCGTCGAACACCGGCAGCTTCGTGCCTGCCATTTCGTCCGAGTACGGCCGCGTGGCGCGCACCAGTCGCCACAGCGCCAGCACGAACAGCGCGCCGCAGGGCAGCGCCGCCAGCGCGAAACCCGGATGCATCGTCCGCCCAAGCGCCAAAGCTGCGATTAGGGCAGCGTAACCCGCATACGTTGCCACCACCAGTACCCGGCGCCCGCTCTGCTTGCGAAAATCGATACTCATCGCTTATCTCTCTGATACAGCTCGTCACTCAAGGGACGGAAAGGTTCGCGCGAGAAGATCGCCTCGATCGGCAGGCCGAAAAACTCGCTCGCACGGAACGCCAGCTCCAGGCTCGGGTTGTAGTCGCCCCGCTCCATGTAGCCGACTGTCTGGTAGTTCACGCCGAGGGCATCGGCCAGTTGCTGGCGGCTCAGATGACGCTCAACGCGCAGGACGGCGATACGGTTATAGAGCTTGGCTTGGGAGTTTACCTTACCGTTTGCCGTATCCATAAATCACAGTGTATAATTAATACAACACACCTGTCAAGGGGTTCTTTAGCGTTATCATGGTCTCGACGCGCGCCCGTAGCTCAGCCGGATAGAGCGACTGGCTTCGAACCAGTAGGTCGGGAGTTCGAGTCTCTCCGGGCGCGCCACTCCTGGTATACTCGGCCAATTCGTCATGGCCGGAATCATCCTCGCAATCGGACTCCTGGTCTTCCTCGCCCACTTCTTCACCGCGGTGTTCCAGCGCACCCGGATTCCCGACGTCCTTCTCTTGATGGGCCTGGGGATCCTCCTCGGTCCGGTCGGCCACCTCGTCCAACCCGCCGACTTCGGCCAGGTGGGCCGGGTGATGTCCACGCTGGCGCTGATCGTCATCCTTTTTGAGGGCGGCATCGCCCTGGATCCCCCGGTGCTGCGCCGCGCCATCCGCCCGACCCTCTGGCTCACCTTCCCCACGCTGATCGTGACCGTGCTGGCCACCTACTTCGCTGCGGTATATCTCCTGAAAGTTCCTCCGATGACCGCCTGGATGGCCGGCGCCATCCTCGGCGGCGTGAGCGCCGCGGTGGTGATTCCGCTGGTGAAGAGCATGCAGATGCGGGAGCCGCTGGGCACGGCGCTGGTGATGGAATCGGCGCTGGGCGACGTGCTGTGCATCGTCTTGCTTCTTGGCTTAGTGGAGGGCGCCGCGGCGGGGTCCTTGAACCCGGTGAAGATGGTCGGCTCCATCTTCGCATCGCTGGTGATGGCGGCCGCCATCGGCCTGGCCGGCGGCGTCGCGTGGCTGCTGGTGCTCAACAAAGTCCGCCAGTTCCCGAACACGGCGTTCACCACCCTCGCCATGGTCTTCATTCTCTACGGCGTCGCCGACGAACTCGGCTTCTCCGGCGCTATCGCGGCGCTGGCGTTCGGCGCCATGCTGACCAATTACGACGCCCTGGGCCTGCGGAAGATCCCGGCGTTTCGCGAGCGAGACCTCGGCAAGATCGAAGCACACGATGTCGATTTCTTCATGGAGATCCTGTTCCTCCTGAAGACCTTCTTCTTCGTCTACCTCGGCGTTTCCATCCGGTTCCAGAACCTGGAACTGGCAGCGTGGGCGGGCGTGCTGTGCGCGGTGCTGTACGTGGCGCGGCTCGTGATCGTGCGCCTCACCATTTTCCGCGAGAATGTCTCCTGGAAGGACCTCGCCTTCACTTCCCTCATGGTCCCCAAAGGCCTGGTGGCAGCGGTCCTCGCCGGGATTCCGGTGGAGCGCGGCATCGAGGGCGCGGCGGTTGTGCGCGACTTCACTTACATGGTCGTGCTCTTCAGCATTTGCCTGACCGCGATCGTGATTCCGCTGGCGGACCGTGGTCCGACGGGTGCCATCTACAAGGCGATCTTCGGCGGCAAGCAGCGGATCGACGACGGGACTCCGGCTCCCGCGCCGTCGCGGCACTGATCCGTTCTACTGCTTCTCGAAGGTAATGCTGCTCTCACTGCCGAACCGCTTGTAGTTCCGGAACTCGATCAGCGCGCGCGTGCACACGGGAGCCTCGCGCATGCACGCCAGATTTTCGCTGCGCACCGGCAGCAGAAACTCGCCGGTCCCGATCCGGACCGGGGCATACTCGAGCGACACCTCGGCGGCGTCCAGCGTGAACTCCTCGGGCAGCTTCTCGGCCTGCTGTTCCATCCTTAGGACACGTCCCGATTCCGGCTCAATCCAGATGGACCCCCGATAGGCGGGCTGCACGGTCTGTCCGGCGGTGCCGACGCGCCAGTGCGAAAACGCCTGCTCCACCTTGAAGTCGTAGACCCGGGTGGCCAGGCGGGCGATGGTCTCGTTGCGGCGGTAGCTGAAGCGCGCGTTCGACCGGGCCAGCACGTCGACCAGGGCGGTCGCGAACTCGCCGCGGGACCAGCCCGGCGTGGCCTCCTCGATCGGCTTGTTGGTCTTCTTTCCGTTCACTGTCAGACTGCGGTAGCTTTCCTTGCCGCCGTCCACGACGACTTCGGCGGTCACCACATCCTGCGCCTGCCAGTTCGGCTGCCGGGACTTGGCGCCGCCGTACCAGGTCGCCACTTGTTGCACGATGTAGTTCGGCAGTCCCTCGGTGAAATCGATCGCCGCGCGTTGGGCCTTGGCGATCACGGGGTCGCCGGCGGGAGCAAGCGGCGGGGCGCTGGCAGCCGGCGCCGGCGGCGCAGCGGGAAGCGAGTCGTCTTCCCTCGCCGGGGAAGGCGCCGGGGTCCCCCGCTTCAACTTCGGGCGGCCTTCGCCCAGCTCGTCGCGATCCCGCACCACCGTCACTGGCGCCGGACTGTTCTCCGCGGCTTCGGCGGATCGATTCGGCGATCGTTCCGCGGCCTTCTCGAACTCCACCCGCACCGCGATGGGCGACGCGTCGTCCGCCTTGCGGTACTCCAGCGTCACGCGGTCGCCCGGTTGCAGCTCCGCGGCCGGCTTGGTGAACACCGTCTCCTTCGTCAGCGCCGCGGTCAACTCGCGGCCGTCGTCCGCGCTCAGCACCAGCGCCTTCGCATCGAGGGACACGACGCTGCCCGGCGTGCGCGACGTGCGCACCGCCTCCGCGGGTTTGCTCGCGCCGGGAGCGTTGCTCCCCGCCGGCCGCCGCCGCAGAATCGGCGGTTGCGCCGCGAGCAAGCCCGCCACCCCGAGCGCCAGGATCCAGTGCTTCATGTCTTCTCTCCGACGTGGTTTCCACGGGGTCCGTTACCATGGAACCGATGAAAACCATCATCGAACCTTTCCGCATCAAAAGCGTGGAACCCCTGCGCTTCACGACGCCCGAGGAACGCGAGTCCCACCTTCAGGCCGCCGGCTACAACCTCTTTCAAATCCCCTCCACCTACATCCTCATCGATCTGCTGACGGACTCCGGCACCTCCGCCATGTCCACCGAACAGTGGGCGGCGATGATGCGCGGCGACGAGAGCTACGCCGGCTCGCCGAGCTTCCAGCGCTTTCAGGCCGCCGTTCAGGAGCTGACCGGGTTCAAGAACGTGATTCCGACGCACCAGGGCCGCGCGGCGGAGCGCATCCTCTTCTCCATCGTATGTAAGCCCGGCCACATCGTGCCGAACAACACCCACTTCGACACCACGCGCGCCAACATCGAATTCACCGGCGCCGCCGCGGTGGACCTGCCGCTGGCCGAAGCCGCCGACACGCAGGCGCGCATCCCCTTCAAGGGCAATCTGGACGTCGCGGCGCTGGAGCGCCTGATCGCGGAACATGGCCCCGCCAAGATCCCGCTGATCATGGTCACCGTGACGAACAACTCCGGCGGCGGACAGCCCGTCTCGATGGCCAACCTGGAGGCCGTGTCGGCGGTGGCGCGGCGGCACGGGATCCCGTTCTACCTGGACGCCTGCCGCTTCGCGGAGAACGCCTTTTTCATCCGCCGCGACGAGCCCGGCTACGAAGGCATGTCCCCGAAAGACATCGCCAAGAAGATGTTCGCGCTGGCCGACGGCTGTACGTTCTCCGCCAAGAAGGACGCCTTCGCCAACATCGGCGGCTTCCTGTGCACGAACGACGACCGCCTGGCGCAGCTCGAAAAGGACCTGCTCATCCTTACCGAGGGCTTCCCGACGTACGGCGGTCTGGCGGGACGCGACCTCGAGGCCATAGCCGTGGGCCTCGACGAAGTGCTCCACCAGGATTACCTCGAGTACCGGATCGCCTCCACCAGCTACCTCGGGCGCCACATCGCCGACCACGGCGTGCCGATCGTGGAGCCGCCGGGCGGGCACGCCATTTACATCGACGCCGGCCGGATGCTGCCGCACATCCCCAAGCACCAGTTCCCGGGGCAGGCCCTCGCCGTGGAACTCTACCGCCACGCCGGCGTCCGCAGCGTCGAGATCGGCAGCGTCATGTTCGGCGAGCACGCCCGGAATGAGCTGCTGCGGCTCGCCATCCCGCGGCGCGTGTACACGCAAAGCCACGTCGACTATCTCGTGGAGGCGATCCTCGAGGTCAGCGCCCGCAAAGCCGCCATCTGCGGCTACGAAATCGTCGAGCAGCCGCCGTTTCTCCGTCATTTCACCGCGCGATTCCGGCCGCTGTCCGCGCATTAGAATGTAAGAACTTGATCGTCACACTTACCGTCAATCCCGCCATCGAGCGGACCGTCACCGTCGACCGCCTGGTGTTCGAAGACCGCGGCTACATTCTGTCCCAGGCCGAAGAGCCCGGCGGCCGCGGTATTTCCGCCGCGCGCGTCATCCATTCCTTCGGAGGGAAGGTCACTGCTGTACTGGCCTCCGGCGGCGAAACCGGCGAGCGCATCGAGGGCATGCTCTCCACGTCCGGCTTCCGCTCCAGCGTGGTGAAGATCCGGGCGCAGAACCGCACGAATCTGACCATTTCGGACCGTCAGGGACTCACCATCAAGCTCAACGAGCTGGGTCCCGCTGTCGACACCGGGGAGCTGGACGGATTACGGCAGATCGTCGAACGGGCACTCGAAAAGGCGTCCTGGTTGATGATTTGCGGCAGCCTGCCGCCGGGCGTCGACCCGGCCTTCTACGCCCGCCTCATCGAAACCGCGCACGGCCGCGGCGTGAAGACATTGCTCGACACCGACGGCGAGGCGCTGTTGCACGCCCTGGAGTCGAAGCCCACCGTCATTGCGCCGAACCAGCAGGAGGCCGAAAGGCTCTTGAATCGCGCCCTGATCACGCGCGCGCAGTCCGTGGAGGCGCTGGACCGGCTGCTGCAGATGGGTCCCGAATCGGTGATTCTCTCGCTCGGCAGCCGCGGCGCCATCGGCGGCGACGGCACCGGCCGGTGGGAGGCGATCCCGCCGCGCATCGAGGCGCTGTGTCCCATCGGCGCGGGCGACGCGCTCGCCGCGGCTTTCGTGTGGGCCCGGCGGAAGAACAAGACCTTCGCCGACGCGTTGCGCTGGGGCGTAGCCGCCGGCACCGCTTCGGCGGCGCTACCGGGGATCACCTTCGCGGGCCTCGATCAGACCAAGGCTGTGTACCGCCAGGTGCAGATCAAGGCGCTTTAGGTCCGAAATGGTTGACAATGTCAACCAATATAGTTGACTTTGTCAACTATCTCGCTCGCCTGATCACTTGCGGCGCTTGAAAAACACGCCGGACCCTTTGTGGGTGGTCATGATCAGGACCAGGAAGAGCACCAGCAAGGCCGCGCCGGTGGCCACGGTACCGATCACCACGAAGTCCGACGGCTGTAGTGGCGCGGGAAACACCTGCATCATCAGGAAGGCAGCGGTGACGAAAACCAACACCGCGGCGGCGGCAAGAGCGAGTGCGCGTCCCATCAGTCGTACTTCTCGTAGATGATTTGCTTGCGGTCAAACCCCAGGGCCTTGAGACGCTCCCGGACGTCGTCCACCATCAGCTTCAGGCCGCAGATGTAGACGTCCAGGTCGCGGCGGTCGCCGATGGCTTCGTCCAGATGCGTCTGGACGTGGCCAGTCCGGCCTTTCCAGTTCTCGCCGGGACGGCTGAGCGTCGGCCAGAAACGGAACGACGGCGTGCGCGCCGCCCAATCCTCAAACTCTTCGCGGTACATCAAGGAGGGCTCGTACCGGACGCCGAACAGCAGCGTCATGGGGCGCGGCGCGGCGGCGCGCTGCTCGGCCAGAATCATGGAGCGGAACGGCGCCACGCCGGTGCCGGTGGCAATGAAGATGGCCTCGCGCGGCGGGTTCTTGAGCACGAACATGCCGAGCGGCGGCCGGATCTCGATGATCGCGCCCGGCGCCAGCGAGAACAGGAACGGCGACATCAGCCCCTCGGGCACCAGGTTCAGGCACAAGTCGAAGCGATTGCCGTCCGGCGCGGAGGCGATCGAGTACGGGCGGGTCACCTTCTTGCCGTGCAGCGTCTCGGTGATCGAGACAAACTGGCCCGGCACAAAGGCGAAGTCCGGCTTGTCCGGCACCTCGAAAACGAAATGCCGCACCAGGGGAGCGATCTCGCGGACAGCGACCAGCTTAGCTTGCATGTTCTTCAGGACCCCGCGGCCCGGACCTCCGGGGGCAGCAGCTCCCCGTTCAGGAAACTCAGGAAGGCGCGGCCGCGCCGCCTCCCGTTATTCTGCTGCAGTTCCAGCCGCTCCAGAAACACCAGGCAGCCGAGCACCTCGGCGTCGCGGACCAGGTGCATCCCCGTCTCCGCGGCCATGCCTTTGCGGAACTCCTCCACGGCTTGCTCCACGCGGGCTTGGATACCGGCGGCATACGGATTCCGCGAGCGAGTCTCGTAGATCAGCCCGGACTCCCGGGTGCGGTACGTGCGGATCAACGCCTGCAGGGCGTCCCGGACGTCGTTGTCCACGGTGCCCGGAGTGCCGGCGGCGGCCTGCGCGAGCGACATGCCGAGCGAAAAGAGGAGGGCGTGGTTGCGCTGCAGAAAGCCCTCCGTAATGCGCACATCCTGGTTGGGAAAATCCTCCAGGGCCATCGCCGGGCGCTGCTCATGCTTGCGCGCTTCGATCAAATAGGAGCAATCGAGCGGACAATCCACGGTGGCCTCGCGCTGTTCGCCGCAGCAGGGTGCGCAGATGTCGCCGTGAACGCCGGGGCAGTACCTGCGGGGCTTCCTGTTCTCGCAAATCCGGCAGCTCACTTCCTCCATCCTAGCCGAGTTGCTATGATCCCTGATAGTTCGCGCAAGGAACCCCAGTCATGACCCACCGCTTCGACGTGCACCTGAAAGTGGAAATCGAGTTGGACGAATCGGAGCTGGCGGGCAAGTCCTCTCCCGAACGCCTGGCGGCGGAGATGTGCCGCAATCTGCTGAAGCTCTACGGGGTGCGGCAGGCGGATCTCACCAGCGTCATGGAGCGCGACTAGCCGGACGGGGGGACGTCAGGAACGGGTTGCGATGGAGCGGGAGACGGGATTCGAACCCGCGACATCAACCTTGGCAAGGTTGCACTCTACCAGCTGAGTTACTCCCGCACCTTACCTGACCTCTGTATTGTCGCGCGACTGCCTGGCGAAGTCAATTTCCAGGCGTTTTCCGGTGCTGCTACAGACTGAGCAGAGAATGTTTTACTACGTGTGTAGTGATGTCATATTGTCCACAAGTGTATGATTCAAAAGAACTAATATTGCAGGGTTTTTTGCTCTTTCGGTCTTCCGGCGCGGCGCAACTGTGCTATGCTGTGGTCCTTAGAACGACGGGGTCCTAGTCAGGACGGAGAGACCTCGCAGGACCGGAATCGGAGCGTCGGCAACAAAAAATCCGTAGCGAGCGGTGAGGCAGGTCCCCAGTTTTCCACGGGATGTGGAAAACCTGTGGGATTTGTGTTTTTTGTTGCGGGCTCCGGGCCGTACCGAAAGCAGACAGGATCGGGTGCAACCGGTGATGAACGATTGGGATCGGCTGAAGGCAGCATTAGAGACGAGGATCAGCGCAGAGGCAGTGCAAAGCTGGCTCTCGCGGACCTACCAGAGGCGGGCGGACCCGTCCACGTTGTGGATCGCGGTTCCGGACCGGGTGACCAAGGACTACGTGGAGCAGTCCTACTCGGACCAGATCCATCAGGCGATCCGGGACCTCGGTTTACCCTTCCACCACGTGGTGTATGAAGTGGAAACCGCCACGCCGCCGCGCTCGTTGCCGGACGCCGCCGAGCCGGTGTTTGCGTCCGCGGTGGGACAACTGAACCCGCGGTTCACGTTCGACACCTTCGTGGTCGGCTCCTGCAATCAATTCGCGCACGCGGCGGCGCGCGCGGTGGCGGACGGGCCGGCGCGCAAGTACAACCCGCTTTTCATTTACGGCGGCACCGGCATGGGCAAGACCCACCTGATGCACGCGATCGGCCGCAATCTGCTGCAGGCGCATCCCGGCATGCGGATCGTTTACACGTCGAGCGAGCGGTTCATGAACGAGATGATCGGGTGCATCCGGTCAGAGCGCATGGCGCACTTTCAGAGGCACTATCGCTCGGCAGATGTGCTGCTGATCGACGACATTCAGATTCTCGGCGGCAAGGAGCGCACGCAGGAGGAATTCTTCCACACGTTCAACGAACTCTACGATCACCAGCGGCAGATCGTGGTTTCGAGCGATTCCGCGCCGAAGAACATCTCCGGCCTGGTAGACCGGCTGCGCTCGCGGTTCGAGTGGGGCCTGATGGTCGACGTGCAAGCGCCCGACCTCGAAACAAAAATGGCGATCCTCGACCGCAAGGCCGAAGTGGAAGGCGTCCCTCTGCCCGAGGACGTGCGTGTGTTCATCGCGACCCGTGTGAAGTCGAACGTGCGGGAACTCGAAGGCGCGCTGGTGAAGCTGATCGCGTACTCGTCCGTCACCGAAAGCCCCATTACGCTATCGATGGCGCAGCAGGTCCTGAAGTACCTCGGCGGGGGCACGGAGCGGCGGATCACGATGGATGCCGTGGTGCGCGCGGTGGCCGACCAATTCCAGTTGCAGCCGGCGCAACTGCGGGCGAAGTCCAATACGCGGGCGATCGCCTACCCCCGGCAGATCGCGATGTTCCTGATCAAAGATCTGACTCAGGCTTCCCTGCCGGAGATCGGCCGGGCCTTCGGGAACAAGCACCATACGACGGTGCTGCACTCCATCCAGAAGATCGAGAAGCTGCGGCATAAGGATGCGGATTTGCACCGCTTGCTCCACAGCTTAAGTGATTCTATCCGTTGAACTTAGATGACTTATCCACCGCGAGGCGCCCGGTCCGGTTGTGGGCGCCGGTGGAAGACCCCGGGAAGCTGGATTTTGGCACCGTGGACCACCCGGTTTCCCAGGGTCCGATGTGGCAGGAAGGGACTGAAATTGCTATGCTTTAGAGGGTTCTCAACATTTCCGCAGCCCCTATGAAAACGGTTCTCTTCTTGTAGTACTGGATTCTCTCCAGCAGAACAACAGAGCCGGAAGCTCGCAAGGAAGCACTCCATGGAATTTACCGTCAACAAAGCCGACCTTGTACGCGAACTGAACCTGTCCCAAGGCGTCGTCGAGAAGAAGACCACCATTCCGATTCTGTCGAACGTGCTTCTCGAAGCGTCGGGTGACAAGGTGGTGCTCACCGCGACGGATCTCGAGCTGGGTATCCGTTGTTCGTGCCCGGCGAAGGTGAAGAAAGGCGGCTCCGGCACCATTCCGGCCAAGCGGCTGCTGGACTATGTCCGGCTGCTGCCGGATGCCGATGTCCAGGTGAAGGTGGCCGACAACCACTGGGCCTCGCTGGTGTGCGGGCGGTCGCGGACGCGGATTGCGGGCATGTCGCGGGAGAGCTTTCCAGACCTGCCGGTGATGCCGGCGGTGCTGGCGTCGCTGCCGGCGAAGGTGCTGGTGGCGATGATCGGGCGGACGATCTTCTCGATCTCTTCCGAGGAGTCGCGGTTCACCCTGAACGGCGCCATGATGATCCTGAAGGCGACCGGAATCACGATGGTGGCTACCGACGGGCATCGCCTGGCGATGACCGAAGTGCAGACCGAGTTGCCGGGTGTCGCGGGCACTTACAAGGCTCTATTGCCGAAGAAAGCGATGGCGGAACTACAGAAGCTGGCGGGCGAAGCCGCGCCGGACGCCATGATCCGCTTTTCGGGTGACGACAATCACCTGTTCTTCGAACTCGGCGAGCGCCTGCTGCTGAGCCGCAAGCTCTCCGGCAATTTCCCCGACTTCGAGCGCGTGCTGCCCAAGGATGCGCCGCACGCGATCACGATGAACCGCGACGAACTTAAGGCGGCGATTGACCGCGTGGCCCAGTTCTCGGATGAACGGTCCCGAGCGATCCGTCTGCAAGTAGCCCCGGGCGAAGTGAAGATCTACTCGTCGGTGTCCGACACCGGAGAGTCGGAAGAAAGCCTGCCGGTGGAGTACGACGGCGAGAAGCTGGAGATCGGCTTCAACGCGCAATACCTCGGCGACTTTCTGCGGGCCATCCCGGAGACGTCGGCGACGTTCCACTTCAAGGATCCGAACAGCGCGGGCGAACTGCGGCCGGCGGGCGCCGATGCCGCCACCGTGTACCGCTACGTGATCATGCCGATGCGGATCTGAGGCGCGGCGAGGGTCAGATCGAGATACGAGTCCGGCTGGGAACGCAACACCAAACTATGGCAAGCAAAGATTCGGGCGCGGTGGAAACGTACGATTCCTCAAGTATTAAGGTGCTCGAGGGACTGGAGGCCGTGCGCCTCCGGCCCGCGATGTACATCGGCTCCACCACGGAAGCGGGGCTGCACCACCTGGTTTACGAAGTGGTCGACAACTCGGTGGACGAAGCGCTGGCCGGCTTCTGCACGGACATCAACATCACGATTCACATCGACAACTCGCTGACCGTGGTGGACAACGGCCGCGGGATCCCGGTGGATATGCACGCCGAGGGCGTGTCGGCGGCCGAGGTCGTGATGACCAAGCTGCACGCGGGCGGCAAGTTCGACTCGAACACCTACAAAGTCTCCGGCGGCCTGCATGGGGTGGGCGTCAGTTGCGTGAACGCGCTCTCGGAAACGCTGCACCTGGAGATCTGGCGCGAAGGCTACACCTGGGAGCAGGACTACGAGCGCGGGATCCCCAAGGCGCCGCTGACAAAGGCAGGCAAGGCGGGCAAGAAGACCGGGACGAAGATCACATTCAAGCCGGACCAGACGATCATGGACGCGACGGTGTTCAACTTCGACACCCTCGCGGCGCGCCTGCGGGAGCTGGCGTTCCTGAACAAGGGGCTGACCATCACGCTGACCGACGAGCGCGAGGATCCGGCGAAGAACGTCGAGTTTCACTTCTCGGGCGGCATCTCGGAGTTCATCCGGCACCTGAACCGCGGCAAGCAGGTGCTGCACGACAAGCCGATCCATTTCGAAGGCGACCGGGACCTGCCGAACGGCGGCGTGCTGCACATCGAGATCGCGCTGCAGTACAACGACACGTACTCAGAGAGCGTGTTCAGCTTCGCGAACAACATCAACACTGTTGACGGCGGGAACCACCTGTCGGGCTTCCGCAGTGCGTTGACGCGGACCATCAACTCCGCGGCGCAGGCGGCGGGGCTGTTCAAGGACGTGAAGGAGAACCTCACGGGCGACGACGTCCGCGAGGGGCTGACGGCGGTGGTGAGCGTAAAGCTGCCGCAGCCGCAGTTCGAAGGGCAGACCAAGGGTAAGCTGAACTCCGACATCCAGGGACAGGTGGTCCAACTGGTGAACGAGAAGCTCGGCGAGTTCTTCGACAAGAACTCGGCCGTGATGAAGCGGATTATCCAGAAGGCGATCGACGCCGCGCGCGCCAGAGAAGCCGCGCGTAAGGCGCGGGACCTGACGCGGCGCAAGGGCGCGATGGACTCCGGCGGGCTGCCGGGCAAGCTGGCGGATTGCCAGGAGCGGGATCCGGACCGCTGCGAGCTGTTCCTGGTGGAGGGCGAGTCCGCCGGCGGCACCGCTAAGACCGGGCGCGACCGCCGGACGCAGGCGATCCTGCCGCTGAAGGGCAAGATCCTGAACGTGGAGAAGGCCCGGTACGACAAGATGCTGGGCCACGAGGAAATCCGGGCGATGATCACGGCGATCGGCACCGGGATCGGCGTGAACGATTTCGACGCCACAAAGCTGCGCTACGGCAAGATCATCATCATGACGGACGCCGACGTCGACGGCTCGCACATCCGCACGCTGCTGCTGACGTTCTTCTTCCGGCACATGCGGGAGCTGATCGACCGCGGGCACGTGTTCATCGCGCAGCCGCCGCTGTACCGGATCAAGAAGGGCAAGAGCGAGAAGTACATCAAGAACGACCACGAGTTCACGAGGGAGATCCTGCGGCGGGCGACGGAGAACGTTTCGGTGGAAACGGCGGCCGGCGGCGCTTCGCTGCAGGGCACGGAGCTGCGGAACTTCCTGATGCAGCTCAACGAACTAGAGGAGCTGGCGCGGCGCTTGGAGCGGCGGCTGCGCGACGCGCGGGCGGTGGAAGTGCTGGTGAATCCGAACCTGGCGCTCGACACCAAGGCGGATTTCGCTCAGGAAGAGAACCTGAAGCAGGCAGCGGCGGCGTTGCAGGCGGTGGGGCTCGCATCGAAGCTTTCGCGCGAGGAAGAGCATTCCACTTGGCTGCTGACGTACGAGGATCCCACCAAGGGTGAGCGGCGGGTCGACCTGGAGCTGGCGGCGCAGCCGGAGTACCGGCGGATGCGCGCGATCGCGAAGCAGATGGTGAAGCTGAATCAGCCGCCGTTTTACGTGGTGCGTGACGCGCGGCGCGACAAGCAGGAGTCCTGGCGGGAGCTGCTGGCGTTCGTGAAGAACGAAGGGTCGCGGGATATCCAAGTGCAACGGTACAAGGGTCTCGGCGAAATGAACGCCGACCAGTTGGCGGACACTACGATGAACGCGGAAACCCGCACCCTCCTGAAGGTCACTCTCGAGGACCTGGTGCAGGCGGACGAGATCTTCACCACGCTGATGGGCGAGGATGTCGAATCGCGGCGCAAGTTCATCGAAGAGAACGCGCTGGACGTGCGGAATCTCGACGTCTAAGGGCGCCGGATGCCGCCGGGCGATGGATCCAGCCGGGCGTGCCGCTGGCTGACGCGCGGGGCTCCGTTGGAGTTCACGAGCCGGCGGCGGTGAGGACCACGATGGAGCGGGCGCCGGCCAAGTAGCTCTGCTGGCCGGAGAGCGGGAACGGGTCACTCTCGGCGATATCGAGCGGCGTCTTGAACGTCGTATCCACCAGGCGCGACCATACGGCGCCGGCGAGGGGCGGCAACTCGAACTCCAGCGCCTCGCGCCACGAGTTGGCGATCAGATACAGGTGCCCGGATCCCTCGGCGTGCAGGTGCGCGGCGAGGGCGTGCGAGTCCCAACTCCAGTCCGGCGCGCCGAGGCGGACGCCGTGGAACTCAATTTGCACCTGATCGAACGCGGCACGGCCGATCAGGCGGCTGCGCTTGCGGAAGCCGGCGAGCAGGGACACGAAGCGCGTCAGCTCTTCCGCGGCGGCGCTCGGGGTCCAGTTGACCCAACTGATCTCGTTGTCCTGGCAGTAGGCGTTGTTGTTGCCACGCTGGGTGCGGTCGAGTTCGTCGCCGCCCAGCAGCATGGGGGTTCCCTCGGCGAGCAGCAGCAGGGCAAGAAAGTTTTTCTGCTGGCGCAGGCGCACGCGCTCGATGTCGGGATCGACCGACGGGCCTTCAATGCCGTGGTTCCAGGAGTAGTTCTCGTTGGAGCCATCCTGATTGCCCTGGCCGTTTTCGAGGTTGTGCTTCACGGCGTAGCGGACCAGGTCGTGCAAGGTGAAGCCGTCGTGGCAGGTCACGAAGTTGATCGAGTGGTAGGGCTGGCGGCCGCTGGTGCGGTAGAGGTCGGGGCTGCCGGCCAGGCGCATGGCGAGCGGTTGCACGGCGCCGGGGTCGCAGCGGAGGAAGCGGCGGACGTCGTCGCGGAACTGGCCGTTCCACTCGGACCATCGGCCCCAGGCGGGGAAGGTGCCCACCTGGTACAGGCCGGCGGCGTCCCAGGCCTCGGCGATGATCTTGGTGTTGGCGAGGACGGGATCCCCGGCAATGCGCTCGAGCAGCGGCGGATCGGCCAGCACCTGTCCGGCGCGGCCCCGCCCGAGGATGGAGGCGAGATCGAAGCGGAAGCCATCCACATGCAGCTCGGTGACGAAATAGCGGAGGCAGTCGAGGATCACTGAGCGAACCACGGGAGCGTTGCAGTTTACGGTGTTGCCGCAGCCGGAGTAGTTGGCGTACTCGCCGGTGAGCGGGTCCACGAGGTAATAGGCCTGGTTGTCGATGCCGCGGAACGACACGGTGGGTCCCGCGGCGTCGAGTTCGCCGGTGTGGTTGAAGACCACGTCGAGGATCACCTCGATGCCCGCGGCGTGGAAGGCCTTCACCATCTGCTTGAACTCGGTGACCGGATTGCCGCTGGCGTACGAGGCCTTGGGCGCGAAGAAGGCGAGCGGATCGTAGCCCCAGAAGTTCCGGAGCGGCAACCCGGTGAGCGGATCGCGGTAGCGGTTGAAGACCTCGTCGAATTCGTGGACCGGCATCAGCTCCACGGCGGTGACGCCGAGACGGAGCAAATGCGGGATCTTCTCGGTGAGCGCGAGGAACGTGCCGGGCGCGGCGACGCCGCTCGAGGCGTGGCGCGTGTAGCCGCGCACGTGCAGCTCATAGATGAGGCTCTGGTGCAGCGGGATGTTGAGGGGCTGGTCGTACTCCCAGTCGAAGGTATCGTCGACGATCTCGGCCAGCCACTGCCGGTCCACGCGGGCCACGGACTTCGCGTAAGGATCGAGCAGGACCAGGGAGCTGTCGAAGCGGTCGAGCCAGGGCTGCGGATTGGGATCCCGCGCCATGCGGTAGCCATAGCGGACCCCGGGGTCGAGACCTTCGAGAAAGCAGTGCCAGACGTCGCCGGTGCGGTTGTAGCGAGGATCCAGGGGAAACTCGAGGAAGCTCTCAGGCTCGCCGGGCAGGAAGATGACCAGGGTGACCGCGGAGGCGCGGCTGGAGAAGATGGAGAAGTTGACGCCGCCGCGCCAGAGGGTGGCTCCGAGCGGCAGAGGATGGCCGCGGCGGAACGCGAAGTCCTCGCGGAGGGTTTGCCGCAAGCGGCGGCGCTGCTCTTCCCGATCGTGAACCAATGTTCGATGCTCTGCGACCGGGGCCGGTGCTGTCAAGTATCAGCGGAGCTTGTGAAAGGCCACCAGTTTCGTTTCGACGGGCACGCCGCCGTTGATTTTGATGGCCAGCAGTCCGGTGAAGGCCTGCGGCGCCGGCCCGCCGAGGCGCGCGAGGAGGGCGGCGGCGCCGGTTTCGCGGCAGACGAATTCAGCGGCGGCCTGCGTGCCGAAGGTGGTGGTGCCTGCCAGCAGCAGCACCCATTGCGGCTGCGTGGGGCCTGGGAGCAGCGCCACCACGGCGTAGTCCTCGGTAATGGGCAGGTTCTTCGAGCCGAGGTAGAGGGCTTGCTCGCCGGGCTGGGGGTGCAGGTTCGCGATCCCCAGGTCGCCCTGGCGGGGGCCGTCCTTGACCTTCTCGAACCGGAAATCCAGTTCGAGCGGAAGCTCGCGGAGGGAGAGGTTCTCCGAAGGCGAGCCGATGAAGATGAGGTCGCGGTTCTTGGTGTCGTCCCAATTGAGGAGGCGGCTCCGCTTGACGACGTACTTGCGTCCCAGCGTGCCGAAGAGTTGGGAAAGCTCCTGGATGGCCATCACTTCGCCGACGCCGGTGTAATGGTCGAGGATGGGGGGGCCGGCGGGCGAGCGCTCCCGGTACCGGAGGCCGGTTTCGGGCCGTCCCACGAACTCGGCGTTGGAGAAGACGACGAGCGGCTTTTCGGGGCTGCGGAGGATACCGCTCCAGAGGGTGGAGAGGGCGGAGGGCGGCTGGGGGTCCGGGGACGCGGCCACGGGGGCGAGGCGGCGGGACAGGGTCCAGGTCGCGACGGCGGTGAGGAGAATCAGCAGGGCGGCGGCGCCCAGGGTCCAGAGGCGGGAGCTGGGCACGGGCGGGGCGGGTGGGGCCGGGGTGGGCAAATCCGCGGGAGCGGGCAGGCTCCGCTCCCGCATGGTGACGGTATAGGATCCCTTCGGAACTTCGAATATGACGGGGTCATCTACCCCCGGACCGGAATAGTACTCGGTCAGTTTGGACCGAAGGCGGGAGGTCTGGACGCGAACCGTGGAGTCGAGCCGGGGGTCGAAGTCAGGGGAGCGGTGGAAAACCTCGACCGCAATCTGGTGCTCCTTGGGCGGCTCGTGGGGGTGCGTTAGGGAGTGGTGGACGAGGAAATGTAAGAGGTTTCGTAAAGATTCGGCGTTCTGGAGTCCGGGACTGGCAGAGATCCGATCCAACTGATCCGCAATCTGCCGGTGTTCCATGTGGGTTAGGGCGCCCATCAGCGACTGGTTCTGACTGTCCTCATGCGAGTAACAACCGATCTAAGTTATTGACAATACGAAGTAACAAGCCCTGTAGCCGTATCATACCATTCACTAACTTGTTTTAGATGCTGAACTGAAACACACTGCTTCCACAAGTTAGGACGGCCCGAGCGATCACCATCCACCGTCGTCCGACTGAAGGGGGAAATTGTGAAGATGTCTGGCCTCACCCGAGCCGGAGCGCGTCTGCTCCAAATTCTGTCATTAACTTTGTTGCTGTCCCTAGTCGCGCTGGCGCAGTTTGAGACGGCGCGGCTGGGCGGCTTCGTGATCGATAAGTCCGGCGGCGCTGTCCCGGGAGCGAAGATCACGATCACGAATGTCGCGACGAATGTGGTCACGACCACTGAGTCTGGTTCGGATGGCACGTTCGACGTGCCGGCGCTGAAGCCGGGGCGGTACAAGATCGAGGTCAAGAAGGACCAGTTCCGGACCGTGAACCAGGAGGTTACGCTCCAGGTGGCGCAGGTGGCGGATGTGACGTTCACGCTGGAGCCGGGGTCGGTCAGCGAGACGATCGTGGTCAGCGCCGAGGCGGGGTTGGTGGAGAGCGCGTCGAGCTCGATCGGCGCGGTAGTCCAGGCGAGGCCGATCGTGGAGCTGCCGCTGAACGGACGCAACTTCACGCAACTGGCGACGCTGGTGCCGGGCGTGACGCGCGGCGTAGTGGACGGGGCGGCGACGGGCGCGCGCGGTGACGCGGAGACGTTCCGGAACAACGGATCCGGCGGCGCGGCGCTGTCGGTGAACGGCCTCCGGCCCCAGGCCAACAGCTTCCTGCTGGACGGCGTGGACAACAACGAGAGCCTGGTGAACACGATCGCGCTGTTCCCGAACGTGGAGAACGTGGCCGAGTTCCGGGTGCAGACTTCGGTGGCGCCGGCGGAGTTCGGGCGCGCGGGCGGCGGCATCATCAACGCCGTCACGAAGAGCGGCACCAACGAGTTCCACGGCGCGGCGTACTGGTTCCTGCGCAACGACAACCTGGACGCGCTGCCGACGTTCACGTTCATCCAGCCGGGCGTGGATCGCAACCGCCTGGCGCAGTTCCAGCGGAATCAGTTCGGCGGCTACGGCGGCGGGCGGATCGTGAAGAACAAGCTGTTCTTTTTTGGCGGCTACAACGGGCTGCGCCGCACGCAGCCGGTGAGCGTGGACCAGGCGACGGTGCCGACGCAGCGGATGCGCAACGGCGATTTCGGCGAGCTGCTAACGCCGGGCGCGAACTCGGGCGTGGGACGGCCGATCCTGATCCGGGACCTGATCACCGGGCTGCCGTTTGCGAACAACGTGATCCCGGCCGACCGGCGGAATCGCGCGGCGGTGAACTACCTGAACGCCTTCCCTCTACCGAACGTGAGCGGACGCCTGACGCAGAACTACATTGCGGCCCGGCGGCAGACGCAGAACGATAACGACTTCGATATCCGGCCGGACTGGTACATCAGCGAGAAGGACACGCTGTTTGGGCGTTACAGCCAGAGCCAGGTGGACCAGACCACGACGTCGCGGCTGCCGGACCTGCCGGCGGGTTTCGGCTCCGGTACGAATCCGATCCGTGTCTACCAGGCGGTGCTCGGCGAGACCCACGTCTTTACCCCGTCCTTGTTGAACGAAGCGCGAGTAGCGTTTACGCGGATCCGCTATGGCTACACGCCCCCGTTCCAGGACCAGACGATCTCGGCCGATCTCGGCATCGTGAACGCGAACACCAGCCCGCTGCTGGGCGGCGGCGCGCTGATCGGCGGGTTCAACAATCAATTGGAATACACAGGCGACTTCGGTCCGTACCTGGTACCGCAGAACACCTGGCAATTCGCCGACACGCTGAGCTGGAACAAGGGCGCCCACAACTTCCGGTTTGGCGCGAACATCATCCGGCGGCAGGTGAATCTGTTCCGGCCGAACCGCGGCAAGGGCTACTTCTTCCTGTTCGGCAACGGCGAGGGTCCGGGGTCGACGGGTTGGGAGCAGTCGGACCTGCTGGCGGGCTTCGTGAACGAGTACACGATCGGACCTCCGTTCGGCATGGTGGGCACGCGGAGCTGGGAGAACGGCTTCTTCTTCCAGGACGACTGGCGCGTGAACCGGCGGCTGACGCTGAACTTCGGGATCCGGTACGACCTGCTGACCTGGCCCACGGAAGTGGCAGACCGGCAGACGAACTTCGACCTGGCGTCCGGCCGGTTGCTGACGCCGCAGACCAGCGGGAACGGCAGCGCGACCATCCAGACGGACAAGAACAACTGGGCGCCGCGCATCGGCATGGCCTGGAGCCTGACGCCGAAGACGGTGTTGCGCGGCGGCTACGGCCTGTTCTACTTCGTGGATCGCGGCGGCATCGATAACCAACTGGCGCAGAACCCGCCGTTCTCGGGCTTCTCCTCGTTCCGCTTCGACAACGGCTACCGGATCACGCTGAGCGGACAAGCGCCGCGCAGCACCGCCAGCAACACGGGCAGCCTGGACAACCGGGTGGCGAACGCGCCGCTGCCGCTCGGGTTCCTGACGGGCCTGAACCTGGACGCGCCCACGGGCGTGACGGTGTTCTCGGCGCTGCCGGGCAACCGGAACTCGATGGTGCACCAGTGGAACGTGCAGATCCAACAGGAGCTGCCGTCGAACTGGGTGGCGAGCATCGGCTACGTCGGCACAGCGGGGCGGAACCTGGCGTTCTACTACAACGCGAACCGGCAGGCGTTCAACGCGCCGAACGGCCGGCGGGCGTTCCCGAACCTGGGCGACGTGAACGTGATGGACACGCGGGGCTCGTCGAGCTACCACGGGTTGCAGACGCAGTTGGAGCGCCGCTTCCAGAAGGGCTTCACGATGCGGGCGGCCTACACCTGGGCGCACGCGATCGACGACGGGGCGGGCTCGTTCGACGGTGTGCAGCCGGCCGATATCCGGAACTTCGGACTGGAACGGGCGTCGAGCAACCTAGACATCCGGCACCGGTTCATTCTGAGCGGCCTCTATGAGCTGCCGTTCGGCCGGGGACGGATGATTGGCGGCCAGATGTCCCGCGCCGCGGATCTGATCGTGGGCGGCTGGCAGTTGAACGGCATCTGGCTGTGGCAGTCCGGCCAGCCGGTGAACATCACCCAGGACGGCAATCCGAACAACAACCGGCCCGACATCATCGGGGCCATCCAGGTGAACGAAGGCAGCTCGAACTACATCACGCGGTCGGCGTTCCGGGAAGTTCCGCGCGTCGATGGCGTGCTGCAGCGGCCCGGAACGCTGGCCCGGAACGCCGTGGTCGGACCCGGCCAGAACCAACTCGATGCGTCGCTGTTCAAGGACTTCGGCGTCACCGAGCAGTTCAAGGCGCAGTTCCGGTTCGAGGTGTTCAACGTGACCAACACGCCGCAGTTCTCGAACCCGCAGGGCAACCTCGGGAACGGGCAGTTCGGCCAGATCACGAACACGCGCTTTGCGACCAACCGGCAGATCCAGTTGGGTCTGCGGTTGTTCTTCTAAGGAGCACTACCGCGCCGGCCCCCGCCGCGGACTTTGGCCCCCGCCTACCGGCGGGGGCTCAGGGTGGCTCGTCCGGGGCATAGGGAGTTTCCCCGCGGCTGGCCAGCTTCGGTTCCCAGGGGACAAAACCATGCGAGTACTAGCTCTCATTGCCGTGGGTGTCCTCTGCGCCGACGCGCAGGCCCCGCGCGCCACGAAGGTTGACCCGCCGAGCTGGTGGCTGGGATCGACGTGGAGCCCGGTGCGGCTGCTGATCCGCGGGGAGAATCTGCGGGGCGTGCGGATCGACGCGCCCGGTTCCGCCGCGCGGATCAGCCGCGTGACCGTGAACGAGCGCGGGACGTACGCGTTTGCCGATCTGGACTTGCGGCCGGTGCGGAAGGCGGGCGCGATCGAACTGCGGCTGACGGGCGCGGGCGGCACTGCGAAGGCCAGCTTCGAAGTCCTGCCGGCGTTGGACCGCGGGCGCGGTTTCGCCGGTTTCTCCAGCGACGACGTGATGTACCTGATCATGCCGGATCGTTTCGCCAACGGCGATCAAGCGAACGACCAGCCGATGCACGACCGCATCAAGCGCCGCCACTACCACGGCGGCGACTTCCAGGGCATCATCGATCGCCTGCCCTATCTCAAGGGTCTGGGAGTGACGGCGTTGTGGTTGAACCCCTGGTACGACAACAACGACGGGCTGAACCAGATTGAGCGGTACGACAACGAAGACATCACCGACTACCACGGATACGGGGCGATCGACTTCTACGACGTGGAGGAGCACTTCGGGACTTTCGCAAAGCTCCGTGAGCTGGTGGACCAGGCGCACGCGCTCGGCATAAAGGTGATCCAGGACCAGGTGGCGAACCACACGGGTCCGTATCATCCGTGGACGAAGGACGCGCCGGCGCCCGGGTGGTTCAACGGCACCCCGGCGGCGCATCGGAATAACGACTGGCAGTATTGGACGCAGATGGACCCGAACTCGACCCCCGCGGCGCGGAGGAACGCGCTGGAAGGCTGGTTCGTGAACATCCTGCCGGACCTGAATCAGAACGACCCCGAGTGCCGCCGGTACCTGATCCAGAACGCGCTGTGGTGGGTGGGCGTGCTGGGGCTGGACGGCGTCCGCCAGGACACGATGCCCTACGCCGCGCGCGAGTTCTGGGCGGAATGGCGCGGCGCACTGGCGCGCGAGTTCCCGAAGTTGAACACGGTGGGCGAGGTGCTGGACGGCGATGCGGCGACGGTGGCTTTCTTCCAGGGCGGGGTGAAGCGCTTCGACGGGATCGATTCGCGCATGGAGTCCCTGTTCGATTTCCCGCTGATGTACCAGTTGCGAAAGACGTTCGCCGAGGGGCAGCCGCTGCGGGACCTGGCGCGGCTGCTGGGCAAGGATTCGCTCTACCCGGATCCGGCGCGGCTGGTGACGCTGGTGGGGCTGCACGACGTGAAGCGGTTTCTGAGCGAACCGGGCGCGACGCCGGAGAGCCTGAAGCTGGCGTACACGTTCCTGTTCACGGCGCGCGGGATCCCGCTGGTGTACTACGGCGACGAGGTCGCGATGGCCGGCGGCGAGGATCCGGACAACCGCCGCGACTTTCCGGGGGGCTGGAAGGAAGATGCGCGGAGCGCGTTCGAGAGCGGGGGCCGGACCGCGGTGGAGAACGGGGTGTTCGAGCACGTGCGGCAGTTAATCGCCCTGCGGCGGGACTCAGAGGCGCTGCGGCGGGGGCGCACGGAGCTGCTGCACACGGGTCCCGAGACGGCGGTGTATGCGCGGAGGGCGTCCGATACGGTGATCGCGGTGTTCCACAATGGCAAGGAAGCGACCACGGTGGAGTTCGAAGCCGAGGGCGAGTTCGAGCAGAAGATCGGTCCCGCGGCGCCGCTGCAAATGGTCAATGGCCGCGCGCGGGTGACGCTGCCCGCCCGCTCGGCCGCCGTCTATACTCGGAAACCAAGGTGACCGAAGTGCACAAGCCGCCCCTGACTTTCTGGCAGATCTGGAACATGAGCTTCGGCTTCCTCGGGATCCAGTTCGGCTGGGGGCTGCAGATGGCGAACATGAGCGCCATCTACGAATACCTGGGGGCGAAGCCGGACGAGATCCCGATCCTGTGGCTGGCGGCGCCGCTGACGGGACTGCTGGTGCAGCCGGTGATCGGGTACCTGAGTGACCGGACCTGGGGCCGGCTGGGGCGGCGGCGTCCATACTTTCTGGCGGGGGCGCTGCTCAGCTCCGCCGCGCTGCTGCTGATGCCGAACTCGTCGACGCTGTGGATGGCGGCGGGGCTCCTGTGGATCCTGGACGCGTCCATCAATATCTCGATGGAGCCGTTCCGGGCGTTCGTGGCGGACCTGCTGCCGGAGCACCAGCGCAACCGCGGGTTCGCAATGCAGGCTTTGTTCATCGGGCTGGGCGCGGTGGTCGCGTCCGCGCTGCCGTGGATCATGACGAACTGGTTCGGCGTGCGGGCGGAGGGCGGGGGGATCCCGGTAACGGTGCGGTGGTCGTTCTATATCGGCGCCGCGGCGTTTCTGGGGGCGGTGCTGTACACGATCGTGACCACGAAGGAGTACCCGCCGGATCCGGAAGCGAAGGTGCCGGCGCGGCGCGAAGGCAACATGGCGGCCGAGATCCTCGAAGCGATCCGCGAGATGCCGGACACGATGAAGGGGCTGGCCCTGGTGCAGATGTCCACGTGGCTGGGCCTGTTCTGCATGTGGCTGTACTTCCCGGTGGCGGTGGCGCGGAACGTGTTCGGCGCCCCGGACGAAAAGTCCCCGTTGTATGCGGAAGGCGTGGCTTGGGCGGGTCTCTGCTTCGCCATGTATTCGCTGGTGTGCTTCGCGTTCAGCTTCGCGCTGCCGCGGATCGCGGCGGCGCTGGGACGGCGGCTGACGCACTCGCTATGCCTCGCCTGCGGCGCGGCGGGGCTGCTGTCGGTGTCGATCATCACGAACCCGAACCTGCTGCTGGTTTCGATGACGGGCGTCGGCATCGCCTGGGCCAGCGTCCTGTCGATGCCCTACGCGATCCTGGCCGGGGCGTTGCCGGCGCGCAAGGTGGGCCTGTACATGGGGATCTTCAACTTCTTCATCGTGCTGCCGGAGATCGTGGCGTCCCTTGGCTTCGGCTGGGTGATGTCGAGCGTGCTGGGGAACAACCGGATGGCGGCGGTGATGGCGGGGGGTGTGTTCCTGCTGCTGGCGTCCGGACTGGTGCGGTTCGTGAAGGAGCGCCAACCGGAGATCGCGGCGGGCGTGGTGCCCGCGGGCCACTGAGGCTACTGTACCGCGGTGGCGTAGGGCGTGGCGGTTTTCACCCGCTCGGCGTTTTCTATGGCCGCTACCTTCCATCCGCCGGGATGCTTTTCGAGCACCAGCCATTGCACTTCGTTGCGGTCGGCATAGACATATTCGGCGCGTAGCCGGACCTGGAACGGCCCCTGCGGCTCGAGGTCGCTAAGGGCGAGTCCTTTCACCAGGATGTTAGCGCGGGCGAGTTCCTGGCCGAAGCGCGCCTCGCCGGCTTCGCGCAAGGCGCGGCTGAAGTCGGTTTCGGCGGGTGCCGTGAGGTACCTGCGGTAGGCAGCGACGTCGCCTTTTTGGGCCGCGGCGAACATCTGGTAGACGGCGTCCTGTGGGGTAGGCTCGGCGGGCGGGGCGAACCATTGCCGCCAGTCGGTCTGGCGGGCGGCGACCACGACGGCGACGGCGGCCAGGAGTCCGATGGTGATGAGCCGGGATTTCGCAGTCCGGGACATGGCTGTCCGGCATCGTAGCGCAGGGAAGGTCCGGGCCGCCGAGTCCGACTGGTCCGTGGCGGGGGGCAGGGGCTCGCCCGAATCGGATCCTCGCACCATGTAACGCAATCGCGTTAACCGGTGTCCGGCACCTCAAGACCAGGGGACCATGCGGTCGATATCCCCTGCGCTTTGGGGAGTCGTGTCATGAAGCTGCGCTACGTGGTTTTGGGCATGCTCGCGGCCACGGCCGTATTCGGCCAGGGCCAATTGAGTTCGGTAAGCGGCACGGTCAGCGACCCGCAAGGGGCGGTGGTCGGCGGGGTCCAGATCCGGCTGCAGAACATCGGCACCGGAGTGGAAACTGCGGTGACGTCGGATGAGGCCGGCCGCTACACCATCCTGCAGGTGTTGCCGGGGGAGTACAAGCTGACCGCGGAGCACCCCGGGTTCAAGCGGCTGACGGTGGCGCAGTTCAAGCTCGACATCAACCAGACGCAGGTGCTCGACTTGCGGCTGGAGGTCGGCGCGGTGACGGAGAGCGTGTCGGTGGCGGCGAACGCGACGCTGGTGGACACGGTGTCCGGGTCGGTGGGGCATACGGTTTCGAACAAAGAGATCCTCGAGATGCCGATCAGCTCGCGGAATACGTACTCGCTGGTCCGGCTGACGCCGGGGGCGTTTCTGGTCGGCACGAACGTGATCATTGCGGGGGGCCGGGGGAATTCGGCCGGCGCGATGCTCGACGGCGCCAACGCGAGTTCCGGCGGCATTGCGATCCAGACGGTGAGCTTCCAGCCCTCAGTGGACGCGATTCAGGAGTTCAAGGTCGAGACGAACAGTTACTCGGCGCAGTACGGGAGGTCGAACGCGGGGGTGGTGAACGCGATCACCCGGTCCGGGACGAATCAGTTCCGGGGGACGTTGTATGAGTTCCTGCGCAACGACAAGCTCGACTCGCGCGGCTGGAACGCGGCGGCGCGGCAGCCGTTGCGGCGGAACCAGTTCGGCGGGACGTTCGGGGGTCCGATCGTGAAGGACCGGACGTTTTTCTTCTACAACTACGAGTCGTACAAGGACATTCGGGGAACGCTGCGGACGCTGACGCTGCCGCTCGCGGAATGGCGGCGAGGCGATTTCTCGAACCTGGTGCGGCAGGTAACGACGCCGCAGGGTCCGGTGGCGCAACCGCTGCTGATCTACGACCCGGCGAACGGGCAACGGAACCCGTTTCCGGGCAACGTGATCCCGGCGGACCGGATCGACCCGGTGGTGCGGCGCGTGCTGGCGCTGCTGCCAGCGCCGAACCGGCGTCCCGACAACCCCATCACGCAGGAAGGCAACTGGCAGGAGTTCGCGCGGACGCCGACGATCATCGACGGCCATACCATCCGGGTGGATCACTCGCTGAACGACCGCACGAAGCTATACGGACGCTACTACCTGAACGCCCCGGACCAGTTCCCGGTGGGCGGCACCAAGGGACTCGGCGTCGTGGATCCGTTCGCGACCACCATCAACAGCCGCCGCCAGAACGCCGTGCTGAACGGGAATCATGTGTTCTCGCCGACCTTTATTCTGAACGGCCGGTTCGGCTTCACGCGCAGCGCGGCCTTCACGTTCGGTCCGGGTTTCGGCGGCGAATGGCCGAAGCAACTCGGGTTGAACGGCGTGGGGCAGGAAGCGTTCCCGCGGTTCCTGATGGCGAGCGGCCTGGTGCCGACGACGAATCTGGGCCGCCCGAACCCGCACTTCCGCTTTTATGCGTTCAACAACTACGAAATGTCGGCGGACTTGAGCAAGGTCACCGGCAAGCACACGACGAAGTTCGGCTTCCAGCACATGCGGTACCAGGGGAACGACACGAACCGGATCACTTCGTCGGGGCAGTTCACGTTTCAGACCCAGTACACGCAGGGCTTGAACGCCGCGGGAGCCGCGATCGCGAACACGGGGATGACCTTCGCCGATTTCCTGCTGGGACGGCCGACGGCGGTGGACATCCGGGGCTCGGATCCCACGGGCCGGCGGATCCGGTACTACGCGGGGTACGTGGAAGACGAATGGCGGGTGACGCGTAAGCTGACGCTGACGTTCGGGCTCCGTTACGAACTGGAGACGCCGTTCTTCGAGGTGAACGGGCGGCTGAACAATTTCGACCAGTTGACTCCCAACCCGCTGGCCGGGCAACGCGGGATCCGGGCCGGCCAGACGGGCGTGGTGACGTTCCCGAACCGGAACGGCGAAGGCCAGTACCTGCTCAATTTCGACCGGAACAACTTCGGTCCACGCTTTGGCTTCGCCTACAAGCCTTTTGGCGGCAACAACACCGTGGTCCGCGGGGGCTTCGGAGTGATCTATGGCAATCCCTATGACCGCCAGGTGATTCAGACGACCCGCGCGGGGGTGGAGGCGCAGTCCCGGATCAGCTTCCCGGTTCCGTTCACGCTGGGGCAAGGCGTGCCGGCGGGCGCGCTGCAGTTGCCGGCCCCGGCGGATCTGGTGCCGGAGTTCGGCAGCCTGGGGACCCGCTGGGAGACTTCGACGATCCAGTTCTTCGACCGCAACCGCAAGACGCAGTATTCGCTGCAGTACAACCTCACGCTGCAGCACCAGTGGAAAGGGGTGCTGTTCGAGGCCTCGTATGCCGCAAACCTAACCCGTCAGGGCAACGGCGACACGCAGAACATCAACTGGATCCCGACGAACCTGCTCGCGCGCACCGACATCCCGGAGCGGGACCGGCGGCCGTTCACGCAATTTCTGGGAGCGCGCGCGAACGTCGAGATGCAGGCGCCGAACTGGGGGATTTCGAACTACCACGCGCTGATGCTGAAGAGCGAGAAACGATTCTCGAACGGAATCAGTTGGCTGGCGACCTACGTCTGGTCGAAGTGGATCGACAACTATCCCTTCCACGCCACGGGGACCAGCCTGGGAGACAACGACGGGATCCAGGATTACTACAATCGGCGGAATGAGCGGGCGCTGTCGGCGGGGCACATCGCGCACCGGGCGGTGGTGGGTCCGGTGTGGGACCTGCCGGTGGGGAACGGGAAGCGGTGGATGAACCGGAAGGGCCCGGCGGACTGGTTCCTGGGCGGGTGGCAGATCTCGACGATCGCGACGTTCAATACCGGACCGGCGTTCGGGATCACGGTGGCGAACGGCACGCAGCGGCTGGGGGACCCCGCCGCCGGGCGGGTGCTGCGCGCGGACCTGGTGGGGGATCCAAATTTGGCGAATGGAGCGCAGGGCGCTCCCGCGGCCGGCCAGCGCGGGACCCAGTGGTTCAACCCCGCGGCCTTCGCGCTGCCGGCTCCGAATACGCTGGGGAATTCGGCCCGCTCAGTAATGACCGGGCCGGGCAACGTCGTCTTCGACACGGGACTGTTCAAGAACTTCGTCTTCAAGGAACGCTATCGCCTGCAATTCCGCTGGGAAGCGTTCAACGCGCTGAATACGCCGCAGTTCGGGCTGCCGGGATCGGTACTCGGCACCGGGACGTTCGGGGTCGCCGAGGCGGGCAACTCGAAGCGCGAGATGCAACTGGCTGCGAAGCTCTATTTCTGAACGGCAGGTCCCGGGTCACTTGCCGAGGGTGATGGACACGGCGTTCACGTTGGTGATCAGTTTGGAGAACTCGCTGGAGACCCCGGTCGCGTAGTCCCGTCCGATGGCCATGCGGCCGATCATGTAGAAGCTCTCGTACAGGGAGAGGATCCACCCGGTCAGCGGCCAGATCTGATCGAGAGTGATCAGGGGGGTCGCCATCCGGTTCTCCACTTTCAAAACCCCAGTTTCTGGCTTGCTGGTGACGATCTGTTCCAGAACCTGGAGGGTCTGGCTGATCTTCTGCAGCTCCCGGCGGGCTTCCTTGATCTCGTTGAGGACCACTTCGCGATTCGACCGGCCGCGCCCGGCGATGTTCAGGTTGTTGTTGTCCAAGGGCATGCGGGGATACTAGCGCACAATCCCGCCGGGAGGAAGCGTGTAACTCCTGGCATCCCAGCGGTGTCTTCTCCTCGATGCTCACCCGTAGAGAAGCTCTCGCCGGACTGCTGGGGGCCCCGGCGCTGCTCGGCCAGCGCGCGGCGCGCAAGCCCAATTTCATTGTGATTCTGGCCGACGACCTCGGTTACGGCGACCTCGGATGCTATGGCTCCCCGGACGTGCCGACGCCCAACATAGACGGGCTGGCGAAAGGCGGCGTCCGATTCACGGACGCGCATACGACGGCTCCCGTATGCAGCCCGTCGCGCGCGGGCCTGATGACCGGCCGCTACCAGCAGCGGTTTGGCTTCGAGTTCAACACCGGGCCGGCGGCGCGCGATGAGAAGCTGCATCTCGGCCTGCCGCTAGACCAGATCACGCTGCCGCAGACGCTCAAGAAGTCCGGTTATGCCACCGGGATGGTCGGCAAGTGGCACCTGGGTGGAAATCCCGAGTTTCATCCGATGGAGCGGGGTTTTGACGAGTATTTCGGATTCCTGCACGGCGCGAACCAGTACGCGACGGCCCAGACCCCCACGATGAGCGAAGTGAAGGTCAACGAAGCTGGGGGCGGCTTCCCGCCCACGCGGCGCCAGCCGATCTTCCGCGGCCGTGAGCGCACGGAGGAGAACGAATACCTGACGGACGCTTTCGGCCGGGAGGCGGTCGCGTTCATCGAGCGGCAGAAGGCAAATCCGTTTTTCTTGTACCTCCCTTTTAACGCGGTGCACGATCCGCTGCAGTCGACCACGAAGTACCTGGATCGCTTCGCCTCCATCAAGGACGAGCGGCACCGGATGCTGGCCGCGATGACGTCGGCGCTGGACGACAACGTCGGCAGAATCCTGGCGACCTTGAAGAAGAACAACCTGGAAAAGGACACGCTGATCTTCTTCGCCTCTGACAACGGCTGCCCGACCTACACGCGCGCCGGGTCTAATGGGCCGCTGAACGGCTCCAAGCTGACGCTCTTCGAGGGCGGGCACCGCGTGCCGTATATCGCCAACTGGCAGGGCCGCATCAAACCCGGCCAGACCTTCGACGGGCTTACCAGCACGATGGACTTCTGGCCCACGCTGGTGAAACTGGCCGGCGGCACGGCGCCGGCGGATCGCGACGGCGTGGACCTGATGCCGTTCCTTACGGGCGCGAAAAAGGGTGCGCCGCATGAGACGCTGTTCTGGCGCAACGGGCCGAACCGCGCCGCGCGCGTGGGCCAGTGGAAGTTGATCGACATCGGCGGCGGCAAGTACCGGATGTACGATCTCGCGTCCGATCTCGGCGAGAAGAACGACCTGAGCGAGAAACAGCCGAAGAAGCTCGCAGAGCTGCGAACGCAGCTCGACGCCTGGGCGGCGACGCTGATGGCTCCCAAGTGGGAGACCCGGGGTCCGGTGACGATTCCGGTGAACGGCGAATCGATCGTATGGAACGTGTAGGCGGCCGGTATGCGTTCGCGCTGCTCGGCTTCCTGCTGTTCCTGAACATCCTGAACTTCGTCGACCGGCAATTGATTCCCTCGCTGGCGCCGAAGCTGATGTCGGCGCTGGGCCTGTCGCGGGGCGAGATCGGCCTGCTGTACGGCTATCTCTTCGTGGTTTTCTACACCGCCATGGGGCTGGTGCTGGGCACCGCGGCGGACCGGTTCCACCGCCCGCGGCTCATCGCCGGCGGCCTGTTCCTATGGAGCCTGCTGACGGCCGCCTCCGGCTCCGCGAAGAGCTTCTGGCAACTGGCGGGCGCTCGGGCGCTGGTGGGCGTCGGGGAGGCGACGCTGACGCCGGCGGCGCTGTCGCTGCTCGGCGACGTGTTCCCGGAGAAGCGGCGCGCGTGGGCGTCGGGCGTCTACTACGCGGGGATCCCGCTGGGGTCGGGCCTGGGGTTCTTCGTCTCCGGCTGGATGGCGACGCACTACGGCTGGGAAGCCTGTTTCTACTTCCTGGGCGCGCTGGGCATCGCGATCGTGCCCCTGGTCCTGCTGGTGCGCGAAACGCGGACCCCGGCCGCGAAGGTCCGGAACACGGCGACGCCCGTGCGCGAGATCTACGCCACGCTGTTCGCGACGCTCCGTAAATCCCCGGCGCTGGTGCTGGTGATCACGGGCGGAATCTTCGCCAACTATGCCGCCTCCGCTTCAAGTCTGGTGCTCACCTGGATGACCACGGAGAACAAGGTGCCGTTCCAGACCGCGTCGTATTGGAACGGCACGGTGTACGCGATTGCCGGATTGCTGGGAACGTCGCTGGGCGGCTACATTGCGGACCGTTGCCAGCAGCGCTGGGCCGGCGGACGGCTGTGGTTTCTGGTGGTGAAGTCTCTGCTGCTGTATCCCGCGGTGATCGGCTTCTACACGCTGGCGCCGGGGACGCCGCTGTTCTTCATCTGCTGGTTCTGCTCGAGCTGGTCGGCGACGAGCTGGTACGGGCCGGTGTTCGCCTGCGTGCAGGACCTGGCGCCCGCGCAGATCCGCTCGACGATCGTCGCGTTTCTGCTGCTGTGCATCAACCTGATCGGCACGGGGCTCGGCCCGTGGATCACCGGCTGGATCGGCGATCACTGGACGCTGCACGCGGGGCTGCTGATCTCGACGGCGATCGGGCTGGTCTCGGTGATCCCGTTCGCTCTCGCCGCCCGCCACTATGCGCGCGACCGCGCCAAGGTGGCGGCCTAAAAGCCGCGCTTACGCAGCGCGTCGAAGGTCGCGAACTTGTAGAGATCGCCGAGCGTCGGGTAGTTAAAGCAGGCGCGCTTGATCGTCTCCGCGCCGCCGCCGGCCAGCATCACCATCATGCCGACGTGCAGCAGGTCGGTGGCGTGGTCGCCGATGACGTGGATGCCAAGCAGTTTGAGGTCCTCAGCGCCGAAGAGCAGCTTGAGGAATCCGGTGCGGTCGCCGATGATCTTGCCGCGGGGATGGTCGAAGTAGTCGGCGCGCCCGCTGATGAAGTCGATGCCTTTCTCGCGCAACTGCTCTTCGGTTTCGCCCACCATGCTGACCTCCGGGATGGTGTAGATCCCGGTGGGGAGCAACGGCGCCATCTCGGTCTGAAAGTTCGTGTCGAAGGCATGGGACATGGCCACGCGGGCCTGTTCCGCGCTCGTGGCGGCCAGGGCCGGAAAGCCGATCACGTCGCCCGCGGCGTAAACGTGCGGCGCCGCGGTGCGGAAGTGGACGTCCACCGTGATCAAGCCCCGCGCTCCGGGCGTAATGCCCGCGGCGGCCAGGTTGAGGCTGGCCGTGTTGGAGGTCCGGCCGGCGGCCACCAGGACGCCGTCCACCAGGAACTCCAGCCCCTTTTCGGTCTTGAGGTGGATCCGGTTGTCGGACCGCGCCGTACATTCCTGCACGCGCTCGCCCCAATGGAACCAGATGCCGAGTTCCCGCATGGCGAACTCCAGGCCCACCGAGATCTCGCGGTCCAGGAACGGCATCAGCGAGTCGCGCCCGTCGATGAGGCTCACCTTGCAGCCCATGGCGGCGAAGGTGCAGGCGTACTCGCTGCCGATGACGCCCGCGCCGATCACGGCCAGGGTCTCCGGCAGGTGATCCAGCGTCAGAATCTCGTCGGAGTCGTGGATCCGCGGGTGTTCGAACGCAAATCCCGGGGGCCGGAACGGCGACGAGCCGGTCGCGATCAGGATCTTTTCGCCGCGCAGCAACTGCTCCCCGGAGCCGCCGCCCGACACGCGCAGCGTGTGCGGATCCACGAAGCTCGCCGTGCCGTTAAGCAGCTCCACCTGGTTGCGGTCCAGGACGGAGAACACACGTTTCTGCTCGTCGTGGCGGACGTTCTGCTCGTGGTGCATGAAGTCGAAGATCGTGCACTCCCGCCGCAGTGACAGATCCACGCCATAGAGTTCGCGAGCCCGGAAGCCGGACAGGGCCAGCGCCGTTTCGCGGAATGTCTTGCTGGGGAGGGTTCCCGTGTTCGTGGAAGCGCCGCCCAGCACGGGGTCCTTTTCGACCAGCGCGACTCGCTTGCCGAAGGCGGCCGCGGTCGCGGCGCCGTGCTCGCCGGCCGGTCCGGAGCCGAGCACCACCAGATCGTAAGCCTTGGGTTCCATCGAGTGAGTCAAGGATACCGCGCGAGCGGCGCCCGGAGGCGGCCGCGCCGCCATGCTAGACTGCCCGGAATGCAACGCTTCACGGGCTTGCTGGGCCTCGCGGCAATCCTCGCGCTGGCCTGGGCGCTTTCTTCGAACCGCAAGTCGATTCAGCCGCGTGTGGTGCTGTGGGGCGTGTTGCTGCAGTTCGCATTTGCATTTCTGGTGCTGCGGACCGATTTCGGCCAGGTTTTCCAGGGCGCCAGCAGCGCCATCACCAGCATCTTCGAGTACGCCGCCGAGGGATCCAAGTTCGTCTTCGGCGACAAGCTCGGCGTGAAGAACGACACCTTCGGGGTCATTTTCGCTTTCCAGGTGATGCCGATCGTGGTCTTTATCGCCAGCCTGTTCTCGATCTTCTATTACCTGGGCATCATGCAATGGGTGGTGCGAGGCATGGCGGTGGCGATGCTGAAGGTCTTCGGGACCTCGGGTGCGGAGTCCACGAACGTCGCGGCAAGCATCTTTATGGGCCAGACCGAAGCGCCGCTGACTATTCGCCCGTTCCTCGACCGCCTGACCACCAGCGAAGTGTTCACGGTGATGACGTCGGGCATGGCGCACGTATCGGGTTCCGTGATGGCAGCCTACGTGATCCTGGCCGGCGTCGAGATCCGGCACCTGCTCACGGCGGTGATCATGACCGCGCCGGCGACGATCGTGCTGGCGAAGATGATCGTGCCGGAAACGGAAGAGCCGGTGACGCGGGGCAACGTGAAGATCGAGGTCGAGAAGCCGGGCGTCAACATCATCGACGCGGCGGCGCGGGGCGCGAGCGACGGCGTGCATCTCGCGATCAACATCGTCGGCATGCTGATCGCGTTCCTGGCGATCATCGCCCTGATCAACGGCCTGATGCGCGGCGTCCACGGCTGGGCCGCCTGGTTCCCGCAGTCCCTGCAGCAATTCCTCGGCTGGATCTTCTCGCCGGTTGCGTGGCTGATGGGCGTCACCTGGAAGGACGCGAACGCCATCGGCCAGTTGCTCGGCACGCGGCTGATCTTGAACGAATTCGTCGCGTTCATCGACCTGGGCAAGATTAAGGATGCGCTGGACCCCAAGTCGTTCACCATCGCCACTTACGCGCTGTGCGGCTTCGCGAACCTCAGCTCCATCGCGATGCAGATCGGCGGCATCGGCGCCCTGGCGCCGTCGCGGCGCTCGGACCTGGCGCGGCTGGGTCTGCGCAGCGTAGTCGCGGGAACCATGGCGAACTTCATGTCCGCGTGCATCGCCGGCATTCTGCTATGAAAGAAATCGTCGCGCTGATTCACGAACGCACCGCGCTGCGCCCGCGCGCCGCCGTGGTGCTGGGCAGCGGCCTGGGGGCGTTCGCGGACACGCTCGGCAACGCCGTGCGCATTCCGTATCCGGAGCTGCCGGGCTGGCCGCGCTCCACCGCCGTGGGTCATGCGGGGCAACTGGTGATCGGGGAGGCCGGTGGCCGCGCGGTCGCGTGTCTGGCGGGCCGTGCGCACTTCTACGAAGGCTCCGGGATGGGCGACGTGACGTTCGGAGTCCGGGCGCTGCACGCGCTCGGGGTGCGCGACGTGATTTTCACGAACGCCGCGGGCGGCATCAATCTGAGCTACGCCGCCGGACGCCTGGTCCTGATCACCGATCACATCAACCTGCAAGGAACGAATCCTCTGATCGGCCGGAACGACGACGCTCTCGGTCCCCGCTTTCCGGACATGAGCGAGGCGTATGCGAGCGCGTATCGCGACCTGGCGCTCTCCGCGGCCCGGGAACTCGGCGTGGAGCTTTCCGAAGGCGTCTACGCGGCGCTCACCGGACCCAGCTATGAGACGCCCGCCGAAATCCGCTACCTCCGGGCGATCGGTGCGGACCTGGTGGGCATGTCCACGGTGCCCGAAGTGATCGTCGCCAACTGGCTGGGCATGAAGTGCCTGGCAATTTCCTGCGTGACGAATATGGCCGCGGGCGTGCTGCCGCAGAAGATTAACCACGAGGAAGTTCTCGAGACGGGCGCCCGGGTCCGCGGGACGCTGGTCAGCCTGCTCACCGCGATCCTCGCGAAGCTGCCAGCATAGAGGCAGCGATGTCCGGCGCGCCTTTTCTGCAAGCGCTCAGCCCCAAACCCGAAGAATGGCGTCCGGGGGAGTTTCCGTTCACGATCCCGGCGTTCGCCCGGCCGTTCTCGCTGCGGTTCTCCACGGCTGTGACGTTCTTCATCGGCGAGAACGGATCCGGCAAGTCGACGCTGCTCGAAGCGATCGCCGACAAATGCGGCTTCCACCGCGAGGGCGGCAACCGGAACCATTCGCGCGTGCTGATCGAGAGCGAGGAGTCGGTGCTCGCCCGCGCGTTGGCGCTCACGTGGCCGCGCAAGACGGCGCAGGGATTCTTTCTCCGGGCCGAGAGCTTCTTCCGGTTCGCGGCCTATGTCGACGAATTGCAGTTCGAGGACGATACGAAACAGTCTTACGATCCTTACGGCGGTAAGTCGCTGCTGCAGCAGTCGCACGGCGAGTCGTTCCTCGCGCTCTTCCAGCACAAGTTCCGGTCCGGGCTGTTCCTTCTCGACGAGCCGGAGGCCGCGCTGTCGCCGCAGCGGCAACTGGCGCTGCTGGCGCGGATCCACGATCTCGAGGCGGGCGGGAACGCGCAGTTCCTGATCGCGACGCATTCGCCGATCCTGTTCAGCTATCCCGGCGCGACGGTGCTGGAGATCGGCGAGCAGGAGATCCGTCCGGTCGACTATCGGGAGACCGAGCACTATCAGTTGACGCGGCGGTTTCTGGAGAGTCCGGAGCGGTACTTCCGGCACCTGTTCGCGGCGGGCGACGACGAAGCGGAGCCGTAAGCAGTATCAGGCGGCGGCGGGACGGCGCCGGGCGGCAAAGGCCGCGACCGCGATGAAGAGCAAGAGCATTCCGGTCCACAACTCCGTCCGATACCGGGCCCAAGGCAGCCGGATCGCCCGGTAACTCATGTGGCCATTGTCGAGACGCCAGCTCTCCACAAACCACGACCACAACTCGCCCAGCATGACGCTGGCGAACGCAAACGAAAGCGCGAGGAAGAGCGTCATGACGGCGCCTGGCATCCAACCTTCGCGCGGCGCATAGCGTCGCCAGACCCAGCGCGCCGTGAGCCAGGCCACTGCGCCGCTGAACAGCAGAAAGGGCAAGTTCACCGCAGCATCGATCCCGGGACGGTTGGCGCCCAAGGCCCGCGCCACTCGCTCGGCCGGGATGCCATGTGCAAGGGCCGCTGCGTCGAACAGCGTCCCGAGGCAGCGGTCGCGTTCCGGAACATACGCCTCCGCGTAACCAAGGTGCTTGTCCGCATAGCGGATCGCCAGATCCTCGGCCAGTTCGGCGTCGGACGCCAGGTGCCAGGCGGAGGCCGCCGCCAACGGTGACTCGACGGGCCAGCGGCAGTCCGCGTTCCGTCCCTCCCGGCGGACACAGGCTCCGGTGACGAGCAGAATCGCGGGAATGACGCAAAGCCGCGGAAGTCTGATAGTCCTTGCTCCCCGGTCAGTGTAGCGAGCGCTTTTCGCCACCGCTTTGGGAGTTTGGAATATCCGCATAGGATATGTAACAATAATATCCTTGCAAGAATATCCTTGCAAGCAATCTCTCTAAAGCTACCGGACGAGCTTCTCGCGGCCAGCAGCGAACTCGCCAGGGAGCGCGGGATCTCGCGTGCGGAGTACATCCGGCTGGCGCTCGAAGAGGCGAACCGACGCGCCACGGCGGAGCGCAAGGCCCGGCAGATGGCCCGGGCATCGCGTCTGGTTCGCGCGGAAAGTGCCCGACTGAATGCGGAGTTCGCCGTTTTCGAGGAAGACCCGATTGCCGAACCGTGGTGAAATCTGGATCGCGGACCTCGGCGTCAAGGCCGGAACCGAACCGGGCAAGCGCCGTCCGGTCCTGATCCTGCAATCCCAAGCCCTGCTGGACGCGGGGCACCCCTCTACGTTGATCGCTCCGCTGACGTCACGCGCCGTTGCTGGCGCCGAGCCGATTCAGGTCCCCGTTCCCGCCCAGGACGCGCTTAAGAAGGACTCCGCGGTGACGCTGGATCAGGTCCGCTCCATCGACAATTCGCGTTTGGTGAGCGGCCCGATTGCCCGGCTGGATCCCGCGGCCCTGGCGCGTATCCGAAGTGCTCTGCGTCAGCTTTTCGATCTCGAATGAACGGCGGCCCGCCAACCAGCTATCCTGAACGCGAATGCCCGAACAGCACAGGCCACAGGAATCCATGACCTTGGCCCAGGCCGCGCTCGCGGCGCGGGAGCACGCGCACGCGCCGTACTCCAAGTTCCGCGTCGGCGCGGCTCTGGAAGATGACGCCGGGCGCATCCACACGGGCGTGAACGTCGAGAACGCCACGTACGGGCTGACGGTGTGTGCGGAGCGCGTCGCCGTATTCAAGGCGCTCAGCGAAGGCGCCCGGCGCTTCCGCCGCATCGCGATCGCCGCCGACGCGCCCACGCTGACCCCGCCATGCGGCGCCTGCCGCCAGATCCTGTGGGAGTTCTGCGGCGACCTCGAGATCACGCTGGTGAACCCGGCCGGCGCGTCCGAAACGCTGCGTCTGAAAGACATTTTCCCGAGGCCCTTCGATGATTCGTTCCTGTAGTCTCCTGCTGGCGGCGTTCGCCGCTTTCGCCGAGCCCGCCGACTCCATCTGGACCGGTCGCTACGTGGTCACGATGGACGCGTCGCGCCGCGTCATCGAAAACGGCGCGGTGGCCGTCAAGGGATCCCGGATCCTGGCCGCCGGCCCGGCGGCGGAAATCCGCGCGAAGTACCAAGGCAAGGTCGTCCCGTGCGCCGAGTGCGTCCTGCTGCCCGGTCTGATCAACACGCACCAGCACGCCCCGATGAGCCTGCTGCGGGGCATTTCCGGCGATCGCACGCTTCAGGACTGGCTGGAGAACTTCATCTTCCCGGCCGAAGCCAAGAACGTCGACCGCGAGTTCGTCCGCTGGGGGACGCGCCTGGCCGTGCTCGAAATGCTGCTGGCGGGAACCACGACGTACGCCGACATGTACTACTTCGAGGACACCATCGCCGAGGAAACGAAGGCCGCGGGCATGCGCGGCGTCCTGGGGCAAACCATCATCGGCTTCCCCGCTCCCGATTACAAGACCGTCGAAGCCGCCCTTGCGGGCGCCGAGGCTTTCCTCAAGCGCTTCGCGGGCGATGAACTGATTGTCCCGGCGCCCGCGCCGCACGCCATTTACACGAACCGCGACGAGACCATCCGCGCCAGCCGCCGCCTGGCCGCGAAGTACAAGGTCCCGTTGCTGATCCACCTGTCGGAGACGAAGAAGGAGCGCGACGACGCGCAGTACAAGCGCGGCATGTCGCCGGTGCGCGTGCTCGAGGCCATCGGCGCGCTGGAAGGGCGCACGCTCGGTGCGCACGGCATCTGGCTGGACGACGCCGACCTCGAAATCCTCGCGAAGCGCGGCACCGGGCTAGCGCATTGCCCGTCCAGCAACGCGATGCTGGCCAGCGGCGTCGCCCGTGTGCCGGAGATCCTCGCCAAGGGGATCGCCATGGGCCTCGGCACCGACGCGTACGCCGGCACCAACAACGACGCCAGCCTGTTCGAGGAGATGGACCTGGCGGCGAAGCTGCAGAAGGTGTCGCGCATGGATCCGCGCGCCGTCACCGCGCGGCAGATGCTCGAGATGGCGACCATCACCGGCGCGCGCGCGCTCGGCATGGAGAAAGAAATCGGGTCGCTCGAAGCGGGCAAGAGCGCGGATTTCATCGCGGTGCGGCTGGACGCCGCGCACGCGGCGCCGCTTTACGACGTCGAGTCGCACGCGGTGTACGCGCTGAAGGCGTCCGACGTGAAGGACGTGGTGATTCGCGGGCGCCAGGTGGTCCGGGACCGGCAGGCGCTGACCCTGGACGCGGCGGCGATCCGCGCGAAGGCCGTCTGGTACCGCGACCGCATTCGCGCCAGCCTGGCGGCGCGCTGAGCCGCGTCTTCTCCCTTCCTTCGTTCCCGCCGGAGTACGGGCAATTCTGGACCCAAACCGCCGGAGAGAATCCGGCTCGCCAACGGACTGATTAGTATCCGCACAATAAATCGCCCGCCGCGGCCCGAACGGCTGGCGGGTGGCGCTTCCCGTCAACGGAAGTGCGTTTCCTAAGGAGCGAGAGAAATGTTTCGGAACTTCATGCCCGTGCTTGCCTGGGTCCTGTGCGCAGGGTCCGCCTTCGGAGGCGCGGTCGGGTTGAACGACTACTCGGCCTGGGTCTCCGCCACCCAAAGCGGCTTCAACATCGTCGACTTCAGCACCGTCTCCACATCGGGGGGATACAACTACAGCACCAGCAGCGCTGGGTTCACGATCAGCGGCATCAATTTCCTAGGCTTCGACACCAACTCTCCGGCGTACGCGCAAACGGTGCTGAACCCGACGGTGCTCTCGGTCTTCGATTTCGGTTCCGGCAACATCCTACGGGGACCGGGGTACGTCAACGGTTCTTTCCAACAGAAGATCCAGATTACGCTTCCCGCGGGCTACACGTCGATCGGTTTGAACCTCGGCGGCCTTCTCGACACGGCAGCCCAGGCGCTGGTCCTCGGAATCACCCTGACCGATTTCTCGGGCAACACTATTACCTTGACAGGAACCACGTCCGTGACCACGCCCGGAACCAAGACGCTGACATTCTTCGGGGCCACTGCTGACACGGACATCAAGTATGTCAACGTCTTCATCATTGGACCGGCGCCCGCATACAGCCAGATCATGCTCGACAACTTCCACTACGGAGTCGCGCAGTCCCAATCCGGCGGCGGCGGCGATCCGGAACCCGGCGGGGAAACTCCCGAGATCGCCACGAACCTCATGATCGGGTTCGGGCTCCTGCTGCTGTACCGCACGCGGCGGCGCCAACTTCCGCTAGCCGGCTGCTGAGCTGAGCTGCCCGGCGGCCGCGGAGTCGAGGAACCAGGCGACTTCGCCCTCCGCGTGACGCAGGATCTGCGCCGGAAAGGTCAAGGGATCCTCCGGGCCCTCCAGCACCTGCTGCAACGCACCCGCCTTGTCCGCGCCGGCGGCGAGGACCACCAGGGTCCCCGCCGCCAGGATCCGCGCCGGCAGCAGCGTGATCCGCCACTGCGAGAACTTCGGCACGTACACCGCCGCCACGTCGCCCGCTCGGTCCGCGATCAGCGGCTCGCCGGGGAACAGGCTGGCGGTATGGGCATCGGGTCCGACGCCGAGGTGGATTACGTCGAAGCGATCCACCTTGGTAACGGCCTCCCGGTAGCGCTGTGCGGCCTCTTGTGGATCGAGCTCCGCCTCAATGCGGTGGATCGACGACGCCGGCACGCCGGCCGGGTCCAGAAACGTCTCCCGCGCGAACCGGTAGTTGGACTGCGCGTGGTCCGGCGGCACCCCGCGCTCATCCACCCAGTAGATGTCCACGCGGCTCCAGTCGAAGCCGGACCTGGCCCAGCCCTCGAACATCGGCCGCGGGCTGGAGCCTCCGGAGATCGCCAGCGCCGCCCGGCCGCGCGCGGCCACCGCGTGCGCCAACCGCTCCAGGACATAGCCGCCGCAGGCCGCAGCCGCCGCCGCGGGGCTTTCCAGGACGTAGCGTTCGCTCATCGTGCCGCGCTCCGCGCCAGGCGCAGCGCCCGCGGCAGGGCCGCGTCGTAAACCGCGTCGCGACCCAGGATCGACAGCTCCTCGCGCAGCAGCACGGCGTCAGAATCCGGCGAGAAGACCGTATGCGACACCCGGCCGTTCGCGCGAATCTCGGCCGTCACGCCGTCCTGGCTCGCGATCTCGATCGCGATGCCGTCGCCGGAGAAGGTAATCGCGTTGCGCGCGCCGCCTGAAGGCGTCCAGGTGAGCCGCGCCCGCGGAAAGGCGTTCTCGAGCCACGCCCCCAGATACCAGGCGCCCGTGCCGGGCGCCGCGCCGCGATGCTCCAACCGGATCTGCTCCACTGCCTCCGCGGGAACCGTGGATTCGCCGCTCGCGAAGATCCGCGCCACGGTTTCCCGCCAGCCGGTGAGGCGCGTCCAGTTCAGATCCGCCACCCGCTGCCGCGCGTGGAAGGTCTCCAGGGTCTCCAGCGCGTCCACCGCCCGCGGACTCCGCGCGGAATCCAGGATCAGCTTGTCGGCGAGCGAGAGCAACCCCGCATGCGCCGCCAGCGCCGCCCATTTCGGGCCACGGCACCAGAGCACGACCGGCAGGTCCGGCGCTGTGATCGCCAGCACCACGCCGGGGATCGCGTCGATTCTCCCGGCGCCCGCCGTGATCTCCACCTGCTCGCAGCAGATCTGCTCCCGCTGGCCGAAGCGCATCCAGCACTGCGCGAACACTCGCGAACTCAGCGCCTCCGGGTTCGCGTCGTCCAGCTTTAGCACGATCGCCCGGCTCGGGTGCACCGGCATCAGCTCGCCCAGCGTCTCGGACGCGCTCAGCGCGTCGGCGTCGTTCTCGGCGGCCACCACCAGCGTCATGGCGCAGGCGCGCAGCACGCCGCCCGTCTGGTGCTTCTCCTGGCCGAGATTCACCCACAGCTCGCGCAGCTCACTGAGGATCTGCTCCGGACGGATCACCGCGGCCGGCATCAGCTTTTCCTCCACACGTGACCGCGCCGCGCCAGCATCTGGTCCGAAATCTCCGGACCCCAGGAGCCCGCCGCGTAGTTCGGAAAGTCGAACTTCTCGTTCGCCCAGTGCTCCATGATCGGGGCCACGGCACGCCAGCTCGCCTCCACCATGTCCTGCCGCGTGTAGAGCGTGGCGTCGCCCACCAGCGCATCCACCAGCAGCGTCTCGTAAGCCAGCGGCGTCCGCTCCCCGAAGCTCGACCCGTAGTTGAAGTCCATCGATACCGGACGCAGGTGCATGCCGCTGCCCGGCTGCTTCGACAGGAACCGCAGCGAGACGCCCTCCTCCGGCTGGATCCGCAGGATCAGCAGGTTCGGGCCCACGCCGCCCTCGTTGCCGAAGAGCAGGTGCGGCGCTTCGTTGAACTGGATCGCGATGTCCGTCACCCGCTTCGGCAACCGCTTGCCGCTGCGCACGTAGAACGGCACGCCGCCCCAGCGCCAGTTCTCGACGAAGAAGGTCACGGCGGCGTAGGTATCGGTCTGCGCCTCGGGATCCACGCCGGCCTCCTCGCGGAACCCGGGGACCTCCGCCCCGCCCACCAGCGCCCGCCCGTACTGACCCTTCGCCGCGAACTGCGGGACTTCCTCCACCTTTGGAATCTTGATGGACCGCAGCAGCTTCGCGCGCTCGTCGCGCACCGCGTCCGCCTCGAACGCCGCGGGCGGCTCCATGGCCACCGTCGCCATCACCTGCAACAGGTGATTCTGGATCATGTCCCGCAGCGCGCCGGCCTCCTGGTAATACGCGCCGCGGCCTTCGACACCAATCGACTCCGCGGCCGTGATCTGGACATTGTTGATGTAGCGGCGGTTCCAAACCGGCTCGAAGATCCCGTTGCCGAAGCGGAACGCCAGGATGTTCTGCACCGTCTCTTTGCCCAGGTAATGGTCGATGCGGTAGACGTCGGACTCGCGGAACACGCTGTGGATCGCGTCGTCGAGCTCCCGGGCGGAAGCGCCGTCGTGCCCGAAGGGCTTCTCCACCACTAACCGGCGCCAGCCCGCGCCCTTGTGGAGCCCGGCGTCGCCCATCAGCTTCACCGTAGGCGCGTAGTAGCTCGGCTGCGTGGAGAGGTAGAACAGGACGTTGCCGTCGATCTGCTCGCTCAGGCCGATCTGGTCGAGCTTCGCGGCCAGCGCGCGGTACATCTCCGGATCGCCGAGATCGCCGGGAACGTAGTACAGCTCGTTGGCGAAGCTCTTCCACAGCTCCGGGTCGAAGGGCGAGTTCTCCAGATACTTCTCGACGCTCTCGCGCATCTTCTCCCGGTACTGCTCGTCGGACATCTCTGTCCGCGAGTTTCCGATCACCGCGAACGACGCGGGCAGCCGCCGTTCATAGGCCAACCGGTACAGCGCCGGGATCAGTTTTCGCTTGGTCAAATCGCCGTTGGCGCCGAAGATCACCACCGCGCAGGGCGGCACACGGCGATGGAATCGCAACGGGTCCTGCAGGGCGCGCGCCTCATCCATAGGTCTCCACGATAGCAGTCCGCTCCACCCCGCCCGCCCCGGCTTCTGGCCCGGTCGCGGTTGACATTGCCGCCGCGAGGACTAAAATGATCAGAACTCAGGTGGGAGGTCCGGCTATACCGTTGGCATTGCGTTCGTGCTCCCTTCTGATACCACGGTTCCAATAGGAGGGACATTCGCATGCTCGCTCAGACCATCCGCGTGGTACTCGCTCTCGCGCTCCTGGTTCCAGCCTCGGCCGTCGCGCAGATTATCGTCGGCTCCGTATCCGGAACGGTGACCGACTCGAGCGGCGCCGCCGTTCCGGACGTCGCCATCACGCTGTCGGGCGCCACGCTGCTCGGCGGGCCGCGCAAGGTCACCTCCGATTCCGTCGGCGCATACAAGTTCCTCAGCCTGCCGCCCGGCGAATACCAAATCCGCTACGAGAAGAGCGGCTTCAAGACCGCCATCCGCGACAAGGTGGCCATCACCACCAACTTCGATGCCCAGTTGAACGTCACCATGGACGTCGGCCAGGTCAGCGAGTCCGTCACCGTCGAAGCCGGCGCCATCCAGATCGACACCCAGAGCGTCACCAACCAGACGGTTACCGGGCAGAGCGTCATCGAGAAGATCCCCAACCCGCGGGACCCCTGGGTGCTGGCCCGCATGGTGCCCGCCGTCACCCCCGGCCGCTTCGATGTCGGCGGCACGGAGGGCATGCAGCAGTATTCCTTGACGGTTCACGGCTCCCGCGACTCCGACAAGAAGTTCGCGATCGACGGCGTCGAGGTCAACTGGCCCGGCGGCACCGGCGGCGCCACCGCCATCTACTACGACGCCGGCAGCTTCCAGGAGGTTAACTACCAGATCGGCGCGCAGAGCGCCGAGATCTCCCAGGGCGGCGTCTACATGTCGATGGTCACCAAGGACGGCTCCAACAAACTGCGCGGCACCGTCCTCTTCACGGGCGCGAACGACGCTCTGCAGGGCCAGAACGTCGACACCACCCTGCGCAACCAGTTGCTCGCCACCGTTCCCGCGGCGATCCGCGATAACCCGAAGACTCGCGCCGGCAATCCCATCGAGCACATCTACGACTTCAACGCCAACGTCGGCGGTCCCCTGATCAAGGACAAGCTGTGGTGGTTCGGCAGCTTCCGCCGCTGGAGCGTGAACAACCTGGTGAATGCTTTCAACCCCGACGGCTCCCAGGCCATCGACGACAACTACATCTGGAACGTCATGGGCAAAGTGTCCTACCAGATGAATACCAAGAACCGGCTATCGGTCTACTACAACCGCAATCAGAAGTTCCGCGGCCACCGGCGCGACACGCCGCCGTTCTTCATCGAGGACAAGGCGTCCACAGTGCAGAATCAACCCGGCCATAACGTGAACGCGAAGTACACGTTCACGCCGTCGCCCCGCTGGGTCATTGACACGGGCTTTGCCTATACCTGGATCGAGTTCCCGCTCCGCTACCAGGCCGACGTGAAGCCCACTGATATCTCGATCACCGATTCGGTGTTGCAGAGCCGCATCAACGCCGCGACTTCCGACTACACCAATCCGAACTCGCGCACCTCATGGGACAGCTCCGCCGCCTACTTCTTCCGCGGCGCCGGCTCCCACACCCTCAAGTTCGGCACGCAGTTCATGTGGAGCCGCTTCACGCAGGAATACAAGGTCAACGGGGACAACACCTATACCTTCAACAACGGCGTCCCCGCCTTCGTGGTGGTCTACAACACGCCGCTGGTGCAGAAGACCAACCTGAACCAGTTCGCTTTCTTCATCCAGGACACCTGGCAGGTGCGCAAAGGCCTTACTTTGAACCTCGGCATGCGCTTCGAGAAGGTCAACGGCGTTATCCCCGCGCAGGAAGCCGCGGCGGGCACGTTCGTTCCGGCCCGCAAGATCGACCGCCTCGACAATGTCCCGAACTTCAAGAACGTCGTGCCGCGCCTCGGCCTCGCCTGGGACGTCACGGGTAAGGGCCGGACGGTGATCAAGGCCAGCGCCAGCATGTACCTGCAGAACATCGGCGTCCAGTTGCCCATTACCTTCCACCCGTTCATCTTCCGCAGCTTGAACCGCACCTGGGCCGACGCCAACGGCGACAGGATTCCCCAGGCCGGCGAACTCGGCCCCCTGCCCCAGTTCGCGATCACGAACGCGGTGATCGATCCCGATCTCAAGCGGCCGCACAACTGGGAGTACTCGATCGGCTGGCAGCAGCAGTTGCCCGCGGGCGTGCTGCTCAACATTACGGGCTGGTATCGCGACTCGCGCAACAACATGGGCCGCCAGAACGAGCTGAATCCCCGCTCGGCCTATACGACCACCTCGGTGAACAACCCGCTCACCGGCCAGCCGATCACCGCCTTCGTCCTGCCTGCCGCCCTGCGGAACCAGGAGCGTTTCCTGGTCACCAACTACAAGGACCTGGATAACACCTACCAGGGCGTTGACATCAATTTCGCCAAGCGCTTCACCGCCAAGTGGCAGATGTTCGGCGGCATGACCTTCGGCCGCGACTACGGCGCCTTCCGCGGCGACCTCGTCTACGGCTTCGACGATTTCAACAACCCGAACTTCGACATCAACCGCCGGGGCCGCGTCGGCACCGATACCCCCTATCAGTTCAAGCTGGCCGGTTCTTACCAGCTCCCCTGGAAGATCGACTTCAGCGGCAACTACCAGTTCTTCGTCGGCTACCCGGTGCGTTACCAGATGGTGACCCCGGGCCTTGTGGCCGGGAACCAGAACATCGATATCGCACCCCGCGGCCGCAAGCGCCTGCCGGATGTTGCCATGTTCGACATGCGGCTCTCCCGCGCCTTCAAGTTCGGCGAGCGCTGGAGCCTGCAGCCGCAGCTCGACATCTTCAACCTCGGCAACATCAACACCACCACGGCCCAACTGGAGACTTTGACGCCTGGCAGCGCCGGCAGTACCAGCCTGGGAACGTGGGGCCGCCCCACGGTGATCGTCGCGCCCCGCCTCTTCAAGCTTGGCGTCCGGCTCGACTTCTAGCTGCAGCCGCTCCCCTACCGCGAGCCCGGCGCCACCGCGCCGGGCTCGTGCTATTCTCGGGGTGTCCTCCCCTGTTCGATCTCCAACAACCTCATTCCTATGCCGGACAAGAAGCCCGTCCTTGCCGTGGTCGAAGATCTGTTCTTCTCCGTGAAGATCAACGAAGCCGCCAAACGCGCCGGCCTCGACCTCAAGTTCGTGAAATCCCAGGCCGACGCGCTCCACCAGGCCGCGCAGCAGCAGCCCGAACTGCTGATCCTGGACCTCAACTTCTCCGCCGTGGACCCGGTCGGCCTGATCCAGCAGCTCAAGGCGGGCGACACCCGGTCCATCAGCCTGCTCGGCTACCTCTCGCACGTGCAGGGAGAGCTGAAGCAAAAGGCGCAGGAGGCGGGTTGCGACGTGGTGCTGGCCCGCAGCGCCTTCTCGAACAGCCTGCCGCAGATCCTGCGCCGCTATTCGGGCCAGATGGCCTAACGAGGAACCTCGAACACCAGCAGGACGTTCCCCGCGGCGCCCGCCCACTTCGCGGCGCCGGACGTCACGAACATCTGCCCCTGCACGAACACCGGCCCGCCGTAATCCAGCGAGCCGCCCTCACCGGGGATCCCGTTCACCGTCTCGTACTTCCGGCGCGTATCGTAGGCCCACAGGATCTTGCCGGTCTTCGTATCGAACGCCCGCAAGTGCCCGTCGATGGAGCCCGAGAACACCGCGCCCGGAATCACCGTCACCGCTGCGGACTGCGCCGAATTGCACCCGCGGGTACCGGCTTCGCAGTTCAATTCCGGCGGATCCGCGGACCACAGCTTCTCGCCCGTCGCCAGCTTCAGCGCCGAGATCCCGCCCGGGCGCTTGGTGCGCACGTAGACGTCCGAGACGGCGGCGTAGACGGCTTCGTCATCCACCGCGTGGCCCCATTCCACGCCGCCCAGCGCGCTGCCCGCGCCCACCCGCTGTTCCCACAGGATCCGGCCCTTGTCGTCCGGGTCCAGCCCGTACACCACCGCGGACTTCTGCGCGGCGATCAGAATGTCCTTGCCGCCCGGCAGCGTCTTCAACACCGGCGACGTCCCGTAGTCGTAATCCGGACCCCGCTTGTCCGGGCAGTTGTTCTCGCCGGGCTTGCCGCGGCAGCTATTGAAGTTGTCGCCGGGCGTGGTCTGCACGGCCCATTTCAGGCTGCCGGAGTCGAGGTCGAAGGCGAGGATCGCGTCCGAGTACTTGGTGTCGACGCTGGTGTACGAGTTGCCGGTGGCGACGTAGATCAGCTTGCGCTTCAGGTCCAGCGTCGGCGAGGACCAGACCGCCGCTCCGGCCGGCCCATGTAACTGGACCCCGGCGGTGCTCTTGCGATACGGCGTGGGCGGGTCGGGGATCGTGTACGACTTCCACAAACGTTTGCCGGTCGCCGCGTCGAAGGCGGAAAGACTGCCGCGAAACGTGCAGCACTCGTAGCTGGGCGCGCCGGCGGCCGGCTCCTCGACGCTCGACAGCGGGACATAGACGCGGCCGTTGTAATACCGCGGTCCGCCGGTGGCGCGCGCGACCGGGTGGTCGTCGAGCCGGGCTTTCCACAGCAGCTTGCCGGTCAGGGCATCGACGGCATAGAAGTTCGCCAGGATGTCGCCGAAGTAAACGGCCCACTTCGCACCGGCCTTGCCAAGCGTGACGGCCTGCCGGACGCTCGCGGCCGCCTCGAAGGTCCAGTGAGTGCAGCCGGTGGCCGCGTCCAGCGAGAACACCAGTCCGGGCACGCTGCCCAGGAACACCCGGCCGCCGGCCACCGTGGGCTGCGACATCATGGTGTCGGTATCCGGCACGCCAAAGGCCCACTTCAGTTGGAGCTTCGGCAAGTCGGCCACGGTGAAGCCGGGCCGGGCGACGTAACGGGCGTTCGTCAGGTCCGGGCTCCAGCCGATCCAGTCGCCGGCCGCCGGAGCAAACGGCGCCGGCTTGCTCTGGCAGAGACCGCGGGATTCGCCGCGCGGGGGATTGATCGCCAGGTCCTTGCCGGAAACGTACCGGGCGATGGCGCGGCGCTCGCCGTCCTTGAGGCCCAGGCCCTGCGCGATCATCGACCCCTGGGTGATGGTGCGGAAAATGGCGTCGGCCGCGCGCTCGCGCATGTCCTTGAGGCGCGGCATCCGGGGCTGCTCGGGTCCGTCGTGGCAGGGCCCGCAGCGCTGTTTGTAGAGCTTCTCGCCGTCGAGGTCCTGGGCGGCGGCGAGGATCGGCAACAGGAATATGGTCCGGAGCATCACGCGGGCTACTGTATCATCAGTCCCCGTGCGTGTCGCTGCCACGCCGCTGACGATATCGGGTAACTGCCTCGAGAGCCACTTGAAAGGTTACACAGAAGCCGGTGGGCAAAGTCAGCAAGGTCATCGCTAACCCTGAGCCCGTGCTGCAGTTCATGCAGAACAAGCCGTCTACCCGGTTCCCCGGTTCGAATGCGAAGGCCAATAGGAAGACCGCGACGAAGAAGGTCGTTGCCACTCGCGCGGGCCACAGTATGCCGGGTGCGCGTCCCGCCAGCCAAGCACCGGCCAAGCCGGCCGCGCCGAACAGGAACCAACGGAACACCAGAAGCGAGACGATTGCGGCGACGAACAAGGCGATGCTCATCGCGCAACCCTGGCCTGCGAGCACTACGGTCCGCAAGCCAGCGCCAGAGTAGGAACCGCTAAACAAAGTCTGATTGTGCCACGAGCCGGATTGGCTGAACTGCCCGTCCCGAAACTGGTTGATAGGAGGGTTCGTGCCGGTGATTGCCGGGTTGCGGGCCGGCGAGCGCTTGCCTGAGCTGCGCTTGCCCGTGGAAGTCGCGAAAGAAATCCAGGAAACCGCCTAACCCTATGTAGGATTCTACGTCAGAGCCACTAGAATCCTACATAGCCACATGAATCACACCCTGCCTACCGCCATGATCCTGGAAGCCCTGGAGCGCGGCTACCACTATGGCTTCGACATCATGGATATCACCGGACTTCCCAGCGGCACCGTCTATCCGGCGTTGCGCCGCCTGGAGGAGGAAGGGTTCGTCGAGGCGCGCTGGGAAAAGGAACAGGCCGCGCACGCCGAGAATCGCCCGGCCCGGCGCTACTACAACATCAACGCCTTCGGCGAGCAGCACCTGGCGGAGGCCCGGCGCAAGTTCCAGGTGCTGCGCCGCGCGCTTCCCGCGAAACCGAAAGCGAGGACCTCCCGTGCGTAATCCGGCGGCTTTATGGCTGGTGCAGGCCGCCGCGCGCCTGGTGCCGCGCGGGGTCCGCCAGGAGTGGCTGGCCGAATGGGACGCCGAAATCCGGCACCGGGCCGAAAAGCTGGCGGCGTGGGGGCGCTGGTCCCCGGCGGGCCAGGCCGCGCTAGTGGGCCGCGCCGCCGGAGCCTTCGCCGACGCCGCGTGGCTCCGCTGGGCGGACCTGCAGCACGGCGTAACCGGGGACCTGCGGCTCGGGGTCCGGCTGCTCGCCAAGCACCCCGGCGTCACCGCCGTTACCATCGCCGCCCTCGCCATCGGGATCGCCCTCAATACTTCGCTGTTCGCGCTGCTCGACGCCGTCCTGTGGCAGGCCCCTCCGGTGCGGGATCCGGCCAGTTTCGCGGCCATCTACACCAGCGACGGCAGCGGTCCCACCTACGGCATGTCTTCCCTGCCGGACTTCCAGGACCTCGCCGCGGGCACCCGGAGCTGGGAAAGCCTCGCGGCATTCGCGGAGGTTCCCCAGGCCGTGGAAGCGGCCGGCGAGACCGAACGTCTCGATGTCGCGACGGTCACCGCTCGCTATTTCGACACCGTCGGCCTGACCCCGTTTGCGGGACGGCTGCCCGCCGCCGAATCCGAGGTCTTGCTCGGCTATGGGCTGTGGCAGCGTCGCTTCGGCGGCTCCCCGCGGGCGCTCGGCGGCAGCGTGTCCTTCGGCGGCAAGGCCTACGCCGTCACCGGCATCGCCCCGCGGGGCTTCGCCGGAACCACCATCGAGGCGCAACCGCAGCTCTGGCGGGTGATGGCGATTCCGGAAAACGCCCGCCGCGGCAACCGGGCTTATCAGTTGATCGGACGGCTGCGGCCCGGCGTCGCCGAGGCTGCCGCGCAAAGCGAACTGGACGTGCTGGCGCGCCGGCTGGCCACCGCGCATCCGCCCGAATGGACCGACCGCTTCGGCCGCGGCCGCCGCCTCACGCTGGTGCCCGGCCGCGAGGCGCGTTTCGACCCGGACGAGCGCCCGAACGTCCTCCGCCTGGGGCTGTTCGGACTGGCGCTGACCGGACTGATCCAGATCCTGCTGTGCGCGAACGTGGCCGGAGTTCTGCTCGCGCGCGGACAAACGCGCCGGAAAGAGATCGCCGTGCGGCTGGCTCTCGGCGCGGCCCGCCTGCGCCTGGTGCGCCAGTTGCTCGCCGAAGCCGCGCTGCTGGCGCTGGCGGGCGGCGTGTCGGGATGGGCGCTCACCTGGTGGATCGTTCCGCTACTGGCCGCCGTCCCGGAACTGCTCGGCGGATCCGCCCTCGGCGGCATCCAACTCAGCCTGCGGGGATCGCTGTTCGCCTCCGGGCTGGTGCTGGCCACCGCTCTTCTCGCGGGGCTGGCGCCGGCCGCCGGGCTGTTCCGCGCGGCCCTGCTGCCCTCCCTGAAAGACGACGCCGCCGCCCTCGAGTTCCGCTCGGCGCGCTCCCGCTGGAGCGGCGCGCTGGTCGCCGGCCAGTTCGCGGCGTCGCTGGTGCTGCTGGTGGTCGCCGCCATGCTCGCCCGCAGCTACGTCCGGACGCAGCGCGTCGCCACCGGCTTCACACCGGGCGCGCAGAGCGTGGTCCGCGCCGAAGTGGACCCCTCGCGGCGCACCCCGGAGTCCTGGCGGCAGTGGATCTCCGCAAGCACCACCCGTCTCGCCGCCATCCCCGGAGTCGAAACCGCCGCCCTGGCGCTGCGCGTGCCCCTCACGGACCGCTTCTCGCGCCGCAGCTTCATCGTCGAGGGCTACAAGTACGCGGCGGGCGAAGAACGGCAGGTCCACTTCCTCGCGGTGACCCCCGGCTATCTCGCCGCCCTCGGGATCCCGCTCCGCGCCGGACGGGACTTCTCCGCCGCGGAGATCGCCCGCGGAGCCGAAGGGGTGATCGTCAACGAAGCCTTCGCCCGCAAGTATTGGCCCGGTGAGGACCCGTTGCTCAAGACCGTGCGGCGCATGCCCGGCCAGCCCCCGGTTCCGGTCGTAGGCGTCACGGGCAACTGGAAGTTCCTCAGCCCTACCCAAAGTGACCTGCCGCTCGTGCTCGCGCCGCTCGCCGACAATCCCGCCGCCGCCGTCGCGATCCATTTGCGCGGCCGCGACAACGTCCGCCGGGACGAACTGGAGCGCGCGCTGGCGCAGGCCCGCGTATTCTCGGTATCGTCTTTCGACGCCGTGGCTCGCAGTGCGACGGCGCCGGCCCGGTTCTCGGCCCTCGCGCTGGGCGGCTTTGCTGCGCTCGCTCTGGCGCTCTCGGCGATCGGCGTCTTCGGCGTCGTGGCCCAAACGGTCGCGCAAAGCCGCCGCGAAATCGCCGTGCGCGCCGCGCTGGGCGCCACCCGCGGCCGCCTGATCCGCGATGTCCTCGCCGGCGGCCTGAAGCTCCTCGCCGCCGGCGTCGTCCTCGGCATCCCGGCGGCGTACGCCGCCGCGCGGGTGGCCGCGAACTGGCTCTTCGGGGTCCCCGCGTTGGATCCCGGCTCCCTCGCTGCGGGCGTTGCCCTGCTTGCGATCGTTGCGCTCACAGCGATGTGGCTGCCGGCGCGCCGCGCCGCGGCTGTCGATCCGGCGCACGTGCTCCGCTACCAGTAAGTCCGTAACTCACTAAGGAGACTCATGAAACCGCTACTCTTCGTCTGTCTGCTCGCGGCCGCCGCGAACGCCCAGGATCTGCACCTGGAGCCTGGCTCCAGCGGCGCCCCGATTCTGCATGTCAATCCGGGCGAGTTCGTCATGGAAGGCATCCCGCTGCGCGACGTGCTTGCGGTTGCCTTCGGCGTCCAGGGATATCAGGTCACCGGACCGTCGAACCTGGCCACCGCCGTGAACGCGACCTACCGCACCAGCTTGCGCGATAAGGCCGCTCGTGAAGCTTTCCGCGATGCGCTGATCCGCAAGCTCGACCTGCGTTTCCGTCTCGACGAGACTTCGGGCGACGGCTTCGCGCTCCGGACGATCGACGGTCAGCCGCACCGGATGATCCCCAGCAAGGCCGCGAAGCCGCACGCGCGCAGCAATCCGTCCGGCCTCGACGCGGAAGGATTGAACATGAACTTCCTGGCGAGTTCCCTGGAGCGCACGCTCCGCAAGCCGGTGAGCAACGAAACCGCGCTCGCCGGAGGATTTGACTTCGAATTGAACTGGCGCGAAGGCAACGAGGAGTCGATTCGCACCGCGGTGGCGAAACAGTTGGGCCTGCAACTGGTCCCGGCGCGCAAAAGCGTCACCCGTTTGATTATCGAGACCTTGAAGTTTCCGGACTGAGCTTCGGCAGATGTTCGCCCCGAAAGGGTGTACCTGCGAACGGACAGTTGCCGTGTAATTGTGGGTGATTGGCCCCACATTGCGCAAGAGTCCTGGGCCATTTGGCCTCTTGCATCCTGGCGAGCCGGAGATACGATATGGGTGTGAGCTTCAAAAACACCCTGGCTGGTATTTTTTTCCTGGTGCTCGCCAACACCTTTCCGCTCGCCGCGGCGGTTGACTGGAAACCCGTAACCCCGGGTGAATTGTCGCAAAAGACTCCGAAAGTAGATCCGGCGGCGGATGCGGAAGCGATCTTTTGGGACGTCCGCGTGGAAGACCGCTTCTCGGGCGGTGAACCCCAAACCGTCCTGAATCACTACCTCCGCATCAAGATCTACTCGGCGCAAGGCAAGGAGTCGCAGGGAACGGTGGAGATCGCCTCCGCCAACAAAGTGTCGATCACCGATGTCGCCGGCCGCACGCTCAAGCAGAACGGCCAGATCCTGGACGTGCCCAAGGAGTCGATCTTCGAGCGCGATCTGGTGAAGACCAAAGGCGCCAAGCTGAAAGGCAAGACCTTTGCGTTTCCGGGGGTCGAGCCGGGCGATCTCGTCGAATTTCGCTGGCGCGAAACCCGGCGCGACACGTGGGCCAACTACATCCGGCTGTACCTGCAGCGCGACATCCCCGTATGGCAGGTGAAATATTCGATAAAGCCGCTCACCGGTCCTGAGTTTCCGTTCGGCATGCGCGGGTTGCCGCGAAATTGCGCCAATCCGGCCTTTATCAAGGAGAAAGACGGCTTCTACTCCTTCAGCCTCACCGACATGCCCGCGTATCGCGAGGAACCGCGGATGCCGCCCGAGGATGAAGTGAAGGCCTGGCTGCTGCTCTTTTACTCTGACGATCAGCGTCCCACGGCGGAGAAATACTGGAAGGACTACGCGAAGGAGCGGTACAGCGAGGAGAAGCCCTACCTCAAGGCCGACGACGATATCAAGCGGCTGGCTGCGGAGTTGATCTCCGGTGCGGCCACGCCCGACGAGAAACTCGACAAGCTCGATAATCATTGCCGCACCAAGGTCAAGAACGTGTGGTGGGAAGGGTTCGGCGTCACTGCGGAGCAGCGGAACGCGATGAAACCGAACAAGTCACCCTCCCAGACTTTGAAGCAGGGCATGGGCACGGGACGCGACATCGCACTCCTGTTCGCCGCGCTCGCCGGCGCCGCCGGTTTCGAAACCCATCTCACCCGCGTGGCCGACCGCGGCGACACGTTCTTCAACCCGAAACAGATCGCGAACGGCTACTTCCTCGGCACCTACAACGTCGCCGTGAAGAGCGGCGAGCGGTGGCGGTTCTTCGACCCGGGGACGCCCTTCCTCGAAAAGGACATGCTGCGCTGGCAGGAAGAGGGCGTCATGGCGCTGATGCTCGACGCCAAGGAGGGCACCTTTGTCCAGACACCGGCTCTATCCCCGGAGCGGTCCCTGCGCAAGCGCCGCGCGAAATTGCAACTGTCCGAAGACGGCACCCTCGAAGGCTCCGTCCGCATCGAGTACTCCGGCCACGCGGCCCAGAGCTTGAAAGCCCGCTATGCCGGCAAGAACGAAGCGCAACGCCTCGAAGACTGGAAGGACGGCGTGGTGGGCCGCCTCAGCACGGCCGAAGTGACCGACCTCAAGCTCGAGAACCTGGATTCCCATAGCGCGCCCTTCGCCGCTTCCTACAAACTCAAGGTGCCGGGCTATGCCCAGCGCACCGGCCGCCGCCTGTTCCTGCAACCGGCGTTCTTCCAGCGCAATGTCGCCGCGGAATTCGCGGCCACGCAGCGCACCCACGACGTCTACTTCGCCTACGGCTGGGCCGAAGACGACGAAGTGGCCATCGAGCTGCCGGAGGGCTGGGCCCTGGACCAGCCGAGCGCTCCGGGCAGCAGCCAACTCGGCGGAGTCGGCGAATACAAGACCCGGCTCGCCCAAACCGAAAACGGCCGCACGATCCACTACTTCCGCAATTTCCGGTTCGGCGACAAGAACCAGGTTTTGTTCCCGGTAAAGACCTATCCGGTCCTCAAGCAGATCTTCGATTTCATCCATGAGCAGGATAATCATGCAATCACTCTCAAGCCGGCTGCTCGTTAGTCTCTTCTGCATCGGCGCCGGCGTCGCCGGCGCCGCCGACGAAGCCCCCGCCTGGCTCAAGGAGCTGGCGGGCAAGACCGTGCCGGCCTATCCGCCCAAGGTCAACGCTGTGGTGCTGCTCCACGAGGAGCGGGTGGTGCTCGAAGACACCGGCCGCGCGCTGAGCACGACGCGCTTCGCCGTCCGCATTCTGCACCGCGACGGCGCCGGAGCGGCCACCGCGTACAAGTCCTACGACACCGACTCCGGCAAGATCCGTGACTTCCAGGCGTGGATGATCCAGCCCTCCGGCAAAGTGAAGAAGTACGGCAAGGAGGAGATCCTCGACACGGCGCTGGTGGATAACGACATCTTCAACGAAGTCCGCGCGCGCCGCGTGTTGGCCCAGCGGGACGCCGACGCGGGCGCCGTCTTCGGCTTCGAGGCGACCTCCGAGCGCCGGACCGTCTTCACCCAGTTCGAGTGGCTGTTCCAGGTCCGTCTGCCGGTACAGACCTCCCGGTTCACCATCACGGTGCCCGCCGACTGGCGCGCGGAAGCGATCACCCTGAACCATGCCCCGATGGAGCCCGCGGTCAGCGGCTCCACCTACACCTGGCAGCTGGAAAACCTCCCGTATTTGGAGGACGAGGAGGCCGCGCCGCCCGTGAGTTCCCTCAGCCCTCGGATCGCCGTGAGCTGTTTTCCGCAGTCGGGCGCGCGCCCGGCCGCCGGCAAGACCTTTGCGAGCTGGACCGACGTCTCCACTTGGCTCACCGAGCTGAACGACCCCCAGGCGGAGCCGGACGCTTCCATCTCCGCCAAAGCCCGCGAACTCACCCAGGGCGCCGCCACGGAACTCGACAAGCTCCGCGCGCTCGGCCGCTTCGCGCAAAGCGTCAACTACGTCTCCATCCAGACCGGCATCGGCCGCGGCGGCGGATACCGGCCGCACGCCGCCGCCGAGGTCTTCAAGAAAATGTACGGCGACTGCAAGGATAAGGCCAACCTGATGCGATCGCTGCTCAAGTCCCTCGGGATCCAGTCCTACCCGGTTTCGATCTACTCCGGCGACCGGCTGTATGTCCGCGAGAACTGGCCCTCGCCGCAGCAGTTCAACCACGCCATTCTGGCGATCAAAGTCGGCGACGCAACCGACGCTCCGGCAATCGTGAAGCATCCGGCGCTCGGGCGGCTGCTGTTCTTCGATCCCACGGATCCCGATGTTCCGCTCGGCCTGCTGCCGCCGCACGAGCAAGCCAGCCTGGCCCTGGTGGTCGCGGGCGGCGACGGCGGGCTGGTCCGCATGCCGATCACGCCCCCCGCGGGAATCCTCTTTGAACGCACCACACAAGCCGCGATCCTCTCCGACGGCTCCGTCTCCGGCACGGTCGAAGAACGGCGCGGCGGTGAGGCGGCGGCGTCCGCGCGCGGCGCCCGGCGGGCGCTCTCCGGCGTGGACTACCAGGCTCGTCTCGAACGCTGGATCACCTACAGCCTGCCCGGAGGCAAGCTCGACAAGCTCGAGGTGAGCGATGACGCCGCCACCGGCGAGTTCCGGCTGAAGGCCGGATTCGCATCCCCGCGCTTCGCCCAGGCCCCGCAACCGCGGCTGATGATGTTCCGCGCCGGCATCCTGCGGCAGCGCGAAAACCTGCGCCTCACCGAACCTAAGCGCAAGCATCCGGTGGTGCTCGATTCCGAGAGCTTCGCCGAAACGGTCAACGTCAAGCTCCCGCCCGGTTACGCCGTGGACGAAGTGCCGGATCCCGTAAAGCTGCAGACCGCCTTCGGCTCGTTCGAAGCCAATTGGGAATCGTCCGCCGACGGCCTGGTGTTCCGGCGCAAGCTGCTGGTGCCAGCCACTACGGTTCCGGTGGAGAAGTACGCCGACCTGAAAAAATTCTTCGACCAGGCCTACGGCGCGGCCGAGTCCCCGGTAGTGCTCGTTCGCAAGTAGTGCGACACTCGAAACGTGCGTTACCTGGTATTCGCCGCCTTGCTGGCGTTCGGGCAGCCGCCCGCCGGTGTTCCGAAAAGAGGGGTTCAGAAAATGCTGCGCGCCGCCGGCACGTTCGAAGTCAAGCTCACACCTCAGACCCCGGCGGACCCCAGCCTCGGCCGCCTGACCATCGACAAGCAGTTCGCGGGCGATCTCGAAGGCTCCAGCCGCGGGGAGATGCTCAGCGCTATGACCCCGGTGAAGGGCTCCGCGGGCTACGTCGCCCTGGAACGGGTCACCGGCAAGATCGCGGACCGCTCCGGCAGCTTCGTCCTGCAACATACCGGGACCATGAACCGCGGCGAGCCGCAGCAGGCGGTCACCGTGGTTCCGGACTCGGGGGCCGGCGGATTCGAAGGCATCGCGGGCCGCATGACCATCCGCATCGAGGGCGGCAAACACTTCTACGAGTTCGAGTACACCCTGCCGCCGCGGCAGTAAGACATCCTATCTTCCTCGCCAAAGCCCGAACGACATCCCCTGCGGATCCTGGAGCACGGCCATCTCGTCCCCCTCGGGCAGTGCCGTGGGCGGGATCAGCACGCGCGCGCCCAGCTCCTCCGCCCGGCCGACGGCGGCCGCGACGTTCTCGACCGTGATGAATAACTGCAGGAAGTCCGGCGCCTGTGGCGGCGCTGGCCAGATACCGCCCTGGATCCCCTCCGGGGAGCCGGTGTCGATGCGGCGATAGCCGAGCGGGTTGTTGGCGTCGATCTTCCACCCGAACAGCGAGCCATAGAAGGCGGCGGTCGCGTCGGGAGTCTTCGAGAGAATCTGGAATTGAGTTACGGGGTTCGGCAAGCGACGGTCCTTTCTGGAGGCGGATTTTGAGTCGAAAAACGGCGGACGGGGGTGCTTGCCGCGATCGGAAGAACACCCGGAAGTTACAGAGAATCCATGAGATAGCGGCCGGGGTCCTCCCGGACGGGGCCTGCCCCGGACTGCCCCCGTTTCAGCGATTCGGCTGCCCTTTCGCGGACCCGCGCCAGCGCCAGCCTCCGGAACGCCGCCTCGGTCAGGCGCGCCAACCCGGTGGTTTCCCGCCACGGGACCCCGGCCGGCGCTTGCACCAGTCCTACCCGCAACAAGCGCGCCAGCGCGACGTTCAAAGCATCCACCGCCAGCCCGGTCGCCTCGGCGATCGACCGCGTATCCCGCGCCTCGCCCGCGCGGCAGCGCCGCACAATCTCCCAGTGCGCGGGCTCGCTGACCACCGCCAGCGCCTCCGCGGTCCAATGGCGAAGCTGATTCTGCCGGCTCAGCGTCGCGCCGTCTGGGACATGCGCCAACGCCGTCCAGACGCTGGCCTCCTCCGGCGACATGCCGAGCTTGCGCGCCCACGCGCGGATGTGGCGTACCGGCGCCGGCCGGTCGCCGCGCAGCACCTGCGCCAGCGTGGCGTGGTCCGTACCCAGAAACGCCGCGAACGCCCGCAGCGAGTACTTCGCGTTGCGCGCGCGCCGCTCCTCGAACTCGCGTTCCAGCCGGTCCCGAAACCGCACGAGAACAATCCTAAAGGCAACCGGACGCCGCGGCAAGGTCCCGCCGCCCGCAAGTGGAGCATTGCGGTGCCCCACCCGCCATGAAACAATGGCGCTCCGTATGCGTAAGCTCGTTCCGCTCCTCGCCACCGGACTTCTCGCGCAGGTTCTGCCGCCGCCGGAGCCTCGCTACCAGGGCGAGATCGGGCGGACCGCGAAGGACTCCAAGCCTTCCTTTCCAGCGCGGACGCTGCCGCCTAAGGACGCGCCCAACGTTCTGCTGGTCCTGCTCGACGACGTCGGCTACGGCCAGGTGAGCACCTACGGCGGCCCGGTGCCGACCCCGGCGATCGAGAAACTGGCGCAAAGCGGTCTCCGCTACACGCAGTTCCATACCACCGCGCTGTGCTCGCCGACCCGCGCCGCGCTGCTTGCCGGACGCAACCACCACCGCATGAGCTTCGGGGTGATCTCCGAGTACGCCACCGGATTCCCGGGATACCAGTCCATTTGGCCGCGCAGCGCCGCCAGCGTCGCCGAAGTGCTGCGGCTCAACGGCTACGCCACCGCGGCGTTCGGCAAGTGGCACAACACGCCCATCTCGGAGGCGGGTCCCACGGGTCCGTTCGACCGCTGGCCCACCGGACTCGGCTTCGAGTACTTCTACGGCTTTCAGGGCGGCGACACCAGCCAGTGGGATCCCGGGCTCGTCGAGAACACCCGGCGCATCGCGAAGCCGCCGCAAGCCGGGTATCACTTCACCACCGACATGGTGGATCATGCCATCGGCTGGCTGAAGACGCAACGCGGCGTGGACCCCTCGCGTCCCTTCTTCCTGTACGTGGCGCCCGGCGCCGCGCACGCCCCGCACCACGTCCCGAAGGAGTGGATCGAGAAGTTCAAAGGCAAGTTCGACCACGGCTGGGACGCCGAGCGCGCCCGGACCTTCGCGCGCCAGAAGCAACTCGGTGTCGTGCCCCCCACCGCCGAGCTGACCCCCCGGCCAGCGGAGCTGGCCGCCTGGGACTCCCTGCCCGCGGACCAGCGCAAGCTCTTCGCCCGCATGATGGAGGTCTATGCCGGGTTCCTGGCGCAAACCGACTACGAGATCGGCCGCCTGGTCGAGACCATCGGCGCCCTCGGCGAACTCGACAACACGCTGGTCATCTACATCGTGGGCGACAACGGCGCCAGCGCCGAAGGCGGCTTGATCGGCCGCCTCAACGAGAACGCCTACTTCAACCGCGTCCCCGAGGACATCCAGGAAGAGATCCGCCGCATGGACGAACTCGGCGGGCCGACGGTGTTCAATCACTATCCCGCGGGCTGGGCCTGGGCCGGCACGTCGCCGTTCCCGTGGATGAAGCAGGTGGCGTCTCACCTGGGCGGCATCCGCAATCCCCTGATTGTTTCGTGGCCCAAGCGAATCACGGACCGCGGCGGCGTCCGCCCGCAGTTCCACCACGTGATCGACGTGATGCCGACCATCCTCGAAGCCGCCGGTGTCGCTACCCCGCGCTCAGTCCAGGGCGTCGAGCAGATGCCCCTCGACGGCAAGAGCATGCTCTACTCCTTCGCCGACGCCAAGGCGTCCAGCACCCGCCGCACCCAGTACTTCGAGATGTTCGGCAACCGGGCGATCTACCAGGACGGCTGGATGGCCTCCACCATGCGCCGGATTCCGTGGATCCCGACGCCGCTCACGCCCGACATGGACGACGTCAAGTGGGAGCTGTACCATCTCACCGAGGACTACTCGCAGTCCAAGGATGTCGCCGCGCAGTATCCCCAGCGGCTCAAGCAACTGCAGGACGCCTTCCTTGCGGAAGCCGCGCGCAACGAGGTCCTCCCGCTCGACGACCGGCCTTCGGAACGCTTCGACCTCGCCTCACGCCCCGGCCCCGCCCAGGGCCGGAAGTCGTTCACCTACCTGCCGGGCACCACCGGACTTCCCGAGGGCGTCGCGCCGGACCTCCGCAACCGCTCGTTCTCCATCACCGCCGAGGTCGAGATCCCGGCGGGCGGCGCCCAGGGTGTGCTCGCCACGCAGGGCGGCCGGTTCGGCGGCTGGGCCCTGCTGCTGGACCAGGGGCGCCCGGTGTTCGTCTACAACATGGTCGACAAGTGGCGCTACACGATCGCCGGCAGCCGGCCGCTGCCGCCCGGCGCGGCGGCCATCCGGTTCGACTTCACCTCGAACGGCGGCCGCGGCGCCGGCGGCGCCGGACGCCTGTTCGTCAACGGCGCTCCGGTAGCCGAGGGCGCCATCGAGCGCACCATGCCGAATTTCGTTTCGTTCTACGAGACCTTCGACGTCGGCGAAGACACCGGCACCCCGGTGGCCGAGAGCTACCGGGTCCCGAACCGCTTCACCGGAACGCTCCGCCGCCTGATTATCGAACCCCGGTGATCCCCCGGCCCGCGATCCTCCGCTGTATTCCGGCAGGAGGATCGCCATTATGTCTCTCGGCAGTTTCGTGCAGAACGTCACCAACCGCGTCCAGAATGCGGTAAATGACGCCGCCGCTTACCAGGAGCGGCTCCTTTCGGACCGGGAGGCGCAGTGCGCCCGGCAGGTCTTCAACGACACCGTGCCCTACGGCCGGGTGTGGCTCTCGAACGGCACCGGTTTCAACCAGCGGCCCTACACGGTGCCGCATCCCCGGAAGCCACGCCACTACATCATCCATGTTGGCCCGGACCCGTACCAGGACCTGACCAACGGCTACAAGCTCCTCCTGATCCACGAGGTAACCCACGTCTGGCAGGGCGAATACCGGGGCACTCCGGTCAATTACATTTGCGACTCGGTGGTCAGCCAGTTCAAGCACAAGAACGCCGCCTATCGTTACACTGCCGGCAACGACTGGTCCAGCTACAACGCCGAGCAGCAGGCCTCCATCGTGGAGGATTGGTTCGCGACCGGCATGCTGACCTCCAGCAACCTGTTCCGCTACATCCGGGACAACATCCGCGCCAAGCGTGCGTACTGAAGGCTATCCGACATACCGGGCATACACGCTTCGCGCCACCCCGGGGTCGGTGGTGCCCTTGATGATCGCCCGGCCGTCCGCGAACACCGTCAGCTCATAGGGATCCACGCTGGCGCGGAGGGCGAACTCGGTGATCCGCACCGGCGCAACGCCGGCCAGCCGGTCGCCCAGCGCGCGCAGGTCGAACTTCCCCCGGTGCTCGTGGATCTGCACCGAGTTGCGTCCGCACAGGCTGATGGGCGCGCGCGCCCGGGTCTCCAGGTGCGGGAACTCGTGCCGGGCGCAGCACGGGCATTCCGGATCGCGCTGGCCCAGCGCCACCTGGCGCACCTCGCCGGACCACACATCCACGGTGGTGATGCGCGCCCGCACGGCATCGCGCCCCGCCCCCAGGATCTTCAGCGCGTCGCCGGCCTGCAGCGCGGCGATGGTCCCCGTGATCGCGTTCAGCACCCCCGCGGTTTCGCAGGTCGGCTGCGGACCCTCGGGCGGCGTGGGATAGACGCACTTCAGGCACGGGGTCCGGCCCGGCGCGACAGGCAGCGTAAGGCCGTAGCTTCCCACGGCAGCGCCGTAAATCCAGGGCACGTCTCGACTTACGGCGAAGTCATTGATCAGGTAGCGAGCCTCGAAGTTGTCCGTGCCGTCGAGAATCAGGTCCACGTCCCCCAGCAGGTCGTCGGCGTTCTCCGGCGTCAGATCTGCCACCGCCTCCTCGCAGGTGACGTCCGAATTCGCCAACCGCAGGCGGCGGGCCGCGGCCGCGGCCTTCGGGGCGCGCTCGGCCGCGTCCGCCTCTTCGAACAGCCACTGCCGCTGAAGGTTGCTCGGCTCGACGTAGTCGCGATCGATGATCCGGAGGAAGCCGACGCCGGCGCGGGCCAGGGCCGCCGCCTGCAGCGTCCCCAGCGCCCCGCACCCGGCGATCGCCACGCGCGACGCCCGCAGCCGGCGCTGGCCTTCCGCTCCCAGGCCCGCAAAGCGCACCTGCCGCGAATAGCGCTCCTCGAAGACGTCCATGCGCCTCTATCGTAACGGAACCCCGCACCTCGCAAGCTATGATTGAAAACGGCGTGATGCTTTGCTTCCGCGGGTGCGTCTTCGGCATGGCGCTTGCCCTGGGGGCCGCGGGCTTGCTGGCCGCCGCGGACTTTCCCGAGGGCAAGCGGATCCGTTCGTTGACCTTCCAGCCCCCGGGCCAGCCCTTCTCCGACGCCGAACTCCGCGCGCTCGCCCCGTTCCAGCCCGGAGAACCGCTGCGCGAGGCCGCCGTCCGGGACACCATCCGCCGGCTCTTTGCCACCGGCCGCTACGAGGACGTGGTCATCGATTCGCGCGAGGAGCAGGGCGAGGTGGACGTCATCATCCGCACCGAAGCGGCTTACTTCGTCGGTCCCGTGCTGGTCAACGGCGTGCCGGAACCGCCCTCCCCGGCCAGCCTCGCTTCCTCCACCAAGCTACGTCTGGGCGAGTTGTTCGCACCCGCCGGTATCGAGGCGGCCATCGGCAACCTCCAGTCCACGCTCCGCGCCGCCGGCTTCCTGAAAGCGTCGGTCACCCAAAACCTGCAGTTGATACCCGCCCGCAGCGAAGCGGCGATCCGCTTCGACGTCCAGTCCGGCAAGCGCGCCCATTTCGGCGGCCTCACCCTCGCCGGCGCCTCTCCGCGCTCCCGCAACGCGCTGCTCCGTTCCAGCGGCTGGCTGCGCGGCGCCGGGCCGTTCAGCCTCCCGGGGCTCGGGTTTCGCGAGTACACCCAGCAGCGCCTGCAGGAAGGCCTGGAGCGGATGCGCCTGTCGCTCCAGAAAGGCGACCGGCTGCTCGCCCGGGTCTCCCTCGACGGCCTCGATTACGACGAGGCGAAGAACCGCATGACGCCGGCCGTGCGCATCGACCCGGGGCCGGTCGTGCGCGTGCGCACCACCGGCGCCCGCGTCTCCGGCGGCCGCCTGAAGCAACTGCTCCCCATCTATCAGGAACGCAGCGTCGACGCCACGCTGCTCAACGAAGGCCGCCGCAACCTCACCGAGTACTTCCGCAGCCAGGGCTACTTCGAATCGTCCGTGGACTACCAGCGCCGCGACGAAACCGGCGGCGTCCAGGTGATCGAGTACATCGTCGACCGGGGGCAGCGCTCGAAACTCACCCACCTGGCCCTGCGCGGCAACCGCTTCTTCGACAGTCAGACCATCCGCGAGCGGATCTCGATTCTGCCGGCCACCTGGATCCGCTATCGCAACGGCCGGTTCAGCGAGCGGCTGCTGGAACAGGACCTGGAGGCCATCCGCGACCTCTACCACTCCAACGGCTTCCGCGCGGCGCAAGTGACCGCGCGGCGGGAGACGAACTACGGCGGCAAGCCCGGACAGCTCGGCGTCACCATCGATATCGTCGAGGGGCCGCAGTGGCGGGTGGCCAATTTCCAAATGGAAGGCGTTCCCCCCGAGGCCGAAGCGGAACTGCGGTCCCGCCTCCGCTCCGTCAGCGGACAGAGCTACAGCCTCGCGAACGTGATCGCCGACCGCGACTTCATCATCGGCTACTTCTACGACCTCGGCTACCCGAACGTCGCTTTCGACTGGAACACCCGCGAAGATTCCGTCCGCCGCGAAGTCGACCTCCGTTTCGAGGTGACCCTCGGCGAGCGCCAGTACGTCCGCGGCCTCTATCTCAGCGGCCTGTCGGCCACCGACCGGGATTTCATCCTCGAAAAGATCCGCATCTTTCCCGGGGAGGCCCTTTCCCTCACCGCCCTCACCGCCGCCCAGCGCCGGCTCTATGACCTCGGCATCTTCGCGCGCGCGCAGACCGCCCTGCAGAATCCCGCCGGCCAGGAGGAGCGGCGCAACGTTCTGTTCGATTTCGAAGAGGCCAAGAAGTACTCCTTTAACTTCGGCTTCGGCGCGGAACTGGGGCGCTTCGGCGGCGGCGTGGTCAGCTTCGACTCGCCGGCCGGCGCCACCACCTTCAGCCCGCGCGTCAACCTCGGCGTCAGCCGCCTGAACGTCTTCGGCGTCGGCCACACCGTCAGCCTGCTGGGCCGCGTCTCCAACGTCCAGCAGCGCGCCGTCCTCAGCTACCTGGCGCCGCAATTCCGCGGGGTCGAGAACCTCAACCTCGTGGTCAGCGGACTCTACGACCGCTCCCTCGACGTCCGCACCTACGCCGCGCAGCGCCTGGAGGCCTCCGTCCAGTTGGGCCAGCGCTGGACCCGGGCCGTCAGCACCCAGTACCGCGTCACCTTCCGCCGCGTCCGCATCAGCGACCTCAAGATCTCCCCCGGCCTGATTCCCCTGCTCTCCCAGCCCACCCAGACCGGACTGCTCGGCTTCTCATTCATCCAGGACCGACGCGACGACCCCGCCAACTCGCGCCGCGGCAGCTACACGACGCTCGATTTCTCCAGCGCCCTCGGCGTCCTCGCCTCCAAGAACGAATTCCTGCGCATCCTGGTGCGCAACACCACCTACCACCGGCTCGGCAAGGATCTCACCCTCGCCCGCACCTCGCAGTTCGGCCATCTGCAGCGCACCGCCGGACCCACGGACATCGCGCTCCCGGAACGCTTCTTCTCGGGTGGCGCCTCCATCCACCGCGCGTTCCCCGAAAATCAGGCCGGACCGCGCGACACCACCACCGGCTTCCCGCTCGGCGGCCAGGCCCTGGTCATGAACTCCGTCGAACTCCGGTACCCGGTCCTGGGCGACAACCTCGGCGGCGTCCTCTTCTGGGATGCCGGCAACGTCTTCTCCCGGCTCCAGGCCGTCAACCTCCGCTTCCGCCAGCGCGATCTCGCCGACTTCGATTACCTGGTGCATGGTGTCGGGCTGGGGGTCCGTTACAAGACGCCCATCGGCCCCCTGCGCTTCGACGTCAGCTACAGCCCGAACTCGCCCCGCTTCTTCGGCTTCCGCGGCACCTTCGAGGACCTGATCAGCGGACAGGGACAGCGCGTGAACCAGCGCGTCAACATGTTCCAATTCCACTTCGCCCTGGGGCAGACCTACTGATGCGACCCCTCCTCCTGATCCTCGGCTCCGTGCTCGCCGGCGCGCAAACCCTCGACCGCGTGGCCGTCAGCGTCGATCAGACCGCGATCACGGAGCGGGAGCTGCTGGAGGCGATCCGCCTCACGGCCTTCCTCGCCCGCCAGCCGGCCGGCTTCTCCGGACCCGCGCGCCGCGCCGCGGCGGACCGCCTCGTGGACCAGGTGCTGCTGGAGCGCGAAATGCGCCTGAACCGCCTGCCCCGCGCCACCCCCGCCGACGTCGCGGCCGAGCTGGAGGCGGAAGCCGCCCGTTCCGGTTCCCGGCAGGCCTTCCTCGACGACCTGGCCCGCTACCAGCTCACCGAGGACCTGCTGGCCCGGTACCTCGCCTGGCAGGCCACCGTGCTCCGCTTCATCGACTTCCGGTTTCGTCCGGCCGTGCAGATCGCGGACGCCGATCTCGAGGCCCGCTACCGCGCCTTCGCGCGCGACTTCCGCCGCGGCCAGCAGCGCGAGCCGCCTTCGTTCGAGGAAGCCCGGCCGGGCCTCGAACGGCTGCTCACGGAAGAGCGCGTGAACCTGGCGCTCGAGCGCTTCCTCGGCGAAGCCCGCACCGAGGCCGTCATCCGCTATCGTGATCAGGTGTTCCGATGAGACGCATGATCCGCAGGTTCCTCTGGACGCTGGCGTTCTTCGGAGTCGCGGCGCTCATCCTCGCCGGGGCCGCCGCGCTGGTGCTGCGGACCGCCTGGTTCCGCGACCAGGTCCGCGGGCGCATCATCACCGCCACCGAACGCGCCACCGGCGGACGCGTCGAACTCGCGGATTTTCGCTTCGACTGGGGCCGTCTCCACGCCGAAGCCGACGGCTTCGTCCTGCACGGCCTGGAACCCGCCGGCGAAGAACCGCTGCTCCGCACCGCCCGCGTCAGCGTGGACCTCAAGATCCTCTCGCTCCTCCGCCGCGATATCGACGTCACCGCCATCACCGTCGAGGCGCCGCGCCTCCGCATCGTCAACTACCCGGACGGGACCTCCAACCTCCCGCGCCCCCAAGTCCCGAGCCAGGGCCGCCCCTGGCCGGAGCAGTTGCTCCGCCTCTCCGCCAACCGGCTGGAAATCAAGGACGGCTGGGTGGAATTCGACCAGCGCCGCGTTCCGCTCGCCATCCGCGCGAACGGAATCCGCATCGGGCTCGATTACGAGACGCAAGGTCCCCGTTACCGCGGCACGCTGGCCGCCCGCGCCCTGGAGTTCACCACCGCGAAGTTCCTGCCCATGATCTTCACGCTCGATGCCGAGCTGGCCCTCGAAAAGGACCGCATCCTCTTCCCGAAGCTCGACCTCCAGCTCGGCCGCTCCCCGGTGCGCCTCACCGGCGAATTGACCGCCTTGCGCGCGCCGCGCGGCCGCTTCGCCACCCGCGCCCAACTGGACCTGCGGGACCTGCAGCCCATCTTCCGGCTGCCGCTGGCCCCGCGCGGCACGGCGAAGCTGGAGGGCGAGACGCGCGTCTCGTTCCTGCCGTCCTTCGACTATTCCTTCACCGGCGCGCTCGACGCCCGGGGCCTGGCGCTCGACCTGCCCGAGGCCGAGGTTCGCCGCGCGGACCTGCAGGGCGCCGTCACCGCCGGCCTGCATGAGGTGAAAGTCACTGGGATGCGCGCCGCCATTGACGGCGGGGTCTTCCGCGGCGACGCCCTCATCCGCGACTGGCGAACTTACGAGGTCACCGGCGCGCTCGAGGCCTTCCCCGTGCACGAAGCCGTGCGCATCGCGCGCCTCGCCCCGCTCCCTTGGGACGCCGCCGCCGCCGGCCCCCTCCGCCTGCGCGGCAACTTCCCCCGCGAGAAAGAACCCGTCGCGTTCCAGGCGTCCGCCGACGTGACGCTCGCGCCGCTGGGCGACGGTCCGGCCGTTTCCGGCGAAGCCCGGCTGGCCTTCGCTTTGCCCGGCGCCAAAATCGAGATCGCCGATGCCGTGCTCACAACCCCGCGCTCCCGCATCGAGGCCGGCGGCGTGGTGGGCGATTCGCTCACCGTGCGCCTGCGGACCTCCAACCTCCGCGAAATGGAGCCTTGGATCGCCCGCTTCGGCGACCCCGTGCAGCTTCCCGCCGCCGCCGGCGAAGCGGAAGGCTCGGTGAACGGCCCGCTGCGGGACCCTCGTATCTCCGCCCGCGTGCGCGGCGCCGGCATCGAATACCAGGGCTTCAAGCTGGACGCGGCCTCCGCCCGCGTGGAACTCGACGCGTCCCGCCTGCAGTTGTCGGCCGCCTCGCTGCGCCGTGGCAACCTCGTGGTCGAGGGCGAGGGCGCGGCAGCGTTTCAGGACTGGGGCCTGCCCGCGGGCACCGTGGATGCTGCGTTCCGCTTCCGTGGCGGGGACCTCGCGGCCCTGCTCCGCGACGCCCAGTTCGGCTTCGCCGGTACGGGAGCCGTCTCCGGCGAGGCCATCGTCAAGGGTCCCGCGCGGGAGCCGCAGATCCGCGGCGTCCTCGAAGGCCGCACCCTCAACCTCGCCGGACAGGTCGTGGACAGCGCCACCGCGCGCTTCCGCTATGCCGCGCCCGAGTTCACCCTCGACCGCCTGGACGCCGCGCGCGGCGCCGCCCGCGTCACCGGATCCGGCGTGTACCGCCATGTATCCGGCCAGCTCCGCGACGGCACGGCGCGCCTCCAGGTGGACCTCGCCGGCCTGCCGCTCGACGCCATCGATCCCCTGCGCGGCGAAACCGCGGGCTGGAACGCGCTGCTCTCCCTGAAGGCCACCGGACGTCTCCGCCTCGCCGGCGGCAAGGTCCAGCTCGAGGAACTCGATGGCTCCGGCGCCGCCGAGCAGCTCCGCCGGAAGAATCAGCCGGTGGGGCGGCTCGCGGTAACCGCGCGCAGCCAGAACCAGCAGTTGACCTTTGATTTCTCCGGCGCCGCCGGCGACTCCCGCCTCTCCGGCAGCGGCCTCTGGTCGCTCGCCGGCGAGCGCAACGGCGCCGCGAAGATCGTGTTCTCGCCGCTCACCTTCCGCGAGGCCCAGCGTATCGCCACCGCGGGCGAAACCAAGGACGATCCCCCGCCCGGCTTTCTCCAGGGCGCTGCCGAAATCCGCGGTTCGCTGGATGACCTCGCTTCGCTGCGCGCCCAGGTCACCCTGGACCGCATCGAGGTGGTGCCGCCCCCCGAGCAAATGCTGCGCCTCGGGGTCCGTTCCGCCGACCTCGCCCTCAAGAACGCCGGCCCCGTGACCGTCGAGCTTTCCTCCTCGGGAGCGCGCATCACCGGCGCCCGGTTCCAGGCCCGCGACACCGAAATCCAGGCCACGGGACTCCTGAGCTTCTCGAACGCCACGCCCTCGGACCTCCGCGTCCAGGGCGGCATCAACCTCGGCATCCTCCAGCTCCTGAACCCCGATTTGCTCGCGCAGGGCCGCGCCACCGTCCAGGCCGTGATGCGCGGCTCCCTCGAACAGCCGAAGCTCTCCGGCCGCCTGGAACTCAAGAACGCCTCGCTGTACCTCGCCGACCTCCCGAACGGCATCGACAACGCGAGCGGCGTCGTCAACTTCGACCAGACCCGCGCCACCATCGAGTCCCTGGTGGCGGAAACCGGCGGCGGCCGCATCGCTTTCTCCGGCTTTGTGGGGCTCAGCACCAGCGCGCTCGTCTACCGCGTCCAGGCGCAGGCCCGGCAGGTCCGCGTCCGCTATCCGCGCGATTTCAGCTTCGTCTTCAATTCCGACCTCAGTCTGTCCGGCACTTCCCAGCGCAGCCTGCTCACCGGTTCGGTCAACGTCGTCCGCGCTTCTTTCACGCCCCGCGCCGATCTGGCGGAGTTCTTCACCCAGAGCATCCGCCCCGGACAGGCTCCGGCGGCCTCCAACGAGTACCTGCGCGGCATGCAGCTCGACGTCCAGATCAATAACGACCCCGGTCTCCAGGTGCAGACCTCCCTCACCCGCGACATCCTCGCCGAAGCGGACCTGCACCTCCGCGGCTCCGCCCTGCGCCCCGTGCTCCTTGGCACCATCTCCGTCAACCAGGGCGAGGTGCAGGTGCTCGGCACGCGCTACTCCGTCAACCGCGGCGAGATCCGCTTCCTGAATCCCCAGAAGATCGAGCCCGTCTTCGACCTCGACCTCGAAACCCGCGCCCGCGGCATCACCGTCAACATCGCCTTCGCCGGCACTCCCAGCAAAGTGGACGTCACCTACCGTTCTGACCCGCCACTGCAAACCCAGGAGATCATCTCCCTGCTCGCCGTGGGCCGGGACCCGGGCGCCGCCACCGGCCGTCTCACCAATCCCGCCAATCCGAACGCCTCCGCCCAGCTCGGCGCTTCCGTCATCTCGGAAGCCGTCTCCGCCCAGCTTGGCAGCCGCCTCCAACGCTTCTTCGGCATCACTCGGGTCAAGATCGACCCCAGCCTGAATGGCATCGAGAACCTGCCGCAAGCGCGCCTCACCCTGGAGCAGCAGCTCTCCAAGGACATCACCGTCACCTACATCACCAACCTCACCCGCACCCAAGAGCAGAACGTCCGCGTGCAATGGGACCTGAACAAGGAATGGAGCGTGCTCGCCGTCCGCGAAGAGACCGGCGTCATCGGACTCTTCTTCCAGTACCGCAAGCGATTCAAATGAAGCTGCGCAAGGTGCAGGGCAAGCTCAAGATCGAGCACTCCATCATCGACGGCGTCCGCAAAATGCTGGAGCGGTTGCTCGCCGGGAACCCCGAGGTCCGGTCCGTCATCCCGGGGGTCATCCGGCAGGTGCGCGACGCCAAAGGCCCGGTGGAGGTCCGCGTCACGGTACCCACCGTCAACGGCTGGAAAGCGATCGCGCTCAGCGCCGGCGCGCGCCAGGAACTGTTCATTTCCACCACTCTAACGAAGGAGGCTCTGGAGGCCGCGCTCGCTCGCGCGCGCCAGGACTAGCATGGACGGAACTCTCGCACTCTCCGCGGAAGAAATGCGCGCCCTCGGGTACCGCGTCATCGACCGGCTGGTTGAACACCTCTCGACGCTGGACGAGCAGCCCGCCGGCCGTAAGGGCGCCCCCGCGGACTTGCGGGCGCGCTTCTCCGGTCCCGCCCCCGCCGCCGGCACGGATTTTCCCGCGCTGCTCGCCCGCCTCGACCGCGACCTCTTTCCCTTCCAGATGAACCTCGCGCATCCGCGCTTCTTCGCCTTCGTGCCCGGGCCCGCGAGTTACATCAGCGCGCTGGCGGACATGCTGGCCGCGGGCTTCAACACGTTCAACGGATCCTGGCTCGGGGGATCCGGCGCGGCTGCGCTGGAACTGCAGGCCATCGGCTGGCTGCGCGAGTGGTGCGGCCTGCCGGAATCCGCGGGCGGCCAGTTCGTGCCCGGCGGGTCGCTGGCGAATCTCGCCGCCCTCGCGGCCGCGCGCCACGCCCGCCTCGGAACCGATCTCACCGGCGCGCGCCTCTACTGTTCGGACCAAACCCATTCCTCCATCGACAAGGCGCTGCTGCTGCTCGGCTTCGCGCCCGCCCAGATCCGGCGCCTGCCCGCCGATGCCCGGTTCCGTTTACCGGCGGCGGCTCTCGCGGCGGCGATCGCCTCGGATCGCGCCGCCGGGCTCCGGCCCTTCTGCGTCATCGCCAACGCAGGCACCACCTCCACCGGCGCCGTGGATCCCCTGCCGGAGATCGCCGCGCTCTGCCAAGCGGAGCAACTGTGGCTCCACATTGATGGCGCATATGGCGCGGCGGCCGTCATCTCCGAACCCGGACGCCGCCTGCTCGCGGGCCTCGAACACGCCGATTCGCTCTCGCTCGATCCGCACAAGTGGCTGTTCCAGACCATCGAGTGCGGCTGCGTCCTGCTGCGCGACCGCGCCCTCCTGCACGACGCCTTCTGCACCCACGCCGGCTACCTGCGCGACATCCACCGCGACAGCGCCGAAGTGAATCCCTGCGACTACGGCATCCAGTTGACCCGGGGATTCCGCGCCCTGAAGTTCTGGCTGTCGATTCAGTACTACGGGCTGGATCGCTTCCGCGCCGCCGTGGCCCGCGGTTTCACGCTCGCCGAACTCGCCGAGGCGCATCTGCGCACGCTGCCTGGCTGGGACATTGCCTCGCCCGCTACCCTGGGGATCGTCGCCTTTCGCTTCGCCGCCGGCGGCGCCGAGTTCCACCACGCGCTGGTCGAGGATGTGCTCGCGGACGGCTACGCGTTCCTCTCGTCCACCGTGCTCGGCGGAGAGACTTCGCTGCGCCTGTGCGCCATCAATCCCGAGACCACGGACCACGACGTCCGCTCGACGCTCGACCACCTGCACGCCTACGCCACCCGGCGGGCAGGGCTTTAGCGGCAAGTCCCTTAGCGATAAGCAATGTGGAGGGCGACGCTCCCGCCCGTCATCCGCTCGAACTCCACCCGCGCGAACCCCGCCGCCCCCATCTCCTGGGCGAGCTGCTCCGCCCCCGGAAACTTCGCGATCGACTCCGGCAGGTATGAGTACGCATCCCGCGACCCCGAGATCCACCCGCCCACCACCGGCAGCACCTTCGTCGAAAAGAACCCGTAGATCGCCGCCCACACCCGGTTCGACGGCTGCGAAAACTCCAGGATCGCCAGCCTCCCGCCGGGCTTCAGCACGCGCCGCAGCTCCACCAGGCCGCGCCGGTAATTGGCCAGGTTCCGGAACCCGAACGCGATGGTGATCAGGTCCAGCGACTCATCGCGCAGCGGCAGCTCCAGCGCGTCGGCTTCAAACAGCGGCGAGCGGAACCGCCGCGCTGCCACCTTCCGCTGCGCCTCGGTGAGCATCGGGTGGCAGAAGTCGCTGCCCAGCACCGCCGCGCCGCGGCGTTCTTCGAGCGCGAGCATTACGTCGCCCGTGCCGCAGCAGAGATCCAGCACCACGGCGCGCTCATCGCGCAGCACCTCGGCGATCCGGTCCACCGTCCGCGCCCGCCACCGCTTGTCGAGCTGAAACGACAGCAGATGATTCAGCAGGTCGTACCGTCCGGCGATCTTGCCGAACATCCCGCGCACCCAGCGCGACGCCTGCTGCTCGTCGGCGATTCCCTTGGGCGTCGTTCCCGTCATCCTGCCAGCGCCGCCTCCGCCGCCTGCCGCACCAACTCCTCCGCGATTCCGCTCCGGATCCGCACACTGCCGATCCGCTCCGGCAGCACCCAGTGGACCTTGCCCTGCACCGTCTTCTTATCGTGCAACGTCAGCGCCACCAGCTCCCCCGCGTCGATGCCGCCGCGCCCCGGGATCCCCCCCAGCCCGCGAATCGCCGCCCGGATCCGCCCTCCCGCCGCCGCGTCCAGGTCTCCGGTCAGCTCCGCCAGGCGCGTCGCCGCGTCCATCCCGAACGCCACCGCTTCCCCATGCAGAAACCGCTGATACCCGGTGGCGGCCTCCAGCGCGTGCCCCAGCGTGTGCCCGAAGTTCAGGATCCGCCGCAGGTCGCCCTCCCGCTCATCGGCGCTCACCACCTCGCACTTGATCCGCACCGCTGCCGCGATGATCTCGTCCACCAGGTGCGGACGCCGCGACAGAATCTCCAGCGCCTGCCCCTCCATCGCCGCGAACAGCTCCGGATCCCGAATCACGCCGCACTTCAGCACTTCGTACAGCCCCGCGCGATACTCCCGGTCCGGCAGCGTTTCCAGCACCTCCGGGTCGATCAGCACCGCCCGCGGCTGGTGGAACGCCCCGATCAGGTTCTTGCCGCCGTGCAGGTTCGCGCCCGTCTTGCCGCCCACCGCCGCGTCCACCTGCGCCAGCAGCGTGGTCGGAATCTGGATCACCGGCACGCCGCGCATGAAAATCGCCGCCAGGAACCCCGCCAGGTCGTTCACAATGCCGCCGCCGAAAGCCACCACCAGGCTCGAACGGTCGGCGCCGCGCTCCACCATCTGCTCGGCCAGCGCCTCCACCTCGGCGACGCGCTTGCGCTCCTCGCCGCCCGCGAAAAACAGAACTTCCTTCTCCACGGCGCACAGCCGCTTCCCGTGCAACTCCCAGATCTCCGGCTCGGTCACCACGAAGACCCGTCCGCGCCGTGCCGGCAGGAAGTCGGGAAAGCGCCGCAGGATGCCGCGCTCCACCACGGCTGCATAGCGGTGGTGCGCGGTTTCCACCGCGAAGGAGGGCATAATCACGTTGTACCATGGGGTTTGCACCCCGATTTTCTTGTCGTCGGCGCGGGTGTCGCCGGCTTGCGCGCCGCGCTGGAACTCGCCGAAGCGGGAACCGTCCTCGTGGTCGCCAAGGATCGCCTCCAGGAGTCCTCCTCCGAGTACGCGCAGGGCGGCATCGCCGCTGCGCTCAACGATGACGACGAAGTCGAGCTCCACGAGCACGACACCTTGATCGCCGGCGACGGCCTCTGCGATCGCGAAGCCGTGCGCGTCCTCGTCGAAGACGCCCCCGCCGCCATCGAGCATCTCATCGAATGGGGCGCGGCCTTCGACCGCCAGGGCGGACGCCTCATGTTCGGCCGCGAGGGCGCGCACAGCCGTAACCGGATCCTCCACGCGCGCGGCGACTCCACCGGCCAGGAGATCCTGCGCACCCTTATCGAACACGCGCGCACCTTCGCCAACATCCGCTTCCAGAGCTTCTCCGCCATCACGGACCTGCTGGTCACCGGCGGCGAGGTCACCGGCGCCGTCGCCTACGCGGCCGCCACCCGCGAAGCCACCCGCATCGAAGCCCGTGCCGTGCTGCTTGCCACCGGCGGACTCGGCCGTGTGTTCCTCAACACCACCAACCCCGACGTCGCCACCGGCGACGGCGTCGCGGTCGCCTACCGCGCCGGCGCGGCGATCAGCGACATCGAGTTTGTCCAGTTCCATCCCACCGCGCTGCACGTCGAGGGCGCGCCGCGCTTTCTACTGTCGGAAGCGCTGCGCGGCGAGGGCGCGTACCTCCGCAACCCCGCCGGCGACCGCTTCATGGACCGCTACCATCCGGACGCCGAACTGGCCCCGCGCGACGTCGTGTCGCGCGCCATCGTCTCGGAACTGCGCGGCTCCACCGCCCCGCACGTGTTCCTCGACCTGCGGCACCTCGGCGCGGAGCACACCCGCGCCCACTTCCCCCGCATCTACGAGACCTGCCTGCAATACGGCGTGGATATCACCCGGGACCTGGCGCCCGTGTACCCGGCGGCCCACTACGCAATGGGCGGCGTCCGCACGGACCTCGACGGGCGGACCAATGTCCCACGGCTGTTCGCGGCGGGCGAGGTCGCCTGCACCGGGGTCCACGGGGCGAACCGGCTGGCGTCGAATTCGTTGCTGGAAGGCCTCGTGTTCGGCGAGCGCGCCGGACGCGCCATGCGGGAAGCGCCGCCGCGTCCTCCGGGTGCGGCCGAAATCCCGGCGCCGGTGACGATCCCGCCGTTCCGCGAAGACGACCTGCGGCGTCTGGCTTGGCAAAAGTGCGGCCTGGTGCGCGACGGCGCGGGTCTCGCCGCGGCGATCGCGGAACTGACTTCCGCCCCCGGCCAGCGCATCGAGTCCCCCACGCGGCACCAGTATGAGCTGCGCAGCATCGCCGAGGTGGCGCTGCTCATCGCGCGCTGCGCCCAGGCTCGCGAAGAGAGCCGCGGCGGCCACTACCGAACCGACTTCCCGCACAAGCGCCCGGAGTTCGAGAAGCACTCCGCGGTCGCGCAAGGGACCGGGATTCGGTTCTCCACCGAACTCACCGCGCCCTGACGGGCGTTGACGGACCCGGGTCCGGCGGCTACGCTGGAAGTGTCAGGAGCACGGCCCAGGAAAACAGCAATGACGATCATTCTCGAGCTCCAACCGGATGTCGAGCGCGGGCTTCTCGAACAGGCGCAAGCGCGGGGTGTTTCGCTCGCCCAGTTCGTGGAGGAGATCGTGTTGCGGGAAGCCAAGCGTCGAGAGCCCTCCGAGCGCCGCACCGGCCAGGATTTGGTAGATGCTTGTCAGTCCGTGCGGGGCTTGTTGACGGATGCCGAAGTCGATGCACTTTTCTCACGCAGTCCCTCTGTGAGCCGGCCCGTTGATTTGGAATGAACTTCCTGCTCGATACGAACGTTGCGTCGGAGCCGGCGCGCCCACGGCCTGACGCGATCGTGACGGCCTGGCTCGCCGCGCAAGACCTGAACACGCTGTTTCTTAGCGTCGTCACCCTAGGAGAACTCCGCAAAGGGATCACCGTGATGCCCGCCAGCATCCGGAAAAGTGAATTGGAGCGCTGGTTGCGTGGCGAACTGCTGCACGTGTTTGAGGGGCGAGTCCTGCCGTTGACCCCGGCTGTTGCCGAACGCTGGGGTGTATTGGAGGGGCAGCGCCAGCTCGCCGGGCGTCCCTTAAGCGTCCCCGATGCTCAAATCGCGGCCACCGCGCTTGAGCATGGTCTCACCCTGGTCACTCGCAATGTGAGGGACTTTGCGGGTCTGGGTGCGGAGGTCCTTAACCCCTGGGAACCCTCGTAGCGGCTCCCTGCTCATTCGCAAGCTGCCGGTTCTCGACCGCCCCATACTCCGCCGACTGCCGGTACTCGAACTGCACCTGCGCCAGCGTATCCAGCCGCGAAATCCGCGCCAGCGGCTTCAGCGCCCCCGCCGTGTCCCCCTGGTTCAGCTCCCGCACCGACTTCCCCAGCAGCCGGAACAGCTTGTTCAGATCCGCCATCTCCTTCCGGCTCAGATCCCCCTCCACCTCCACCCGTACGCTCTGCTGCGTCTCCCGGAACGCTCCGAACCGTCCCGGCGCACGATACGCCGCACCCTCCTCCGACGACGCCAGCCGCAGCGTCACCGTGTCCCCCTCCGCCGTCTTCACCGTCAGTTCCGCGCTCCGTTGCTGCCGCGAAGCCGCTCCAGCCTCGCGAAACGTCTCCACCGGAGCCGGCCGCCCATAGGATTCCACTCGCATCTCACTCGCCCTTATCGGACAAGGGGCCGCAAGTATACTGAGAATCGCTATGCGCCTCGCTGTGCTCGCCCTCGCTGCCCTCCTGCTCCCCGCCGCCGACCTCGTCGACGCCGACTTCCCCACCAAGCTCGTCCCCAAACCCGTTCCTTACTCGGTCCTCCTCCCCGACGGCTACAAGGACGGTCCGCCCCTCCCCCTCTTCCTCTACCTCCACGGCGGCGGCGGCGACCGCCGCGCCCTCGCCCAGGTCAAAGCCCGCTTCGAGGACCTCTGGGCCTCCGGCAAGCTCCCCAAAATGATCGTCGCCACCCCCTCGGTCACCCCCCGCTGCTTCTACATGGACTTCAAGGACGGCTCCGAAAAGTGGGAAACCCTCCTCGTCACCGAGTTCCGCGACTTCCTCTACAAAACCTACAACGCCTCCCCGGACCCCAAGAAAAACTTCATCGGCGGCGTCTCCATGGGCGGCATGGGATCCCTCCGCATGGCCCTCAAATACCCTGACCGGTTCGGCGCCGTCGTCGCCCTCGAGCCCGGCATCGAACCCATCCTCCGCTGGCAGGACCTGAAAGCCCGCCACCGCTTCTGGCGTGAGGACTCCCTCTTCGAAGCCGCCTTCGGCAAGCCCGTCGACCCCGACTACTGGGCCCGCAACAACCCCGCCACCATCGCGCAAACGGACGCGAAACGCATTGCCGCCTCCGGACTCCAGATCTACCTCGACTGCGGCAACGACGACATGTTCCTCCTTCACGAAGGCACCGAGTTCCTCCACCGCATCCTCTGGGATAACAACCTCCCGCACGAGTACCGGTCCCTGCACAAAGCCGACCACGTCGGCCGCACCCTCGGGCCCCGCCTCACCGAAGGCTTCCTGTTCCTCGAACGCGTTCTCAACCCGCCGCCGCCCGATCCCCAGGCGCAGCAAACGCGCAAGACCCTCATTGAGCCGGCCAAGAAGAAATGGGGTATCCAATAACCCCGCTGCGCGTCCCAACTCTTATGCGAAAGGTGTGCCTCTCCGTGCTGCTTATGTCTGCTCTTCTCGAAAGCGCCGAGCCCGCCAAGCCGCCCGTCGCCAAGCGCGTCCCCAAAGAGATCACTGCGCACGGCGACAAACGCACCGACCACTACTTCTGGCTGCGCGACCGTAAGGACCCCGACACCATCGCCTACCTCGAGGCCGAAAACGCCTACACCAACGCGGCGATGAAGCACACCGACACCCTGCAATCGAAGCTGTACAACGAGATCCTCGGACGCATCAAGGAAACCGACCTCGGCGTCCCGGTGAAGGACGGCCCGTACTTCTACTACACCCGCACCGAGAAGGGAAAACAGTACCCCTTCTACTGCCGCAAGAAAGGCAGCCTCGCCGCCCCCGAAGAAGTCCTGCTCGACGCCAACGTCCTAGCCGAAGGCCAGAAGTACTTCCAGATCGGCAACTTCTCCGTCAGCCCCGATCATAAGCTGCTCGCCTACTCCACCGACACCGCCGGCGACGAAACCTACACCATCTTCGTCAAGGACCTCGCCGCCGGCCAGCTCCTCGCCGACCGCGTGGAAAACACCTACTACACCCTCGAATGGGCCGCCGACAACCGGACCTTCTTCTACACCACGCTCGACGACGCCAAGCGCCCCTTCAAGGCCTGGCGGCACCGGCTCGGCACTTCCCAGAAAGACGACGCCGTCGTCCACCACGAGCCAGACGAGCGCTTCAACGTCCAGGTCCAGAAGTCCCGCAGCCACGAGTACGTTTTCCTGAACATCGGCAGCTCGCTCACCACCGAGTACCTTTACATCAAGGCCAGCGAGCCGGACGCCGCGTTCCGCCCCGTGCTGCCCCGCGTCCAGGGCGTCGAGTACGACGTCGCCCACCACGGCGATTCGTTCTACATCCGCACCAACGACGGCGCGCCCAACTTCCGACTGGTGAAGGCTCCCGTCGCGGACCCCTCGCGCCCCAATTGGACCGACGTTCTTCCCGCCCGCCCCGGCATCACCGTCATGGCCGTGGACGCCTACAAAGATCACCTCGTCGTCGCTGAACGGGACCGCGGCCTGCCCGCCATTCGTGTCCAGCGCTTCGACACCGGCGCGCACCATTACGTCTCCTTCCCGGAGCCGGTCTACACTGCCTTTCCCAGCGGCGGCGCCGAATACGACACCCCGGTGCTGCGCTTCAGCTATTCCTCGCTCGTGACCCCGAATTCGGTCTTCGACTACGACATGAACACGAAGGCCCGCACCCTCATGAAGCAGCAGGAGGTGCTCGGCGGCTACGATCCCTCCAAATACCTGTCCGAGCGCGTCTTCGCCAAGGCTCCGGACGGCGTCGAAGTCCCTATCTCGCTGGTCTACCGGAAGGGCTTGGTCAAGGACGGCAAGGCGCCCACGCTCCTCTATGGCTACGGCTCCTACGGCCTGAACTCGGAGCCGAACTTCGCCTCCGACCGCCTCAGCCTCCTCGATCGCGGCTTCGTCTACGCCATCGCCCACATCCGCGGCGGGCAGGACCTCGGCAAGTACTGGCACGAGGACGGCCGGCTGCTCAAGAAGAAGAACAGCTTTACGGACTTCATCGCCTGCGCCGATCACCTGGTGAAGCAGAAATACACCTCGCCGCAGCGGCTCTCCATCATGGGCGGCTCGGCGGGCGGTTTGCTCATGGGCGCTGTCGTGAATCTGCGGCCGGATCTGTTCCACGCGGTGATCGCGAAAGTCCCGTTCGTCGATAGCCTCAACACCGCCATGGACGCCTCCCTGCCGCTTACCGTCGGCGAGTACGAGGAGTTCGGCAACCCCGCCGACCAGGCCTACTACGACTACATGAAGTCCTACGCGCCGTACGAGAACGTCGCGAAGGCCAAGTACCCGAACATCCTGGTGACCGCCGGCCTCAATGACCCGCGCGTCTCTTACTGGGAGCCCGCCAAGTGGGTCGCCAAAATGCGATTCGATGCCCCGAAGTCCGGACGCCTGCTGCTCAAAACCAACATGGGCGCCGGCCACTTCGGGGCCTCCGGACGCTACGAGCGCATCAAGGAGACCGCCTTCGACTACGCCTTCCTGCTCGATCAGATGGGCATCAAGCAATAAACCGGCGCTGGTATTCCTGCACCGCGCGCGGCCTAGGACTTCTCCTGAGAGAATTCCCGGGCCCCGCCCGGACTAACTGTGCAGGAGACTGCCGCCATGAAGACCGCCACCGCCGAAGGAATCACCGCCACCCTCGCCCGCTATGACAACGCCTGGCGCGTCGAGCCGGAAGTCGAGCCCCCCAACTCGCCCATTCCCGACGGCAAGTACACCGCCATCGTCGAGAACATCGACCTCGCCGAGTCGAGCAACGGCAATCCCATGCTCAAGTGGACTCTCCGGATCACGTCGGGCGAATTCGAGGGCCGCACGCTCTGGAAGAACGCCGCCATCACCGGCAGCTCCCTCAAGTTCGTCAAGCGCGAACTCGCCACGTGCGGCCTGGAACTCGACGCCGTCTCCAAACTGCCCGAAAGGCTCGGCGACCTGCTCCAGGTGAACCTCGAGGTCTTCAAACGCGCCCGCGGCGAGTTCTACGACGTCTACTTCAACCGCCGCCTCGACCAGGTGGCCGTGATGGACGACGATCTGCCGTTCTGAATCGCCTCACGGACGCCCGCCCGCCGCCAGCCAGTCTTCCCGCTCCCGGGCCTCGTCTGCCGCGCGCTCCCGGGCTTCGCGGGCCTGGCTCGCCTCCGCCTCCCGCTCGCGGGCCAGCTCCCGCTGGTACCGTTCCTCGCTGATTTCCCGCAGCATCACCCGGTAATCGTGCGGGTAGCGCCGCTTCAGCAGGCCGAAGCCCAGGCTGGCGGCGAGCCCGTGGTAGCCCTCCGCCAGGAACCGGCGCAGGCGCAGCAGGTCGTCGAGCGTGGCCCGATCCCGCCACGGCGTGACGGCGATCAGACCCCGCAAATGTCTGGACCGAACCTCGGAGTATTGCCCCATACCTCTTGGAACGCGGCGCCGCGCCGTCCGGTTTCGCGCCGGGGCATGCTATCCTTGAAGAGTTCGTCCTGCGGCTTCCCGCGGGCGTGGCGGTATTCCATGATCCTGACTATCCTGTTGACCTTCGTGCACGTGGTCGTGTGCCTCTTTCTGATCATCGTCGTGCTGCTGCAAAGCGGTAAGGCGGCGGACCTTGCCGGCGCGTTCGGCGGCATGGGTTCCCAGACGGCGTTCGGCCCGCGCGGCACGGCTACGGCGCTCTCCAAGGCCACTACGTTCGCGGCGGTGGCGTTCATGGTGACCTCGCTCTCGCTCTCGATCATCTCGACGCGCGGCGGCACGGCGGCTCCCAAGACGATCCTCGACGCCCCGGGCGGCGCGCCGGCCCAACCGGCGGGCTCCATCCCGAAGGTGGATCCGTCCAAGCCGGCCGCGGAAGTGCAGTTCAACGGTGGCGAAAAGGTGGCCATTCCGCTGCCGAACACGCCCCCTCCGGCCAAGCCGGGCGAAGCTCCGAAGAAGTAGTACACTGAAGGCGTCACCTGCGGAGGTGGCGGAATTGGCAGACGCACTAGCTTGAGGTGCTAGCGGGTAACACCGTGCAGGTTCAAGTCCTGTCCTCCGCACCAATCTCGAAAAGGGACCCGCATCGGGTCCCTTTTTGCTGTCCGGCCGAGGGATAGTTGACAAAAGCGAACATCGATAGTTGACTTTGTCAACTAATTGCCGCGAGTCCGGTCCCGCGGCGTCTCGCCCCGGTCGGAATTCGAGCCGCTGGCCGTGATCGTCCGCCTGCCTCACTTCCCGCCCGTTCGCCGGTCAGAATGATCCGTCCATGCGATATCTCTCCGGTTGGCGACCGCGCGGACATACCCTCGAAACCAGCCGTGGAAGCCCTCATCCGCCAGATCAAGCACGCCTTCCGACAGATCTTCCGCCAGCCAGCGCTCTCGGCGGCGGTGGTCGTTACGCTCGCCCTCGCCATCGGCGCCACCACCGCCATCTTCAGTTTCGTGAACGCGCTGTTGCTCCGCCCGTTCCCCTTTAAGGATCCGGATCAACTGGTCGAGATCCAATCGATTCGGGGCGGCCAGCCCGGCAAAGTCTCGATGGTCGAAATCCAGGACATGCATCGCTCCATCGCATCGTTGGAGTCGATCGCGGCACATAAAGGTGGCGTCGGCGGCTACAACTACTCGGGTGAGGGCCGTCCGGAAGAATGGCGCGCCATTCTCACCACCGGCAACCTCTTCGATGTCCTGGGCGTGTCGCTCGCCGCCGGGTCGAAGTGGCCCGAATTCACGGATCGCCAACGCGACTACCGCGTGGTGATCAGCCATGGCGTGTGGCAGCGGAGCTTCGGTGGCGCTCCGAACGTGGTGGGCCGCACCATCTCGCTCGATCATGCCACCGGCTATACGATCCACGGCGTCACCGCCCGCGGCTTCGACTTTCCGCGGGGCGTCGCCGTCTACCGTTCGATCGGCGGTTTTACCAACTACGAAAAGAGGGACGTGCGTGACGTTGTGGGTATCGCGCGCATCAAGCGCCCCGCCGGAGTGGAGAGCTTCCAGGCGGAACTCGACGTCCTCGCGCGGCGGCTCCAGACGGAGTACCCGGATTCGAACGAAGGGCTCACCTTCCGCGCCGTGCCGTTCCGCGAGATGTACGCCGGCGACGTGCGGCCCTATCTGCTGCTCCTGCTCGGCGCCGTCGGCGTCGTTCTGTTGATTGCGTGCGCGAACGTCGTGAACCTGCTGCTGTCGAGGGCGCTCAGCCGCGACCGCGAGATGGCCGTCCGCGTCGCTCTGGGAGCTGGCCGCGGTCAGATCCTGCTGCAGTTGCTGTGCGAGAGCGTGGTCCTCTCGACGATCGCCGCCGGCTTCGGCGTGATGCTGGCCTGGCTCTGGATGCGGCTCCTGCGAGCGCTGATCGGCTTCGAACTGCCCGATTGGATGGTGATCGATATCGACGGCCGGGTGTTTCTGTTCAGTGCGGGCGTCGCCCTGGCGGCTGGTATCCTGTCAGGCCTGGCGCCGGCGCTGACCATTGCACGCAGCGCTCTGGCCGGAACCCTCAAGGAAGGCGGGCGCGGAGGAACCGGCACGCGCGTATCCGGACGCCTGCGGGACTCGATGGTGGCCGGAGAGGTGGCGCTGGCCGTCGTGCTGCTGGCCGGCGCGGGGCTGCTCATCCGCGGCTTCCTCAACCTGCAGTCGCAGCAGAAGGGATTCGACTCGGCCAACGTCGCGACCTTCCGGGTCGCGCTGGGATGGAAACGCTACGGTGGCGAAAGGATCACGCAATACTACGAACGCGCCCTGGAGAAGGTCGCCGCGATCCCGGGCGTGCGCGAGGCCGCCCTCGACACGCTTCCCGCTTTATCGCGTCAGGAGCAGTCGCAGCCTGCCACGGTCCAGCGCGACGGCCAGTCCCTGCCGGATGCGCTGCGAAATCCGTACGTAACCCACCACTCCGTCAGCGAGAATTTCTTCTCGTTCGCGCGCATTCCACTGCGGGCCGGCCGCGCCTTCTCTGAATTCGACCGCAGGGACGCCGCGCTGGTGGCAATCGTCAGCGACCGGCTCGCGAAGTTACTCTGGCCGGACGGCGATGCCGTGGGCCAGCGCATTCTCTATAACCCCAGCGGCAGACAACCGCAATGGCGCACCGTCGTCGGCGTCGTGGGCAATGTACAGCAGCGAGACCTCGGCGGCGAACCCGGCTACGACTACTACATCCCCTACCGGCAGGACCTGTACGCGGCGAACCAGTACGTGCTGGCGCGAACCTCGCTGGGCATGGCCGAGTTCACGCGCCAAGCCGAACAAGCGATGTGGAGCATCGACTCCGAGCAGTCGATCTTCGATTTCGCCACCTGGGACGAACGGATCCTGAACGGCATTTGGCAACTCCGCGTCTCACGGATGCTGCTCCTGCTATTCGCGGGCGTGGCGCTGGGGCTGGCTGCGATCGGCATCTACGGCGTGATGTCTTACCTTGCCGGCCAGCGCCGCCGCGAAATGGGAATCCGCCTGGCGCTTGGCGCGAGCCCCGCGTCGGTGCGGCAACTCATCATCCGGCGGGGTGCGCTTCTGGCGGGCCTCGGCATGGCAGGCGGATTGGCCATGGCCCTCGCCGCGGGCCAGGCGCTGCAGAGTTCGGTTCGCGGGGTGACGTCCCATGACCCGCTTACGTTCGCGGTCACGCTAGCCGTGATCGCCGTCGTGGCGTTCGCCGCCAGCGCGGTCCCGGCGTGGCGCGCCTCGCGGGTCGACCCGGTGGTAGCCCTGCGCCAGGACTGAGTTGGGAACACCTCGACCAATGACGAAATGGCCAACGATGGTTGCGGCGGCGATCGCCAGTCCGTGAAGACCGTCGATCCAAAGAAAGGTGCATCAATGAGAATTCTTAGCGTCTTCACGCTTCTCCTGACGGCGAGTGTCTCCGGCCAGGTAACGTTGAACGGAACCCTGGGAGGCACGATCGTCGATACCAACGGAGGTCGCGTGCCCGGGGTCTCCGTGAAGTTGACGCGAGTGGACTTGAACGCGGAACTCCGTGGAGAGAGCGGCTCCAACGGGGAGTTCCGATTCAGCGGACTTGCGCCCGGCAAGTATGCGCTCAGCGCCGAGAAGGCCGGCTTTCGCAAGTTGGTCCGGGAGGGAATCAACGTCGAAGTCAACCAGATCGCGGAAATCAGCTTGACGCTGACGGTGGGAGACGTGACCACGACCGTCACCGTGCAACAAGATGCGCCGGTTCTGCAATCGCAAACGTCGGACGTTTCCTTGCTGATCGATGGTAGCCGCATTCGCGAACTGCCGTTGAACGGCAGGGACTTCCAGAAGTTGATGTATCTGGCGCCGGGGAGCGGCAACTTTCGAGCGAACAGCAACAATTCGAACGGTCCGACTTCCGGATCGCGAGAAGCGGCCAATAACTACGTGGTCGACGGCATCACCGCCAATGACGAGCGGGAGGTGGCCGGATTGGCGTTGGGGGCCTCCTTCCGGCAATTGCCGAACGTTATTTCGACGGAAGCCCTGGCGGAGTACCGCGTCATTACCTCCAACGCCGACGCCACCTTCGGGCGCGGCTCCGGCGCGCAGGTGAATGTCGTTACCAAGAGCGGAACGAACGTGTTGCACGGCGCCGCCTACGAGTACTTCCGCAACAGCGCGCTTGACGCGCGCGACTTCTTCAATCGCGGCCCCTTCTTTACCTCCGATGGCCGCGCCAAGACACCGCCCTTCCGGCAGAATCTCTTCGGCGCGACGCTGGGAGGGCCCCTGGTCAAGAACAAGCACTTTTTCTTCGGCAGCTACGAGGGCTTTCGCCAGAGGTTGGAGCAGACGTCCGCGCCGATCCTGCCGAGCGCGGACCTGGTCAGCCTCATGCCGGGGCAACTCGGCCGACTGGCGCGCGCCTACTACTTCGACCAGAACCTCATTCCACAGCAAGGCTATGCCGCCGGCGCCATCCGGGCTTTCAGCGCCGCCGACCGGGCAGCCGCGATCGCGGCAGGATTTCCGGCGGCGCTCTTCGATGGCAATTTCGACAATCGAGAGGCGGCGACCGTCGTCACCAGCCGGTCCTCCACTCGCGACTTCACTCAAAATGCCTTCCTCGTGCGGACCGACCACCTCCTCCGGCCGGATCTCACGCTGAACTTCCGTTACGCGCGGGCCAACAGCGAAGCCGTCACGAACAGTTCGGGTCTGCCAGGCAGCGGCGTACTGCTGCCGTCCCGCTATTTTTCTCCCGCGCTGCAACTGACGTGGATCCTGTCACCAGCCCGGGTCCTCGAGTTTCGGGCAGGTGTAATGAGGCGCTATCAGGACTACCAGATCGATGGGGGATTGCCGTCCTCGATTACCGCGCTCGGCGTCGATCCGGCCGTCGGTGTGGGATTGAGCCTGGCGGGCACGACTACGTTTCAACTGCCGTCAATTTCGCCCTTCTTGCTGCTGGACAACCAAACGGTGCCGCAGTATTCGTTGACCCACTCCTGGACCAAGAGCAGGTGGACTCTTCGGGCCGGAGGGGACGTCCGCTGGATTCAATCGAACTTCATCAACAAGGGCTTTCCGCGGCCGGCCTACAGCTTTGTAGGCCTGACTGGGGCCAATGGATTGCTGGGCGCCAGTCCCGCGGCTGCGGAAGCGGTCGCTCAAGTCGCCTCGCAAACTCTCTTTGGGACGAATGGTGGTCCGACGACGGCGTTGCGGGGCTGGCGCTCCACCCAGCAGGAGTATTTCGGCCAGTTCGACTGGCGGCTCCGTCACGACCTCACGGTAAACCTCGGCATGCGGTACAGCTACTTCGGCCCTTACCACGAGGCGAACAACGCCCTGGCCAACTTGTATCCCGTCGGGCCGAATGGCGTCGAGACCGACTCACCCACCTTTCGGTATGGACGGACCGCGAATCGCGTCGAAGTGCTCGGATCCGGCAGACCTTTCTATCAACCCGATCGCAACAACTTTCAACCCCGGGTGGGTTTTGCCTGGAACATCGGCGGGAAAGATCGCAGTGTGCTGCGCGGCGCGTTCGGTCTCTATAACGACCGGCTCTATCAGTTGGTGATTTCCGAGGTAGCGCGCAACACTCCGCAGGCAACCTCCGGGCAAGCGAACAACGTGCCGTTCCTGCCGGCCCGCCCCGTGCCCATCAGTCCGAATACTCCGCTCTTCTTCGGGGTAGATCCTGTCCTGCGAAACCCCACGATTCAGCGCTGGAATCTCGCTTGGGAACAGCGGTTTGGCGGCGACACGACGATAACCAGCGCCTACGTCGGGAACTTTGGCACGGATCTGTTCATGACGGACGACCCGAACTTCGCCGGTGCTTTCCCGCAAGCTTCGCGTCCCGACCCGCGCTTCAGCGATCAGCGCGTGCTCACCAATTTAGGCTTCTCACGCTACCATGCATGGCAAACCTACGCGCGGCGCAGGATGGCCCAGGGTCTTACCCTCACGGCTGCTTACACCTGGTCCAAGTATCGCGACGTGACGTCCGGCGACACCATCTTCGGACAAGTGCCCACGGTGATCAACACCGGCGCAACCGCGGCCGCCGGTTTTCAAGTCGGGCCCGCGCGGCCGCGGCCGATCGATAGTGAATACGGCACCAGCGAGTTTGATGCCCCCCACGTCCTGGCGCTGAGCTACCTCTGGGAGTTGCCGGTCGGCCGCGGAAGAAGGAGCCTGGCTCGGATGCCCGCGATTCTGGACGCGGTAATCGGCGGCTGGTCGCTCTCCGGTTTAGTGAACGCCAGATCGGGGAATGCCTTTGATGTCCAACTCGGGCAAGACGTAAACGACGACGGCGCCTTCAACGATCGTCCAGCACTGGCGAGTGGTGCAAGCCTGGCAGGCGTTCGCGCGGGAGCCGGCGCCGATAAGACGCAATGGTTGTTGCCGCAGGCCGATGCGCGAAACGTCTTGGTCGTGCCGGCCAACGTCACCGATCCCTTCGCAACCGTCCGAAGGGCCGCGTTTCGCGGGCCGTCGCTGGTGAACTTCGATCTCTCAGTGAGCAAACGTTTCCGCCTGACTGAGCGCGTCGCCTTGGCCTTTGAGGGGAACTTTTTCAACCTCTTCAACCGGGCTAACTTCCGGCCGCCCGTGGCCTCGTTGACCTCTCCCTTTTTCGGTCAGATACAAGCCACCTCGAACAACAGCACGCCGCGACAGATTCAGTTTGGGCTGAAGCTGGCTTTCTGAGGAACTGGCGCCATTCATTCGGTTTGTCCACTCGCCGCCGAGTTGGCGGCTCGGGTGAGGGATAGCTGACAAAGGCAAGTATCGATCGTTGCCTTTGTCAACCAAATCGCCCGTTAGAGATCCTTCAGCATCTCCCGCGCCGCGTTGTGACCCGGCGCGCCCATCACGCCGCCGCCCGGGTGACCGCCGGAGCCGCAGATATAGAGGTGCTTCACCGGGGTCCGGTAGCGCGCCCAGCCGGCCAGCGGCCGGAAGAAGAACATCTGGTCGACGCCCATCTCGCCGTGGAAGATGTTGCCGCCGGTCAACCCAAACCGCCGCTCCAGATCCAGCGGCGTCAGCACCTGCCGGTGCTCGATGATGCTCCGGATGTTCGGCGCGTACTCCGCGATGATGTCGATCACCCGGTCGGCGAAACGGTCGCGCTCCTCGTCCCAGGTGGTCCCCTTCAGTGTGTAGGGAGCGTACTGCAGGAAGATCCCCATGATGTGCCGGCCCGCCGGCGCGAGCGTCGGGTCGTACATCGTGGGCACGGTCATTTCGATCAGCGGGCGCTCCGAGGGCCGCCCGTACTTGGCGTCGTCCCAGGCGCGCTCGATGTAGTCGACCGACGGGCAGATGTGCATGGTGGCGCGGTGCTGCGGACCCGGAGCGCCGGGAAAGGCCTGGAAGTCCGGCAGGCCGGTGAGGCCCAGGTTGATCTTGCAGGAGGTCCCTTCGCAGCGGTACTTCTCGAAGGCCGCGACGAAGTCCTCGGGCAGGTCGGCGCGGTCCATCAACCGGAGGAAGGTCCGCTTGGGATCGATGCCGCTGGCGACGGCCTTGGCGGCGATCTCCTCGCCCGAACCGAGCACCACGCCGCGGACTTTATTGCCCTTGACGACGATCTTCTGTACCGGCGCGTTCACCCGGATCTCCGCCCCGGCGGCGCGCGCGGAACTCGCAATCGACTCCGACACCGCACCCATGCCGCCGCGCACGAAGCCCCACAGTCCGCGGTGGCCGTTCACCCCGCCCATGCAGTGGTGCAGCAGGATGTAGGCCGTGCCGGGCGACCGCGGGCCGCCGTTCGCGCCAATGACGCCGTCGGTGGCGAGCGTCACCTTCAACTGGTCGCTCTCGAACCACTCGTCCAGGAAGTCCGAGGCGCTGGCGGTGAAGACCTTCACCAAGCCGAGCATCTCCGGCTTGCTGAGCTTGCGGAACTTCGCGCCCAGCTTGAGGTACTCCAGCTTGCCCGAGATCCCGTGCGGCGGGAAGTCGGGCGGGGTCACCAGCAACAGCTCCTCGATGACGCGCGCCAGGCCCTCCAGGTATTCCTCGTAAGCGGGGTAGCGCTCGGCGTCCTTCTTGGAGAACTTGGCGATCTCGGCGAGCGTCTTCGCGCGGTCCTGCCACATGAACAGGTGCCGCCCGTCAGGGAAGGCCGAGAAGAAGGCGGGGTCCTTGGCGTCCACCAGGTAGCCGTGCTTGGGGAGTTCGAGGTCGTCCACCACCTTCTGCTGCATCAGGCTGACCAGGTAGGACGCGGTCGACACCCGGTAGCCGGGCCAGACGGCCTCGGTGACGGCGCAGCCGCCGACCAGCTCCCGCGCCTCGCAGACCAGCACCTTCTTGCCGGCGCGGGCCAGGTAGGCCGCGGTGACCAGGCCGTTGTGCCCGCCCCCGGCGATGATGACGTCGTAGCTCTTCCCCATGGATGTAACCCTATCGTTTTCGCAGGCGCCGCGTCTTGACATCCAGGATTGCAATATATAGCATTGCGACATATGACTCCGGAAGCGGTACCCGCGCAAATGAAGAAAGGCATGGCCGAGCTGCTGATTCTCGCCCTGGTGGAGGAACAGCCGCGGCACGGCTACGAGATTGCCAAAGCCATCGAGGAGCGCTCCGGGGGCATGGTGCGTTTCCGCGTCGCTTCGCTGTATCCCGTGCTGGCCCGGCTGGAGGAGCGGGCGCTGCTCCAGGGGCGCTGGGTGGAGAAGGCCGGCGAGCGCCGCCGGCGTTTCTACCGGCTGACCGCGGCGGGACGCAAGACGCTGGCGGCGCAACGCGCCGCCTGGCGGACCTTCGGCGACGCGATCCAGCGCATTACGGAGGTGAAGTATGCCTGACTGGCGCGCCTACGTCGCCCAAAAGCTCCCGGACCTCGGCCTGCGGCCCGAAGTGGAGCGCGAAGTTGTCGACGAACTGGCCGCGCAGCTCGAGGACGCGTACCTCGGCGCGCGGCGTGACGGGCTGGAGGAGCGTGAAGCCCAGCGCTACGCCGAGGCCGAAATCCCCGACTGGGCGGAACTGGCGCGCACCATCGGCCGGACGAAGCGCTCCGGCAAGGCCGCCCCGCGGCCGCCGCGCTTGCCGCTATTCGACGCCGCCTGGCAACACCTGTGGCAGGCCGCCCGGGGGCTGCGCCGCCAGCCGGGCTTTGCGCTGCTGGCCGTGCTCACGCTGGCGCTGGGCATCGGCGCGGCCACCGCGGTGTTCAGCATCGTGCACGGCGTGCTGCTGCAGCCGCCGCCCTACGGCGACCCGGACCGGCTGGTGCGCCTGCGCGCGGACATCGAGGGCATGCGCGGCGCGGTGTCCGTCTCCGCGCCCGAACTGGTGGACCTGCGCGCGCGCACCACGCTGTTCCAGAGCCTCGACGGCTTCTGGTTCGGCAACGCGGCGTTGCGGGCGAGCGGCGAGCTCGAACGCGTCACTTGGGGGTGGGCGACCGCGGGGCTCTTCGATACGCTCGGGGTCAAGCCGGTGCTCGGGCGCGGCTTCGTTGCCGGAGAGGACCAAGGGCGGGTCGCCGCGGTGGCGTTGATCAGCCACGAACTCTGGCAGAGCCGCTTCGGCGGGGATCCAGGCGTCCTCGGCAGGGCGCTGGAACTGGAGGACCAGAACCTCACCATCGTGGGCGTGCTCGCGCCCGGTTTCAACGTCCTTGGCAACGGCAACGCGGTCCAAGCCGCGGACGTGTGGACCCCTTCCACCTACTGGACCGCGCGCGGCACCCGCTGGCTGCGGGTGCTGGGGCGCCTCAAGGCGGGAGTAACCGTCGCCCAGGCGCAGCAGGAACTGGACGCCGTTTCCAGGCGGCTGGCGCGGGAGCACAAGGAGTATGCCAACACCGGGCTCCGCTTCACGGCGCACCGGCTGCTGGAGGACCATGTCGCGAAAGCCCGGCCGGGTTTGTGGGCCTTGCTCGGCGCGGTGAGCTTCGTGCTGCTGATTGCCTGCGCGAACGTCGCGAACCTGATGCTGGCGCGCGCGGCGGCGCGCGAACGCGAGATGGCGGTGCGCGCCGCGCTGGGCGCGGGCCGCGGCCGGCTGTTCTCGCAGGTGATCGCGGAGGCGCTGCTGCTGGCGGCTCTGGGCGGCGTGGCCGGCATCGCCCTGGCCTACTGGCTGATCCGCCTGCTGCTGTACGTGCGCCCCGCCGGCCTGCCCCGCCTGGAGGCGATTGCCCTGAACCCGCCAGTGCTCGCCGCGGCGCTGTTGGCGGCCGTGCTGACGGCGCTGTTTTTCGGGCTGACGCCCGCGTGGCAGGCCGCCCGGCTCGATCTGGTGCACGCCTTGCGCGGCGGCGCGCGGGTCGTTTCCGCCACCGGCCTGCGGCGCGGCCTCGTGGTCGCCGAAGTGGCGCTCTCGGTGATGCTGCTCGCCGGGGCGGGCCTGCTGATCCGCACCTTCGTCCGGCTGCAGGGCCTGGACCTCGGCTTCTCCCCGGAGGCGGTGCAGACCTTCTACGTGCCGGTGTCGGCGCGGACGTTCCAGGCTGCCGAGAAACGGGTGGCCTTCTATCGCGACTACTGCCGGGAACTGGCCGCGTTGCCCGGGGCCGCCTCCTGCGGGGCGATCTCGCGGGTGCCGTTGCAGGGAACCTACCTGACGGCCGCGTACGCGTACGACGCCGCCACGCGGGCGAACTGGGGCACCCTCGCCGCCAACTACGCGGCGGTGACGCCCGGGTTCTTCGAAACGGTTGGTGCGCGCCTCGCCGCCGGGCGTTTTCCGACGGCGGAGGACAGCCAGCCGGGCCGCCGGGCCGTGGTGATCGACGAGTCCCTGGCGCGGCAGGCGTGGCCGGGCCAGAACCCCATCGGCCGTCCGCTGACGGTCGCCATGGACATGTCGTCGCGCGAAAGCGGCGTCTTCGAGGTGGTGGGCGTGGTGGCGCCGCTGAAGATGCGCGCCCAGCGCGGCAACGAGATGCCGCAGATCTACCTACCCCACGGCTCGGCGCCGCTGGCGCAGGACTTCGAACTGGGCGTCGTGGTGCGCGGTTCGATCCCCGCGCCGGCCCTGGCGCGCGCCGCGCGCGATCTCGCGGCAAAGCTCGCCAGCGGGCGTCCAGTGCATTCTTTCGCGCCGCTGGCAGAGTACGCCGCGCGGGTCAGCGCCGACGTCCGTTTCGCGACGCTCGCCATCGGGCTCTTCGGCCTGGCGGCCATCGTCCTGTCGCTGGTGGGTATCTACGGCGTGATCTCCTACCTGGCCGAGCAGCGGCGCCGGGAGTGGGGGATCCGGCTGGCGTTGGGGGCCTCGCCCCGGGACCTCCGGCAACGGGTGCTGCGGCAGGCGCTCGGCCTGGCGGCCGCGGGCGCGGCTCTGGGCGTCGGCGGCGCGCTGGCGACTACCCGCTTCCTTTCGGGGTGGCTCTACGGGGTCGCCCCCGGGGATCCCGTCACTTTGGCTTCCGCGGCGGCGTTGCTCCTCGTGGCCGCGGCCTTCGCCAGCGCGGTCCCGGCGCGCCGCTGCTCGCGCCTGGACCCGGCGGCGGTCCTGCGGGCGGATTAGCCGCGGGTCCGGTGACCCGATATACTGTTGGAAATGGACATTTTCGACGAAATCGTGCGCCTCCGGCGGGCCGGCCGCAAGTGCGCCATCGCCACCATCGTCGAAGTCAACGGCTCCATTCCGAGCTTCGAATCGGCCAAGATCCTGGTGCGCGACGACGGTACGTTCCTGGGCACCATCGGGGGCGGTTGCGTCGAGGCCGAAGTCTGGAACGCTGCGCGGGAAGTCATCGAGACCGAGAAACCCCGGCACCTCACTTTTTCGCTCGGCCAGGACGCCGCTTACGACAACGGCCTCATCTGCGGAGGGCAGCTGAACGTATTCGTGGAGCCCGTGGTCCCGCAGCCGAAAGCCTACATCTTCGGCGCCGGGCATATCTCCAAGAGCCTCTCGAAGATCGCGACCATCGCCGGGTTCGAAACCGCCGTCATCGACAACCGCGAGCAGTTCGCCAACCGGGAGCGCTTCCCGGAAGCGGCGGAAGTGCACGCCGCGGAGTACGAAGACGTGTTTCCCAAGCTCACGGTGCACTCGGGGACCTACATCGCCATCGTCACCCGCGGCCACCGCGACGACATGCGGGTGCTCCGCTGGGCCATCACCACCCCGGCGCGGTACATCGCCATGATCGGTTCCAAGCGCAAGACCATCGCGGTGGTGAAGGAACTCGAGAAAGAGGGTTTTCCGCGCGAGGCTTTCGACCGCATCTTCGCCCCCATGGGGTTCGAGATCGGCGCGATCACGCCCGAGGAGATCGCGGTGTCCGTGGTAGCCGAGATGGTCGCCGCCCGGCGCGCTCCCGATGCCGACTGGAAGAGTCTGTCGAAATCGATTTTCGCGCATGACCGTTTGAAGGCCCTGCTGAAGTGATCGATGCCATCCTGCTGGCGGGCGGAGCGTCGCGCCGGATGGGCCGCCCCAAGGCGTTGCTGGAGTTCCAGGGCGAGCGGTTCCTGGACCGCCTGATCCGGATCTACACGCCGCGCGTGGACCGCGTGATCGTGGTTCTCGGGCACCAGGCGGAGGAAATCCGCGCCGGGCTGCGGCCGTCGCGCGCGGAGTTTGTGCGCAATCCGGATCCCGAACGCGGCCAGTTCTCGTCTTTACAGACAGGCCTGGCGGCATCATCGGCCGAGGCGGTCCTGTTCCAGCCGATCGATTACCCGGCCGTCGCGGACTCCACGCTGGACGAGTTGCTGGCCTTCGGACCGGGGTTCGCCATCCCCCGGCACGCCGGCGAGCGCGGCCACCCGATCCTGCTGGACCGCCCCCTGATGGACGCCCTGCTCGCCCTGCCTGCCACGGCTCAGGCGCGGGACGTGACGCGCGCCCAGTACAGCCGGGCCCGTTTCGTCGACGTGGACGACGCCGGCATCGTCACGGACATCGACGCGCCCGCCGACTACGAACAACTACTCGCGCGCACCCACGCATGACCCGCCGCCGCCTCCTCTGGATCTCGCTCGCCGCTGTCGCCGCCCTCGGCGCCGCAGCGCCGTTTCTCAGCGCGGACTACTTCCGCGGGCGCATCGAACGCGCCCTGGAGACGGCGCTCGGCCGCCAGGTGACGCTCGGCGCCGTGCGCTTCAACCTCTTCACCGGACCCGGGTTCACGGTCCGCGACGTCCTGCTCTACGACGACCCGCAGGCCGGCATCGAGCCGTTCGCGCGCGTGGACTCGCTGGAGGCGCGCGTCAACCTGGTCAGCATCTTCTCCGGCGAGCTGGAGTTCTCGAGTCTCCGCCTGGTGGAGCCTTCCGTGAACTTCGTGAAACCGGACGCCGGACCCTGGAACTTCCAGATGCTGCTGGAGCGCACCGGACGCGCGGCCCGCCTGCCTGCCATTCTGGTGCGCAACGGACGCGTGAACTTCAAGTTCGGGGATCGCAAGTCCGTCCTGTACTTCAGCGAGACGGACCTGGATCTGGAACCCGCGGCCAACGGCGCCGTGCGGGTGCGCTTTTCGGGGTCGCCCGCGCGGACGGACCGCTCGGCGCAGTACTTCGGCGCGCTGACCGGCAGCGGCACCTGGACGCTCGGCGACAACCGGTTGGACCTCGCGCTGGAACTGGAGCGCTCGCACGTCGCGGAGCTGTTCCGCCTGGCGAGCACGGGCGATTTCGGACTCGGCGGCGCGATCACCGCGCGGCTGAACGTAAAAGGACCCGCGGACCGGCTGACGCTGACCGGCGAGATTTCGAGCGCCGACGCCTCGCGGTGGACCGTGCTGTTCCCCGCCGCGCGCCCGCAACTGGCCTTTGCCGGAACGCTGGACCTATATGCCCAGGAACTGGAGCTGCGCACCGTGAAGTCCGGTTTGCCGCTGGCGATCGAGTTCCACGCCGCGCACTACCTGGCCGCGCCAGAGTGGCGGCTGGCGGCGAAGTTCGACGACGCGGGCGGACCGGCGCTGCTCGACCTGGCGCGGCGCGCCGGCGTACCGCTGGCGGCGGGCCTGACGCTCGACGGGACGCTTTCGGGCGAGGTGGAACTCGCCGGGCCGAACGGCGCGCTGACCGGCGCGGCCCAGTTTACGAAGCTCGAGGTCGGGCTGCCGAACGCGCTGCCGATCCGGTTTCCCACGGCGAGCTTCACGCTGCGCGGGGGAGAGATCCGGCTGGGGCCGGCGACGGCGGAACTGGAAGGCGACGGCCGCGCGGAAATCGAAGCGGTGTGGAGCCCGTTGCGGTCCACCGCCGAGTTGAAGCTCGCGACGCGGCGCATGAAAGTGGAGCAGCTCACCTCGGCGTGGGGCAAGCTCTTCGGCGGATCCCAGGTGCCGCTGCTGTCGGATTGCCGCACCGGGTTCTGGGGCGGCGCCGCCGTGTACAAGCGGTCCGAGCAGGGCAGGGAATCCTGGTCCGGGGACCTGCGGCTGACCGAGGCGGCCTTCCCCGTGGCGGGTCTGGCCGCGCCGGTGACGATCGATTCCGCCAAGGTGACGCTGGGCGGCGAGCGCATCGTGCTGCGGGAGATTGCCGGGCACGCCGGGGAGCTCGACTTCCAGGGGCAGTACCGGATGGATGCCGCGCTGGCCCGGCCCGTGTCGGTGCAGATCCAGATGGCGAAAGCGGATGCCGCGCAGCTCGAGAAGCTGCTGGCTCCCGCGCTGGTGAAGGAACGCGGCTTTCTGGCGCGGACGCTGCGGTTGGGCGGCGCCGCCGTCCCGGAGTGGATGCGGGACCGCAAGGCCGACGGCAAGGTGACGATCGGGACGTTCGGCCTGGCCGGCGAAACGCTGACGAACCTGAGCGCCAATTTCGACTGGACCGGAGCCCGGCTGTCGCTGGCGAACATCGAAGCCCGCCACCGCACGGCGACGTTGACCGGCGCGCTGCTGGCCGATCTCAGCGCGGCCGAACCGCGCTACACGCTCAACGGCAAGCTGCTCGAAGTGGAGTACCACGGCGGGTCACTGGACCTGGAGGGCCGGCTGGAATCGCGGGGCACCGGCGCGAAGGTGCTGGCGGAGGCCAAGGCGGAGGGGTCGTTCAAGGGCCGCCGCTTGAATTTCTCCACGGACGGGGAGTTTCGCACGGCGTCGGGCGGCTTCCAGTGGAGCCTGGCGGGCGGCGTTCCGCGCTGGCGCTTGACGAACATCGAGGCGGTGTCCGGCCAGGAGACGCTCACCGGATCCGGCGCCACGCAGCCCGACGGGCGGCTGGTGATCGAGATCTCCGGCGGGCGCCGCCAGCTCCGGCTGATCGGCGCAGGCCCCGCGCTGTAGCTCCCGCCGATTCTGGGATACACTCCCCCCATGCGGAACCCGCTCTTGCTCCTCGCCGCTTGCGGCCTCGCCTGCGCACAGCCGGACCCGCCGCCCGCGCGCTTCCATCATCTGCACCTCAATTCCGCGGATCCCGCCGCCGCCATGGAGTGGTACCTCAAGACCCTGCCGAGCGAGAAGCGCAAGTTCGCCGGACTGGCCGACGCCCTGTTCACGCATCAATCCTGGCTGCTGTTCACCCGCACCGCAGCCCCGAAGTCCGAGGTGACGTCCGGCATCTGGCACATGGGCTGGGGGGGCGGCGCGGACATGCGGGAGACGCACCAGAAGCATCTGGATATGGGGACGAAATTCGCCACGCCGCTCACCGACATCAGCGACCAGTGTGACGGCCGCGGCGGCAACGGCCGGTTCCTGTTCGCCTACATTGACGCTCCGGACCACGCGCTGATCGAGCTGAACACGACGCCCGCCGGCAACTACCGCTTCGGCCACCTGCACCTGGTGAGCGAGGATCCGATCGCGGCCGGCGAGTGGTACATGAAGCACTTCGGCCTCACGCGCCGCGGCACGGGTCCCCTCAGCCGCGAGAAGCGCTTCCGCTGCGGCCGGCAGACTGCCCCGAACGTCTCCCTGATGATGGACGACGTGAACGTCATCATCTATCCGGTGGAGTTCGTGAAGGTCACCTTCCCCGACGTCTGGAAGGACCGGACGGAGATCGAGTCCAGCCAGGGGCACTCGATCGACCATGTCGGCTTCGGGGTGCCGGATCTGGACGCGGCGCTGGCGCGGCTGCGCGCCGCGGGCGTGAAGATCACCGCGGAGCCGCGGGCGCTGGCGGGCGGCAAGATCCGGTATGCCTTTATCGAAGGTCCGGACAAGGTGCGGATCGAGCTGATCGAGGACAAGGCGAACTGAGGAACCGCTCGGCGGTTCTGAAATAGCTCAGGTTGCCGGCGCCAGCGCGAAGGGATCCTTGCCGGTGCGCTCCAGCGTCTCGATCTCGCGCAGGTACGCCTCGGTGTTCGTCTTACGCTTCATGCCGTCGTAGGACATGAAACGTACCATGCCGAACACCGGCCGCTCCCCCCAGGGGCGGTCGTGGAGGCCGAAGCACCACAGGATGTTCGTGTACGTGTTCGGGTCCCGCCCGTCGAGCGCGTACTTGTCGTGCAGGTACACCATGGTCTCCAGCGCGTCCTGGCAGGTGCGCGACCACTCGATGATCTTCTTGCCCCAATACATGCGGTAGTACCCGTGGATCTTGCCGCGCAGGAGCATTTCCTTCTGGCAGGCGTTCCACAGCGGGTCGTGGGTGCGGGCGAACTCGAACTCCTCGCGGCCGTAGGCGGGGTCCCGGCGGTCCGCCGCGTGTTTGCGCAGCGTTTCCAGCGCCCAGTTGGGCAGGTTCTGCAGGCAATCCGGCCGGTCGACGAAGCGCGCGTAGTTGAACGCCAGCTCCCGGCGCACGATCAGCTCTTCCAGATACTCGTCGGCGATCAGCTTGTGCTCGGCGGCGTAGCCGCGCGCCGTCAACGCGACTTCGAGAGCCGAAATGTGCCCGAAGTGCAGATACGGGCTGAGGTCGCTGGTCGCGTGGGCGGCCGGTTCGTTGCGATCCTTGGCGTAGCGGCGCAGGTTGTTGCGAAGAAAGTGATCCAGGTGGCGCAGCGCGGCGTGGCTGCCGCCGCGGAAGGAGAGCGACGGCTTTACGGAGTGGTCGATGTCGCAGGCGGCGACGAGGTGCGGGATCGCGGCGGCGGTCACTTCGATGTGCCACTCGGGGACCGGCAGCCGCCAGCGGTGCTCCACGCGGACCTCGGGAGCGGGCTTGAGGCAGGCTTCGAGCATCCGGCGGATCTTCGGGCGAATGGTGTAGGCGGCGTACTCGCGCTTCTCGAAGCGCGCCATGGGGATGACGCCGCAGGAGTCGACAAGGAGGTACGGAATGTCGAGCTTCGCCGGGACGCTCGCGTTGTGTTCGCGCGCGATGAACGTCGGGTACTCGTCGGTGACCACGGCGGCGGCCTGCGCGGCCAGCCGGTACAGGACGTCGTTCGGATCCTGGCGCGTCCGCCGCGGATAGAAGCAGTAGCCGATGCCGAGCTTCGCCAGCGCCGCCGCGGTGTCCGGCACGCCTTCGAGCAGGAACGTGTGCAGCCGGTCGTTCGCGTACGGGTACGTGCAGGTGACGGACTCGTAGACCAGCAGCGGCAGGCCGAGGCGGTTCGATTCGCGCGCGGCGAACGCCAGGGCGTGGTTCGCGTCCACGCGCCGGTTCATCTGCGCCCAGTAGAGAACATACTTCGCCCGGGGGCGGAAGTCCCGTTCGTTGCCGCGGCGCACGCGATCGTCCATCGTCTTACGGGATGCCGCATCCGGCGCACCGGATACAATGAATAGACGCCTCCCCATGCGCTGGCTGAACCGCTGGAAACTGCTCTACGGCTATCTCACGCGCAAGCACGACTTGCCCGCGCTGCCCGTGGAGTACATCGTGGAGACGACCGCGAAGTGCAACCTTTACTGCCCGATGTGTCCGCGGGAGACGCACAAGCAGCCCAAGGAGGACATGCCGGACGAGATCTTCGAGCGGCTGGTGCGCGAAAGCGGGCGCACGGGCGAGCACATGATGCTGATCGGGCTCGGCGAGCCGTTCATGGACCGCAAGATCTTCGAGCGGATCGAGTATTGCGAGCGCCACGGCATCGCGACGCTGCTATCGACCAACGGCACGTTCCTGGATGAGAAGACCAGCGAGCGGCTGCTGGCCACGCGGCTGGAGCACATCACGCTCAGCTTCGACGGTTTTTCGAAGGAGACCTTCGAGTATTACCGCAAGGGCGCGAAGTTCGAGAAGGTCCGCGACAACTTCGTGCGCTTCGCGCGCATGAAACACGAGCGCGGGGCCAAGGTCCACATCGTGGTGCAGATGGTGGTGATGGACGGCAACGCCCACGAGATCGAGGACTTCGAGAAGTTCTGGCGCGGGGTCCCCGGCGTGGACCAGGTGCGCCTCAAGGCCGACGAAACGAACTTGCTGCAGGCGGATCATGCGCACGCGCCCGAGGATTGGAAACACCCGTGCCATTACCTGTGGCGGGGTCCGATGTATGTGAAGCACTCGGGCGATGTGTATCCGTGCTGCCAGAGCTACATGCTGGACGGCGCGCCCGCCGGGAACCTGCGCGATCAGTCCCTGCCGGAGATCTTCAACGGCGCGCCGATGCAGGAGCTGCGGCGGTTGCACGCAGCGGGCCGCGCGGGCGAGATCGACATGTGCTCGCGCTGCTTCACGACGATCCCGCACCCGGCGTTAGTCGCCGGGAGCCTGTTGCTGCACGGGCGCACGGTGCGCAAGGCGTTGCCGCTGGTGGAACGGCTCACGTACTTTGCGAAGTTCCCGGTGCGGCTGCTGCGTCCGCCGAAGCCGGTGGTCAAGGCGGCGAAGAAGCCGGAGCTGGTGCAGATCGACCGGTCTTGAGGACGGGGTCCGGAGTCGGTGTCCCCGTGACGGACAGCACAAGCTTCAGGACTCGGGTCGAATATACTCTAAGCATCTCCGAGAGCTAAAATTTCTCACCGTGAACGTGCACGCGGTCGCTTTCGCGGAATGGATTAGTTTCAGAGGTTTCGTCAATGCCGATCCCGGACTACCAATCGCTCATGCTTCCAGTGCTCAGGCTCTGTTCGGATCATCAGCAGCACGCTCTTGCGGACATCCGCCAGAGGATTGCCAAAGATCTCGGTTTGACAGAGGAAGAGTTGACCCAGCGCCTTGCCAGTGAAACGACGACCGTATTCATCAATCGGATCGGTTGGGCCGTGCAGTACTTGAAGCAGGCGGGCGCGATTCGAGGCGTGCGCCGAGGGGTCTACGAGATAACAGAACGGGGTTCCTTCTTGCTGAGTTCGCAGCCCGCAGAGATTACGGCTAAAACGTTGCGTCAATTCCCGGAGTTCATCGAGTTCGAGGGCCGAGCATCAGAGGTCGAGCAGCCGTCCACCGCGCACACAACGCAACCTGAAGCCAAGGCGACGCCGGAAGAAGCCCTCGAAAAAAGCTTCCAGGTGCTTCGGGATGCCCTCGTACAGGAATTGTTGGAGACGATCAAGAACGGCACACCGTCGGCATTCGAGCGAATCGTGGTGGATCTACTCGTTGCAATGGGGTACGGCGGCTCGGCGGAGGATGCCGGGAAGGTGGTAGGGAAATCTGGGGATGGCGGCATCGACGGCATTATCAAGCAGGACAAGCTCGGGTTGGATGCGATCTACGTTCAGGCAAAACGTTGGAAGGATGCAGTCGGCAGTCCAGAGATCATGAAGTTTTCGGGAAGCCTGACAAAGCGCCATGCCACCCGGGGAGTATTCATCACGACGTCGACGTTTACCAAGGATGCATTGGAGTTCATCGAAGCCCTGCCACAGAAGATCGTCCTGATAGACGGACGGCAGCTTGCCTCACTGATGATCGAGCACGATGTTGGGGTTTCCGGAACGAAATCCTACACCTTGAAGCGGCTGGACCTCGACTATTTCGACAACTTGTAGGAGCGAACGGGGTCAGTTCGGTGCAGGCCCCACTTGGACCCCGAGCTCGCCTCTAACTCCAGCGCAAGCTATCACTTAAGACCAGTTCCGGACGCCTCCGCAACCACCCCCACGACGGTTTCTTCTCCGAAATCGCTACCGCCGCTCCCGGTCCGCAAACCGGATCAGCGCCCACAGCGCCCCGGCCAGCAGCACCGCGAACAGCGCCAGGTCCCACTTGTGCTGCCCCAGCCAGCTCACCGAGTTCTCGCCCAGCTCATGCGCCAGGTACGCGAGCCCCCCATACCGCGCCAGCCGTCCCACCGCCATCACGCCCAGGAAGTGCAGCGGCCGAATCCCCAGCGCGCCCGCGCACAGCACGAACGCCTTCATCGGCAGAAACGGCAGCGGCAGCATCGCCGGAATGAACACGGTCACCAGGCCGTAGCGCCGGAACCAGCGCCGGAAGCGCTGGCCCCGCGGACCCTGGGTCCGCTTCTCCAGCAGCGCCTCCCCGCCCTTGCGCGCCAGGCCGAAGAAGATCATCGTGCCGGCCAGCGACCCGATCACCGCCACCGCCGCCAGCAGCCAGGCCTTGTCCGGCTCCGCGATCACCAGCGCGATCAGCGCGATGTCCGTACCCCCGGGATTCGGCACGCCCAATCCGTCGAGAAAAGCGATGCCGAAGATCCCCAGCGGACCCCAAGCCTTCAGCACTTCGAAGAGCCGCTTCATCCGGCGAGCATCTCCCGCAGGCGCGCCTCGCCGATCACTTCGATGCCGAGCTGCTGGGCTTTCTCCAGCTTCGAGCCCGCTTCCTCGCCCGCCACGACATAGTTGGTCTTCTTGCTGACGGACCCCGTCACTTTGCCTCCCGCGGCTTCGATCATCGCTTTGGCTTCGTCGCGCGAAAGGCCCGGCAGCGTGCCGGTGAGCACGAACGTCAGCCCCTCCAGCTTGCCGCCCTCGCGGCGGATCACTTCGTGCGGCGGCGTCTGGAGCACCGCCTTCAAGCTGCGCACCAGCGCCTGGTTCCGCGGCTCATGGAAGAAGCTCTTGATGGACTCCGACACTTTGGGGCCCACCTCGTTCGCTTCCTGCAACTGCTCGACGCTGGCGCTCTCGATCGCTTCGAGCGACCCGAAGGCGTCGGCCAGGATCTGCGCCGTGCGCTCCCCGACAAACGGGATCCCGAGCCCGTTCAGCAGGCGCGGCAACGGGCGGCGGCGCGACGTCTCGATGTTGTCGAGGATCTTCTGCGCCGACTTCTCGCCCATCCGCTCCAGCCCGAGGAGCTGTTCCTTGGTGAGGGCGTAGACGCCGGCGATGTCGCGCACCAGGCCGGCGTCGACCAACTGCTCGATGAGGACGTCGCCCATGCCGTCGATGTCCATCACGCCGCGGGCCGCGAAATGCCGCAACGACTCCTTCAGGCGCGCGGGACAGTTGGTGTTGATGCACCTGCGCGCCACCTCGCCCTCTTCGCGCACCACCTCGCCGCCGCAGACCGGGCAGTGCGTGGGAAACACGAAGGGCCGCCGCTGAATGCCCGGCGACAGCGCGCCTGGGTGGTGACCCGCGGTGCCTTGCCCCTGTGAAGTAAAATCCCCAAGTTCAGCCTCGACTGAACCCGTTACGACGGGGGCTCCCTGCGCGTCCGACGTGGAGGCTCCGAGTCTGGACACGACGCGCACCACCTTGGGGATCACGTCGCCGGAGCGCTCGATCAGCACCGTGTCGCCGATCTGGACCCCGAGCCGCGCGATTTCGTCCTCGTTGTGGAGCGTGGCGTTCGATACCGTCACGCCGCCCACGAACACGGGCCGCAGGCGCGCCACCGGCGTCAGCGCGCCCGTGCGGCCCACCTGGACCTCGATGTTCTCGACCACCGTCTCCTGTTGCTCGGCCGGGAACTTGAAGGCGATCGCCCAGCGCGGGGCTTTCGCGGTCCAGCCAAGGCGGCGCTGCTGCGCCACGCTATCCACCTTCACGACCACGCCGTCGATTTCGTAGGCGAGCGACGCGCGCCGCTCGGCCCAATGGGCGCAGAACGCGACCAGGCCCTCGACGCCCTCGCACACGCGGTAGTTCGGATTCACCTTGAACCCGAGCGCCTGCAGTCTTGCGAGCGAAGCCGCGTGGTTCTCGTCGATCGGCTCGCCGCCGCGAAGGTAGAAGTAGGCGTAGTAATCGAGCTGCCGCGCCGCGGTGATCGCCGGGTCGAGGTTGCGGATCGCCCCGGCCGCGGCGTTGCGCGGATTCACATAGCGGGCCAACCCCTTGGCGTCCTGCTCGGCGTTCGCGCGGTCGAAGGCGCGGCGGTTCATCACCACTTCGCCGCGGACCTCGAAGTCTCCTTGCGTTTTCAGGGGCAGGGAGCGGATGGTCCGCGCGTTCTCGGTGACGTCTTCGCCGGTTTCGCCGTCGCCGCGGGTGATCGCCCGCGCGAGCAGGCCGTCCTGGTAGTGCACCGCGAGCGAGAGCCCGTCCATCTTGAGTTCCGCGACGTACCGGTACGGCTCGCCGCCCAGCAGGTCCGCCACGCGGCGGTCGAACGCGCGGAGTTCGTCCTCGTTCAGCGCGTTGTCCAGGCTCAGCATCGGCGCGCTGTGCCGCACCTTGACGAAGCCCTCGCGCGGACGCCCGCCCAGGCGCTGCGTCGGGGAATCCGGCGTCACCAGTTCGGGATGTTCCGCCTCCAGCGCCTTCAGCTCGTGGACCAGGCGGTCGAACTCAGCGTCGGTGATCGCGGGCTGGTCCAACACGTGATAGAGGTGCTCATGTTTGCGGATCTCGGCGCGAAGCTGTTCGATCCGGATCGCCGGCGCGGTCTGCATCTATACTGAAAGTATCGCAAGCTACCGGCACGCAGCACTCATTTACAATCCTTTTGCAGGCAAGCTCGCGGGGCGGCACGATTCGCTGCTTCGCCCGCTGCTCGACGGCCTCCGCACCCAGGGGATCGACGCCGAACCGCGTCCCACCACCGGGCCGCGCACGGCCGCCGCGCTGGCGCGACAGGCCATCAATGGCGGCGCGGACCTGATTCTCGCGGCTGGCGGCGACGGCACCATCAATGAGGTCGCCAACGGCATGGTCGGTTCGGCGGTGCCGCTCGCCATCCTGCCCGCGGGCACCGCGAACGTGCTGGCCGTGGAAATGGGCCTGAAGGGCGGCGCGCGCCGCGTGGTGGAGCGGCTGCCCGCGCTGGTGAACCAGCGCATCGCCGTGGGCGCCATCGAACCCCCCGGCGGCGAGCGGCGGCATTTCCTGCTGATGGCCGGCTTCGGTCTCGACGCGCACATCGTCGCGAACGTCAGCCCGGGCTTCAAGAGCCGTTTCGGCAAGGTGGCCTATTGGATCGCCGGGTTCTCGCAGTTGGGCCAAACGTTCCCGGAGTTCGAGGTGACGCTGGACGGCGTGCCGCACCGCGCGAGCTTCGCGCTGCTCAGCCGGGTGAAGAACTACGGCGGGGACCTGGAGATCGCGCGCGGCGCTTCGCTGCTCAAGCCGGCTTTCGAAGCGGTGCTGTTCAGCGGATCGAACTCGTTCCGCTATCTGCCGTACTTCGCGGGCGTGCTGACGGGACGCCTGAAGTCGTTCCGCGGGGTCACGATTGCCGACGCCCGCGAGATCGAGATCCGGTCGCTGGGGGGCCAGCCGGTGCTGGCGCAGATCGACGGCGAGACCGCGGGGGCGATCCCGGCGCGCGTGGAAATCGTGCCCGAAGCGCTGAACCTGCTGGTGCCGGCCGAGTTTCAGGCGAAACTGCAAGCGGAGGCGGCGCGTTCCGCGGTTCGCGGCGCCGGCGCATGGACAACGTCACCCACACCCTGACCGCGCTGGTGCTGTCGCGCGCGGGCCTGAACCGCTGGACGCCCTACGCCACGCCCGTGCTGCTGGTGTCCGCGAACCTGCCGGACGCGGATGTCGTTACCCAGCTCGGCGGGTCGCTCCTGTACCTGGACCACCATCGCGGATGGACCCATACCTGGCTGCTGCTGCCGGTGATCGCGCTGCTGTCCGCGGCGCTGGTGCGGCTGTTCGTCCGCGGCAGCTTCTCCTGGCCGCGCGCGTGGGCCTGCGGGGCGCTGGGCGTTGCGTCACACCTGCTCTACGACTGGACCAATGTGTACGGGATCCGGATGTTCGCGCCGTTCGATTGGCGCATGGTGCGGCTCGACATGACGTACGTGGTGGATCCGGTGATTCTGCTGGTGCTGCTGGGGGCGCTCGCCGGGCCGTTCCTGTCGCGGCTGGTGAGTTCGGAGATCGGCGCGAAGCGCACGCGCGGGCAGGGGACGGCGATCGTCGCTTTGTTCGCCATCGGCGCCTATGAAGGCGCGCGGTTCGTGGGTCACGAACGGGCGCTGGCGGTGCTCGACAGCCGCATTTACGGCGGCGCGGCCGCGCGGCGGATTGCGGCGTTTCCCACGCCGTGGAGTCCGCTGCACTGGATCGGATACACGGAGACGTCCGGCGGGGTCCTGCTGCACAACATGAACCTGCTGCGCGAGTTCGATCCGTCGCTCGCCGAGATGCACTACTTTGCGGAGCCCTCGGCGGCGCTGGAGGCGGCGCGCCGCGACGAGACGTTCCGCCGCTACCTCAACTTCGCGCAGTTCCCGTACTGGCGCGTTACGCCGGTCAGCGAGCCGGAGGGCGCGGTGCAGGTGGAGGCGATGGACCTGCGGTTCGCTCCGCCGGCGACGCCGGCGTTCTTCGTGCGGGCGATCGTCGAGGCGTCCGGCACGGTGCGGGACGCGGCGTTCGCGTTCGGCAGCCCGGCGGTCCCGCCGGTCAGCCGCTGATCGTGGCCGAACGGGTCAATTCCGGGCTGGCCCCCTCCCCACCGGCCGCACAATCGTTCTTGCTTGTCACACGCTCTGGTCGACGCCCAGGGGTGGTTCGCGAAGCAGTGTTGCGTTTCGGGTGCGCTTGATGCCTCGCTCTCTCGGTGAGACAAAGCGGGCCCAGTGACAGGTCGCCACATTAGGTGTAGTATGGACGTGGCGGAGGGCGTCGGAGTCGAACCGAAATCGCACGCACGATTGCTGCGGGATTAGGAGTCCCGGAGTAGCACCGGCTACGCGCCCTCCTGTTGTGTCCACCATGGTCCGAAGCGTTGCTCCCTTACGAACACGCGCTTCGGGCCTTGTCGTTTACTCTTCCTGGCTCGCCGGTCCGGTGGACAGAGCCCGTCGAGCTGTCACTCTCCTTTCGCTCATGGCTAGCTCCTTCCTCTCATTGACCGCCGCGCTTTCCCATCAGGCGGTCGAAACCGTCAAACCACTTGTTCTGGAGTTCCTCAGGCCAGGACGGGTCAAAGGCGGGGAACTTTTCGAGCAGCTTCTCCTCCCACGATTCACGCTTCGCAGGGGTCACGGGATCTCGTGGGTTCTCGAGATTCGGTTTTGGGCCGTTGCCCACGGTGACGCGCTTCTTCCGCGGAGATGCTCCGGAGGAGCGAGTCTTCTCGGCGACTCGTCTTGACAGTGGGATTTCCAGCTCTTGGCAAGCCTTTACGAAGAAACGAACCGCCCGCTTGTGTGTCGATCCGGTGACGCCGAGTTCCTTGAACGCGTCGTCCAACTGGAGCGGCGACACAGTTTGAAGATCGAGTGCCATTACAGACTGGTATCGTTCGTGCAGTAGTTGACGAAGCAGGGTCTTGCGTTCGTCAGGATTCGCGAGTACAAGTGGCTCAAGACCAGGCTGAACACGGTTTTGCTGATCGATCAATCCCAAGAATCGAAATGCAATCAAGATCTGGCCCTGAACAGCCCCAGACTGGGTCTCCCAGAGGCTCTTGTCGATCTTTCCGGTCGTCGGAATTCCGTGCGCCTTCAGGTTGTCGAGAGAAGAGATCAACGTAGCGTATGGTAGGTAGACTGGCGTCAGTGGCTTCAGGCCGTTTTGGGTCATTTCTGCCTCCATCAAAACTCACGTGCTTCGTGTCACTTAAATCTTAAGACATCACGGTACGACTTGCAAGAGTTTTCTTCTGTCATCACGCCAATGTCACGGAAGCGGCTGTCGAAACCCTAGTGTCTTTAGGTTAAAAACGTATTGTTATCAATGACTTGCCGTTCGAAGCGTTGCGTGGACGGCGGGCGCGGGATCCGAACTACTACCATGTGTTTCAATGGTTGAACTTGATCGGACAAAGCACGCGGGTCGGGCTAGCGTGCCTTACGGCTCGGGAGTGCGGCAGTGCCTCAAGATCGTGGCGGGCGAATCTGCGTGTGTTCTCTCGAGTGTAGACAGTCCGCAAAGCGCTGTTAACACGATACTTATCCTGTAGCCACACGCGAAAGGAACTTCTGACATTACCGCATCTGCAGACCTACTTCACGGGCACGCACAGCGTGTCGTGGTGCGTCGCGATCAGCGACCTCAGGTACGGGCCGATGAAATCGGCGCCCCGGAACCCCGCCTGCTTCGCCGCCGCTTCCTGCTTCTCGCGCGGCACGTCGCCGCTCTCGGCGTAGTGCCGCAGGCTCTTGTAGAACCCGATCGTATACAGATCCCACGCCGCGCCCTGGTCGTGCGTGAAGATCAGGTTCTCCGGACGCCCGATTCCCTTCTGGTAGGCGTTTTCCATCTCCCGTTCCTTGTACAGCTCGGCCTGCTTGCCGGGCAGCGAGATGAAGATCTCGACGTGAAAGAACCCGGCGTCCGCCCAGGCCTTCTTCACCATTTCGAGCGGCGGACCTTCGACGAACACCTCTTCGTGCCAGGCGACCGCTTCGTAGAACTTCTTCGCGAACTCCGCCTGCGGCACGCCGGACTTGCGGTACGCCTCGCTGCGCTTGGCGACCCGCGCCGCCGCGTAGTAGTCGCTCCAGGAGCCCATGGGAAAGAGCAACAGCAGATCCCATTTGTCGCCCTGCGAGTGGCGCATCCACAAGGGACGCTCGTCACCCGAGGCGTCGTAAACCGGCACGCGGGACTTGTAGAGCTCGATCAGCTCCAGCACCTTGCCGGGCGCGGCCTGCACGAAGATCGTCTTGTAGAGGTAGCGCGGTTGCGCTAAGCGCCGTCACGAACAGCAGCGCCATGCCGAGCGTTTTCATGCCCTCTAAGATACGTCAGCGGAAGGTGATGCTCGACTCGGCCTGGAAGCGCTTCCACTCCGTATAGGTCACGGTCAGCCGCATGCGCAGCGGGCCGTTGTGAAACGCCAGCGTCTCTTCGCCCTCCGTTTTCACGGCGAACCAGTGCCCGTCGACCTTCCGGCGCGTGGTGGTGAAGCGCGGCGAAAGATTCTCGTTGCGCGTGGAGTGCCGCTGCGGCACGGCCCGGCCCGAGAAGCGCACAATCGAGTAGTCCGCCGGATCGATCCACAAGAGGCCCTCGAACCAGCGCTGGCCTTCGAGCACCTGCCGCGGCCGTACTTCAAGCACCCACAGCCCGTCCTCTTCGCCGCGCGGCTTCGTCTCGTAGAAACGCAGCACGTCGAGCGTCAGCAGCATCGGCTGGATCTCGCGCAGGTCGCGAAAATCCTCCTCGGTGAGCTTCAGGCGCTTCAGGCGATCCTCGGGTTTGCGGAGGAACTTCTCGGCGCGCTCGCCGGAAGGCAGGAACACGATCTCCCGCGCCTCGGCGTAGTAGGCGCCCGGGGTATCAAGTTCGTCCACGCGCACCGTCTGGCGGTAGGTGTAGTCGGCCCGCGCGGCGGCGGACTCCGTTTCGCGCGCGGCGACGCGGCGCGCCAGGTCCGGCGGCGGATCCGCCGCAAACAGCCGCGCTGCTACGATGAGACAGAACATGACCCGCCCGTACTGGCTGGGCCTTGCGGCATTGTGGATCGTCTGCGCCATCGCTGCCTGGCTCTATGCTTCCGAATACCAGATCCCGCACGGGCTGGTGCTGGCGCTGCTGCCGGCGTTCCTGCTCGAGGCGAAGTTCTACCTGATTCTGGGCACGGAATCCGCCCGCGTCAAGGTGGCGCGGATGATGCCGCCGGCGGCGCTCGCCCTGGCGCTCACCGCCAGCGCCGTCGCGCCGTACCTCGCCGCCACCCTCGCCGTGGACCGCTTCGACTGGCGCAGCTTCGCGATCCTGCTGGTGTTGTTTCTGGTTACCGCGTTCTGGTATGTCGTCCTGCCGCACCAGGCGTTGACGGACCTGGCGTTCGTGGTGCTGGTAGCCGCGGTGATCGCGGGCAAAGTGTTCCCGGAACTGTATCCGGTGCCGCACCGCAAGATCCCGCTGCAGATTCTGGGGCAACTCGCCCTGATCCGGCTGGGGATCTTCGCGCTGCTGGACCTGCGGGGCATGAAGGTCGGCTTTGGCTTCATCCCGCAGAAGCGGGACTGGCAGATCGGCGCGCTGTACTTCCTGTTGTTTCTGCCGGTAGCCGTGCTGGTGGCGCCGGCGATCGGCTTCGCGGAGTTGCGCATGCCGCAGGCGGCGTGGTGGCGGGTGGCGATCGCGGCCGTGATGACGTTCGCGGGCATCCTCTGGGTGGTGGCGTTGAGCGAAGAGTTCGTTTTCCGCGGCCTGCTGCAAACCTGGATCGGGCAGTGGACGAAGAAGCCGTGGGTGGGCCTGGTGGCGGCGGCGCTGCTGTTCGGGTCCGTGCACCTGGGGTTCCGCGAGTTCCCGAACTGGAAGTTCTCGGCGCTGGCCGCCTGCGCGGGGCTGTTCTACGGGCTGGCCTTCCGCGCGACGGGCAGCATCCGGACCTCGATGGTGACGCACGCGCTGGTGGTGACGACGTGGCGCACGTTCTTCGCCTGACAGGCGCTCGCTACCGCCAATCGCCGTGCAGCGAGAAGCCGGCCCAGAAGTACGGATCCCGCCACCGCGAGTCGGCCCGCACCGCGAGCTGCGCCTCGCGCAGGGCGGCCGACGGAGTCAGCCGCCGGCGCAGCATGCCTTCGTAGAACCGCCGCATCAGCTCGGCAGTGGCGCGGTCCTCGACGGCCCAGCGGGAGGCGACCACGCGCGCGGCGCCGGCATGCAGGAATCCGCGGGTGAGGCTCATCACGCCCTCGCCGCGGACCTCGGCTCCCAGGGCCGTCCGGCAAGCGCTGAGCACCACCAGATCCGCGGCCAGCTTCCAGTTGTAGATCTCGTACAGGCGCAGGTAACCGGGAACCGGCTCGCCGGCGGCGCCGCGATTGGCTGCCACGCGGACGTCGGAGGCGGCGAACACGGGGTCGGCCAGCAGCGTCAGGCGTGGCCCGGCGGCGGGGCGCGGGCGGGCGCGGAGCACGGCCAGCGTGGCGGCGGACGGAAGCTCCACCGCTTCGAAGCGGTCGATCGCCAGCGCGGCCAGGGTCGCGAATTGCAGAGGAGCGTCCGGCACGAAGGCGACGCGACGGATGCCCTCGAGCGTTCCCAGGGGATCGATCAGCAGGCCGCGGAGGTCGCGCGCGGCGTCCTCCGACCGGGGATCCCGCGTAGAAACGGCCTGGTGGTAGGCGCGCACGCGCGCCTCCAGCACGTCCCGCCCCGGCAGGCGCACGTGCCGCAGCCCCGCCCGGGTGACGATCCAGGCGAAGGAGGCACGCTCGCCGACGGAGTACTCGATCAGGGCGTCGCCCGGTTCCAGCAGTGTGGCGGCGCGCGCGGCGGTCCAGGCGGCCGCCTCGCGGACCCCGGCGCGGCGCTGCCCCTGGAGCCGCGACCATTCGTCGAACAGCAGGTCCAGGCGGCGGCGTAGCGCCGCGGCTTCGCGTCCCGCGGCGGGCAACCGCGGCAGCAACTGCGCCTGCGCGGCGATCTGGCGGGCGAGGCTTTTCTCCTTCGCGGCGAGCGGACCGGGCAAGGTTTCGCGCGCGGAGGCGAGATGATCCAGCAGCACGCGCGCGCGGCTGCGTTCGCTGACGGCGAACGCGCGGTCCGGCTGCCCGAGGGCGATGTGCATCTCGATCAGATCCTGGTACAGGCCCGCCTGGGTGGCGAAGTACGAAGAACGGAGGTCCGGGCTGACCACTTCGGCGCGGAGGTCCTCGATGCGGGCCACGGCGCGTTCGAGGGCGGCGCGAGCCTCGGGCAGGCGCTGGAGGTCGCGCAGGATGGCCGCGTGGACGCGCTCGGCGGCGGCTTCGCCGGGGCGGTTTCCCATGGAGCGCTCCAGCTCGATGGCGTCGCGGATCTCGGGGAGCGCCAGGTGTGTCTCGCGGCGCGAGCGGCGGGCTTCGGCGAGCCGCCGCAGGGACGCGACCGCGCCCGCGCGGTCGCCGAGCTGGCCTTTGATAGACCGCGAATCGTTGAGCAGGTCGAGCGTGGTTTGCGTGGCCGGGTGATCCAGGTCCGCGAGGTTGTGCATCGCGTAAGCGACGCCGCGCAGGTCCTGGGCCTGGCGGAGGACCGGCAGCACCGCCGTGAAGAGCCGCCGCGCTTCGTCGCGCTTGCCCTCGGCGGCGGCGCTGAGGCCGATGTTGTTGCGCGTGTAGGCTTCGTGGATCGGGAGCTTGAGCTGCTGGAACAGCGCCAGCGCCTCGTCGTAGCGCAGGCGGGCCTGGCGGTGGTCGCCGAGCGCCGCGAACGCCAGGCCCATGGCGTTCAGGGTGTCGGCCTGGCCGCGCAGGTCCTTCTGGGACTGCCAGTGCGCGAGCCCCTCGCGGTAGATATCGAGCGCGCGCGGCACGTCGCCGGCGGTCCAATGGGCCACCGCGATGGCGTAGAGCGTGTAACCGATGCCGGGCTGGTCCTGGATCTCGCGGCGGATGCGCAGCGCTTCGTCGAGCGCGGCGAGGGCGGGCGGGATGTCGGCGCGGTTGGCGTGGACGGTGGCGAGGTTGTGGAGCGTGAGGGCGGTTTCGAAGGGCTGCTTCAGGGCGCGGCGGCGGGCGAGAGCCTGGTGATAGGCTTCGAGCGCGGCGCCGGAGTCGTTCGCCGCGGCGGTGACGCGTCCCAGCCCGTAATAGGCGTCGGCTTCCGCGGCGGGAGACCCGGCTCGCGTGGCGGCGGACAGCGATTCCTGAAACGCCGCGCGGGCGGCGGAATAGTCGGTGAGGAGTTCGAGGGTCTGGCCCAGCCGGAAGCGGGAGCGGGCCTCGCGCGCGGCGTCGCCGGAGGCGCGGAAGGCGCCCGCGGCGCGGCGGTAGAGGTCCGCGGCTTCGCGGCGGGACTGCGGCTGGGCGCGGAGCTTCTCGGCCTGCTCGAACAGCAGCGCGGGGTCGTCCTGGGCCGCGGCCAAGCCCGCGCAAGCGATCAGGATCCGGAGAACCGGCCGGCTCATGTAATTCAGTATAAGGACGCCTCGTTACGAATCTGCCCCTTGACGAATCTGCAATGATAAGGGAACTCGTAATCTGGGATTGGAATAGCGAATGGTTCAACCGGGCGGAAGATACATGCGAGCAGTGTTCCTGTTGTGGGGCGCGGTTTGCGCCTTGGCGCAGACGCGCGAAGCGGAGGTCGAGAAGGCGCGCGACCAGAAGCAGGCCGAACTCAAGCCGGAAGTGGTGAGCAAGCAGGAGGAGTTCCTGCGCACTCTCAAGGACCGAGGCTTCCTGAACCCTGTGGGAGCCGGCTATCACGGCCTGGGGGTCAAGTTCGGCGGGTTGATCACCGGCGGGGGCTTCGCGCTCGGCCCGCGTCTGCGGCGCGATGACCTGCTGGGGGAGCGGCTGCGGCTGGACGCAGCGTACCAGGTTTCGTTCCGGGGCTTCCAGCGGTACCAGTTCGGACTATCGGCGCCCGAACTGTGGAACAAGCGGCTGTTCGTCGACTTCCTGGCGCTGCATCATAACTATCCGGGCGTGCAGTATTACGGTCCGGGTCCGGACTCGAAGCGCACGGGGCGGACCAATTACCGCCTGGAAGACACGAGCGCCGATTTCTCGCTGGGCGTGCGCCCGTTCACCCACCGGCTTTTGCTGATCGGCGGCTCCGCTGGTTACCTGTGGACGAACGTGGGACCCGGGAAGGACGACCGCTTTGCGAGCACCGACGTGACGTACACGCCGCGGCAGGCGCCGGGCATCGACGTGCAATCGAACTTCATGCGCTACGGAACTTTCGCGCAGGTGGACTAGCGGGACGACGCCCGGGGTCCGCGGGCGGGCGGCAACTACGTTCTGCAGTACAGCCGGTACGAGGACCAGAAGCGCGACCGCTACAGCTTCAACCGGATCGATCTGGACCTGCAGCAGTACATTCCGATCTTCAACAAGACGCGCGTGTTCGCGCTGCGCGGCCGCACGATCCTGACGGATGTCGGCGCGGGCAACGCCGTTCCCTTCTACCTGCGGCCTACGCTGGGCGGCTCCGACGATTTGCGCGGGTTCCGGCCGTTCCGCTTCAACGACAACAACCTGGTGGTGTTCAACGGCGAGTACCGCTGGGAGGTGTTCAGCGGGCTGGATATGGCGGTGTTCGCCGACGGCGGGAAGGTGTTCGCGCGGCGGGGCCAGTTGAACTTCCGGGATCTGGAGGCGTCGCTGGGTTTCGGAATGCGCTTCAACGTGCGTAACGCGACGTTCATCCGCGTGGACGTCGGCTTCAGCCACGAGGGATTCCAGATCTGGTTCAAGTTCAACGACATTTTCGGGCAGCGTCCCTTCGGGACGTCGACCAGCCAGCCGGTGTATTGAGGAGCAACCCGATGCCGAGACTCGCGATTCTCATCCTGGCGCTGGCGGCGGTGCTTTCGGCGCAGAAGTTCTATCCGGACGATCCGCTGGCCGAGGAGCCGAAGCCGCGCGACGCTTCGAAAGCCATCCGGCGCAAGCTCAGCGACGTCTACGACCTGTTCAAGAGCACGCTGTCCACGCCCGGCGAGAAGGCCCTGGTTCCCGGGCAGCCGCCGGTGCGGGCCCGCGCGGTGGATACCACCGGGGAGCCGCCCAACGGCGCCTGGTACACGCGCCGCCATTACTACCGCCGGATGACCCTGGAGGAACTGGTGCGCGGCGGCGGCGGCACACGTCCGCCCGCCAGCGGCAAGTGGACCGTCACCGGGGCCAAGAACGAAGGGATCACGCCGGGCCTGGTGATCCGCGACTCGGCGAACACGACGTACTTCGTCAAGTTCGATCCGCGGTCCAATCCGGAGATGGCGACGGCCGCCGACCAGATCGGCTCGAAGTTCTTCTACGCGCTGGGCTACGACGTGCCCGACAACTACATCGTCTACTTCCAGCGCGAGCAGTTGCAGTTGGGCGGCAACGTGGAGTTCACGGACCAGCGCGGGAAGAAGCGCCGGATGACCGAGGGCGATGTCAGCGACCTGCTGCTCAAAGTGCCCCGGGACCAGCAGAACGGCTACCGGGCGACCGCGAGCCTGGCGCTGGCGGGCAAGGACCTGGGTCCGTTCCGCTATTACGGAACCCGCTCCGACGACCCGAACGACGTGGTGCCGCACGAGCACCGGCGCGATATCCGAGGGCTCGGCGTCTTCTCGGCGTGGTTGAACCACGACGACTCGCGGGCCATCAACACCATCGACATGCTGCAGGATAATGGCGGCGTCAAGTACATCCACCACCACCTGATCGATTTCGGCTCGGCGCTTGGCAGCGGTACCCAGAAGGCCACCAGCGCGCGCTCCGGCGGCGAGTATCTGTTCGGCTGGAAGACATCGGCGAAGCAGTTCTTCACGTTCGGGTTCGCCGTGCCGGAGTGGGCCAAGGCTGACTTTCCGAACCTGCCGTCCGTCGGCAAGTTCGAGTACGAGCGCTTCAACCCGGCGACCTGGGTGCCTGAGTACCCGAATCCGGCGTTCCTGAACCGGCTGCCGGATGACAACTTCTGGGCCGCCAAGCAGGTGCTGGCGTTCACGGACGAAGAGATCCGCGCCATCGTGGCGGCGGGCCAGTACACGGATCCCAAAGCGGCGGAGTGGGTGACCAAGTGCCTGATCGAGCGGCGGAACAAGGTCGGCCGGGCGTTCCTGACCCAGGTGATGCCGCTGGACAAGTTCGAAGTGCGCAACGGCGAACTGGCGTACGTGGACCTCGCGCGGCAGCACAACTTCCCGGGGCCGAATCCGGTGCGCATTGCCTGGTCGGTGTTCGACAACCGTGCGGGTACTCTGACGCCGATCCCCGGCGCCGCGGGATCGCGGGTGCCGGCGTCCAACGCCGAGTATCTGGCGGCGACGCTGTCGTTCACCGATGCGGACAAGCGCGCCATCGCCGTGTACCTGCGGGGCGGAAAAGTGGTCGGCGTGGAGCGGAACTGGTGAAATACGCCCCCGGCGACGAGCTGCGCTCGCACCAGTCCTTTCCTGTCTTCAAGGTCCTCGGGACGCGAAAGAGCTGGTTGGAGCGGACGCTATCGCTGATGGCCGACGTGCGCGCCGGCGAAGGCGCGACGGTCCTGCTGTTGACCATGAACGCATTCCTGCTCCTGGGCGCGTACTATGTGCTGAAAACGGTGCGGGAGGCGCTGATCCTCACCGAGGGCGGCGCCGAAGTGAAGTCTTATTCCGCCGCCGGGCAAGCCGCGCTGCTGCTGTTGATCGTGCCGCTGTACAGCCGCCTGGCCGCGCTGCTCACCCGGATCCGGCTGGTCACCTGGGTGCCGGGTTTCTTCATCCTGAATCTGCTGGTGTTCTACGCGCTGGGCGCGGCGGGCTGGAAGGTGGGCGTCGCGTTCTTCCTGTGGGTGGGCGTGTTCAACGTGTTCATCATCGCGCAGTTCTGGGCGTTCGCGAACGACCTGTACAGCGAATCCCAGGGCAAGCGCCTGTTCCCCATCATCGCGCTGGGCAGCTCCCTGGGGGCATTTCTGGGAGCGCAGGCGGCCGGCTGGCTGGTGAAACAAACCAGCGTGTACGGCCTGATGCTGATCGCGGCGGCGGTGCTCGCCGGTTGCGTTCTGCTGAACCTGCTGGTGAGCGCGCGGGAGAGCGGCGCCGCGCCGGAGAAAGCCGCGCAGGCAAAGGAGAAGCTCTCCGCCAGCGACGGCTTCGCGCTCGTGTTCCGCAACCGCTACCTGCTGCTGATCGCCATCCTGATGGTGCTGCTGAACGTCGTGAACACCACCGGCGAGTTTCTGCTCGGCAAGCTGGTTACCGAGGAAGCGGCGAAACTCGGCGAAGCGGAGCGGAAGGCCTTCGTCGGCGGCTTCTATGGCGAGTTCTTCGGCTGGGTGAACCTCGCCTCGATGCTGGCGCAGGGCTTCCTCGTCTCCCGGATCTACCATTACATCGGCGTGCGCGGCGCGTTGTTCGTGCTGCCCCTGATCGCGCTGTCGGGCTACGCGCTGATGCTGTTCTACCCGGTGCTGGCGGCGGTCCGCATCGTCAAGATCGCCGAGAACGCCACCGACTACTCCATCCAGAACACGACCCGCCAGGCCCTGTACCTGCCGACCTCCCGCGACGAAAAGTACAAAGCCAAGGCCGCCATCGACTCGTTCTTCTGGCGGGCCGGGGACCTGCTGCAGGCCGGGATCGTGTTCGCCGGCACCGCCGCGGGCTTGGGCATCGGGCATTTCGCGGCGGCGAACCTCGCGCTCACCGTGGCGTGGCTGGCGGTGGCCGCCGCCATCGGCGTCCGCTACGACCTGCTGACCCGGAAGTAGGCCCCCGGCGCGGGTGTATACTCGCGGCTGAGGAGGGCCTTCGCCTGTGAAACAGCCCCGCCTGAACGAGCCGCTGGTCCGGGACAACGGCGTCCTGAGGCCGGCGACGTGGGACGAAGCGCTCCACCGGGCCGCGCGCGGCCTCGGCCGCCACCGGGGCCGCGAGTTCGGCCTGTTCTCCTGCTCCAAGACCACCAACGAGATGAACTATCTGGCGCAGAAGTTCACGCGCGTGGTGATGGGCTCGAACAACATCGATAGTTGTAACCGCACTTGACACGCCCCCAGCGTCGTCGGTCTGGCGACGGTCTTCGGCTTGGGCGGCGGCACCAGTTCCTATGCGGAACTGGAGGACGCGGATCTCATCATCCTGTGGGGATCCAACGCCCGCGACACCCATCCGATCCTGTTCCACCATGTGCTCAAGGGCTTGCGGAACGGCGCGCGCCTGTACGTCGTGGATCCGCGGCGGACGCCCACCGCGGAGTGGGCGCACGGCTGGCTGTCCCTCGACGTCGGGTCCGACATCGCGCTGGCGAATGCGATGGGCCGGGAGATCCTGGCGGCGGGGCTGGAGCATCGCGAGTTCCTCGACAACGCGACCAGCGGCCTCGACGCCTACCGCAACTGCGTGGAGCGCTACACGCTCGAGTACGCGGAGAAGATCACCGGCGTGCCGGCGGCGGCGATCCGGGAGCTGGCGCATGCCTATGCCCGGGCGGGTCGCGCGCAGCTCTGCTGGACTTTGGGGATCACCGAGCACCATAACGCGGTGGACAACGTGCTCTCGCTGATCCACCTGGCGCTGCTGACGGGTCACGTCGGCAAGTACGGTTCCGGCCTCAACCCGTTGCGCGGCCAGAACAACGTGCAGGGGGGCGGCGACATGGGCGCGCTGCCGGACCGTCTGCCCGGGTTCCAGCACGTGGAGAACGCGGAGCTACGCGCGAAGTTCGAGACGGCGTGGGGCGTAACGATTCCGCCGGAACGCGGCTGGCACCTCAGCGGCATGCTGGACGCGATGGAACACGGACGCCTGAACGCCCTGTACGTCATCGGCGAGAATCCGGTCAACTCCGAGGCCGACCAGCACCGGACTGTCCGCCTGTTCCAGTCGCTGGAGTGCCTGGTGGTGCAGGATCTTTTCCTCACGGAGACCGCGCAGCTGGCGGACGTCGTGTTTCCGGCCGCGGCCGGAGCCTTCGAAACCGAGGGCACGGTAACGAACTCGGAGCGGCGCGTGCAGCGCGTGCGGCGGACCGTGGCCCCGCCGGACGGCGTCCGCGACGACATGGAGATCCTGATCGAGCTGGCGGCCCGGCTGGGCGTAACCCTGGGACCGCGCGGCGCGGAGAACGTCTGGAACGAACTGCGGGGGCTGAGTCCGGTGCACGCGGGCATGAGCTACGCGCGGCTGCAGGCGAACCACGGGCTGCAGTGGCCGTGCTACGACGAGCAGCATCCAGGCGAGCGGTATCTACACGGGCGGCTGTGGGAGCGGCCGGCGCGGGGTCCGCGGGCGCCCTTGCGCGCCATCGAGTGGGAGCCGCCGGTGGAGAACCTCACCGAGAAGTTCCCGCTGCGGCTGACTACGGGCCGGCGGCTCGATTCGTACAACACGGGCGTGCAGACCGTGGCGTTCGCCTCGCCCCTGCGCCAGCGCGAGGCGATCGACGTCTCGCCCGCCGACGCGGCGCGGCTGGGCCTGGAAGAGGGCGAACGCGTGCGGGTGATCTCGCGCCGCGGCGCCGTGGAAGCGCCGGTACACATCGACGATGGTTTGCGGGCGGGGTTGGTGTTCCTCACCCTGCACCAGCCGGACCAGGTGGCGACGAACTTGCTTACCGTGGACGCGTCGGACCCGAAATCCGGCACCAGTGAGTTCAAAGCCGCCGCCGTCCGCATCGAGAAGCTGGAAGTGATGGTCTGATATGGATCTGCGATTCACCGCGGCGGTAGCGAACCAGCGGGAACAGGCGGCGGTCGAGGTTGCGCTCGCCGGGCGCGCCCCCGCGCGGGAGCTGCTGCTGCCCGTGTTCCAGGAGATCCAGCGCCGCATGGGCTGGATCAGTCCCGGAGCCTTGAACTACGCCTGCCGCCGTCTGCAAGTGCCGCCCGCCGAGGGCTTCGGTGTCGCGGATTTCTACGGGCTGCTGGCCACCGGAGAGTCCCCCGCGCAGGTGGTCCACATCTGCGACGATGTCGCGTGTCATTCCGAAGAGCTGATCGCGGAGCTGGCGCACGCCGGGTTTGCGGTGCAGCGTTCCGCTTGCCTGGGGCAATGCGAACGGGGTCCGGCGGCGCTGGTGACCGAGGCCGGCGATCAACCGCGGGAGGTCGCGGTGGCGCCGGCGAACTCCGCGAAGCTACGCGCCGTGCTCGGCGGCGCTTCGTTGCTCGGAGAGGCGTACGTGACGCCGCAAGCTGGTGAGCCGGGGCTGCGGCTGCTGCGCCGCGTGGGGACCGTGGATCCCGCCAGCCTCGACGCGTACCGCGGCTCCGGCGGCTTGGAAGCCTGGCGGCGGGCGCGCGCGATCGGCCCGGAGGCGGTGATCCGCGAGGTGCAGGACTCGCGGCTCGCGGGGCGCGGCGGCGCGGCGTTCCCCGCTGGCGCGAAGTGGGAGGCCGTGGCCGCGAATCCCGCGCCGCGCTACCTGGTGGTCAACGCCGACGAAAGCGAGCCGGGGACGTTCAAGGACCGTGTGCTGCTCGAACACGATCCCTTCGCCATCGTCGAAGCCGCCGCGATCGCGGCCTTCGCCACCGGCTGCGCCAGGGTCTACTTCTATATCCGCGGCGAGTATCCCCTGGCCGCCGCGCGCGTGCGCCACGCCGTGGAAGCCATGCGCGGGGAACTGGGCGCGCTCGACATCGAGATCCGCCGCGGCGCCGGAGCCTACATCTGCGGCGAGGAAACCGCGCTGTTCCAGTCGCTCGAAGGGTACCGTGGCGAACCGCGCGCCAAGCCGCCGTTTCCCACCCAGGCGGGACTCTTCGGACGGCCCACGCTGGTGAACAACGTCGAGACGCTGGCGAACGTGCCGGGCATCGTGCTGGAGGGCGGCGCGGCGTACGCGCGGCTGGGCACGGAGAAGTCCACGGGCACCAAGCTCTACTGCGTGTCGGGCGATGTGGCGCGCCCCGGGGTATACGAGTTCGAGTTCGGCGTCACACTGCGGCAATTGCTGGACCAGGCCGGCGGTGCGGATCACCTGCAGGCGGTGCTGGTGGGCGGCGCCGCGGGCACGTTCGTCACGCCGGACGAGCTGGATGTCCCGTTGACGTTCGAAGGCCTGCGCGGCGCGGGTTCCGCGCTGGGGTCCGCCGTGGTGATGCCCTTCGCGAAGTCGCGGGACCTGCGCGCCGTGCTGCGGCGCATCGCGGACTTCTTCCGCGAGGAGTCCTGCGGGCAGTGCGTGCCCTGCCGCGTGGGGACGGTGCGGCAGGAGGAGGCGCTGGCGCGCGGCGACGCGGCGCTGCTCCGCGAGGTGGGCCAGGTGATGCGCGACGCTTCCATCTGCGGGCTTGGCCAGACGGCGTCCAGCGCCATCGAGAGCGCGCTGGCGCGGTTTCCGGAGCTTATCGAGGTGAGGTCATGACCGAAGGTCCCGATCTGCGCGTCCCCGTGCCGCGCGGTCCCCTGCCGCAGGCGCCGCCGCCGCGCCCGCGCCGCGATGTCGAGCTCACCATCGACGGTCAGCGCGCCGCGGTCCCCGAGGGCGCCACCATCCTCGACGCCGCGCGCACCCTCGGCATCGAGACGCCCACCCTGTGCTACCTCGAGAACCTGACGCCGGTGAACGTCTGCCGCATCTGCGTGGTGGAGCTGGAAGGCTCGCGCGTGCTGGTGCCGGCCTGCGCCCGCAAAGCCGAGCCGGGCATGGTGGTCCACACCGACAGTCCTCGGGTCCGCCACAGCCGCAAGCTGGTGCTGGAGCTCTTGATGTCGAGCGTCGACGTGTCCACGGCGCCGGACGTCGCGCGCTATGCCGCCCGGTACGGCGCGCAGCCGGAGCGCTTCGCCGGCGGCGCCACCGTCGCCCAGCCCGTGAAGATCGACAACGAACTCTACGTCCGCGATTACGCGAAGTGCATCCTGTGCTACAAGTGCGTCGCCGCCTGCGGGAAGGACGCGCAGCACACCTTCGCCATCGCGGTCGCCGGGCGCGGCTTCGAGGCCACGATCTCCACCGAATACGACACGCCGCTGACGGACTCCGCGTGCGTCTACTGCGGCAACTGCATCGGCGTCTGCCCCACCGGCGCGCTGATGTTCAAAAGCGAATTCGACCTGCGCGCGGCGGGCCAGTGGGACGAAAGCCGCCAGCGCGCGACGGACACCATCTGTCCCTACTGCGGCGTGGGCTGCACGCTTACGGTCCACGAGCAGGACGAGCGGATCGTGAAGGTGACTTCGCCGCTCGACCACGACATCACACAGGGACATCTGTGCATCAAGGGCCGGTTCGGATGGCAGTACGTCAACGAGCGCTGAGCGTACTTCGTGCGTCGCGAGCACTACTCCCAGTGACCGGGCTATCGCGTTGAGAACCCGCCGGGACAGGCGGGGGTCTAAAATCCTCCTCGATGCTCGGCCGGCGTTACCTTCGAGTGGCGACCGGGATCGTTATCGAGTTGCTTTCATTATGGAAGTCGCGCCGCGACGGCGGTGCCGCCGGTCGGGTTGTTCCCGCCCAACCGGGAAGATAGGACCGCACCAGTCTGGCCCGCCAACGGCCTGGCCCGACTGTGGCCGAATCGGCGCGGTAGCTGGTGCTTTACCCGGTCTTCGATCTGGAATACCGCGTCCCGGACTCGCGTGACTCAGGTCAACGCAACCTGTTGCTTCACCTCGATGACGCCACCGGTTTCCACTGCGCAGTTGAGCGCCAGCCGCCCACCAAAACGCTTTCCGATGTCCCTTAGCACTGCATGATCTTGTTGCAGCGTGTCGGGATCAAACGTGGTCATAACACAGCGGCCGCGCAGGCTCTCCACTGCGATGGTCAGTTCGCCCATGCGCAGTTTGCGGCCGGGCCAATTGCGTTCGTCCAGACCCTCGACGCCGGCGATCACCAGGTTCGGTCGCAGTCGGCGGCCATCCCGGCCGAAGGCGGCGATTGCCCCATCGGTGGCTACAAGGAGTGGCAGAACATCGAAGCGGTCCGCCGTTTGGTCCTCGATCAATTCCGCCTGCGGCCCGGCGATCTTGCGAACGTCCGCCAGGACACTCGGATCATTCCAAGGCCGCCCGTCGACCAGCACCAGCCCTGCGGCATTGGTTGTCGCCTTGTGACCCAATAGCGCCGGATGGGAGCGCGCCGTAACCACGCGCCCAAGAGGATTCGCCACCAGAACCACGCGGTCCCCGTGGATTCCCAGCGCGGAAACCTCGGCGCTTTGCAGCGGCTCACCAGCCATCGACTTCACCGGGTACCGCCAGATCTCTGAAACGTACATTGCTTTCCTCCCCCTCCCAGAGCAGCCCGGCGTTTCACTTGCCCATTGCCTGCATTTTGCCGACCGCCTGGGTCGTGCTCCACACGTCGCTCGCGATCATCCGGTAATTGACGAAGGCTGCTTCAAAGCCATCGAACCCGGGAAACTTGGCCGCGGCCGTCGCGTCGGGGACGACGACAACCTCGAAGCCCTGCTCGATGAGATCGCGCATGTGAGACTCCACACAGAGATTCGCCGACATGCCTGCGAGGATCACCTGGCTGATGCCGGCCTTTCGCAGTTGCAGAGCCAGATCGTTCGACTCGGGTCCGAAGACTTTGTGAGGGCTGGTGACGATGGTCTTGCCGTCGTTAATGTACAATTTATAGCGTTCGAGCCAATCGGCTCCCGAGCCGTTGAACGCTTCGGTACTCAGGGCTCCCTTGCGGTCGAACATGCGGATATCGTGCATCAGCTTTTCGAGTGCCCCTTCGAACTTCCATTGATGGTCGTGGATGTAGTAGTAATGCGGGCTCACGAAGACCGGTACTCCAGAAGCCTTGGCCGCCTGGAGCAGGCTCTCGATGTTCTCAACCGTCTTGTTTTGGCGAACACTCTCCCCGACGGCTCCCCAGGCAACTCCCTTGGGGCTGAGGAAATCGTTCTGCGGGTCCGTGACCACCAGTGCCACGCGGCCCCGTGCGGGAGTCATTCCGGGGCGTGGGATGGGCGCGTCCTCGCGAGCGCCCGCATAGTGGGGTACGGTTGGCCTGGCGCTCTGCGCCAGCAACGAATGGGTAACCATCAGGCCGGGCGCGATGGCGCAGAGCGAGACGATGAGCGGTCGTGTGATGAATGTCATTGCAGTATGTCTTCCTCTTTCGGTAAGTGAGTTCAAACAGTTCTTGCGCGCAAGATTCGTGTGTGTCGGGCGAGCCCGGCGGCAGTAACTCTCAGCCCTCGGACCCGGCGCCCCTTCCGGGACAGACTGAGCCGTTGCTACCGGCCAGCCCGTGGCGCGTGAGGCCCGCATCGTCAACACCCTTACTCGTTGCCACTTCTGGTGGCGCTTTCGAAGGTGAAGAGCGGCTTTGTGGGCTGTGCCGGTGTTATTGGCTCATGGTTTCGTCTCGCGCATACGGTGCAGTGCGTTAACGTCGGCGAACTGGTTTGGCCGTGGGCGATCTGCCGGATCAGCCATTGTGCGTTCGAGAGAAACGCGTCGCTCCAACCCGCGCGATCCCCTCGGCGGAGTACGTCGTCTTCCCATAGGACTTGGCCTCCTTCGATTTCTTCCCCGGTCATCACGTCGAAGAGGCCGGAAGCGGCAACGTGCTCACGCCACCAAGCGGCCGAATGGTAGTTTTGGTAGTCCGCATTCCAACCTCCGGTGTCTTGGAACAGTGGCGGTAGTGCCTCGGGTTCCTGCCGGAAACAACCCTGGGAAAAGCAAAGCACTCCTCCTGGCTGCAACAGGGAGGCGAGGTAGCGAAGCGTGCCCCGGTTCGCGCCGAAACAGTGAAACGCCTGCTGGCAGAAAATGGCGTCGAAGCTCCCCAGTTCCGGCGGAAGCCCCCGGCCAATGTCGCCCTGCAGCGCTACGATTCGCGAATCGACTGCTGCCCGCCGCGCCCGCTCGTTGCGCTCGGCAGCCGGGATCCAGAGGTCGACCGAGACCACCTGAACACCGTAGCGAGCCGCCAGGAAAATCGATGACTGGCCTCTGCCGCAGCCCAGGTCCAGAATTCGCTGGCCGCGTTTTGGAGCGATTTGCTCCGCCAGCAACCTGGCAAGCCCGAGCCCGCCTGGAGCCATCCAGTCGTCGTCACCCTGCACCCCATCCCCGGAGGACCCATGGCGGCGGAAGTCCCTTCGGATCTCCGCCGCCGTCAGTGGCGGCCTCATGGGGTCCTCAAACCGTCACGTTACGGGCTTCACCCGGGCGAAGCACCACCAGTGCTTCGCCGACGCCGGCTGCTTCGAACTCGCGGACGATGGACCAACTGCCCTGCGTAAAGTGCCGCCAGCCTTCAAAGTGTGCCGGGTACACACTCTTCATGCCCAGGGCCTTTGCCGCGCGTGCGCCTTCCGCGGAACTCATCGTCAGATAGTTCTCGCCGACAGCCGGCACATTGGCCGCGCCCAGGTGCAGGATTCCAGAAGCGACTTTGAACCGTTTGCCGATTTCCAGAATTTCGTCGATCCAGACGGTGTCGCCGGAAACGTAGAACGCCCCCGCTTTCTGGCCCTGCCATTCGAGCATGAATCCCGTGACCTCACCCACCGCCTCGCGCAGCGCGGGATTGCTGGTATGGACGGCCGGGGTCGCCGTGATCTTCAGCTTCTCGCCCGTGGCGCTGGTCAACTCGGTGTCTTGCCAGGTCGCGAGACCTTGGACGTTCTTGCCCGGCAGTCCCATCGCGGCGCTGGCGGGAGTGGTGATGGTCGCGCCCACCCCCGCGAGCAACCGCCGGCCCTCGTTGTCCAGATTGTCGAGATGCTGCGCGTGGCTGAGCAGCACGGCATCGATGGGGCCGATCTTGTCCACCGGGATCGGCGGGGCCATCGTCTTGGTCAGGATATGCCCCGGGCCTTCGCTGCGCTCCGTGCCCTGCGGGTCGAAACCCGGGTCGGTGACGATCCGGAAGGAACCGATCTCGATCAGGTACGTTGGCCCGCCCAGATAGGTCAGCCGCAATGGCATGCTGAGGTCGGTGGGTTTCGTGGCCATCGCATCGAGGGCCGCGAGTTCGCTGCTGAGTGTGTCTGGTGTTGTCATGAATCTATCTCCTGTTCGGTGTGGTTGATGGTCTTAACGAACGTGCTTGGCCAGAAACGTCAGCACCCGGTTCGCGATCGGATCCAGATCCTCTTCGAGCGCAAAGTGACCCGTGTCGAGGTATTCGACCTCGGCCTTCAGAACGTCCCTCTTGAAGGCCTCGGCGCCCGCGGGGATGAAGATGGGATCGTTCTTTCCCCAGATACAGAGCACCGGCGGCTGCACGCGCCGCAGCGCCGCGTGCCACTGGGGGTACTGGTCGATGTTGGTCTGGTAATCGGTGAACAGCGCGAGTTGAATTTCCGCGTTGCCCGGGCGATCCAGACCCATTTGGTCGAACGTATAGCTGTCCGGGTTCACTTGCTCCGGATGCCGGAAGCCTTTCGAATACTGGAATTTCGTCAGGTCCAGCGTCAACAGCTGGCGGGCCTTCTTCTCGGTCTCCGGGTTACGCTCCTTCCAATACGGCACCAGGAATTCCGCCCAGAAAGGGGCAAGACCCTCGCGATAGGCGTTGCCGCTCTGCGAGACGATCGCCTGGATCCGCTCCGGGTGCTTCACGAAGAGGCGAAAGCCGACCGGAGATCCGTAGTCCATCACGTAGATGCTGTACTTCTGCACGCCGATAGCGGTGAGGAACTCGTCCATCACGTCGGTGTAGTGCGCGAAGGTGTAGGCGAAGTCCGCCATCGCCGGCTGGTCGCTATGGCCGAATCCCGGCAGATCCGGCGCGATCACGTGATAACGGCCGGCGAGCTTGGGGATCAGGTCCCGGTACATATGGGAGGACGACGGAAAACCGTGCAGCAGCACGATGGTGGGCCGGGCAGGAGAGCCCGCCTGCCGGTAGAAGATCTTCACGCCGCCCACCGTCTGATAGCGGTAGCTGGTCTTCGGTATTCCGCCTTCCGCCGCGCGCGCCGCCAGCCCGCTGAATGCCAGCAGAGCGACGGCCGCGATGGATCTCGTTGCTTGGTTCATGGTAGTTGTCCTCTTCACTTGATTTCCGGGTTCGTGCCGATGCGCCGTTCCGCTTCTGGGATCGCCGCGTCGTTAATGCTCGCCAGCCGGCGGCGCATCAGTCCGGCTTCGTCGAACTCCCACAGCTCGTTGCCGTAGGAGCGGTACCACTGGCCGCGGTCGTCGTGCCATTCGTATTCGAAGGTGACGGCGATCCGGTTGTCTCCGAAAGTCCACAGGGTCTTCTTAAGCCGGTAGTCCAATTCCTTGGCCCATTTCCGCCTCAGAAACGCCTGGATCTCCTCCCGTCCGCGGAGGAACTCGCTGCGGTTCCGCCACTCCGAGTCGATCGTGTACGCCAGCGATACACGCTCCGGGTCGCGGGAGTTCCAGGCGTCTTCCGCAAGCTGCACTTTTTGCGCCGCGGTCTGTTGGGTAAACGGTGGCCGGATGGGCTGCATTGAGCTTTCCTGTTCCTTCAGCGGGCCACGGCCGGCAAGGCGACGCTTACGCGGGGGAAGTCGACGTCGGTCTGCGCCACATGGTTGAAGTAGTTGGTGAAGATATTGATGGCGACGTTGGCCACGATCTCCGTGATCTCGCCATCCGTGTAGCCAGCCGCCCGCACCCGCGCCAGCGTATCGGCCGGCACTTCGCCTCGCTCCACCACCACGGCCTGCGCGAATTGCAGTCCGGCCTGGCGTTTGGCGTCCGCCGAATGGGCTTCCCGGCTGGCGACGATCTCTTCCGGCTTCAGGCCCACCATCTTGCCGATCGCCGAATGCGCGGAGAGGCAATACTCGCACGAGTTCGCCTGCGCCACGGTCAAAGCGATCTGCTCACGCAGCTTCGCGTCCAAGCCGCCCGTGTTCAGCGCGGCGCTCATGTTCAGATAGGCTTCCAGCGCTGCGGGCGCGGTCGCCAGCGTTTTCATCAGGTTCGGGGTCATGCCGATCTTGGCCTGCACTCCGTCCAGTAGTTGCTTGGCCCTGCCCGTGGCTTCGGCCGGATCGATCGCTGCGAGTCTCTGCATTGTGGTTCTCTTTCTTGTCGCCGGTATCTTGCGACATGACTCAGGGAAGCACGGGACCCGCCAACCTCGAATGCACTCTAAGTAGTTGAAAATAAGACTCTAACATCCTGCGGCCAACCAAACGAAATTTCGCGAATCGCGAGAAATCAGGAAGACAGCCTTGATTTTTCGCGATACACTACGCCGGTGGACTTTGAGCCCCTCCCGTCAATCATCCTGGCCCTGGCGGAGCAACGTTCCCTGCCGGCCCTCTTGAAAACGATCATCGATGCCGTCGCCCGGCAGCCCGGCGCCGCCCTGGCTCGCCTTTGGTTGGCTGAACCGGACCGAGCCTGTCCGATCTGCGGCTCGGGCGCGTGGAACCCCGAGCCCGCGCTCCATCTGCGGGCCAGCGCGGGAACGTCGCTCGCGGAGGGCGCCGATTGGACTCGCAGCGACGGGACCTTCCACCGCATCCCTCTCGCCGCGAACCAACTCAAAGTCGCCCACATTGCCGCCACCGGCGAGTCCATCCACATTCCGCGCCTGGACGAGGACGACCTCTGGGTCCGGTACCCGGCCTGGGCGCAGGCCGAAGGACTGGTGAGTTTCACCGGCCATCCGCTAAGCTTCCGAGGGGAGGCGCTCGGCGTCCTGGCCGTGTTTCGCCGCACCCCGGCCGATGACGATTGCGTCGGCTGGCTGCGCACCATGGCCAGCGCCGCCGCCGTGGCCATTGCGAATGCGAGGGCGTTCGAAGACAACGAGTCATTGCGTCACCAGTTGGAACTGGAACGCGACTACCTGCGCGAGGAGGTCGCCTCCACGGGCTCTTTCGGCGAGATCCTGGGCCGGAGTCCCGCTCTGGACCGCTTGCTGCATCAGGTGACGATGGTCGCCGCCACGGACGCAAGCGTCCTGGTGTTGGGGGAAAGCGGCGCTGGCAAGGAGCTCATCGCTCGGGCCATCCATCAGCGCAGCGCCCGCGCGCACAGACCTCTGGTCAAGGTGAACTGCGGCTCGATTCCCCATGAGCTTTTTGAAAGCGAATTCTTCGGCCATGTTCGAGGTTCCTTTACCGGGGCCGTGCGCGACCGCGTGGGCCGTTTCCAACTGGCCGATGGCGGAACGCTCTTCCTCGACGAAGTCGGCGAGATCCCTCTGGACCTGCAATCCAAGCTCTTGCGGGTCCTGCAAGAGGGAGAGTTTGAGCGGGTCGGCGATGACGCCACCCGCCGAGTCAATGTCCGCGTGGTCGCGGCCACCAACCGGGACCTGCGAAAAGAGGTTGACGAGGGGCGCTTTCGCTTGGACCTCTACTACCGGTTGGGGGTGTTTCCTATGGAGGTGCCGCCACTGCGGGAACGCCGAGAGGATATCCCCTTGCTCATCGCTTACTTCGCGCGCCAAGCGGCTTTGCGTTTTCATGTTCCCGAGCCGAGTGTTCCAAATGCTGAAGTGAAACTGGCTCAGCTCTACGACTGGCCCGGCAACGTGAGAGAACTACAGAGCGTCGTGGAACGCGCGGTGATCGTGTCGCGCGGGGGGAAGCTGACTTTCGACCTTCCCACCAATACTGACCGAAAACGGGAAATTGGATCGCCCCCCCCTCCACCCTCCGCAACGCAGGCCGTCATTCCCGAGCAGGAATGGCGAAATCGCGAGCGGGCCAATATCCTGGCGGCACTGCGCCAGGCGAATTTCAAGGTGTCGGGCAAAGGTGGCGCGGCAGAACTTCTGGGCATTAGTCCCGGGACGTTGGAATCGAGGATCAAGGTGTTCGGAATCAACAAGCAGCGCGAGGCTTCCGGGATAACTCCACCTGACCGCTTGGGTTGAGTAGACCGGGTTTCGGCCACCGGAGGCCGCGGATCGCGCCCTGGTCAGCGAGTGGCAGATGTATCCCAGGACCGGATTCCCCGCCGCCACTCGATCCGCTTACCCTTTTTCCCTGCGACACCGCTGGCTCGGTCAAGATCCCGAAATCCGCGAAAGCCCACACGAAATTCAGTCCTTCGAAAACACCCACTGCAAGCGTAAGTGAGGAAAAAAGTTAGCCATCCACCCTTGATCGGTTCGAGCACCGAAGATCTCCGTTTTCATCCTTCCCGTGGCGACCCCCGAGGCGCGCCAGCCTTGGGCATTCACAGCTTCATGAAGATCGCTATCTTGCTGATTATACCCAACTTGCTGAGCCACGGCCCGCTCGGCCCCAGCACACTCGTGTTACCCTCCGGCCGTGAAGAGAAATACCGCTGAAGCTGCTCGGGTCGGTGGGCAGCAACTCGTTCCCAGGCAACTAATTACACGAAAATTACCGAACGAACTCCCCGCCTCGCCAGGCCCACTACGCCCGCCAGTGGCACCCCGGAGCAATGTTCAAGCCCTGCAACAACCTACAGCAAAATTTCCAAACGAACTCCCCGCCCCGCTTCGCCCCAGTTTCGGAACCTCGGACTGCGGGCCGCGTATTCGTTTCGATGAAACGCACCCTCCTTCCCGGCGCCGCGCTGCTGGCGGCAATCTGCACGGCGCAGCCGCGCCTCGAGTTCACGCCCACCGAACTCGACGCCGGCGGACGCAAGATCCCCGCCGAGCGCGGCTGGCTGAAGGTCCCCGAGAACCGCTCGAAACCCGGCAGCCAGACGCTCGAACTCCACGTGCTGCGCATCCGGACCAGCAACCCGAATCCGCAGCCGCCGGTCACCTACCTGGCGGGCGGCCCGGGCGGGGCGGCCACCAGCGAGTTCCAGATGTACGGGCGCCTGTTCCAGAAACTGCTGGAGACCCGCGACGTCGTGGTGATGGACCAGCGCGGCACGGGCCGGAGCCGCCCATCGGTCCTGTGGGCGGCGCCCGCGTCGCTGCCGCCGGACGCGTTCGAGTCCGCAGCGAAGCTCGACGGCTATCGCCGGGCGGCGTCCGCCCAGGCGCTGGCGGCCTTCCGGCAGCGCGGCATCGACCTCGCCGGGTACACGTCGGTGGAGAGCGCGGACGACCTGAACGACCTGCGGGTCGCGCTTGGCGCGGAGAAGCTCGCGCTGGTCGGGTTCAGCTACGGGACGCACCTGGCGCTCGCCACCATCCGGCGCCATGGCCCGCACCTCGACGCGGCGGTGCTGATCGGCACCGAGGGACCGGACCACACCATGAAGCTGCCCTGGGTGTATGACGCGCAGTTGCGCAAGATCTCGGATCTGGCCGCGCAGGATCCCGGGGTCCGCGAGGCGGTGCCGGATATGGTGGCTCTGCTGCGGCGCGTGCTGGAAAAGCTCGAAAAGGAACCGGTGACGGTGCCCGTCCGTGACCAGCGCACCAAGGAAACGGTGCCGTTGCGGATCGGCAAGTTCGGGCTGCAGTTGCTGCTGCGGCTCGACGTAGGCGACCGCAGCGACTTCGTGGAGTTTCCCGCGCTGCTCCACGCGATCGACCGGGGCGATTACAAGTTGCTGGCCAAGTACGCCGAGAAGCGCTACAACCAGCTCGGGCGCGGCGTCTCCGGGATGGCGACGATGATGGACTTCGCCTCCGGCGCGACGGCGGAGCGGCGGGCCCGGATCGCGCGCGAAACGCCGGGATCCCTGCTCGGGGCCGCGGTGAACTTCGGCGACGACGGCGCGGATCCGGCGTGGGGCAACCCGGACCTCGGGGATGCCTACCGGGGTCCGCTGCTGTCGTCCGTGCGCGTGCTGTTCGTCAGCGGCACGATGGACAGCAACACGCCCCCGTCTCAGGCCGAGGAGCTGCGCTGGGGTTTCGCGAACAGCGGTCACGTGATCGTGGAGTACGCGGGTCACGAGCAGACGCTGCCGAACCTCCAGGTGGAGGCGCACATCCTGGACTTCTTCGCGGGCAAAGAGATCGGCACGGCGGGGGTGTCGCTGGGGCGGCCGAAGTTCGTTCCCGTGGCGAAGTAGCTGAGCTTAGCTGCGGCGTTAACCGGGCGGGCAGGACGAGCGGATCGTGAAGGTGACTCCGCCGTTCGACTACGACATCGAGAAGCTGGAGCCAGACGGTGGCGGGGGACGAGTCGTCGCCCTGTTCCGGCTCAGCGGGGACAATGCGACCGTGCCAATCTCGCCCGGCAACCTGGCCCGCCAGCCCGGCCGGATCTCGTAGTGCGACGCCAGACCTGCGCAAATTGCGTATAGTCAAGGTGCATGGCGAACGCCCCGATGACGGTGGTGGAAACCGCGGAGTTCCTGCGTCAAGCGAAGCCGCTCCTGTCCGAGGCAGAGCGCTCTGAGTTGGTGGCGTTCCTAGCCGTGAATCCAGAAGCTGGTGAGATCATTCCGGAGACCGGCGGCGTTCGAAAGATCCGCTGGGCGCTGCCGGGCATGGGGAAGCGGGACGGCGCGCGGGTGATCTACTACTACCACAACGAGCGCTTGCCTCTGTTCCTGCTGTCGGCATATGCGAAGACCCGGAAGGAGAACTTGAGCAAGGCCGAGCAGAACGATGAGACGGTTGGTGCCGGCCCTGGTCGCCGGATATCCAAAGAAGGCATAGGGAGGTCCGCAATGGCCGCAAAGAAGACGACGAAACCGGCGAAAGCAGCCGGAGCGCGTAGACGCCAGACAGTCGGCGAGAGCATTGTTCAGGGCCTGAACGAAGCGATCGCCTGGACGCGCGGAGAGAGCACCAGCTCCCGCGTAACGCTGGTCCACATCCCCGAGATCGATGTGCGCAAGGTGCGGACGAAGATGGGACTGAGCCAAGCGGAGTTCGCGACGAAATTCGGCCTGCCGCCGGCCACGCTGCGCAACTGGGAACAAGGCAGGTCGCGGCCGGATGCGCCGACGCGGGTACTGCTGGCCGTGATAGCCAAGCATCCGGAGGCAGTGGAGGATGTGCTGCGGAGGGCGAGTTAACGGGGGCTACAACTTCTTCCGCGGCTTTGTCTCGTGCCGCGGCAGCGTGGCGCGTCCGTTCTCCACCACCACGCGGCCGTCGCGAATCACCAGATCCACGTTGGCGAGATCGTCCAGGTTCGCGTCCGGACGCCCGGCTACCACCAGCACGTCGGCGAGCTTGCCCGGCTCCAGCGTTCCCACCAGGTGACCCATATCCAGGATCTCGGCGCTGGTCTTCGTCGCCGCCGTCAGCGCCTCCGGGATGGTGAAGCCCGCCTCGACGAACCGCTTCAGCTCGGTGATGTACGGCTCGGGGAGGTACTTGTACCAGCCCATCACCAGGTCCGTGCCGACGCCGAGTTTCACGCCCCCGCGCTTGAGGCGCCGCAGCATCTCGAGGTTCGCTTCCTTCGAGAACGTGAACCGCCGCGACGTCGATCCGAAGTAGCCGCCGCTTTCGTCAAAGATGATCTCGTAGGGCACCAGCGTCGGGACGCTGGCGACGCCTTTGCGGGCCATCTCCGCGATGGCGCGGTCCGTGCGGGGCAGGGGATGCTCGATGGAGTCGACGCCGGCCTCCACCGCCCACTCGATGTAGAAGTTCTCGCAATCGCAGGTGACGCGGATGCCGAGCGCGTGCGCCTCCTCCACCGCGGCGCGCACTTCGTCTTTCGAGAAGTGGCTCGCGATCTTAATGACGTCCGCGCCCTTCTTGAACTGCTCGCGGACGGCTTTGCGCCAGTCGTCGGGACCTTCGGCCTCGCGGATGGCGTCCTCCAGGTTGGAGCCGCGGCGCAGGCCTTCGGCGCCATGCCCGCCCGTGCCGGTGATCAACTGCCCCGCGGCGAACACCCGCGGACCGGAGATCCGGTTGTCCTGGACCCATTGCTTCAACAGGAACGGGACCTCGCCGTCGCTCGCGACGTCGCGGATGCTGGTGATGCCGGTCTCGATGTAGTAACGCAGCCGCTCGATCGCGCGCGCCATCGAACTGCCGGCGCGGGGATCGGGCGCCGGATCGACGTAGGTGATGTGCGTGTGCAGGTCCACGAGACCAGGCAGCACGGTCTTGCCCGTCACGTCGAGGACGCGCGCGTTCGCCGGCCAGGTGGCCGCCGCTCCGGGATCCTGCACGGCGCGGATGCGGTTGCGCTCGATCACCAGCGTCGCGGGACGCGCGGCCGCGCCGGCGCCGTCGAAGACGCGCCCGCCGCGCAACACCAGCCAGCCGTCGGGGCCTTCGGGTCCCGGAGCGCGCGGCACGCGCCGCGGGTCGTTGGAGACGGGCGTCTGCGGGGTCAGCGGGCGGTAGCGGTCGGCGATGGTCTGGGCGTAGCTCAACGCAGCGAGGAGAAAGAGTGCGGCGCGCATTGCGAACAATTGTATCCAGGGTGCGGCGGACCGTTGTATAAAAGGTCATGTCACAACCCAACCCCGGCACCATTGGCTGGATCGATCTCACCGTTCCGGACGCTAACCAAGTCGCCGCGTTCTACGCCGCCGTGGCCGGCTGGCAACATTCCGCGGTCGATATGGGCGGCTATTCGGACTACAACATGACGGCGAACGGACGGCCAGTGGCGGGCGTCTGCCACAAGAAGGGCGTGAATCAGGACATGCCCAGCGTGTGGATGATCTACGTCTACGTGGCCAACCTGGACGAGAGCCTGGCGCAATGCAACGCGCACGGCGGCAAGGTGCTGGCGGGACCCAAGAACATGGGGACGCACGGGCGGTTCGCGGTGATTGAGGATCCGGCGGGCGCGATCTGCGGGCTGTTCGAGGCTGCGGCGTAGGCGTTTCCCGCGCCCAGTTCGCTCCTGCCCGGAACCGCTTCGGCACGAGTACGCCGTAATTGCGCCACAATAGCGGCATGCTTCCGCGCCGGGACTACAAAGACGGGATCCAGCTCTCCGTGATCGGCTTCGGCGGAGTGCTGCTGCTGCGGGAAACCGCGGAGCATTGCGCCGCGTCGGTCGCCGGGGCCTTCGCGCGCGGCGTCAATTACTTCGACGTGGCGCCCTTCTACGGCAACGCCGAGGAGATGATGGGTCCCGCGCTGGAACCCTACCGCGACCGCGTGTTTCTCGCTTGCAAGACCATGGACCGCACGGCCGAAGGCGCGCGCTTCGAGCTGGAGCGTTCGCTCACGCGGCTCCGCACCTCGCACTTCGATCTCTACCAGTTCCATTCCGTGAAGACCATCGAGGAAGTGGACCAGATCCTCGCCCCGGGGGGCGCGGGCGAGACGTTCCTCCGCGCGCGCGACGAGGGCAAGGTGAAGTATCTCGGCTTCTCGGCGCACGACGAAGCCGCCGCGCTGAAGCTGTTGACGCACTTCCCGCTGGATTCGATTCTCTTTCCGGTGAACTACATCTCCTGGGCCCAGGGCTTCGGTCCCGAGATGAAGGCGCTGGCGAAGGAGAAGGGGATCGCCCGGCTGGCGCTGAAGGCGATCGCGCTCGGACCCTGGCCCGAGGGCACGGATCGCAAGACCACGCCGTATCCGAAGTGCTGGTACCGGCCCATCGACGATCCGGAGCACGCTCGCGCTGCGTTGCGCTTCACCCTCTCGGAGGATGTGACGGCAACGGTGCCTCCTGGCGACCAGCGGCTGTTCGAGATGACGCTCGACATCGCGGAGAGCTTCACGCCGCTGAGCGAGGCGGAGCGGGCGGCGCTGTTGGGGTCCGTGGGCGGGCAGACGCCGCTGTTCCCGGTGAAGGCCGCAGCCTAGAACCCCACGTACTGGACTTCTTCCTCCAGCTCGAAGCCGAACTTCGCGGCGACGCGTGACTTCAGCTCGGCGATGACCGCGCGCACGTCGGCGGCGGTGCCCGCGCCATCGTTGTAGATCAGGTTGGCGTGGTACGCGGCGACCTGGATATCGCCGCGGCGGAGTCCCTTGGCGCCCGCCTGTTCGAGGAAGAAGGCCGAGGGGACCTTGCCTTCGCGCACCAGCGCCGGGGGAACGGAGACGCGCGCGGCCTCGGGCAGGGCGGCGAAGAAACAATTCTTAAAGATGGAGCCCGCGCACTTCATGGACGGCGGGTATTTCGCGTCGCGGACGGCGCGGATGCCGTCCGAGGTGTGCTGGAGTTCGGCCGCGGGCGCGGCGGCGAGATCGAACGTCGCGGAGAAGATCACCCAGTGCTTGCAGCGCTTGAAAACGCTCTCGCGGTACTGGAACTCGCACCCGGCGTTGGAAAGGTCCGCGACACGCTCGCCGTCGAAGAAGCGGACGGATGCGACGATCTCGTGCATGGAGCGCCCGTAAGCGCCGGCATTGCCGTAGACGGCGCCGCCCACCCAGCCGGGGATGCCGGTCATGGTTTCGAGGCCGCGCAGGCCGGCGGCGTTGGCGGTGTCGACCAGGCACTGGAGCACGGCGCCGGCGTCCGCCGTGACGCGATCGCCGGCGATGGAGATCCGATCGCCAGTGAAGCGGAGCACGGCGCCGCGAAAGCCCGCGTCGCTGACGATGAGGTTGGAGCCGCCGCCGATCACGACCACCGGAATGTCCGCGTCCCGCAGCGCGGCCCACGCCGCGGCGAAGGCGTCTTCACTCGGGGCGTCCACCAGCAGGTCGGCTGGACCGCCGATTCCGAAGCGGGTATATTGGCTCAACGGAACGTTTTCGGAGAGGCGGAGCTCTGCGATCGTTCGCAGGCGCGGGAGCATTCCAACTCAGTATAGAGGAGGGCCGGTGGCGACTTCGGGTTTCCAGGGCTTCCCCAAGGAAGGCATCAGCTTCCTGAGGGCGCTCGAGAAGAACAATGACCGCGACTGGTTTCAGCCGCGCAAAGAGATCTACGAGACGCGCGTGCAGGCGCCGATGCGGGAACTGCTGGAGGCGCTGAACGCCGATCTGGCGAAGTTCGCGCCCGAGTATCTGGCGGACCCGAAGAAGGCGATCTACCGGATCTACCGCGACACGCGGTTCTCGAACGACAAGACGCCCTACAAGACGCACATCGCGGCGAACCTGCCGCGGCGCGGCATGGACAAGCACGCGGCGGCGGGCTTCTACTTCAGCGTGTCGCCGAAGGGCGTGGACGTGGCGGGCGGCGTCTACATGCCAGGTCCCGAGGAGCTGCTGACGCTGCGGATGCATCTGGCGGTGAACCACGCGCGGTTCCGGAGGCTAGCGGGCGCGAAGAAGCTGGTGAGCCTGATGGGTGAGGTGCAGGGCGAGACGCTCGCCCGGGTGCCCAAGGGCTTCGCGCCGGGAACGCCGGCGGAGGATCTGATCCGGCGGAAGCAGTGGTACTTCTACAAGACGCTGGACGCGAAGCTCGCGGCGGGTGCGGGGTTGCGCAAGGAACTGAAGAACCGTTTCCAAGCGATGCTGCCGGTGCTCGAGTTCCTGAACGAGCCGCTGTTGAAGCGGGCGGCGAAGCCGAAGGACCCGCTGGCCGGGGAGTAGTGCGGCCACGCCAACGCTCGCAAGAAGAGGAGCACGATGATCACCAATCAACAATCGGGAACGCGCGTCGATGAAGTGGCGGCGGGGATCTATCGCATCTGCACGCCGCTGGACGTGATCCCGGGGGGCTTCACGTTCAATTCGTACCTGGTCGACGGGGACGAGGCGCTGCTGTTCCACGCCGGCTACAAGAGGCTATTCCCGCTCACGTTGGAGGCCGTGCGGGCGGTGCTGCCGCCAGAGAAGCTGGCTTGGATCGGCGGATCGCACTTCGAGGCCGACGAGTTCGGCGCCCTGAACGAGTTTCTGAACGTAGCGCCGCAAGCGACGCCGTTCGGGAGCGAGGTGGGCGTGCTCACTTCGCTCAACGACTACGCGATCCGGCCGGCGCGCGCGCTGGCGGACGGCGAGGAGTTCGCGATGGGCGGCCGCCGCATGCAGTGGCTGTACACGCCGCACGTGCCGCACGGCTGGGATTGCGGCGTGCTGTTCGATGTCCAGACCCGGACGCTGCTGTGCGGGGATCTATTCACCCAGCCTGGAGCAGGGATGGCGCCGGTGACGGAATCCGAGGTACTGACGGCCAGCGAGGGGATGCGCGGAATGATGGATTATTACGCGCACGCCACCAGCACGGGGACGGTGCTGGAGCGGTTGGCTGGCCTGGGGCCCGGGATGCTCGCCTGCCAGCATGGCAGCGCTTATCGCGGCGATGGCGCGGCGTTGCTGCGGGAACTGGCCGCGACGCTGGCGCGCGGCGCCTAAACGCGGCGCTTGAGGTTCTCGACGAGTTCCTTGGATTCCTTGAGTCCGAGTCCGGTGGCCCCGCGAACCAGCTTGATGGCCTCGATCAGTTGGTTCTTGCTCACGAGTTCGAGGACCTGATCCATCACGGGAGCCAGGGCCTGGTTGAGATTCGCGGCGACGGGGGAGAACTCGGCGGCCAAGCCTTCCTGGATTTCGACGCGGCGCTCCGGCGGGACGCGCGGCGTCTCCGTCATATCGATGGTGCCGCCGCTGATCGCTTTCATGGTGCCCAGCAGGAAGAACGCCAGGCCCAGCGCGCCGACGATGTACGGCAGGTTCGCCAGACCGCCGGCGAGATTCTCGCGAAGGGAGTAAGCAGCGATCCCGGCGGCCAGCAGCAAAAAGCCCAGCGTGCGCATCCCGCAAGCATACTACTCGCGGGCCGCCCACGCTGGGCGATAACGCATCCTGCGTCCGTCAGGACGCGACGCGGAGGTTGTTCACCACCGAGAACACGCCGGCGACGCCGTTGGCGCGCAGGTTGGCGACGGTGCGCTCCAGCTCATTGCCGACGGCGCCCTCCAGCGTGACGTTGCCGTTCTTCACCACGATGCGGATGGGCGCGAGCGCCTGGATCGCGTAGCGGTTCAACGCCGGGTGGCCGTAGACGGCGCGGAACACCGCGAGGCGCAGGCGGTCGTCATTGGGCGACAGCGGCAGCACTTCGATTTCGTTCACCACGCGGGTGATGCCCTCCAGCCGCTCGACGCGGCGCGCGGCATCCGTGCGGATGGTGGGCCGGATGGTTTGGCCCATCAGCGTGACGGTGGAGCCGTCGACGCGGTACGCCAGGTTGTCCCAGAGGGTAAGGAACGGCAGGGTCACCAGCTCGTGCCGGACCTGCTGCTCCAGACTCCTTGCCGGACGGTCCGCCGCGAACAGGCCGGCCGTCATCAAACTCATCGCTCCGATTGCCAAAAGGTTTTTCATTTTCGTTCCTCTCCTGGCCATATGGATGCGAAGGGCGCGCGGTTGGTTAACGGGAATCGGACGGGTTTCGGCGCAAAATAGTAGGAACGTGGGCGAACAACTGATCCTCTGGAGTATACGGCTGTGCCTGATCGCGTGGATGAGCTCGGCAGTCGAATTTCTGCGCGGAAAGAATCATCGGGCTTTGCGCTGGTGGACCGCGGCGGGGCTGCTGTACCTGGCGCACGTGGCGGCGGCGTTCGCATTCCGGCATCACTGGTCGCACGCGGCGGCCGTGGCCGAAACCGCCCGGCAAACGCGCGAACTCTTCGGGATCGGCTGGGGCGGCGGCGCGTGGTTCAACTATGCGCTGGCGGTGATTTGGCTGGCGGACCTTGCCTGGCGGTGGAACGCAGCGCCGCCGCGCGCCTGGACAATCGGCGTGCAGGCGTACTTCCTGTTCCTGGCGGTAAACGGCGCGATCGTCTTCGCCGCGGGACCCGTGCGGTGGATCAGCCTGGCGGCGCTGGCCGCGCTGGCGATCAGCGCCGTTCGGTCGAAACGACTTTTCCGTCGATGAGCACGCCGGTGCAATGCGTGGTGTACTCGAACGGATCGCCGTCGAACATCGCGAGGTCGGCGTCCTTGCCCGGCTCCAGCGAGCCCACGCGGTTCGCGATGCCGAGAATGCGCGCGGCGTTGATGGAGACGGCTTCCAGAGCCTGCCGGAAGGTGAGCCCGTTCGCCGCGGCGACGCCCGCTTCCCAAACCAGCACGCGAGTCTTCGGAACATAGCCCTCGAAGCCGGTCTGGATGGCGTAGGGGATCCCGGCGGCCTGGAGCTTCGCCGCGGTGTCGAAGCTGACGTTCTCGGCGTCGCCTCCGGAACGGAACTGCGTGGCGTGGAGGATCACCGGATAGCCGGACGCCTTGATCTCGTCGAGCACCAGGGGCGCTTCGGCCACGCTGTCGAGCACCAGCTTGATGTTGAACTCCTTGGCGAGGCGGATGGCCGCGACGATGTCGTGCGCGCGGTTGACGGTCACCAGGAGCGGCATTTCGCCCTTAACGACCTTGGCGAAAGTCTCGTTGCGCAGGTCCCGCGTGGTGCCTTTGTACTCCTTCGCCTTAATGAACTCAGCGCGGAGCATGGCGATGGCCTTGGAACGCGACCCCGGGCTGCGGCCGGGCTGCGATTCACGCGCCCCGTCGCCGAGCGTGGCGGCGACCATCGCGGCGGGATTGAGAGCAGCGGCTTCGGGCGTCGCGCCGCGCGTCTTGACGATCATGGTCTGGCCGGACACCAGGATGCCGGGGCCGTGGCCCGTGTTCATGGTGGTGGTGCCGAAGCTGCGTACCCATTCGATCAGCCGTTCCTGCGGATCGTAGGCGTCGATGGCGCGGAGCTCGGGCTGCATCGGCGCCGACCGCTCCACCTGGTCCTGATCCTGCGGCTGGTTCTGATAGCCGCTCAAGCCGACGACGGTGTGCGCGTCGACGAGGCCGGGAATCACGACTTTGGCGCTGAGCGTCTGGTAGCCGCCGGGAATCGGGACCTGCGCCGCGGGTCCGACGCGCTCGATCTTGCCGTCCTTGATGAGGACGACGCCGTTGGCGATCGGGTCGCCGGCGGCGGTGTGCAGCGTCTCGGCGCGCACGGCGAGGTTCTGGGCGGCGAGCGGCAACGCCGCGAGGAGCAGGATCGCGTACTTATTCATGACCGTCCTCCTCGGCGTGCAGGTGCAGCAGGCTCTGGCGGTCGGCGGAGCCGTAGCCGCCGGTCTGGTAGAGCCGGTCCTTGGGGTTGGCGCGGTCGAAGACGCGGACGCCTTCGATCCAGGTTTCGAGGACCTTGGTGTAGACGCTCAGCGGGTCGCCCGAGAGGAGAATGAAGTCGGCGTCCTTGCCGGCTTCGAGAGTGCCGACGCGGGAATCGAGTTCGAGCATCCGGGCGCCGGCCATGGTCATGCCGTAGAGGGCCTTGTCGCGGGACATGCCGGCGCGGACCGAGATCGCCGCGGAGCGCAGGAACAAGCGCGAATCGGTGATGCCGTCGTCGGTGTGAAAGCCCACCAGCGCGCCCGCGCGCTCCAGCGCGGCGCCGCTGGTGAGGCTATTGTCCTTGGCTTCGAGCTTGCCGCCCGGCGAGTCGATGACAATCAGCGAGACCGGGGCGTTCGCCTTCGCGATCTCGCCGGCGACCATCCAGGCGTCGCTCGCGTGGTGCAGGACTACCTTGAAGTTGAATTCCTGGGCGAGCCGGAGCACGCTGAGGATGTCGTCGTGCCGGTGGGTGTGGTGCTGGACGATGCGCTTGCGGTCCAGGACTTCAACGAGAGCTTCGAGGCGCAGATCGCGCGGCGGCAGCTTGGTGGCATCGCCGGCGGCGGCGCGGACCTTGTCGCGGTACTCCTGGGCCTTGATGAAGAGGTCGCGGGCCATGGCCATCGACTTGCCGCGGGTGCCGGGAAACGGCGCGGCGCGGCGCGGGTTGGTGCCGTTGGCCATCTTGATGCCGCCGGCGATGGAGCCGTCGGGGAGCCGGATGAGGAGGTCGTCGATGACGCGGCCGTCGCGGAGCTTGAGGTACAGGGTCTGGCCGCTGAGCAGGTGGCCGGAGCCCGGCATGACGTTGGCCGTGGTGACCCCGCCGGACTGCGCTTTCTGGATGCGGGAGTCGCGCACGTCGAGCGCGTCGAGGATGCGGACATCGGGCTGGAGGGCGGCGGAGCCGTCGGCGCCCTCGGGTCCGCCGACGTGGCTATGGGTGTCGACGAGGCCCGGCATGATGACCTTGCCGGAGGCGTCGACGCGCTGCGCGCCGTTCGGGATCGTGACGGAAGCGGCGGGTCCGGCGGCGAGGATTTTGCCGTTCTGGACCACCAGGGTCCCGTTGGGGATCTCGGGTCCGCTGATCGGGATGAGGCGGGCGCCGGTGAAGGCGATGGGCGCGGACTGAGCGGCCGCGAGCGCGGCGAGCGCGAAGAACGGCAAAGATCGATGTGGCATGCTCCCCCTTGTGGGCGAACCGCTATTTTACACGGCGGGCCGGCGCGAACGACTGGATGTCGCGCGCCACGCGTGCGGGGTCCTCCCAATGGGGCGTGTGCCCGCCGCCGGGGTAGGCGATCAACCTGGCGCCCGGGATCTGCTTGAGCAGTTCGTCCTGAGCGGCGCGGCCGAAGAAGTTGTCCTGGTCGCCCCAGAGCAGCAGCACCGGGATCTTGAGGGACGACAGCTTTCCGGCGACGGCGTCACTGGCGGGGCGCTCGGCCATTTCGCGGAACACGGCGGCGCTGGCGAGCGTGAGCTCGCGGCACATCGTCTCAAAGAAGGCGGCGGGGACGGGACGGGCGAGGGTGCTGCCCTGGAAGTCGCGCGCCCAGGCGGCCGGCAAGGGGTCCCGCAGGGAGCCGAACGCCTCGCGCAAAGCGGCCTGGGTCTCCGGATTCCGGACGCCGCCCGCGCTGGAGCCGATCAGGACCAGCCGCTCGACGCGGCCCTGGTCGCGCACCGCGACGGCCTGGGCGACGAAACTGCCGAGCGAGTGGCCCACGAGCGTCACGCCGCGAAGGTTCAGCTTTTCGAGCAGCCCCAGCACATCGTTGGCGTAATGGTCGCCCGAATAGCCGCTGGCGGGGTGGTCAGACCAGCCGTGACCGCGGAGCGTGACGGCATACACGCGATAGGCATCGGGCAGATGGGGAAGCATGAGCTCCCAGGAGTGCCAGGAGTCGCCGATGCCGTGGACCAGGAGGAGCGGCCGCCCGCCGGGATTTCCCTGCGTCGCGACATGGAGCGTGATCCCGCTGTCCAGTTTGACTAGCTGCGAAGCGGGTTCCGCGGCCAGGACGAGGGTAGCGACGAAGGGGAGAAGGTTGCGCACGCTCTTAGAATAAATCGCCGGGCCGTTGCTTTCCTCAGCAAGAAGTCAGGCGGAAGTCAGCGAACTGTTAGAAATGAGGCGGTGCACGCTTCGGGAGGCAGCAGCGTCAGCGTTCGCATGAGGCGAGCGATGTTGTGCGTGTTGGTTGCCGTGGGCGCGGCCGCGATCGGGCTGGGGCAACGGCAGCGGGCGGTCTATCCGCCTTGGGAGGTTAAAGCGGTGTTCCCAACGGAGGTCTCGCCGGCGCGGTACCGGCAGGTGGATCCGAGGGAGATCGAGCGGCTGGCGGCCGACGGCTGGGAACTGGTCAGCACGACGCCGTATGTGTATCTGAACGAGGAACGGGGTCCGGAGGGGCGGAAGCTGGTGGTGACGCAGACGTACCCGGCGTACTATTTCAAGCGGCTGCGATTCGGGGTCCAGACGCAGGACGGTCCTCCGCGGTAACGAACCCGGCAGCCGGCGTACAGACACACTACGGCCTTGATTCGCGAGGGCGCCGGATCGATGTCATGGGCATCGATCC
>CAYYID010000001.1:254695-335575 GCA_964471915.1 uncultured Solibacteraceae bacterium | reverse complement strand
CCTCAAAACGAGCGATCTGCTCGACTTCGCTCATCACACTCCTGATCTCAGCGGTGGCCGCCCGAGAACAGGCAGATCAGGACGCCGTCCACGACGCCCGTTTGTCCGACGATAATCTTGCCGATCTCTTTGCGGACACGGTCGAGTTGGGAGACGGCGCGCTCAAGTTCCATTGGAAGGTAGGTCTATAGATTCTATTCCAATGGCTTGGACGATTGGTTCCCCAAAGGGGTAACGGACCTCAGTCGATTTCCTTGCCCAGGTACAGCTCGCTGACGGTGTCCTTGTAGTTCTCGAGCACCTTGCCCCGCCGGACCTTCATGGTGGGGGTCAGTTCGCCGGATTCTATGGTGAATTCGGTATCCAAGACGCGGTACTTGCGGATCTGCTCGAAGCTGGCGAGCTGCTTGTTCACCTGCTTCACGGCGCGCCCCACCTCGCTGACCACGGGCGCGGACGTCACGATCTCGGCCGAACTCTTGCCCTTCAGCGGCTCCATGCCGCGGAGCGCTTCGGCGTTCTGCAGGTTCACGGTGAGCAGCGCGGTGACGTAAGGCAGCTTGTCGCCGATGAGGACCACCTGGTTGACGATGGGCTCCTTCTTGAACAGCGTCTCGATGCGGGCCGGATAGATCTTCTTGCCGTTCGAAGAAACGATCAGCTCTTTCTTGCGGCCGGTGATGAAGTAGTAGCCCTCGGCGTCCACGTCGGCGATGTCGCCGGTGTGGAGCCAGCCGTCCTGCAGGACGGCGGCGCTCGCCTCGGGGTCCTTGTAATAGCCGGAGAAATTGAAGGGACTGCGCAGCAGCAGTTCGCCGTCCTCGGCGATCCGGGCCTCCACCTCGGGCAGCAGCTTGCCGATGGAGCCGGGCTTGGCGCGCTCGATCGGGTTCAGCGCGGTGACGCCGCCCTCGGTAAGGCCGTAGCCTTCGATGAGCGGCAGTCCGATGGCCGCGTAGAACTCGGCCAAGTCCTTACCCAGCGGGGCGGCGCCAGAGATCGCCACGCGCAGGCGGCCCCCCAGGCGCTCCCGGATCTTCGAGTAAACCGCGCGATCGAAGAACTTGCGCGCGGTTTCGAGGTACGCCGGGACGCGGCGCCCCTCCAGCTTGCGGCGGAAGATCTCGGAGCCGACGCCGACGCCCATGTAGAACAATTGGCGTACCGCCGCCGGCTTCTTCTTGATCTCGGTCTGCACGCTGACGTAAACCCGCTCCCACACCCGCGGCGGCGCGAGGAAGAACGTCGGCCGCACGGCGCGGAATTCGTGCGGCAGCTTCATCAACCCTTCCGAGAAGTAAACGCAAGCGCCGTCGCGGATCGGGAGCAACTCGCCCACGACTCGCTGGGCGATGTGCGCCGAGGGCAGGAACGCGATGGTACATTCGTCGGGCGACAGCGGCAGCACTTTGGGGCCCTGGTCGATATTCGTCACCAGCGCGCCATGGGTCACCAATCCCATCTTGGGGGCGCCGGTGGCGCCGGAAGTCATATAGAGGATCGCGTAGTCTTTCGCGCGGACCCCGGCCAGCAGGTGCTCGAAGGCCTGGGGATTCGACTGCAGCTCCTCGCGGCCGAGGGCGCGCACCTGGTCCAGGGTCATTACGCCTTCGGCTTCGCCGGTCATGAGGATCCACCGGACGTTGAGCGGGTTCGCGCCGGCGGCGTTGGCCAGCGCCGCCAGCGCCTTCGGACTCTCGACGAATACGGTGCGGGCCTCGCACGCGCGCAGCGTGCCGAGCTGCTCCTGCAACGGCAAGCTGGTGTAAAGTGCCGCGGCGATCGCGCCGCCGCAGAGGATCCCGAGGTCCGCGAAGTAGAACTCGGCGCGGGTCTCCGACTGCAGCGCGACCATCTCGCCGTGGGCGATCCCGATGACGCGCAGGCCGACCGCGACCTCGCGGACGATGTCGCGGTATTCGCGCCAGGTATAGGTCTGATACTTGCCGCCGCCGAGCGGCTGCTGCAGCGCCGCCCGGTCCGGGTGGCGCGCCGCCGTATCGTTCAGGACCGTGAAGACAGTTCTCTCCGTCATGCGCCTCGCCATGCTACCAGATGTAGGGGATTATTCGACCTTGACGGCGGTTCCGGAGGCGCACACCATCAGCATGCCGCCCTGCGCACCGAGATTCTCGTAGTCCAGATCGACGCCGATGACGGCGTTGGCGCCCAGCCGCTGCGCCTCGGCCTGCATCTCGGCAAGGGCGATGTCCTTGGCTTTGCGGAGTTCGGCCTCGTAGGCGGCGGACCGCCCGCCGACGATGTCGCGGATGCCGGCGAAGAAGTCCTTGAAAATGTTCGCGCCGAGGATGGCCTCGCCGGAAACGAGGCCGAGGTAAGCGGTGATCTTGTGGCCGTCCAGGGTGCTGGTGGTGGAAAGGATCATGCTCTTTAGTTTACGAGGAAACGGTCGCGCGGCCGGCTAAGCGCCGCGCGGCAGCGGCTCCATGCCCTCGTCGAGGATTGCCAGGTAGCTGCTGTACACGAACAGGCGGCTCCTCTGGCGGCCCGTGAGTTCGCGGAAGATGCCCAGCTCCCGCAGATGCTCGAGGGCCGTGCCGACCGTGGCGAAAGCCAGTCCGGTACGGGCGGCGGCCGCTTTGATGGAGAGGATCGGCCGGGTTTGGGCGTATTGGAAGACCCGCAATGCCGATCCTGCCGGGCGTCCGAGCTCGGCGATCCGGGTGCGGTCCTGCTCGTACAGGCGGAGGATCCGCTGGGCGGTTTCGAGCGCCTGATCGGCGGTTTCGCGGATCCCTTGCAGGAAGAAAGCGAGCCACGCTTCCCAGTCGCCGTTCTCGCGCACCCGGGTCAGCAGGTCATAGTAGGTCTGCCGGTTCTGTTTCAGGAACAGGCTGAGGTAGAGGATGGGGGCGGCAAGGGCCCGCCGCGCGCACAGGAGAAACGTGATCAGCAGGCGGCCCAGCCGGCCGTTGCCATCCAGAAACGGGTGGATGCTCTCGAACTGAACGTGCATCAGCCCGGCGCGGACCAGCAAGGGGATCCCGGGGCTCTCGTCGTGGAGGAAGGACTCGAACGGCCCCAGGCAGTCCATCAGCAGGTCCGGCGGCGGCGGAACGAACACCGCGTCGCCGGGACGGCTCCCCCCGATCCAGTTCTGGCTGGTCCGGAACTCCCCCGGCATCTTCTCCGCACCGCGCCCGCCCGACAGAAGCACACCATGGATTTCCCGGATCAGCCGCAAGGATAACGGGAATCCGTCGCGCAACCGCTGGAGACCGTGGTTCAAAGCCGCGACGTAGTTGAGGACCTCCTCCACGTCGTGAAGCGGAGCGCCCGGAGTCTCGTCGTTCTCGAATACCAGTAAGTCCGACAGCGAAGATTGCGTGCCTTCGATCTGCGACGAGAGAACCGCCTCTTTGCGAACATAGGCGTAGAGGAACTGGGACAGATCCGGCAGAATGGAGCCTAGGGCGTCGAGCCGGCCGAGCGAGAGGGTCGCCTCCTCAAGGATCACCTGCACAGACTCCAGTTGTAGGGGCGGCACCGGAGGCAAGGGCGGGGGCACAAACGCCCGGACCTCTTCGCCCGCGAAGCGGGTGATGACGTGTTTCCCAAGGCGCTGATCTCTAAGCACTTGCATCGCTATTACAGAACTTTCAATAACCGAGTTGGTTATTTAAGGTTATAGCATGTTTTTGAAATAACTTGTAGTTCTCTCCTTTAACTCTCGTAGACCCAACGACTTCCCACCATCGTCCGCTCGATCGGTATCGTCACCAGCGTCGCCGGGTTCTCCCGGAAGGGATCCCGCCCCAGAACCACCAGATCGGCCAGTTTTCCCGCCTCGATGGACCCCTTGTCCTGCTCCTCGAAGGACGCATACGCCCCGTGCAGGGTGCCCACGCGGATCGCCTCTTCAACCGTGATCTTCTGCTTGGGACCCCAGACGGTGCCCTTAATGTCGGTCCGGGTAACCTGGGACTGAAGCGCCATCATCGGTTCGAAGGGACCCGGCGGGTAGTCCGAAGTTTGCGTCACCCGGATGCCCGCGTCGAGGAAGCTGCGGACGGCGAACATGCGGTTGAGACGTTCGGCGCCGTACTCGCGCATCTTCTCTCCGTGGTAGTACACGTAGGTCGAGAAGGGATTCGGGATCGCACCGAGGGCTTTGATGCGGCGGATGAGGTCGTCGTCGACCATGGTGCAGTGTTCGAGGCGGAAGCGCGGGTCGCGGTGCGGGAGTTCGCGCTGGAGGCGCTCGTACACCCGGAGCGTCAGGTCGATGGCGAAGTCACCGTTGCAATGGGTGCCGATCTGCCAGCCGGCGGCGTGGGCTTTGCGGGCTTGTTCATAGAGCTGCGGCTCCGGGGTGACGAGGATCCCGTAGTCGTTGGGGCGGCCGATGTACGGCTCGCGTAGCCGGGCGGTGCGCTCCGAGATCGATCCGTCGCACATGAGCTTCACGGCGCCCACCCGGACGTGCTCGTCACCGAGCCCGGTGCGGACACCCGCGCGGATCATCTCGTCCAGGTGCGGATAGCGGATCAGGCAGTAGACGCGCAGGGCCAGGTCACCGGACTCGCGGGCGTCCTGATAGGCGCGCAGGTCCTCGGGGTCGCCGCCGGTGTCGTGGACGCTGGTGACGCCGGCGCGGGTCATCATGCGGGAGATGATCTTCACGCCCTCGCGGCGGTCCTCCCGGGTCACCTGGCGGGGGATCTTGCGCGAGAAGGGCTCGCGGGCGTTCTCGGCGAGGCCGCCGGTCAGCCGGCCCGAGGCGTCCCGGTCGAAGTGGCCGCCGGGCGGGTCCGGAGTCCTGTCGTTCACGTCGGCGACTTGCAGCGCCAGGGAATTGACGTAGCCGGTATGTCCGCCGCGATGGGTGATCAGCACCGGGTGGTCAGTGGTGGCCGCGTCGAGATCGGCGCGGGTCAGCTTGCGGCCCTCGGCGGTTTTGGTGTCGTCGTACTTGAAGCCGAGCACCCACTGGCCCTTGGGCGTCGCCAGCGCCCGCTTGCGGATCGCGGCCTGGATCTCGGCGATGCTCCTCAGGTCGCAATCGACCTCGCGGAGGTGGCTCAGGCCGGACGACGCGGGGTGGCTGTGCGCGTCGATGAAGCCTGGCGTGACGGTTTTGCCGCCGAGGTCGGTTTTCTTCGTCCTGCCGGTGGCGAGCTGCAGGACGTCCTCGTTCGAGCCGGCCGCCAGGAATCGTCCCCGGGCGATCGCCACCGCCTGGGCGCGTGGCTGCGCGGGGTCCATGGTGACGAAGTTGCCGTTGTGGAGGATGAGTTCGGGCTCGACCGCACCCGCCAGCAGGGGAGCCGCCCCGCACGCCGCCAGGAATTCTCGCCGGCCGATGGGATTCCGCATGGGGGGCGATTATATCGGATAATGTCCCGAACCTCATGACAACCCTCTTTAGTGTGGCGGCGTTGCTGACGGGTTTGGGGAATCCTGACGTGTTGCCAGCGGGGACCATGCTGGAAGTGCGGCAGATGATGGCGGCCGGGACGCGAATCTCCGCGAAAGGGGACCCCGCGGCGGCCGTGCTGATTGCGCCGGTGGTGCGCGGCGGCAGGATTGTCCTGCCGGCGGGCTCCGAACTGTGGGGCCATCTTTCGCAGGTGCAGCGCCTGGGGATGGGCTTCCGCCACAGCGCGGCCCGGCTCGGCTTCGAGTTCGATTCGCTCCGGCTGCCGGACGGTCGCCGGCTGCCGCTCCGGGCACGGCTGAGCGCCGTGGATACGGGTAAGGAATCCGTCGACGAAGCCGGGCGGGCCTGCGGGATTACGCCGGCCGTTTCCGTGTCGGCGAGCATGGCGGCGGTGGCCCTGCGGCTAGTGTTGCTGGAACCCGTGGTCGGGCTGCCGGTGCTGGGGATCAAAATGGTGCTGGCGCGCGCGCCGGACCCGGAGATCTCGTTCCCGAGCGGCACGGAACTGCGGCTGCGCCTGTCGGAGCCCCTCGCAGTGGGCGGGTTGGATTTCGGACCGGCCGACGCGGCTCCGTCCGGCGCCGAGCACGCCGTGGTGGATCAGGTGGTGCGGACGCTGCCCGCGCGCGAGGCCCGGGACAGCGCGGGGCGGCGTTCGGATCCTTTGAACCTGCTCCTGATCGGCGACGAGGTGCAAGTGCGGCAGGCGTTCGCGGGAGCGGGTTGGCAGCCGGCGGACCGGCGCGGACCGCGGTCGATCGCCGCCACGTACCTCGCGGTCGTGCAGCGCAAGGGCTATCCGCGCGCTCCGGTGTCGCGGCTCACGCTGGCGGGAGAGCCGCCGGCCATGATCTTCCAGAAGGGCCTGAATTCGCTGGCCCGGCGGCACCACGTACGTATCTGGCGGACCACCGCAACCGACTTCGGCACGCCGGTATGGCTCGCGGCGGCGACGGAAGACGTCGGGATCCGGGTATCGTGGCGCAACCTGCGGCTGACGCACCGGATTGACCGGGAGATCGACCGCGAGCGCAACAAGCTGCGCAACGACCTGGCGTTCACCGGCTGCGTCAACTCGGCGTGGCTGCACGCGGCGCCGCCCACTTCGGCTCCCGTGCAGACGGATGGCTACCTGGCCGCGATCCGGCTGAACGAATGTCTGGAGCCCCGGCGCATGCTGGGTGACGAGGGAGGGGGTCCCGTCCGCGGCCGCACCCTCGCCCGCATGTGGAACAGCTTCCGGACCGACCTGTTGCGGTCCACGGTGTGGCTGGTGCCGCCGAGCGCGGCGCGTTTCGCGCGCGGGCGGTAGAGGCGCTAGGGAACGAGGCGGAGGGCGCGTCCCAGGCGGCTCCAGAACGCGGAGCGCACGGCGCGCAGTTCGCTTTCAAGCGCGGCGGTCCTGGCGGACCGGCTCTCCGCGTCCTGCTGCAGGTGCCGGACGTTGGCCAGTTGTTCCTTGACCTCGCCTTGCAGTTGGAGAGCCCACTGCGTCCGCTCGGCGAAGTCCGCCTCGATCTTGCGGGCCCAGGCGGTGGTCGCGGCCATTTCGGCCTGGGAACGCTCGTGCAGTTCCCGGGCCTGGGTCCGCGTGGTTTCGAGTTCGGCGGTCAGCCGCGCGAGCTCCGCGCGGGCGTTGGTCAGGTCGCGCGAACGCTCCCGGTACTGGCCGGTGAGTTCCGCAGTGTTCACCGAAAAAGCGCCTTTGCGCGCGGCGACGGGCAGGGACCAGGTTTCCCGGTGGACCACGCCATGCTCGGGGCAATTCTCGCCGCGGATCTGCACGGTGAAACCCGTCTCATTGAGGATGCGGCGCAGGTCCGCTTCACAGAACTGGCGCATCTCAAGGGTGGAACCGTCACCGCCGTGGAAGTTGAGCCCTTCGAAGGTTTCGAGGGTGCCGTCCGGACGGCGGTTGACCAGCACAGTGCGGTCCTGCAGCGCGACGAGACCGAAGTCCGCGAGGCCGGGGAAGTGCTCGCGAGTGGCGGCTCGCAAGGTATACGGCACGGTGAGCGCCAGCAGTCCGTCCGGCTTGAGCATCCGGTGGAGAGCGGCGAAGGCGCGGTCCGGCGGCGGCGGCACATGCTCCAACACTTCGCTGGAAACAATGACATCGTAGCGGCCGAGGTGGCGCTCATCCATGGTCAGCACGTCGAAGCGCGGCGCCTGATGGTAGAAGGTGTTGGTGTAGTCGAACTTCTCCGCCAGCCGCGCCGCCAGCGGCTCCCAGTCGCTCATGCCGAGCATCCGCACGCTCTTGAGCACGGGAAACTCGGGCAGCGTCAGCGGCAGCCCGAAGATCTCCATCGACAGGAGATACGCGATCGCGCGGAGCCGGGGCGTGGACGCGCAACCGGGGCAGTCGATGGTTTCGCGGCCGAAACCGGGATCCGGCACGGGATTCCGCGCGCCGCAGATGTTGCACGTAAACTCCCGGCGAGCGTCAGGGGCGCCGGAATCGGAAAAGGACAAAGACGGGTCTCCCATTTCGATCGTAGATGGTTTCGAGGACGGTTTTCTCGTGCCCAGCGGCGCGGGCCGCCGCTTCGATGGCGGCAGCGCCGGGAGGCACGATGCGCGCCTCGCTGGTATGGGCGAGCCACAGGTGGTCGCCCGGCACGAAGGTCAGGGCCGGCTCGGCGCGCAGGCGGCCCTCACCGAGCAGTTGCAGCGTTTCGAGGATCCCCCAGTCGGCGACCAGGACGCGGGGCGCGCGCAGCTCGCGCAGCCGGCCGAGCAGCGGATCGAAGGCCGTGGTCCAGCGCGTGGAGCCGCCGTTTTGGACCAGCGCCGCCGCGTAGTAGTTGGTGGTCCGGAGATTCACCAGGCAAAGGAGCGCGCAGAGCGCGGCGGGAAGCCAAGGCGGCAGGCGCTCCGCGAGGCCGGCCAGCGCGAGGGCGATCAAGAGCGCCGGGAAGGGCCAGATCAATACGATGTGGTGGGCGGCCGCTCCGGCGCCGCCGGTCGCGAGCATCGCGAGCCACGCCAGCCCGCCCGAGAGCAGCGTGAACACCATCGCGCGGCGCACGCGCGAGCGCCACAGGAAAGGCAGCGCGAGCACGGCCAGCCCGAGCGCCTCCACGTTCCAGTTGGCGCGCGGCACCTCCGGGCTGCCGTCCAGCCACGCGGAGAAGCGCTGCACGGCGCTGCGCGGCTGCCCGGGTCGCGGGCCGGGCTCGGCCGCGATCATGAAGCCGTAGAAGGCGCGGGCGTTCAGGGTCTCCTGGAACAGGTGCCACTTGATGTCGAGCGTTTCGCCGCCGGGGCGGGCGTTGGCGCGGAGGGTGTCGAGCGGCCGGGCGACGTTGTAAGCGAGCAACGGCGCGGCTCCGAGCAGGAATCCGGCGGCCGCGAGCGTAACGTTGCGGCGCGTGACATGCGGGTTCAGTTCCGCGAAGTAGACGCCGGCGCCCGCCGCCAGGCCGCCCAGCGCCCAGGCAAACAGCGCCTTGTCCCAGAGCGCGAGGCCGAAGAGCAGGAAGGCCAGGAAGATCCGCTGTGGGGAGGGCTGGAGCAGGAGCACGAGCGCGCCCAGCTTGAGGAAGTGGTGCAACGCCGTGGGACCCCAGTCGATGGCCGTGGTGAGCAAGTAGGCCGTGTCGGTGGCGAGCAGCAGCGTCGCGAAGAGCGCCGCGCGGGGCCCGGCCAGGCGCTCCGCGAAGCGGGCGAAAAAGAGGATCGACACGGCGCCGGCGAGCAGCCAGGGCAACCGCAGCGCGACGGCGGAGGGCGGGGTGACGAGGAAGACGAGGTTCAGGATCCACGCCTTCAGCGCTCCGAGGTACGAGAGCAGCATCAGCGGGACTTCGCCGCCAAGGATCCGGACCGAGAACAGCGGGTTGGCTCCCGGATAGATGCCGGCGCCGGCAATGGCCTCGTCCACCTCGACGCCGAGGCGCGGCACGAAGGCCCAACCGAGCGCCACGAACGCGGCGGCGGCGAACCAGGGTGTCCGGAAGCGCGGCATGGAATTCTCTACTTTTGCACACCGGGTCTGCTAGAGTACGGGACCATGCGAGAGTTCCTGCTAGTGTGTTGCGGCGCGGCCGTACTGGCGGCGCAGCCGCGGCCCGTGGTGCTGAAAGCGGCGCGGATGTTCGACGGCAAGGCGGACCGCGTGGTGTCGCCGGGGCTGGTGGTGGTGCAGGGAGGCAAGATCCTGAGCCTGGCCAATCCGCCGGCGAACGCCGAGGTGATCGACCTGGGTGACGCGACGCTGCTGCCCGGGCTGATGGACGCGCACACGCATCTCTCTTCGCAGTACGGCACCGACTTCAACGCCGAACTTCTGGATGGCTTCAAGAAGACCCCGGCGGAAAGGGCGCTGGACGCGCTGGAGAACCTGCGCAAGACGTTGCTGGCGGGGATCACGACGGTGCGGGACGTGGGCGCGCGGGACCATATCGACATCGCCCTGCGGAACGCTGTCGAGCGCGGGAAGGTGATCGGGCCACGGATGCGCGTGGCAACGATGTCGCTCGGGGCCACCGGCGGGCACTGCGACGAACTGGCGGGCTTCAAGCCGGGAATGTTCGGCCGCGAGTCCGGCCTGACGGACGGCGTGGTGAACGGCGCGGACCAGTTCCGCGCGGCGGTCCGCTACAACGTGAAGTACGGCGCGGACCACATCAAGGTGTGCGCGACGGGCGGGGTGCTGTCGCTGACCGACGATGTCGATACGCCGCAATTGACGCAGGAAGAACTGAACGCGATGGTGGACGAGGCGCACGCGCTGCGCCGGAAGACGGCGGCGCACGCGCACGGCGCGGAGGGCGCGAAGCGGGCGGTGCGGGCGGGCATCGACTCGATCGAGCACGGCAGCTTCCTGGACGACGAAGCGCTGGACCTGATGAAGGCGCGCGGGACGTTCTATGTGCCGACGCTGATGGCGATCGAGGGCCTAAAGGAAGCACTGGAGGCCGGGAAGCTGCCGCCGGCGATCGCCGACAAGGCCCGCGCGGCCAGCAAGGCGCTGCACGACACGGTGCGCAAGGCGATCCGCAAGGGAGTGCGCATCGCGATGGGCACCGACGCCGCGGTGTACCCGCACGGCCGCAACGCCGAGGAACTGGTGATCCTGGTGCGGCTGGGCATGAAGCCGCTGGACGCGATTAAGGCCGCGACATCGGTGGACGCCGAGCTGTTCGGCATCGCGGACCGCGTGGGGACGCTCGAACCCGGCAAACTCGCCGACGTGATCGCGGTGCCGGGCGACGTCAGCGCGGACATCTCCGCGGTGCAGCGCGTCCTGTTCGTGATGAAGGAAGGCACGGTGTACCGGAACGACAAGCGGTAGAATCGACAGATTGTGCCACGGCCGCTGATACTGCTGTACCCGGGGTCCTTCGATCCGGTGACGAACGGGCATTTGGACCTGATTGCGCGCGGCGCGGCGCTGGCGGAGAAGCTGATTGTCGCGATCCTGCGCAATGAAGCCAAGCAGCCCTTGTTTTCGCTGGAGGAGCGGATCGAGATGATCCGCGAGGCCGCGGCGGGCGTGGCGAACCTGGAGATCCAGACGTTCGGGGGGCTGACGGTGGAGTTCGCCCGGCAGGTGGGCGCGAACGCGATCCTGCGCGGCATCCGCGCGGTGGCGGACTACGAGTACGAACTCCAGATGGCGCACATGAACCGGCGGCTGAACCCGCAGGTGGAGACGGTGTTTCTGACCGCGTCGGAGGCGCACTCGTTCATCAGCTCGCGGCTGGTGAAGGAGGTGGCGGCGGCGGGCGGCCAAGTGACCGGCCTCGTGCCGCCGCTGGTCGAGTTACGATTGAAAGATCGCTATGCAGGAGGCCGCCGTTAGAATGCCCGCTACTCTCGCGCTCGCGGAGCGCATCTCCCGGATCAGTGTGTCCTCGACCATGAAGGTGCAGGCCGACGCGGATCGCCTGCGCCGCGAGGGCATCGACGTGGTCGACTTCGGCGCGGGGGAGCCCGACTTCCCGACGCCCGCCAACATCAAGCAGGCCGGCATCGCCGCCATCGAGCAGAACTTCACGAAGTACACGAACGCGGGCGGCGTCGAGGAGCTGAAGCAGGCGATCGTGGAGCGGCACGCCACGGACTACGGGACGGCGTACTCGGCGAAAGAGTGCATCATCAACGTCGGCGGGAAGCACGCGATCTTCGGGCTGACGCAGGCGCTGCTGGATCCGGGCGACGAAGTGATCATCCCGGTGCCCTACTGGGTGACCTATAAGGACGTGGTCAACTACGCCGGGGCCAAGTGCGTGTTCGTCGACACCGACGAGGCCGACGGCTTCCGGCTGACGGCGAAGCACATCGAACCGCACCTGACGGCGAAGACGAAGATGATCATCATCAATTCGCCGAACAATCCTTCCGGCGCGGTGCTGGACCGCGAGGAGTTCGAGCGGATCTTTCACCTGGCGCGGCAGCGCGGCATCTGGCTGATGACCGACGAGTGCTACCACCGCTTCGTGTATGAAGGCGCGCCGTATTCCATCGCTTCCATGAAGGACGCGAAGGACACGGTGCTGGTGGCGGGGTCGCTTTCGAAGACCTACGCCATGACCGGCTGGCGCATGGGCTTCGTGCTGGCTCCGGCGCCGGTGTGCGGGGCGCTGCTGAAGCTGCAGAGCCATTCCACCTCGAACCCGACCTCGATTGCGCAGAAGGCGGCGATCGAAGCCGTGCGCGGACCCCAGGAGTCCGTCGCCGCGATGCTCGCCGAGTACCGCCAGCGCCGCGACTACGTGATCGGGCGGCTGCGGGCGATTCCGGGCATGAAGATCGGCGAACCGAACGGGGCGTTCTACGCGTACCCGAACGTGGGCAGCTACTTCCGCGCGGGCGGCGTCACCAGCGGCATGCAGTTCGCCGAGCGGCTGCTGAGCGAGGAAGCCGTGGCCGTGGTGCCGGGCGAAGCGTTCGGCACGAACGCGCACATCCGGATCTCGTACGCGACTTCGCTGGCGGAGCTGGAGCGCGGCCTGGACCGCATTGCGCGGTTCGTCGCGAAGCTCTAGTCCCGATGCCGGTACGCCTGCCTGCGAAGGCGCTGGAGAAGGTCTGGGGGTCGCACGATCTCTCCCCGTTGTTTCCGCGCTCAGCCGCGAAGATCGGCGAGATCTGGTTCGACGCGCAGGGCGCGCTGCCGCTGCTGGTGAAGTTCCTCTTCACGTCGGAGAAGCTCTCCGTGCAGGTGCATCCGGACGATGCCTACGCCCAAGAGCACGAAGGCGGATCGCTGGGCAAGACCGAGATGTGGCACGTGCTGCGCGCGGATCCGGGCGCGCGGATCGCGGCGGGGTTCCGGCGTCCGGTGACGCCGGAGCAACTGCGCGCCGCGGCGCAGAGCGGTGAGATCGAGGACATGCTGCAGTGGATAGAAGTGCATCCCGGCGACACGGTGTTCGTGCCGGCGGGCACGGTGCACGCCATCGGCGGCGGGCTGGCGCTGTGCGAGATCCAGCAGCATTCCGACGTGACCTACCGGCTGTACGACTACGGCCGGCCGCGGGACCTGCACCTGGAGCGCGGCGCCGCGGTGGCGGATGGCGGTTGCCATCCGGGGATCCAGGCGCCGCAGGGCGCGGTGCTGGTCGACTGCGGCCACTTCCACGTGGAGAAGCACGAGCTGCGGGGCCGGCAAGCGCAATCCGGCGCGCGGACGGAACTGCTGGTGTTCCTGAGCGGCGCGGGAACCGTCGCGGGGGAACCGTTCGCCGCGGGCGAGGTGTGGCTGGCGCGCGCGGGCGAACCGCCGTTCGAACTGGCCGGCGAAGCGACCCTGCTGGAGGCGAACGCGCCGTGATCTCGATCCTCGGAGTCGCTTTCGACGCTCATTCTTCCTTCGTGCGCGGCGCGGCGGAAGGTCCGGCAGCGATCCGCGCGGCGTTTCACTCGGGGTCGGCGAACTACTGGTCCGAGGATGGCCGCGACCTCGGCCGCCCCGGCCTGTTTCGCGATGCGGGCGACGTGCACGCGTTCGAGGAAATCGAACCGGCGGCCGCGCGGCTGCTGGATGGGCCGCTGATCTCGTTCGGCGGCGACCATTCAATCACCTATCCATTGCTGCGCGCGGTGCGCCGGCGGTATCCACGGCTGACGATCCTGCACATTGACGCGCACGCGGACCTGTACGACGAATTCGAGGGCTCGCGGTTGTCGCACGCCTGTCCGTTCGCGCGGATTATGGAGGAGGGGCTCGCGGACCGGCTGGTGCAGGTAGGGCTGCGGACGGTCACCGGACACCACCGGGAGCAGGCGGCGCGCTTCGGCGTCGAGATGCACGAGATGAAGGACTGGCGCGGGTCCCTGCCGCTGCACTTCGATACGCCGGTGTACCTTTCGCTCGATCTGGACGGCCTCGACCCGGCCTTCGCGCCGGGCGTGGCGCATCCGGAGCCCGGGGGGCTGACCACGCGTGAAGTGCTGGAGATGATTCACTCGATCGACGCGCCGCTAGCCGGCGCGGACATTGTGGAGCTGAATCCGCCGCGGGATCCGCTGGGCATCACGGCGATGGCGGCGGCGAAATTCTTCAAAGAGATCGCGGCGCGGATGCTCGGGTAGCTTGCCCGACATCTGCTTGCTGCGGCAGCGTCCCCCAGTCCGAGCGTCAGCAGGCTTCAAGCCCCAAATCTGCGCGTGGCCCGCCCAATTCGGCGTCACGGGACGCCGGAACTTCTACTCCGACCAGAGCGGCGTCATCCGGCAACACTGGTCAACCGAGCCCGCCACCGCGGCGAGCCCCGAGATCCGCTGACCCCACGCTACAGTGGACGTAGTGCCTGCGCGTGCGCTTCTTCTCGCCCTGATCTCGCTCGCCCTCGTCTCCTGCGGCGAGCGGAGCCTCCGCTCGTCCTTCGCCTCGCTGCGGAGCGGCCGGCTGGAGCTGCCTGCCGGAACCATCGAACTCCATGATGAGCTGCTGATCCCGGCGGGCGCGCGCGACGTGATGCTGGTGGGGAAGGCGAGCACCGTGCTGCGCGCCGCGCCGGACTTCCGGGGCCGCGGGCTGATCGCCGGCGAGAACGTCGCCAACATCCGGATCTCGCACGTCCAGTTTGACGGCAACCGCGCCGCGCTGGGCCAGCCGCGCGAGATGCTGCCGCCGGAGAACGCCTACCGGCTGCACTACCGCGGCAACGGCCTGTGGTTCGACCGGACCGAGGGGCTCGCCGTGAATGCGTGCGACTTCCGCGAGTTCGCGGCGTTTCCGATTCTCGTCAGCCGCTCGCGACACGTTCGCATCAGCGGGGTGACCGTGAAAGACTCGGGGGCGCGCGACCCGCGCGGCCGCAATAACACCACCGGCGGCGTGCTGATCGAGGAGGGCTCCGTGGACTTCGAAGTCACGCAGTCGCGCTTCGACCGGATCCTGGGTAACGCCCTGTGGACGCACTCGCTGTTCACGTCGCCGCGTCTGGCGGAGGGCCGCTTCGCCTACAACCGCTTCGAAGTGGTGGGGCGGGACGCGATCCAGGTCGGCCATGCGACGAAGGTCATCGTCGAGGAAAACTCGGGCGCGTTCATCGGGTACCCGCACGAGATCGTCGACATCGAGCACGACGGCACTCCTGTGGCGGTCGACACCGCCGGCAACGTGGATCAGTCGGTGTACCGCAACAACCGGTTCGAGGAGCTGAACGGCAAGTGCTTCGACCTCGACGGCTTCCACCACGGCGAGGTATCCGGCAACACGTGCGTGAACCGCAAGCCGGCGGAGGCGTATCCGACGGGGCACTTCGCGGTGGTGCTGAACAACAACGACCCGAACATGAAGTCCGAGGCGATCCGGATCGTGAACAACACGTTCGACGGGACGAAGTTCGGGGGGATCTTTCTCATCGGCCGGGGGCACGAGGTGTCCGGGAACGTTTTCAAGCGCCTGAACCTGGCGCACTGCACGGAGGACGCGGCGAAGTTCGGCTGCTATTACCTTAAGGACGAGCCGGATCTGCTGCGCGCGGGCATCTATGTCGGGCGGGGCGTGAAGCGGATGGAGGAGACGGGCGGCAACGTTATCCGGGACAACCGGATCTCGGGTTGGAAGATGGACCAGCGGTGCATTGTCGTTGCTCCGGGGTTGGCGCGGGGGGCGAACCGAATCGAGGGGAACCTCTGTAGGGACGTTGAATGATGTCGACTTGGGCAACCGCCTGCGCCTCAAATTAGTACTTGCTTTATGCTCGCAAAAGTAGTATCTTGATGAGTGTCCGCCGCTGAAGAGGCACGCCGACGAGCGAGACTACAACGTCAAATGCACAGCCGAACGACACAGTCAATCTGCACAAGCCAAACGACACAGTCAATCTGCACAAGCCAAACGACACAGTCAACCTGCACAAGCCAAACGACACAGTCAAAACGCAAAAGCCAAACTACACAGTCAAAAACGACAAACGAGGAGCGGTGGCATGATTCACAAACGAAAAAATAGACCGCGGCCGGAGCAGTTGGTGGGCGGAGTACCTTAGCCTCTAGTTTTTTTCGGCTGCGGGATAGGAGAGGTAATGGACTTCCCGCGTTTTCACGGTTTTCTTGTCGTGCAGGAGACTGTCGATCAAGACGAGTTTGTGGTTGGAGTTACCGAGGTTACTGAAACGTGCGATTGCATGAGTTGTGCTCTCCTCCGCGCATTGGGCGTTGCGTATTGTGGGCACATCAAGATCGAAGCGGCCCCGCAAGGCGAAGATTCGCTTAGGGCTCAGGCTCGCCTGCGGGGTAGCGAGACAGGCTGATGGAGCGCTGGTGAGAAACTAGCAAGGGAGATCCGCTGGCCACTTCACCGCTGGAGAGGTTCAAGATCTGAATGAGAAGGCTATGGTGAGAATTCAACTAGAGGTTCCGGAAGAGCAGTTGCAAGAGATCGAAAGGTTGATGACACAACTCAAGCTTCGGACCAAGAAGGATCTGTTCAACAACGCGCTCACTCTGCTTCGGTGGGCGGCGGAAGAGCGGAGGTGCGGGCGTGCAGTCGGTTCCATCGACTCCGCACAGGGCGTTATCAAGGAGTTGGTAATGCCCGCCCTGCAAAACGTATCGGTGTCATCGCCGAGCGCGAGGGCCGTCGAAGCTGAGCCGGCACCATTATTGAGTTAGTTTTAGTTAGAACGGAAATCGGAGGTCCTCGTCGAATAGGCTTCGCTGAAGAGAGGGTGCCGAGATTTGGTCGGTTGGATCCTGATCCAGTCCGCGGCGGTCGTCGCAACCGCCCTTGCCGGGTATTTCGCCAGCCTGTTCGCCGGCGAGCTTCCGGGCATCCTCGCGGCCCTCGCCTCGGGCGGGGTTGCCGTTGCGGTTGCGTCGTCGAAGGCGGCGAAGCACCTGCTCGAGATGCAGAAGCTCCGGGAAGAAGTCGAGCAACTCAAGCGCGACAATCGTGCTGCTCAGTCCCTCGTCGAGCGCCCGTCCAGCGCTGAAGTGCGCCGCTTCGGGATCCCGGCTGCGGAGAGAGAGTACCCTCTGCTCGATCACTACCGCAAAACGGAACGGATTCAGGTGACGCCCTACGTCGCCTCCGACATTACGTTGCCACCCGACGATCCTGGAGCGCCGGCTGCTTCGGATTAGGGCGTGCGGCTTACCCCGGCAGGACCTTCGCCAAGTCGTTGTAGATCACGAACACGACCAGCACCATCAGGAACACGAACCCGACCTTCACCACGGCTTCCTTCACCCCCATGCTCAGATCCCGCCGCATGATCATCTCGATCAGCAGCATCAGGATCACCCCGCCGTCCAGGATCGGAATCGGCAGCAGGTTGAACACCGCCAGGTTCAGGCTGACCGTCGCCATCAGGCCGATGAACGGCGCCGCGCCCTCCCGGGCCATATCCCCAGAGATCTGCGCGATGCGGATCGGCCCTTCCAGCGACTTCGCCGACATGCGCCGCTCGACGATACCTTCGAGCAGGCGGTAAATCAGCGTCGCGGACTTCATGTTCTGGCTCACGCTTTCTTTCACGGCCTCCGGGAACGGGAGCTGCGTGATCACGAATCCGGGTTCCAGTTGCACGCCGATCATCCAGCGCTGCTCCCCGGGACCTGAGGCCGCCTTTTCGGGCACGATCGTCGCCTTCAACTCCTGGCCCGCGCGCCGGTACGTGACCTCCACGGGGGCGCCGTTGCCCCGGCGCAGGACGTCATGCAGTTTCGGCACCGCGTACACCGGCTCGCCGTTGGCTTTGAGCAAGACGTCACCGCGCCGCAGGCCGGCCTTCTCGGCGCCCATGCCCTTCATCAGCGCCGACACCTGGATCTCGGCCTTCTCGGTCCAACCGGCGACGCCGATGTTCTGCTTGGCGTCGAGCACCGGCGTCACCGGGATCATCAGCCGTTCGTCGCCGCGCAGGATGGCAACCTCCATCGCCTTGCTCGCGCTGGTGACTTCGAGCAGGATGATGTCCTCCCAGGTGGGGTTGGACTTGCCGTTGACCTGCATCACGCGGTCGCCTTCGCGGACGCCGGCTTTCTCGGCCGCGCCGCCGGGCGCGACATAGCCGACATACGGAGAGGGCTGCGTCGGAATCTTCGGATAGCGCACCATGAACAGCCCGGCCAGCAGCACCACGGCGAGCACGACGTTGATGAACGGTCCCGCGAACACCACGATCAGCCGCTGCCAGCGCGGCTTCATGTTGAAACCCCGCGGATCCGGGGCGGTCGCGGTCTCTCCCGGCTGGTCGCCGGGGTGTTCGCCCGCCATCTTGACGTAGCCGCCGAAGGGGATCGCGCAGACCCGGAAGTCGGTTTCGCCGCGGCGGAACCCGAACAGCCGGGGTCCGAAGCCGAAGCTGAACGCCTCCACATGGATGTCGAAGAAGCGGGCGGCCCAGTAATGGCCCAGCTCGTGGACCAGGATCATGACGCCGATCAGGACCAGGTACCACCAGATGTTCGAGAGGATTTCCATGCTACTTCCTTCTACGCGCGCACCGCGGCGTCCGTTTGGGCGAATCTGCCGGTTGCCACCAGTTCCGCGGCTACGCGCCGCGCTTCGCGATCGGCCTCCAGCACCTCTTGGATGGTGCGGGGCTCCCGCGGGGACATCTTTTCGAGCGTCTCGCGGACCACGGCGGCCAGGCCGGGAAACGAAATCCGGCCGCCGAGGAACGCCTCGACGGCTACCTCGTCGGCGGCATTCAGGATGCAGGTCGCGGCGCCGCCGGCCTCCTGCGCCGCGTAGGCCGCGCCCAGCAGCGGGAAGCGGGCGCAGTCGGGCGGCTCGAAGGTCCAGGAGCGCGCCGCGGTCCAGTCCAGGCGGGGCACCGGAGCATCCAGCCGCGCCGGGTAGGTCATCGCGTACTGGATCGGCATGCGCATATCGGTGGCCGACACCTGCGCCACCACGCTCCCGTCCGTGAACTCCACCATCGCATGCACCGTGGATTGGGGATGCACCACTACTTCCACTTCGTGCGGCGCGAAGTCAAAGAGCCAGCAGGCCTCGATCACCTCGAAACCCTTGTTCATCAGGGTCGCCGAGTCGATCGTGATCCGTTGTCCCATCTTCCAGGTGGGGTGGTTCAGGGCCTCGGCGGGCGTGACACGCGCCAACTTCTCGGCGGGCGTGCTGCGGAACGGTCCACCGGAGGCGGTGAGGATCAGCTTTGCGACTTCCTGGCGGCGGCCGGAGCGCAGGCACTGGTGCGCGCCGTTGTGCTCGCTATCGACGGGAATGATCTCGGTGCCGGTCTCGCGGGCGGCTGCCATCACCAGGCGTCCGCCGGCCACCAGCGTTTCCTTGTTGGCCAAGCCGATGCGCTTGCGGGCGCGCACCGCTTCGTACGTGGCCTCCATGCCGGCGACGCCGACGATGGCGCTCAGCACGAAGTCGGTCTCCGGAGCGGTGGCGATGCGCACCAGGTCCGCCGGATCCGACGACAGCTCGGGTTCGGCGATGCCGCGCTCGGCGAGCGTCTGGCGGAGCCGGACCAGGGCGTCGGGACTCGAGACGATGACAACCTGGGGTGCGAACTCCGCAATCTGTTCCGCGAGCGCGTTGGTGTTCTGACCGGCGGCCAGAGCGTAGACCGTGAAGCCGTCGCGGCGGCGCCGCACGATGTCGAGGGTGCTGGTGCCGATGGATCCGGTGGAACCCAGCAGGGTGAGTCGGGTCACGCCCTTCGATGATAACACCGGAGGTTCCTGCAGGGACGCGGACGGGATGGCTCCGGGACACGTGCGAGCAGGCATGGCAATCTGGGATCTTGTTTCGGGTTCGGTCTACTTGCTAGCCTCGACTTGCCTGAAGGGACCCTTGCGGGCGCCGGAGAGGTTTGCTTCAGGGGTCTTTATGAGGTTAGTCTCGCTTTGGTGGGAGTTGCCTCCCCGGCTTGATTCCAATAATAGAATACCAGGGACGGGAATGCAACAGTTTTTTGTAGATTTTTTCTAGGTCTTGTAAACTGTTGTAATTCAATAGCTTGAATGACTAGATTGCGATCCTGACGGGTTCCGGCCTGGTACTGGCAGGACCCTCTGTTCCAGGTGATAGTTAATCGGTCTTAACCTCGACTCCACCGAACTGCTCCATCACGCGCACCAGCGAGCAGAAATCATCCTCGGAGTAGCCGGCCGAGAGTGCCGCCTGGAAGATCTGCTGGGTGAGTCCGGTGATGGGAAGCGGGACCCCGAGGTCCTTGCCCGAGTCGAGCGCCAGGCCGACGTCCTTGTGCATCCATTTGGTCGCGAAATTCGTTGAAAAATCACGCCTTAGGACGTAGGGCGCCTTGAAAGCGATCAGGCCGCTCTTGGCCGCCGAGTTGTCCAGGATCTCGAGCATCAGCTTGGGGTCCACGCCGGCTTTGGTGGCGAGCACCATGCCCTCGGAGAACGCCTGCATGATGTTGGCGAGGATCAGGTTCTGGGTCAGCTTGGCGTGGAGCCCCATACCGGGGCCGCCGCAGTAGTACAGGAGCTTGCCCATGGGGAGGAAGTACTCGCGGGTCCGCTCGAAGACCTCGCGGTCACCGCCGACCATGAAGGTGAGGGTTCCCTTCTCCGCGCCGGGTTTGGATCCGGTGCAGGGCGCGTCCAGGAAGTGACGGCCCTTCTCGGAATAAGCCCTGTGTATGCCGCGACTTACTTCGGGGGAGATGGTCGAGCAGTCCGCCGCGGTGCCGCCCGCCGGCAGTCCCTCCAGGACGGCCATAGCGGTCTGCTCCGACATGGCGGAATCGCCGACGCAGTAGAAGACGACGTCCGCATGGGACGCGGCCTCCTGCGGGGTGGAGCAGAAGCGGCCCTTACCGGTGCGGGCCAGCGCTTCGGCCTTGGAGGCGGTGTGTGACCAGAGCGCTACTTCGTGTCCGGCGTTCAGCAGTTGCCGCGCCATGGGATCGCCCATGATCCCGAGTCCGAGAAATCCGAGTTTTGCCACTCAGGAATTGTAGCGGATGGAGTTAGGCGTTGGCGTCGGGTTCCGATCCGGCGTTGCGGAGCCCGGCGGCCAGCAAGCGCAGTACCACGAGGTCGGAGGGTTGAAATAGCGCCTGGGGGACGTTGGAGACGTCCTCGTCCCGGTCCACGATGTGCCGGCGGATGAGTCCACGGAGTTCTTCGATGCTAACTCCAAGCTCATGAGCAGCTTCGGACTCGGTGTAGTGCGCCTTGGCGGGCTTCGAAAGGATCATGAAGTGGTCCGGTTCTCTTCCTGCTTCTTTGGCATTGTAGGGTGGGGGCTTGGGGGGGACCAATCGGGAGGAGTCCCTAAATGGCATACGGTATTGCCTGATATACCCCCTTTCGGGGGCTCCCGCCCACCGCGGCTGGACTAAACTAAGTGGGGAGATCCCTCATGGCAGAAACTAAGAACGTTCTCCGTCCACCGACGGAGGTTCTCACACGCGGCTTTGACCCGAGCCTATCGGTTGGGTCGGCCCGTCCTGCGGTGTTTCGCAGTTCTACGTACGTGTTTTCGAGTCCGGAGTCGGCCGAGCGGGCTTTCGATCTGATGGCGGGCCGCGCCACCCTGGATGCCGGCGAAGCGCCCGACCTCGTGTACTCGCGCTTTAACCACCCGAACGCGCAGATCCTGGAAGAGCAGATGGTGCCGCTCGAAAGCGGCGCCACCGACGCGCTGGTGTTCAACTCCGGCATGTCGGCGATCATGGCCGCGCTGATGGCGTACCTCAAGCCCGGGCAGGCCGTGGTGTTCACGGTGCCGATCTACGGCGGCACGCAGAAGCTGATCCAGACCTTCCTGGAGCCCTGGGGCGTGAAGGGCATTCCGGTGCAGGCCGGGCATACCGGCGCGATCGCGGAGGCCATCCTCGAGACGCCGAACCTCGGCGTGGTGCTGATCGAGACACCGGCCAATCCGAACCTGCTGATGACGGACATCCGCAAGGCCGCGGATGCGGCGCAGGCGCGCAGCGGGGACCGGCCGCTGGTGATGGTGGACAACACGATGATGGGCCCGGCGTTCCAGCACCCGCTGATGCTGGGCGCGGACATGGTGCTCTATTCGGCCACCAAGTACCTTTCCGGCTTCAGCGACCTGATCGGCGGCTTCGCCGTGTCCGGCGATCTGGCGCTGCTGAAGAAGATGCGCAGCCTGCGCAGCCTGTTCGGCACGATTCTGCAGCCGGACGAATGCTGGATGCTCGACCAGCGGCTGCCCACCGTGCACCTGCGGATGAACAAGCAGTCGAAGAACGCGCAGCGCGTGGCCGAGCGGCTGGTGCGGCATCCCAAGGTGAAGAAGATCCTCTATCCGACGCTGTTCGAGGACGCCGAGCAGATCCGCATTCGCCTGGCACAGTGCGACTATCCCGGCGCGATGTTCTCGCTGGAACTGAAGGGCGGCAAGCAGGCGGCGTTCGACTTCCTGCGCTCGATCCGGATTGCGCGCAACGCGGTGTCGCTGGGCGGCGTGGAGACGCTGGTGTGCCATCCGAAGTCGACCACGCATTCCGGCTTCACCGAAGCCGAGTTTGCCCAAGCCGGAATCACGGAAGGCATGGTCCGGGTGTCCGTCGGAATCGAGGACTGGCGCGACCTGGTGGCGGACTTCGAACAGGCTCTGGAAGCCGTCTAGGGCTACTTCCGGGCGACGACCACGCGCGAGGGATAGCCGGACTGCTTCAGCCGGACATCCTGCTCGACGCGCAGGCGCTGCAGGCGGAAAAGTCCCGTGACGTTGGTTTCCACCTGGCGGCCCCAGAAACTCGGCACCAGGCCGCCGGCCAGGCGGTAAAGGCGGTTAAACGCGGTGGAGTTCTGCCCGATCATCACCGTGGTGAGGGCGCCGCCGCTCTTCAGGACCCTCCGGATCTCGCGGAGCGTGAGCAGGATGTCGTCGTCCGGCAGCAGCTCGAGCAGGAAACAGCAGAACACCTGATCGAAGGTGTCGCTCTGGAACGGCATGTTCCGGACGTCCACCGCCTGGCAATGCGCCGCCACGCCGGGGAACTTCCGGCGGGCGATCCGCTGGGTGCGGGCGGACATGTTGGGCGAGAGATCCAGGCCGAAGGTTTCGCCGTGCGGGTTGGCGCGTACCAGGCGGCGGAACATCTCTCCGGAACCGGTGGCGACTTCCAGGACGCGCATGCCGTCCCGCAGACCCGAAAGCTCGACGGCGCGGCGGTGGGCTTTCTTATGAAAGAAGAAGGTGCTGGCGGGATAGACGGTGGCGAGCAAATCGTAAATGCGGCGGGTGCGGTCGGTTTTGGAGGAGGGCAGTTGGCCGGCAGGAAGAATGATCGGAATGTCGCTCAAGATTAGCTCCCGCGATCTGGTCTTGAAACTCAACCATCATAACCCGGGAGGGAAGCGGTTCCGGAAGGGATAGGAACGTGGACCGTCTGCCCGGGGACCGGCCGGTCCCCGGGCAGGGAGGGCGTAGCTACTTGGCCTTCAAGGCGACGGAGACTTCGGTGTTCTCCCAGCTCATGACGATCATGCCGTCCTTGATCGCGATAGTGAACTGTTCGACGGGCGCCGCGAGGCTTTTCATCTTCATGGCGACCCGGCCGAGGTCCTCAGCTTCTTTGTACGAGAAAGCGCCCCACTGCTTGGCGTTCTTGTTAACGATGAGCTTCCATTCCTTTTCGGCGGGCAGCGTGAACAGCGAGTAGCTGCCGGCCGGGACCGCCAGCGTGCCGATCATCAGATCCGCATCGGTGGTGAGCGTCGTGGCCTCGTCGGCGCCAGTGCGCCACACTTGACCGAAAGGTACCAGTTGTCCGCCGACCGCCTTGCGGCCTTTGAGGGACGGACGGCCGTACTCGATCGTGACGTTCGCCTTGCCGGCCGTGGCGGTTACTTTCTCGTGGGGGCTGACGCGGGGACGCTGCGCGAAGCCAGGGATGGCGAGCGCGACCAGCGCGGTAGTGAGCAAAAGGGTACGCATATTCATATTTTAGTCGAGCGGGCCGGTCTGGACACGAAAGCCGGGGGCCCGATAGCCTTCCGGACGTTGCCCGGCCGGAATGGTTACGGCATTGCCGTCCCGGACGGCGTGATAGTTCGGGGACATGATCTCGACGCCGGCGGCGTTGAAATGGTCCTGGATGCTGTGGTGCAGGGCCGTGTAAGTCTCGTAGATCAGGTCGGGCCGGGCCGTGTAGGCGTTGATCTCGTAGGAGACGTTGAAGTCGTTGAGGGCAGTCTGGAAGACAAATGGCGCCGGATCGGCAAGGATCTCGGGGGTGGCGCGGGCGGCGGCGATGAGCAGCTCGTGCACCTGCCGCCAAGGGGCATCGTACCCGATTGTGACCGTGGTGTGGAGGATGAGCCCGCGGTCCTCGGCGAGCGACGAGAAGTTCGAGACGTGCGAACTCAGGATGAGCGAGTTCGGAAGCGTGACCACGACGTTCTTGATGGAGCGGAGCCTCGTGACGAGCATGCTGCACTCGACCACGAATCCCTCCTGGTCGCCGACGCGGACGAAGTCGCCGACCCGGAGCGAACGCATATAAGTGAGAATGACGCCGGCGATGGCGTTGGCGACGGCGGAACTGGAGCCTAGGGAGATCAGCACGCCGATGAAGACGCTAATGCCCTGAAAGGCCGGGGACTTCGCTCCGGGCAGGTAGGGAAAGATGGCTACGGCGGCAATGGCGATCACGAGAATGCGCACCAGCTTATAGGTCGGGATGGCCCACTCGGGATGAAAGTCGCGGAGGACGATGTTCTGCTTGCGAATCTGGACGAACAGGAAGCGCAGCATGCGCAGCAGGTAGCGGGCGATCACTACGGCTATGGCCACGAACGCGAGGTCCGGAATGGCGGCGGCGACGCCGGAACCAACGGACTGCAAGGCTTGGGCGGCGGTGCTCAGGATGGTGGCGGCCCAATCCTCCGTAAAAGGAAAGAGGCTGAAGACCGTGGTGAGATAGACGCCGATGGCAACGGCGTACAGCGCCGTGCATAGAATGGCGATTGCGGACGTGTAGATGCTGCTGAGCCGTGCGGTAGAGAGGATCTCGGCCTGCTGGATGCGGACGCTCTTCCAACGCGCCACGCCCCCGCGGGCGGAGCGGGAGAGGCGGGCGATGCCGTAGAGCAGCGCCGCCAGCAGCAGCGTGTAAAGCGCCGCCCAGGCCATGCCGGTCACGAAGCGCCGAGTGCTCCAGGACTCGCGGTAGACCCGGATCGCCTCGCGGATCAGGCGGGCCTGCTCGGCGGCCAGTTCGTCCTTGGTGCGATTCTCGGCGCGGGCGTCGGCGTCGGTCACCGCCGCGATGAGTTGACCTCCCGCCGCGATGTCGAGGCGGCCTTCCACTTCGGTGACCCGCACCGAATCCGGGCCCAGCAACGGATTGCGCGCGATCCTGTCCAGGCGCTCGGTGGCCAGTTGGGCGCGTTCCTCGGCCGAATTGCCGGCCCGAGCCACGCGGACCTCGAACAGCGGTTTGCCCTGGAACAGCACGGGCGCGCCGGCCGCGGCGAGCGCCATCGCCGCCGCCATCGCCGCAAGCCATGTGCCCCTCATCCTCGTGAGTATATAGCGCGTCCGGGTCCTCCCGCCGTATGATGAGCCTCATGCCGGGATTCAGCAGCCACCGCGAAGTCGCCCCCAGTGTATTCCGGGAAGTGATCGGGATCGATTTCGAGGACTTCGCGCCGGGCATGAAATTCGAACACCGGCCGGGACGCACGCTGTACCAGTCCGACAACGCCGCGCACACGCTGGCATCGCTGAACTCGGCGATGCTGCACTTTGACGAACAGTATGTGCAGCACACCGAGTGGAAGAAGCCGCTGATCGTTTCCACGTACACGCTCGAGGTGGTCACGGGCATGACCACGCGGACGTTCGGGAAGGTGGTGGCGAACCTTGGTTGGGACAAGGTCCGGCTGCCGCACCCGGTGTTCGCGGGCGACACGCTATACGCGGAGTCCGAGATTCTCGAAAAGCGGGATTCGAAGTCGCGGGAAGGGCAGGGGATCCTGCGCATTGCCACGCGCGGGCGGAATCAGGAAGGCACGGTGGTGATCGAGTTCGAGCGGACCATTCTGATGTACAAGCGCGGCCACGGCCCGTACGCGGCCGCGGGCTACTGATCTACCAGAGGGCCGGCTTGTAATGCTTGCGGATTTTCTGGTCCTTGGTGATCAGGGGCGCGCCGCGGGCGCGGGCGTGGCCCGTGATCAGGCGGTCGAAAGGATCCTTGGTCCAGCGCTCGGTGGAGGCCGCCGTGACGACGCTCTGGAACGGCAGGTCGCAGATGCGAACCGCAAGGTCGCGGGCCAGGTCGCCGAAGATGCGCACGGCGGGCACTTTGATGCGCTTGACCTCGTAGAGGTATTCGAGCTCCAGGTACACCGCGGGCGAGATCAGCAGGTCATTATGATCGATCGCGTGGCGAACCTTGGGGCCGAATTCCTGGGTGTGGCCGGCGGCCAGCCACACCGCGACGTGGGTATCGAGGAAGACTAAACCAGGGGCTTCCATTCCGCGCTCCAGTCGGAATGGACCAGCTCCTCGGGGTCCCCGGCGATGTAGTCCCGCTGCGGCAGCCGGCTGAACTTCGAAACCGGCTGGTCGGGGACGATCCGCAGGACCCGTCCCTTGCGGACCACTTCGACCGGAACCCCGGTGGCCAGCACCTGGTCGAGGATCTGGTAGACGTTCTCCCGCAGCCGCGAAGCGGTCACGGTGTTCAGAGCCAAAGCAGGGGCCGCGGCACTCATACGTACGAGTATAGGCTGGAATACGTACGATGTCAATACCGGGCGACCGCGGGGTCCACTTCGAGGCTCCACCGGTCTATGCCCCCGGTCAGGCTCTGGCAATTCAGGACCCCCTGCCCGCGCAGCCAGTCGACGACCATCAGACTGCGAACGCCGTGATGGCAGACGACGATCAGGGTGGCGGCTTCGGCCTTGGCTTCGAGGTCCGGGAGCGCGGCGGGGATTTCGCGCATGGGGATGAAGTCGGCGCCGGGGATGGCGGTGAGCGCGTGTTCGTGCGGCTCGCGGCAATCGAGGAGGAGGAGCTTCTCGCCGGCGTCGAGGCGCTGCTTCACGGCGGCGGGCGTGGTTTCCAGGGGCAGGTTCATTCCCTCGCTATCATCGCAAGGACGGCCGTCATCGCCAAGCGGTCGCGGTTTCCCGCGCCGGGCGCGGTTTTGCTATCCTCACTCCGCTGGAAACCTCACCTGGGAGATCCGCCGGAATGACGCGAAGCCTCACCCTGACGGTCAACGGGCAGACCTACACGCACGACGTGGAGCCCCGGTTACTGCTGATTCACTATTTGCGCGAGGTGCTGAACCTGACGGGATCGCACATCGGCTGCGAGACCTCGCTGTGCGGCGCCTGCACGGTCCACGTGGACGGCAAGGCGGTGAAGAGCTGCGCGATGTTCGCGGTGCAGGCCGACGGCAAGAGCGTCACGACCATCGAGGGGATTGTGCAGAACGGCAAGCTGGACAAGATGCAGCAGGCGTTCTGGGACGAGCACGGGCTGCAGTGCGGTTTCTGCACGCCGGGCATGATCATGGCCTGCAAGCAGATCCTGGACCGGAATCCGAACCCCACCGATGAGGAGATCCGGCACGGCCTGGACGGCAACATCTGCCGGTGCACGGGCTACCAGCACATCGTCAACGCGGTGAAAGCGGCGGCGGCGGCGAAGTAGGAGGACACCATGGCGACCACTCTCACGCGCACCAAAAAAGACACGCTGGTCGGCAAGGCGATCAAGCGGAAGGAAGACCCGCGGCTGATCACCGGGACGGCGACGTATGTCGACGATCTGAAGCTGCCCGGGATGCATTACGCGGCGATCTTGCGGAGCCCGCACGCCGCGGCGAAGATCAAGTCGATCAACACGGAGGCGGCCAAGAAGCACCTGGGCGTCGTCGCGGTGTTCACGGGCGAGGACACCAAGGGCGTGGGTCCGGTGCCCTGCGGAGCGTCCCTGCCGGGGCTGCGCGTGCCGCACCACCACATCCTGGCGGTGGACCGGGTGTACTTCGTCGGGCATCCGGTGGCGGTAGTGGTCGCGGGAGACCGCTACATCGCCCGCGACGCGCTGGACCTGATCGAAGTGGACTACGAGGTGCTGGACGCCGTCGCGGATCCCGAGAAGGCGATCGCCCCCGGAGCGCCCGCGGTGCACCCCGAGTGGCCGGACAATGTGGCGTTCACGTACCACCAGGAAGGCGGCGACGTGAACAAGGCCTTCGCCGAGGCCGACGTCGTCATTAAGCAGCGGATCACGTCGCAGCGGTTGATTCCGGCGGCGATGGAGACCCGGGGTGTCGTGGCGGACTTCAAACCCGGCGACAAGGCGCTGACCATCTGGACTTCGACGCAGATCCCGCACCTGGTGCGGACGCTGGTGGCGGGCATGCTCGGCGTGCCGGAGAACCTGTTTCGCGTGGTGGCGCCGGAGGTGGGCGGCGGATTCGGTTCGAAGCTGAACGTCTACGCCGAAGAGGCCCTGATGGGCTTCGTCTCCATGAAGATCAACAAGCCGGTGAAGTGGATCGAGAGCCGGCGCGAGAACTTCCTCTGCACCACGCACGGCCGCGGCCACGTGGACTTCTACGAGATCGCCGCGAAAAGAGACGGCACGATCCTCGGGCTCAAGGTAAAGATCATCCAGGACCTCGGCGCCTATCACCAGTTGCTGACGCCGGCGGTGCCGACCTTGAGCGTGATCATGCTCCCCGGCCTGTACCGGTTTGGCAACATCTCGGCGGACATCGTGGGCGCGTTCACCAACTGCATGCCGACGGACGCCTACCGCGGCGCGGGCCGCCCGGAAGCGACGCACGGGATCGAGCGCATCGTGGACATGCTGGCGGTGGAACTCAAGATGGACCCGGCCGAGATCCGCATCAAGAACTTCGTGGCGAACGAACAGTTCCCGTTCCTCACGGCCACCGGCCTGACCTACGATTCCGGCGACTACGCGCTGCCGCTGAAGAAGGCGCTGGAGGTGCTCGATTACCCGAAGGCGCGCGCCGAACAGGCGGCGGCGCGGGCCGAGGGCCGCCTGGTGGGGATCGGCATCTCGACGTACGGCGAGATCTGCGCGCTCGGTCCCTCGCCGGCGACGCCGGCGGGCGGCTGGGAGAGCGCGACGGTGAAGATCGAGCCATCGGGCAAGGTAACGGTGATGACCGGCTCCTCGCCGCACGGGCAGGGCGAGGAGACGACCTTCGCGCAAATCGCCGCCGACGAACTCGGCGTAGATCTGGACGACGTGCTGATCCTGCACGGCGACACGGCGATCGTGCAGTACGGCATCGGGACCTTCGGGTCGCGGAACACCGCCGTGGGCGGCACGGCGCTGTACTTCGCCTGCCAGGATCTGAAGAGTAAGATCAAGCGCTTCGGCGCGATGCTGCTCGACTCGGACGACGTGAGCTTCGGCGACGGCGTCTGCACGTGCAACAAGACCGGCAAGAGCGTGACGCTCGCCGAGATCGCCGGGGCCTCGTACCGTGCGATGCGCTTGCCGCCCAACACCGAGCCGGGCCTGGTGTCGACGCACTTCTGGGAGCCGCCGAACTTCACTTTCCCGTTCGGCGCGCACATTGTGATGACCGAAGTGGACCGGGAGACCGGGCACGTGGACATCAAACGTTACGTGGCGGTGGACGACTGCGGCAAGATCATTAACCCGCTGCTGGTGTCCGGCCAAGTGCATGGCGGCGTGGCGCAGGGCCTGGGACAGGCGCTCTGGGAGCACGCCGTGTATGACGACTCCGGCCAGTTGCTCTCGGGCGAGTTCATGGACTACGCCATGCCCAGGGCGTCGATGATGCCGTGGCTCGAAAGCTCGCACACGGAGACGCCGTCGCCGGTGAATCCGCTGGGCGTCAAGGGCGTGGGCGAGGCGGGCACGATCGGCGCGTCGCCGGCGGTGGTGAACTCGGTGGTGGATGCGTTGAGTCCGCTGGGCGTGAAGCATCTGGACATGCCGCTGGCGCCCGAGAAACTGTGGCGCGTGATCCACAAGGGGGTGCGGGCGTGATTGCGCAGAACTTCGAATACTCGACTCCGTCCACTCTTGCCGAAGCGCTGGCGGCGATCGGCGGCGGCGCGAAGGCGCTGGCCGGCGGCATGAGTCTCATCCCGGCGATGAAACTGCGCCTGTCCGCTCCCGAGCAGGTGGTGGACCTCGCGCGGATCCCCGGGCTGAGCGGGATCTGCGAGGACGGCGGCGCGCTGCAGGTCGGCGCGATGACCACGCACTACGCCGTGGAATCCTCGGCGCTGGTGCGGACCAAGTGCCCGCTGCTGGCGGCGACCGCGGCCGAGATCGGCGACGTCCAGGTGCGCAACGTGGGCACCCTCGGCGGCAGCGCGGCGCATGCGGATCCGGCGGCGGATTATCCGGCGGCGCTGGTGGCCCTCGATGCCGAGTTCCACATCGCCGGCCCCGGCGGCACGCGCACGGTGACCGGCGAGGACTTCTTCATCGATCTGTTCACGACAGCCCTGGAGCCGGGCGAACTGATCACCACCGTGAAGGTTCCGATCGAAGAGGCGGGCACGGGCACCTCGTACCAGAAGATGGTGCATCCGGCCTCGGGTTACGCGATCGTGGGCATCGCCGCGCGGATCCGCAAGTCCGGCGGCAAGGTCACCTTCGCGCGCATCGGCGTCACGGGGCTGGGCCCGAAGGCATACCGGGCGAAGAACGCCGAGCAGGCGCTGCTGAACGGCGCGGACGCGGCGACGGCCGCGGCGCTGGTGGCCGAGGGCGTCGACGCGAACACCGACATCCACGCTTCCGCCGAGTACCGGTCCCATATGGCTGCCGTGTACGCGGCGCGCGCGATCCGGGCGGCGCTGGCTTGAAGATCGCCGGATCCTACACCTTGCCGTTCCCGGTCGAGCGCTCGTACCAGGCGCTGCAGGATCCCGGGCTGCTCGCCAAGTGCATGCCGGGTATCGAGTCCCTGGAGGACCTGGGCGGGCAGCAGTACTCAATGAAGATGAAGATGGTGCTGGCGACCGTGTCCGGGTCGTTCGAGGGCAAGGTGACGATCGCCGACCCCCATCCGCCGACGGAGTTCCGCCTGATCGTCGAGGGCAATGGCAAGATCGGCTTCATGAAAGGCGATGGACGCCTGCATTTGAAGCCGGTGGAAGCCGGCGCCGAGGTCCACTACGAGGGCGACGTCCAGATCGGCGGCACGCTCGCCGCGGTGGGCCAGCGGCTGATCGATTCCACCGCCAAGATGCTGATCAAGCGGTTTTTCGACAAGCTGGTCAAAGAAATGGCCTGAGAACTTCCGGCCGCCGCGGCGACTTAATTACAGATGCCGCCGGGGACCGGAAGCGAGGCGCTGTGCCGCGAAGTGCGCGACTTCGTCGCGCGGTGCCGGGAGCCCGTGCTGTTCGAACCCGGCGAGGACCCCATCCCGCTTTCCGAAAGCTCCTACGAACTGACGGACGCCGGCGGACGCCTGCAGATCCACGCCTGGAGCGAGTCGCGCCACCTGGTGCGCCGCGTGACCGCGGCGAGGACTTCCGGGCGCGGCAGGCTGCACCTGACCGTCGCGCTGTTCGGCAAGCGCGAGGGATCCTTGACGCTGGCGGATCTGGCCGCGCCTGAGAACCACGCGGTACTGGTCCGCAGCGAGCGGCTGAAGCACCGCGACGCGCTCGGCACCTTCCTTGCGCGGCAGTTCCCCGGCTGGCAGTTGTCCGAACTCACCGCCGGCCGCGATCTGGAGCGTTCGCTGCCGGACACCCATCCCCGGGCGCTGCTGGTGAAGGGCCGGCGCGGGATCGCGGCGGTGAGCGCCGGCAGTGACGCCCCGGGCACCCTGGCCTATGGCCTGCTGTGGCTGGACCACCTGCGGCGGCGGGAGCGGCAAGTCGAGATCGATCGCCTGGTGCTGCTGGTGCCGCGCGGTGAGGAAGGGCCCACCTGCTGGCGCATCCGCCATCTCATCGGTGTCCGTTGCGAGGTGTTCGCGCAGTCGCCCTCGGGCTTCGCCGAGCCGGTGGATCTGGCCGACCTCGGGAACCTCGACACCCGGCTGGAGCCTTGCCAGCGCGGCTTCGCTCCGGTGCCGGAGGAATTGCTCGCGGTTCCCGGAGCCGCGCCGCAGCGGCACCGCGACGGCTCCACCGGCATCGCGGTGGCGGGGATCGAGTTCGCCCGGGTGGCCGCCAGCGGGATCACCGCCGGCGTGTCCGCCCGGAAACCGGCCTCGGCGCGGGAGGCCGCCGCGCTGGGCCGGAGCATCGGCGCGCTGCGCCCGGCCCTGCCGCGCCGCCGCGAGAGATGGCTGGAATCCGTGGTGCGGGCGAATCTTGAGGAGATCGACGCCGAGCTTCGGCCGGACCCGGTCTATGGGCAGGTCCCCGAGTTCACCGCCGGCGACCGCGGCGTGATGGACCTGCTCGCCTGTGACCGCTCCGGCCGCCTGGCGGTGCTGGAACTCAAAGCCACCCAGGACCTGCACCTGCCCTTGCAGGCGCTCGACTACTGGATGCGCGTGCAGTGGCACCTGCAGCGCGGCGACTTCACCGCGCACGGCTACTTCCCGGGCCTGGAACTGCGGCGCGTGCCGCCGAAGCTCTATCTCGTCGCGCCCGCCATCGAGTTCCATCCGGCGAATGAAACCATTCTCACGTTCTTCGCGTCCGCCTTGGAGGTGGAGTACATCGGCTTGGGCTTAGAATGGCAGAAGCGGCTCAAGGTGGTGTTCCGCCGCGGACGTACATGAACCGATCCATTACCTCGTTCGGGCAGATCCGGCAGGCGCTGCTGAGCCTCAACCCGTCGGAAGTGCGGCAGGCCGCCGCGCAGCCGGTGCGGATCCGGGTGGCGGCGGCGACCCCCGCCTCGTACCGCAGAATCGAGGCGTTCCTGTGTCCGCCGGGGATCTCCCCGCGCCGGAGGGAAGCAGCGCTGCGCCTGATCGAGACCGGCCATCAGCCCGCCGACATCGCCCTCTGGGACGAGGAACTGTTGCGGCCGAAGGACGCCTTTCCCTTTATCGCCGAACGGCCCCTGGAAACCGTCAACCTGGTGCTCGACGCGCGGCCGGACCTGAAGCTCCCTTTGGCGCGTAACTTCCCCGCGTTTCGCGACGTGGTGACGCGGCGCTTCATTCATGAAGTTTCGCGCGAGAACGCGCTGTTCAGCCTGGCGACCGCACTGCCCGATCTGATGCCCAGCGTTCTCACTTTGCCCTGGGCCGTGGGCCAGTTCGCCTCCGACACGGCGTTCCTGACGATGAACCAGACGCGCCTGGCGTTTCTGATCGCCGCGGCGAACGACCATGCGGTCGGCTATTCCGAACAGCGCTCCGAGATCGGGGCGATCGTCGCGGGCGCGTTTGGCTGGCGCGCCGTCGCGCGGCAGTTGGTTGGCAAGATCCCGCTCGGCGGCGGGCTGATCCCTAAGGCGGCGGTGGCCTACGCGGGCACTTTCGTCGCCGGGCAGTACCTCGACGCGCTGTACCGGCAGGGGTACAAGCTCTCGCGCGGCGAACGCAAGTCCGCTTACGGCGAGGCGCTGGATCGCGGCAAGGAGGTCGCCGTGCAGTTGCTCGAGCAACTGCGGCGGCGGCGCACGGCATGAAGACGTTCCCCTTTCTGGCGGCGGCTTGTTTGGCGGCAGCCAGGGCCTTTGCCGCCGATCACTTAGTCGAGGGCAACCCCCAGAGCGCGGTGCGGATCGTCATCTACGAAGACCTGCAGTGCGGCGACTGCGCCACGTTCCGCAGGCTGCTGGACTCCGACCTGTTGCCGCGCTTCGGCGCGAAAGCCGCCTTCGAGCACCGCGACTTCCCGCTCGCCAAGCATGCCTGGGCGCGCCGTGCCGCAATCGCGGCCCGCTATTTTCAGAGTCTGAAGCCGGAACTCGCGGTCGCCTATCGCAAGGAAACGCTGGAGCGCCGGAACGAGATCACCCTGGAGGGCTTCGAGGCGGCGCTGGCCCGGTTCGCCAAGGCCCACGGCGTGGATCCCGCCGCCGCAGTGGCCGCGCTCGCGGACCCGAAGCTCGCCGCGCTGGTGGAGGCGGACTACCAGGACGGCGTCGCGCGCGGCATCGCCAAAACGCCCACCGTGCTGGTGAACGGCGAGCCGTTTATCGAGACCATCGCCCTCGACGACATCGTCAAGAGCATCGAGCGCGAGATCGCCGCCAATCCGTAAGCCGGCGGCGGGGTCCTGCCCACCAGGTTCTTGTCCACGGCGATCCCGGAACTGCCGGCCGAATTCGCGGAAGCCCGGCATCCGAACGCGGTTTCCGTGAGGGCAAGTAGGTCATTCGCGTTACCGGGGCTGGGACGGAAGGGGCTGTTCCAGAATCTGCAATGTTGTAGGGTTGGAGTCAGGTATGCGGATTCTGATTCTGTTGGTCCTCGCGGCCGCCGCCCAGGCACAGGACTACAACAAGCGGTTCGAAGTCAGCGGGCAGGTGGGAATCGGATTCGTCGGCGGCGACGAAGGCTCCCTTGGCAACGGGGTCGCCGGGGGCGGCAGCTTGACGCGGCGATTCCGGAACGGGCTGGCGCTGGAGTTCGACGTCAATGCCTTCCGAAACAGCCGCACCATCGGCGGGTTTCCGTTCGAGGGGAACGGCCAGTTCTACACGGGGAACGCGCTGTGGCACATGCGGCGCGGCCGGGTGCAGCCGTATCTGGTCGCCGGCGCGGGCGGGATGCGTTACTCTGTCCGCGTAGGCGCCGGACGCACCGAGGTCCGCGGTTCCACCAGCGGGTTTGCCATCACTCCCGGCTTCGGCTTGAAGGCCTTCCTCAACGAGCATTGGTTCCTGCGTCCCGAGGCGCGCGTCTACATCGGCGCGGGCGACACCCAGGGTGGCATCGAGCCGCCGATCGCGCAGTTCCGCGTGTCGTTCGGCATCGGCTACCAGTGGTAGTAGATCGCTGGGGCAAGATTTCCTGAACCGCTGGCGACTTTGATCCGTAGTCGCCCGTATGGTCCTGCTCCAGGAAATCCGATTTGCTCTCCGCCAGTGGCGGAAATCTCCCGCCTTCGTCGCGGCGGCGGTGGTGACGCTCGGCCTCGGGATCGGCGCCAACGCCACCATCTTCAACTGGCTGAACGCGACGATCCTCAACCCCATTCCCGGGGTCCAGAGCGACGGATTGCACTACTTCCGCTGGCGGTCCCCGGAGGGCCGGTCGAGCAGCTATTCCTGGCCCACCTACCTGGACATCCGGGCCAAGAACCAGACGCTGGCCGGCCTGGCGGCGGGCCGGATGACCGCATTCAGCTTCGCCACCAGTTCCACGGTCACCGAAACCAAGGCCGAGCGGATCTTCGGCATGCTGGTGTCGGCGGACTTTTTCGACGTGCTGGCCCTCCGGCCGGTGCTGGGGCGGACGTTCCGGCCGGATGAAGACCGCACCCCCGGAGCGCATCCGGTGGCGGTGATCAGCCACGCGCTGTGGCAGACCCGGCTGGGCGGGGATCCGGCGGTGGTCGGCAAGGAAGTCCGGCTGAACACGAAGGCGTTCACGGTGGTCGGGATCATGCCCGAGGGGTTCCAGGGGTCGACGCTGGGATTGCGGCACGACGTGTGGGTGCCGGTGATGATGCGCGGCGACATCCTGGGTGGCGTCTCGGCGCTGGAGGCGCGCGGGAACCGCTGGCTGGAAGCAATCGGCCGGCTGAAGCCAGGCGTGGATGTCCGGCAGGCGGAACAGGAGCTGACGGCGCTTTCCGCGCAACTCACGCGCGAATACGACAAAACGGAGAAGTATCCGCGGGCGGAGTCCGCCCCGATCTGGCGGGCGGCGGCGGGCCAGGTGATGGCGCCGCTGTTGAGCCTGCTTTCGGCGGTGGTGGGCGTGGTGCTGTTGATCGCGTGCGCCAACGTTGGGAACCTGCTGATGGCGCGGGCGGCGGGACGCCGGCGGGAGATCGCAATCCGGCTGGCGCTGGGCGTCTCGCGCGGACGGCTGATCCGCCAGTTGCTGGTGGAGAACGCCATGTTGTCGGCGGCGGGCGCGGCGCTGGCGCTGGCGCTGGTGCCGTTCACCGCGGGGCTGCTGACCGCGCTGGCTCCGCCGACGGACCTGGCGATCAATCTGCAGGCGCAACCCGACTGGAAGGTGCTGCTGTTCACGCTGGCGGTATCCGCGCTGGCCACGCTGGTGTTCGGTCTCGCACCGGCAATCCGGGCCTCGCGACCCGATGTCGTGGTCGCCTTGAAGGAAGAGGCAACCGCGAGCACCACACGCAGTTGGACGCGCAACGCCTTGGTGGTCGCGCAAGTGGCGCTGTCGCTCGTGTTGCTGGTGGGTGCGGGCCTGTTGCTCCGCAGCCTGCAACGGGCTTCTTCCGCCGACCCCGGCTTCGATCCGCGCAACGTGCTGCTGGCGGGCGTCGATCTGAAACCCAACGGCTACACCGACGAGACCGGCCCCGAGTTCGTCCGGCGGGCAATCGAGAGAATCTCGGCGCTGCCCGGCGTCGCGCTAGTGTCGACGGTCCGCCGCGTCCCGCTGACCCTGGGCGGATCCAGTTCCACGAGCTTCACCGCCGAAGGCTACACCCCGGCGAAGGACGAGGAGCTGATGGCGTTCCTCAACTACGTGGGGCCGGACTATTTCCGCACCCTGGGGACGCCACTGACGGCCGGCCGCGACTTTCAGGTTTCCGACAACGCCCAGGCCCAGCCGGTGGTGGTGATCAACGAAACGCTGGCGCAGCGCTACTACGCGGGCCGGGATCCCGTGGGGCGGCGCTTCACCGTCGGCCGCAAGAACTACACCGTGATCGGCGTGGCGAAGGACTCGAAGTTTCAGGCGCTGGACGAGCCTCCGGCTCCGTTCTTCTGGCTCACCACGCTGCAGGAGCACACCTCGGAGACGAACTTCCTGGTGCGGACCCAGGGCGACCCCCTCGCCGTGGCCAAGGCCGTCGAAGGCGAGATCCGCTCCCTGGATCGCAACATGGCCGTATACGGCGTGCGAGCCCTGGAGGACGCCGTCAGCGCGGCTTACATTACCCAGAAAATGGGCGGCTGGCTGCTGGGATTCTTCGGGGCGCTGGCGCTGCTGCTGGCGGCCGTCGGCTTGTACGGCGTGCTGGCGTACTCCGTGGCGCAGCGGTCGCGGGAGGTCGGCATCCGCATGGCGCTGGGCGCGTCGCGCGCCGACGTGCTACGCATGGTGCTGGGGCACGGGCTGAGGCTCACCGGCCTCGGGCTGACGATCGGGCTGGCGCTGGCGTTCGGCGTGACGCGCTTTATGCAGAAGCTGCTGTTCGGGGTCTCGCCGACCGACGCGCTGACGCTGCTGGGCGTCAGCGGCTTGCTGGCGCTGGTGGCGCTGACCGCGGCCTATCTGCCCGCCCGGCGAGCGACCCGTATCGACCCGATCGTCGCCATCCGGTATGAGTAAGTGACACAGCTCTAAACGGGCAGCGACCCGAGGAGCATCTCCACCTGGTCCCGCAAGGTCTCGCGGTACTCGGCGAGGTGCCGCTCCCGATCGGCCTGCCAACGCTCGTGGCGCGCCTGTTTCTCCGCAATGCCCGAAAGCTGGCGGTCCATGGCGTGGGGTCCGGGGCCGCCATCGACGTTGCGGATGTGGACGAAGTGGACCGGGTCGAGCGCCTGCGCCAGCACGCCCTCCGCGGTGCGCAGCGGCCGGCCGAGGATACTGGGCGCCTTGGCGAGCACCTCGCGCAGCATCCGCGCCGGCGAGTCGTCGTCGCGGTCCGCGTTGACGGCGGCGGCGACGAGCTTGTGCGCCTCGTGGAAACTGATCCGCTCCTCGCGCACCAGCGTATCGGCGAGTTCGGTGACGGTAAGGAAGCGGCGTCCGGCGGCCTGGCGCATACGCTCCACGTTCACGCGGAGCGCCCCGGCGGCGCCGCCGAACAGGCTCCAGGCGCGGGTGGCGTCCTCGAACATCTGGAAGATCAGCGGCTGCAGGTCGTCCTCGCTGTCCACGATGTCGCCGAACGGGGTGTTGTGCATCGCGGTGAGCAGTGCCTGCGCCTCGGCGAGCCCGCGGCTGGCCAGGATGCGCGTGTGCTCCAGCGACACCGGATTGCGCTTCTGCGGCATGATGCTGGACGTTTGCACGAAGCCGTCGGAAAGGGTGAGGAACCCGAACTCAGCGGTGGACCAGAGCAGCAGGTCCTGGGTCAGCTTGCCGAGGTTCAGCAGCGAAATGGACGTGGCGGCGGCGGCTTCGGCGATGTAATCGGTGGCGGCGATCGCGCCGTAGGAATTGAGTTGCAGCCCTTCGAAGCCCAACAGGGCGGCGGTGCGTTTGCGCTCGATGGGGAAGCCGGTGGTGGTGATGGCGCACGCGCCGAGCGGGTTGCGGTTGACGGTGGCGAAGGCGTGCTCCAGGCGATCCAGGTCGCGCTGGAAGCACTCGATGGCGGCGCAGAGATAGTGCGCGAGCGTCGTGGGCTGCGCCGGCTGGGTGTGCGTGTGGGCCGGCATCACCGTATCGCGGTGCGCGCGGGCGGTCTTGATCAGCGCGGCGGCGGCCGCCAGCACCCAGCCGTGCAACCCCGCGAGTTCCTCGCGGATCCGCATGCGGTAGAGCGTGATGTCGATGTCGTTGCGGCTGCGGGCCGTGTGCAGCTTGCCCGCGGCTTCGGGCGGGCAGTGCTTCGTAAGCTCGCGCTCGAGGTAGAAAAAGAAGTCCTCGACCGAGCCGTCGTACCGGGCCTGGCGGAGCGCCTCCCGGTCGATGGCGTCGAGGCCGCGCAGGATCGCCCGCGCTTCCTCGGGAGTGATGATGCCCTGCTCGGCAAGCATGACGCCGTGCGCATAGTCGATCTCGAGCAGGGCGTCCAGGAAGTGCTTTTGGGCGTCCGCGAAGTTGACCGCGAGGACGGTGCGCTCGTAGACGGGCGCGGGGAATTGGTCGCTCATGAAGAAAAAGGCGGTGCGCCGGAAGCGCACCGCCGGTATTGTATCCCTTTCGTTAGAACACGAAGCGGAAGCCGAACTGCATCAACCGCTGGTCCAGCGCGGCGGTCCAGGCCAGGCTGGGCGGCGTGGTGATCACGCCCGCGGCGTCCACGCTCGCATTGCTCGCGATGCCGGTGACGTTGGTGCGGTTGAAGAGGTTCGTGAATTCCCCGAAGAACTCGGCGCGCATCCGCTCCCGGATCGGGAACTGCCGCGTATAGCGCAGGTCGAGCTGGACCGTCTGCGGTCCGCGCAGGGTGTTGCGGCCGATGAACAGCGGCCGCTGGAACAGGGTGCCCGCGGTATTGTCGCCGTTCAGGATCCGGTTGGAGCCGATGTTGAAGATGTCCCCGCTCATGGCCAGGAAGAAAAACGAGACCTGGTTGTTGTTCACGATGTAGCGCGCCGCCTTGTTCTCGATCTCGTACTTCGTCGTGTACACCATGCTGGTGTTGAACGAGTGGCGGCGGTCGCTAAGCGAGTTCCCGCGGTCGCGGCGGCGGTTCGAGATGTCGCTGAGGAAGAACGCTCCGCTGTCGATGTTGTTCTGCTCGGGCGCGTCGTCGATCGAGTGCGCGTAGGTCCACGATGCGAAGCCCTCGAAGTTCCGGCTGAAGCGCTTGTTCAGCGTGACGGTGAGCCCGTTGTACACGGAGTTGCCGACCGACTCGGCCACCACGATGTTATTGAAGCGGGTGTCGATCCGGCCGCTGCCGAAGATCGGGCGGCCGTCGGCCAGGCGGTTAGGCCCGGGAATCAGGTTGGTGTTCGAGTACACGGGCAGTCCGGTCCCCTTCGTGTAGAGGTAGGTGGCGGTGACCGTCATGTCCTTGGTGAGCTCTCGGGTGAGCGAGAAGTTCGCGTTCTGCGAATAGAGCGTCCGGAACTGCGGGCTCATCGCGGTGACGTCCTGCGTGGCGAGGTTGAAGCCGGACGGGATCGAGGTGAACACCGCCGGGAAGGCCGGCGCGAACGAGGTCGTGGGGCCGGTGGCGGCCGTGAAGAAGATCGGCGACCCGTTGTTCAGGATCGCGCGCCGGTACATGTCGGTCTGCGGGGCGTCGTAGAACATGCCGTAGCTGCCCCGGAAGACCGTCTTCTGATCCTTGCCCAGGCCCCACGCGAAGGCGAGGCGCGGCGCCCAGTTGTTCTTGTCCGTGCGGAACGACTGCGAGACCGGCAGCGTGCTCTGCTTGTTGGCGGCGGGCAGCAGGTACAGGTCATAGCGGATGCCGTAGGAGAGCGTGAAGTTGCGGCGGATCTTCCACGAATCCTGGACGTAGAAGTTCCAGAAGTTGTGGTTGTAGCTGATCTTCGGCTCGCCGAGCGTCTGCTGGAAGTTCGTGTAGGAGCGCGGGCTGCGGCCGTCCCGCGCATCGAGGTACGCCTGCACCGTCGGGAACGTGTACTGCGCGAACGTGGCCTGCACCTGCGTGTCGCGGATGGCGCGGTAGTTGCCGCCGAACTTGTAGGCGTGCGTACCGCGGTTGTAGCTCAGGTTCTCGGAGAACTCGGGCGCCATTTCCTTGTAGTTGAAGCCGACCGCCGTCGGCCCGCCGAACTGGATCTGGTTCGGGACGACGATCGCCGGGCCCGTGCCCGTGGCCTCGAAGCGGTTCTGGGCCTGGTCCCGCAGCGGGACCTGCATGCGGAACTCGTTCACCACCGAAGGTCCGAACGTCGAAATCAACTGCGCGGCGCCGACATAGGAGCGGTCGACGAAGTTGTAAGTCCGGGTGACCACGCTGAGGCCGCCGCCGCCGTTGAACGGCGAGTCGTTGCGGTGGCCATTGAAGCGGAGCGCCAGCTTGTGGTTCTGGCTGAGGAAGATGTCGCCGCGGGCGAAGAAGAACTGCACCTTCTGGCGGAACGGCGTCGCGTCGGCGAAGTCGGCCGGAAGGCCCACCTGGGCGATCACCGCCGGAGTGGCCGTTACCGGGTTCGGCAGGTCCCGCTTCACGTACTCGTAGGCGCCGTAGAAAAAGGCCCTGTCCTTGATCACCGGTCCGCCGGCGGAGCCGTAGAACGAGTTCACGTTCGTCTCGGGAGTCGGGCGGTTGAAGGCGAGCAGCGCCGGGCGCGCGCTCATGCCGGTGCGGCGGAAGATGTAGGCTCCCTCCCCGTGGAACTGGTTGGTGCCGCTCTTCGTGACCGTGTTGAACACCGTGCCGACACTATTGCCGAACTCGGCGGCGTAGCCGTTCGACACCTGCTGCACTTCCTGCACGAAAGTGTTCGAGATCGGGATCAGCCGGATACCGGCGCGGTCGCTCTGGACGTTGTTGTTGCCGTCGATCTGGTAATTGATCCGGTTGTTGAAGCCGTTGGCGCTCACCTTGCGCGGCACGCCGAACTCCGTGTTCGGCCGGCCCGTGACGTTGGGCTGCACCAGGATGAAGTTGTACGGGTTCCGCGAGACCAGCGGCAGGTTCGCCACGAAGGTCTGGCCCAGCGTGGAGCCGAAGTCCGTGCGCGAGGGCTCGGTAAAGGCCCCGGCTTCGTTCACCGTCACCACCGTCTCGGTGCCGCCCACCTGCAGCGCGATGTCCACCGTCGCGATGGAGCCGGCGTTGATCACCACGCCCTCGCGCCGGTACGGCCGGAATCCGGCGACGTCTACCGCGACCTTGTAGGTGCCGAGCGGCAGCACCGCAAAGCGGTACAGGCCCTCGGCCGTGGTCGTGGTTTCGCGGCGGAAGCCGGTTTCGACGTTCTCCGCCGTCACTTTCGCGTTGGCGACCACGGCGCCGGTCTGGTCGGTGACCGTTCCTTCAATCTGTCCGTTGATGGCCGCCGCCTGTCCGAACAGGGACGACGCCGCCAGCCCGAGCAGGGCGAATGTCAAGAAAATGTGCTTCACGAGGACCTCCCGAAGTATGTCTTTAGGATAAGCTACTTTGGCGTTCTGGTTACAACCGCCGGGTTCGCTGCAACCCGGACGGGGTTCAGCGCGTATTTCTGTAAGTGACACGCCTCTGCGGCCTGATGCTGGCCGCCGTTTCCCTCGGATCCGCGCAGAAGATGTCGGACCTGAAGACCGCCGTCCCCGTAGCTCCGGGCGAGATGGTCGTGGTGGGCTTCCTCGGGTCCGTCGAAGACTATGACGACGAGAAGCGGAACGTCCGCAAGCTGGCGCACCGGCTGAACCACCGCCTGGGGATGCACGCCGAGACCTTCGCGAACCGCAACCGCCGGACTGCGCGCCGGTTCCTCGAGCGGGCGTTGGACCAGAACCGCGACGGGCGGCTCGACGACGTGGAGCGCGGCCGGGCGCGGATCGTGATCTACGGGCAGAGCCTGGGCGGCGCGGCCACCGTCCGGTTGGCGCGCGACCTCGCGAAGCGGAAGATCCCGGTGCTGTTGACCGTGCAGGTGGACAGCGTCGGCATGCGGGACGCCGAAATCCCGGCGAACGTGCGCGCCGCGGCCAATTTCTTCCAGCGCGAGCCGTTGACCGTGTGGGGCGAAGACGAGATCCACGCCGCGGACCCGGCGCGGACCAAGATCCTCGGCAATTTCCGGCACCGCTATCCGGTCTGGCTGCCCTACCCGGTGATGGAATCGAAGATCCGGGCGCTCGGCGGCGGGCATGCCCGCATGGAGGCCGACCCGATCGTCTGGGCCGAGGTCGAGGGCCTCATTACCGCCGCCGCCCTGCTGCAGCCCTGACCCCGCCGTTCTGCGGCAACCTCAATTGGGTTATCCTCGGTTCCCATGAAGCGTTTTGCCGCCCTGCTCTTCGCCCTGCTTTCGCTGCTCCCGGCCCAGGAACTGAAGTTCGACCCAAGCCTCTACTCCGGCGCCCGCTGGCGCGAGGTCGGACCGTTCCGCGGTGGGCGCTCCGGAACCGTCACCGGCGTCCGTGGGAACCCGAACCTCTACTACTTCGGAGCGGTCGGCGGCGGCGTCTGGCGCACCCAGGACGCGGGGCAGACCTGGGAGAACCTAACCGACGCGTACTTCGGCGGGACCATTGGCGCCGTGGCGGTTGCCGAAAGCGATCCGAACGTCCTCTACGCGGGCGAAGGCGAACAGACCGTGCGCGGCAACGTCAGTTCCGGATGGGGCGTCTGGAAGTCCACCGATGCCGGCCGCACCTGGAAGTTCATCGGCCTGCGCGAATCCCGCCACATCGGGCGGATCCGCGTGCATCCCAAGAACCCGGACCTCGTCTACGTGGCCGCCATGGGCGACCTTTGGAAGCCGTCGGACATGCGCGGCGTCTATCGCTCGAAGGACGGCGGGACTACTTGGGAGCGCGTCCTCTTCGCCAGCCGCGAAGCCGGCGCCGTGGACCTGATCCTCGATCCGAACAACCCGCGCATCCTGTACGCGAGCACCTGGAACATCAAGCGCAACGGCTGGCGCATGGACTCCGGCGGGCCCGACTCGCACTTGTGGAAGTCCAACGACGGCGGCGACACCTGGGTGAAACTCACCGGCAATCCCGGCATGCCCAAGGGGACCATCGGCATCATCGGGATCGCCATCTCGCCCAAGAACTCGAATCTGCTGTTCGCCGCGGTCGAAGCGCTCGACGGCGGCATCTTCCGTTCCGACGACGCGGGGCGTACCTGGCGTAAGGTCAATGAGGACCGCGCGCTGCGGCAGCGCGCCTGGTACTACACGCGCATCTACGCCGACTCGCAGAATGAAGACATCGTCTACGTGATGAATGTCAGCTACGGCGTCTCGCGCGACGGCGGCAAGACCTTCGAGCTCAAGAACGCCCCCCACGGCGACCACCACGACCTGTGGATCGACCCCGACAACAACCAGCGCATGGCCATCGCTGACGACGGCGGCGCGCAGATCTCCAACGATGGCGGGCGCAACTGGACGACATATCACAACCAGCCGACCGCCCAGTTCTACCGCGTCTCCACCGACAACAGCTTCCCCTACCGGATCTACGGCGCGCAGCAGGACAACACCACCATCCGCATCTACCACCGCGTGGCCGGTCCCGCGATCACCGAGGACCACTGGGAGCCGTCGGCCGGTGGCGAGAGCGCCCACCTTGCGCCGGACCCCCTGAACAACGACATCGTCTACGCGAGCGACTACAAGGGCTACATGCAGATGCTCGACCACCGCACCGGGCAGACGCGGTCCACGAACGTGTGGCCGGACCTTCCAGCCGGATCGGGAGTAGAAGTGATGAAGTACCGCTTCAACTGGAACTATCCGCTGTTCTTCTCGCCGCACAACCCGAAGAAGCTTTACGCGGGCTCCCAGCACCTGCATGTGACGACGAACGGCGGAGAGAGCTGGGAGGTCATTTCGCCGGACCTCACCCGCGCCGAGCCGGAAACACTGAAGTCCTCGGGCGGGCCGATCACGCAGGACAACACCGGCGTCGAGTATTACGCGAATATCTTCGCGGTGCAGGAGTCGCCGTACACGGAAGGCGAGATCTGGGCGGGCTCTGACGACGGGCTGCTCCATGTCACCCGCGACGGCGGCAAGACCTGGAAGAACGTCACGCCGCCAATGTCCCCGAAGTACAACATGATGAACTCGGTGGAGGTGAGCCCGTTCGTCAAGGGTGGCGCCTACATCGTGGCGACATCCTTCAAATTCGGCGACTACACGCCGTACATCTACAAGACCACCGACTACGGCGCCACGTGGACCGTCATCACCAAGGGCATCCCGAACGAGGAGTTCGTACGCGTGGTGCGCGCCGACCCGAAGCGCCGCGGCCTGCTGTACGCGGGCACCGAGAAGGGCATGTGGATCAGCTTCGATGACGGCGCGTCGTGGAACAAGTTCCAGATGAACCTGCCGCCGGTGCCCATTCATGACCTGGCGGTGAAGAACGATAACCTGATCGCCGCCACGCACGGGCGCAGCTTCTGGATGATCGACGACCTCACCGTGCTGCACCAGTTGACGCCGGAGCTGGCCGCGAAGGAGTTCCATCTCTACAAGCCCATGCCGAGCTACCGGCTGGGCGGCACCGGCCGTGGCGGACGCGAAGGCCGCCGCGACGCGCTGCGCGAGGGCGAGAACCACCCCGGCGGCGTGATGATCCACTACTTCGTCAAGAACGCCGGCGCCGTGAAGCTCGACATTCTGGAAACCGGCGGCGCGCTGATCCGGTCCTACGCGCCGAGCGCGCGCGCCGGTGGCAATCGCTTCGTGTGGGATCTGCGTTACCCGGGCTACAAGACGTTCCCCGGCATGGTGTTCTATTCGTCGCCCAACCTCGGGCCGAAGGCGGTGCCCGGCAAGTACCGCGCGCGCCTCACCGTCAACGGCCAAGCCCAGGAACAGGAGTTCGAGATCCTCAAGGATCCGCGGATCCAGACCACACAGTCCGACTTTCAGCAGCAGTTCGACTTCCTGGTCCGGGTGCGTGACAAAGTCAGCGAAGCGCACCAGGGGATCCTCGACCTGCGCAAGGTCAAGGACGACTTGAAGTTCGTCAAAGCGAAGATCGGTGATGACGCCAGGTATAAGGACCTCGCGGACCTGGTGAACGAGTTCGAGACCGACCTGACGGCGATCGAGGGCAACATCCACCAGACGAAGAACCAGAGCGTGCAGGATCCGCTCAACTACGGCATCAAGATGAACAACCGGCTCGCGTTCCTGATGTACGAGCAGGGTCAGGGCGACTTCCGCCCCACGAAGCAAGCCGAGGAAGTGCGCGGGATGTTGAGCAAGATGGTCGACGGCGAGCTGGGTAAGCTGCGGCGGACGCTGGACACGAACGTTTCGAAGATCAACCAGCTCGCCCGCGAGAAGGGCCTGTCGCTGGTCATGTGGACGCCGGGCAAATGAGACTGTGGATCTGGTTGTTGCTTCCCCTGGTGCTGGCGGCGCAGCCGCGGCGCGATCAGCCGCGCGGTGAAGCAGGGAAATTCGACTACTACGTCCTGTCGCTCTCGTGGTCGCCGGAGTATTGCGCGTCGCCCGCGGGCGAGCGCGACCGCTTCCAATGCGCGGGCAGCCGCCAGTACGGCTTCGTGACCCACGGGCTATGGCCACAGTACGAGCGGGGCTGGCCGCAGTTCTGCTCCGAGGTCAAGGTCGACGAGCCGCTGGTCGACAGCATGCTCCCGCTCATGCCCAGCAAGCGGCTGATCCGCCACGAATGGGCGAAGCACGGCACCTGCACGGGGCTATCGCCGGCGCGTTACTTCGATCTGGTGCGGCGCGCGTACGGGGACTTCAAGGTCCCGCCGCGCTACAACAAGCCGCGCGACGCCGTCCGCCTGGCGCCGGACGCCTTCAAGGCCGAGCTCGCCAAGGCAAATCCGAACTGGCCGCCGCGCGGCTTCTCCATCGAGTGCAGCGGCCGGTTCTTTCAGGAACTCCGGATCTGCCTCGACAAGGAACTTCGCCCGCGCGTCTGCGGCCGCGACGTCCGCGACGGGTGTCCGGGTCCGGAGATGATCGTCCGGCCGGTGCGCTAGCACGGACTTTGACCGCCGCCTACCGGCGACGGCTCAGCCTTCGCGATTGCAGTCGACCATTGAGCCCCCGGCGGTACGGCGGGGGTCAAAGTCCGCAGCTCGTGCTGCCGTATCATCCCCATGGTCGAGCCGGCGCCCTAGAATCTCTTCCGCACCGAAACCACCAGCCCCAAATCCGCGGTCCCGGTGACTTCGTTCCTGCCCCGCACTACCGTCACGTCGAAGTGCTTGAGCGGACCCATCTCCGGCCGCAGGTCGCGATCCCAGTGCTCCACGATCTTCGACAGGTCGAAGATGTTCCCGCCGTTCCCCGCGCGCCCCGCCGTGATCCCCACCGAATCCAGATGCACGTTCACCTTCCGTCCGCCGCCCGGTACTTCCGTGCTGCTCACCTGGATGTGCAGGCTCAATGCCGGCGTGTTTTCGCGGAAACTGGAATGAAAACCCGACCGCTTCGCGTTAGATCCCGCCAGCTTCCCGTGCAGCGTATCCGGATCGTCGAAGCCAAACTTCGCGCTCTCGATGATCCGCTTCACCAGCAACCCGGTGTCCTTGCACGCGAAATCGAAGCCCACCGGGTTCAGCACCTGCACCGCGCTCACGCTCACGATCAGATCGTCCAGGCGCACGCCCAGCCGGGCCGCGTGCCCCGATACCTGCGCCACCACCTTCTCTTCTTTGTCCGTCATTGCGAATGCTCCTACCCGTACCTGCGCAGAACGGCGGAAAAACGGTCACGCCGGGATGCTTTCCTGTGCCATCCTCACCTCATGCGGACCTGCGTCCTCTTCGTCGTTCCTCTCCTCGTCGGCCAAACGCTCCCGCCCACGCCCGGCGAAACCCTCGACGGCCGCAAGATCTCCTTTCCCGCCCTGCTCGCCGGCAAGCCCGCCGTGTGCGTCTTCTCGTTCAGCAAGGAGGCGGGCGAGAAGGTCCAGGCCTGGATGGAACCGCTCGTCAAGGCAAACGTGGACGCCTACTCCGTCGCCAACCTCGAGGCCGCCCCGCGTCTGGTCCGCGGCATGATCCGCCGCGGCATGCGCAGCGGCATGCCCGAAGCCCACCGCCCTCGCTCCATCATCCTCACCGAGAACGAAAAGGCTTGGAAACAGGCGCTACAGGTGACCGACGATCGCCTGCCGCTGGTCGTCAGGTTCGATGCATCCGGCAACATCAAGGACCGCCACGCCGGACCCTTCGATCCCCGCGCCCTCGAACGCCTCCTAAAATAGATCGTGCCCTCGCGCGCCGACGCCGCCTCCCTCGTCTTCCGCTATCCCGGCGGAGCCCCGGTCCTCGACGGCCTCTCGCTTGCCATCGAACCCGGCGAGCGCCTCGGCATCATCGGACCTTCCGGCGCCGGTAAGTCCACGTTCCTGCTCCACCTGAACGGCGTCCTGCTGCCCGAGTCCGGCGCCGTGCGCATCGACGGCGACCCCGTCACCAAGGACAACCTCCGCGCCATCCGGGCCCGTGTCGGCATCGTCTTCCAGAACCCCGACGATCAGCTCTTCACCCCGACCGTCACCGAGGACATAGCCTTCGGACCGCGGAATCTCGGCTGCTCCGTCGAAGAGGTCCGCGAGCGCGTCGCGACCGCCGTCGCCCAAATGCGCCTGGAAGGGCTCGAGCACCGCTCCACGCACGACCTGTCCTTCGGCGAAAAACGCCGCGCGGCGCTTGCGACCGTGCTCGCCATGCGCCCCGGCCTCATCGCCTTCGATGAGCCGTTCGCGAACCTCGATCCCGGCATGGTGGAGCAGGTGGTCGAGGTGATCCGCTCCCTCGATGCCACCGTGGTCCTGATCTCGCAGGAGATCCTGCCCGCCATCGCCTGCTGCGACCGCCTCGCGGTCTTCCACCGCGGCCGCGTCGCCGCCTCGGGACCCGCGCTCGAGATCGCCCGCGACCGCGCCCTGCTGCGCTCCTGCGGCATCGACTTCCACTACTACGCCGACATCTGGCGCCGGCTCGCCTGACCGCCTACCGCCGCAGCTTCTCGAACGGGACGTTCAGCACCGGATACTCCCGCCAGTCGCGGTAGTCGAAGTGCCACCATTCGTTGTCGACCACCTGAAAGCCTTCGCTCTCCATCGCCCAGCGCAGCAGGTCCCGCCGCCAGCGCTCCAGTGACGTGCCGCCTTCGTATGCCGGATACGCCCGCCGCGAGAACTCGTCGTAGCCGGACGGCATCACTGCGGCCTCTCCCGTCGCTAGTTCGTACAGCGACAGATCCACTGCCGCGCCCCGGTTGTGCTTCGACCCCGGTGCCGGGTTTGCCACGAACTCCCGCTGCGCCGGCGGCGTCGCCTCGAAGAACATCTTGGTCACCGCCCACGGCCGGTACCCGTCGTGGATCAGCAGCCCATAGCCGAACGGGTGCAGCTTCCGGTGCGCGCGCACCAGCGCCTCCGCCGCCGGACGCTGCAGGAACGCCCGCGCCTCCGTGTAGAACGGCGCCCCCATGAAATTGTTCTCGCTCGCGTACCGGATGTCGAGTTTGATGGTCCGGTCCAGTTTCCCGATCTCCACCAGGTCCGGCTTGCGCAGCTTCGCCGGCTGCACCGGCGGCGTCGCCGCCGCGGCGATCTCCCGCGCCTTCGCCACGGGCAGGATCGGCGTGATCCGAAACGTCTGCCCCGGACTTGCGGGATCCGGCCTGCGCGCCAGCTTCAGCGATCCCATCTCCAGGCAGCACGCCGTAAACCGCGCCGCTTCCTCCAGGGGCCGCGCCTCCCCGCCCGCGCGCCGCATCCACAGCGCGCCGTCTTTCTCGAACACCAGCACCGCCGCGTTGTCGGGACCATACTCGCCGATTCGCCCGCGCCACTCCGCGGGAACATCGACAGGTCGCGGGGCCGGCTGCCAAAGCAGAAACACCAGCGCGAGCGTCATTGCTTCCTGAGCCCCGGACCCGCGACAAACTGCCCCGGCTTCGCCCCCGTGTGCTTCCCGTCCCGCAGCACGAATACGCCGTTTACCAGCACGTCCCGCACGCCCGCCGACACCTGGTGCGGCTGCTCGAACGTCGCCTTATCCAGCACTGTCGCCGGATCGAACACCACGATGTCCGCTTTCATCCCCGCCCGCAGTACCCCGCGATCCGCGATCGACAGGCGCGTCGCCACCGCCGACGTCATCTTGCGCACGGCGTCTTCCAGCCCGATCACCTTCTCCTCGCGCACGAACCGCCCCAGCACTCGCGTGAACGTCCCGTACGCCCGCGGGTGCACCAGCGCCTTGTCCTTCTCCGGATCCGCGCCGCCGGCGTCCGTGCCGAACTTGATCCACGGCTGGGCGATCTCCAGCTTCAGGTTGTCCCAACTGTTCAGCGCGAAGATCGCGTCCACGCGGTCGCGCTCTGACAGCACCAGGTCCATCACGACTTCCATCCAGTCTTTGCCGGTCATCTTGGAAATCTGCGCCAGCGTCTTGCCGGCGAACTTGGCGTTCTCCGGCTTCTCCGGCGCAGTTACCGTTACGCCCTCCGGCGTCGCCAGCTCACACGTGTTTTCCCACTGGCCCTTGTTCCCGAGAATATCGGTCTTCATCTTCGCCCGGATCTCCGCGCTCTGCAGATTCGGAAACAGCTTGCCGCCCGCGATCGCCCAGGGCGGCAGGCACGCCGTCAGGCCCGTGCCGCCCTCCACGTACGGATACATGTTCGCCTGCACGTCCACGCCACTCGCGCGCGCCGCGTTGATCCGCGCAATCGCCTGCGGCATCTTGTGGTGGTTCCGCTTGCCCGCCGCCTTCAGGTGATAGATCTCCACCGCGACCCCGCCCTTGCGCCCGATCTCGACGGCCTCGTCGATTCCTTCCAGGAACTTGTCCGCCTCGCTGCGCATGTGCGTGATGTACACGCCCCCGTACGGCGCCATCGCCTTCGCCAGCTCGATCAGCTCCGGCGTCCCGGCGTACTCGCCCGGCGCGTAGATCAGCGCGCTCGCCACGCCGAACGCGCCGTCCTCCATCGCGTTGCGCACCGCGCGCTTCATGTCCTCCAGCTCGGCGCCGCCCGCCGGACCCTGGTCCATGCCCTTGCCGTACACCCGGATCGTCGCCGCCCCCACGAACGACCCGAAGTTCACCGACGCGCCCCGCTTCGCGAGATACTCCATCCACTTCCGGAACCCGCGCGGACCCGAGAACGCCTGGTTGATCTTGATGCCCTCGGGATCGTAGCCCATCTGCGCCGTCTTCTCGTTGAACGGCGCGTTCGTGGATCCCTCGCCCATGATTTCGGTCGTTACGCCCTGCGTCACTTTGCTGACCACGCGGCCGTCGCCGCGCAGAAAGGCCTCACGCGAGTGGCTCTGGATGTCGATGAACCCTGGCGCGATCACCAGGCGCGAGGCGTCCACGCGGTCCTTCGCCGCCAGGTTCTTGAGCATCCCCGCGGGTGCGATCCGCGCGATGCGGCCGTCCTTTACCGCCAGGTCGCCGTGGAACCACGCCGCTCCCGTCCCGTCCACGAGCCGGCCGTTGAAGAGAATCAGGTCGTAGGTCTCGCTTTGCGCGAAAGCGAGCGTAGCCGCGAGAAACAGAGCGATCCGCATAGCTAAGAATTATACGGCGGTCCAGCCTGCGGCCTCGTCGTCAACCACTTGCGGGCCGCGCAGCGACTTTGGCCCCCGCCTACGGCGGGGGCTCAGTGGCGCGCGGGAACCGGCACCCTGTCCGGAACGGGCACATCGGCAACCCGTGAGGGGCAAAGAGCGCTGGGCGGGCCGGTGGCCTGGCTTAGTCGGGTTTCTTGCGGCCGCCGCGCGGGCGCGACGACTTCGGACGGTCCCCGCCGGGTTTCGGCGGACGCTTGCGCGGGCTGGCCGTCTTTTTGGGCTTCGCGGGCGGCGGGTTCGGCTCGAAGATGGTCGGCTGACCCTCGACGTAGGGCTGCGGCTCGTCCTCTTCCATGACGTCGTCGTGCGAAGGCTCCGGCTCCGGCGGCAGCGCCGGGGGATAGAACTCAGCGCCGAGGAACACGGTTACGCCGCGCTCGGCGTCGTTCTCCAAGCGGACTACGGTTTTGTCCTGGGCGTAGTTGAGCAGTTCCTTGAAGCCCTGGAACCCATAGTTGTGCAACTGGATGGAGGGCTGTTCCTCGAAGAACCACTCCTTGAGGCGGTCCGAGGCGACGCCGTTCTCGCAATCCAGGCGGTGGTTCTCCAGCACGTCGCGCAGGGGCGGCAGCAGGTCCTCGGGCTGGTGGACCGGCGCGGCGGCGTGCTCGCCTTTCTTGCGCTCGATGATATAGCGCCCGCCAGTGCCGGAGACCTGCACCAGGTCGGTGGTTTTCAGTTTCTCGACGAATTCGGAGAAGCTGGAGGCGCCGTAGGCCCGCTCGCTGAAGGCGGAGTCGAGCTGCAGCATGGTGGACTTCAGGAGGCCGAGCTGGGGCTGGACGTTGCGGCGTTCCAGGACCTGGAGGGCGCGGTCGACCAGCGGCAGCACCTGTTCGAGATCGAGCGGCGCGGGCCGCTGCCGGCGCTCGCCCTGCAAGTTCGGTGACGGCGCTTGTCCTCCGCCGGAGGCGGCGGACCCGCCGCCGGCCTGGGGCTTTTCGCGGCGGGCGCGTTCGCGCTCGCCGCGCGGCACTACTTCGATCTTCTCGCCGTCCGGCAGCAGCGACTCGAAGCTGATGAACTCGTGGCAGTTCTGCTGCAGGATGGTGGAGGTGAAGGCTTTGCCGCCGACGACGTAGACGGTCTTGCCGTACTCCTTCAGCTTGTTGACCAGGGGCGTGAAGTCGCTGTCGCCGGAGACGATGGCGAAGGCGGTCACGTGCTGGTGGGTGAAGGCCATCTCCAGGGCGTCGAGGGCGAGGTTGATGTCGCCGCCGTTTTTGTCGCCGCGGGGCGAGGGGTTGCGCTGCACCATCTGCACGGCGTTCTCGGCCATGCTGCGGGTGGCATACTCCTGTCTGCCCCAGTTCGCGTAGGCGAACTTGGCGACGATATCCCCGCGCTCCTTGAGCGCGCTCAACACCAGGGACACGTCAAACTCGCGCCGCAGGGTGGACTTCAAACCGATCTCGATGTTGTCGTAATCGACGAACACCGCGATGTTAACTTTCTCTTGCATGCATCCTCGACTCTCATTGAAAGCGCCCGTTCGCGTCATTCACGAACGCGGCGCCCGGCTTCCGCCTCGCTCCGGGGCCGCGGCGCGGGCCGCCCCCTAGCCAGGGGCCGGCCGGCGCTTCAGGCCGCTTGCGGGACGGAGCTCCGGATGAAGTTCACAATCTCCTCGAGCGACGCGCCGGGCTGGAAAACGCCCGCGACACCGAGGGATTTCAGGCGGGCGGCATCGTCATCCGGAACAATGCCTCCGACAATGACCACCACGTCCTCCATCTGCTTCTCGCGAAGCAACTCGAGGACGCGGGGTACGATAGCGTTGTGCGCGCCCGACAGGATGGACAGGCCAATGACCTGGACGTCCTCCTGGAGAGCCGCGTTGACGATCATCTCGGGAGTTTGGCGGAGGCCGGTATAGATGACCTCCATGCCGGCGTCACGCAGCGCGCGGGCAATTACCTTCGCACCGCGATCGTGGCCGTCTAAGCCCGGCTTTGCCACCAGCACCCGAATCGGTTGGTTCATAGACAGAAATTGTCTCCCCTCAGTATAGAACGCCGGGACCCCCCGCTGTCGGACCGCGGCCGAACTGCCGATAGAACGATCATGAAAACCTTCGTGATCGCCTCCGCCTTCTGGATCGTAGCGGGGATCGGACAGGTTTCGGCCGCCGATCCGGCGTCGCAGTTGTTCGGCCGCTGGCGCTCCGTAGAGACCTCGCGGGGTGGTCTCGGCGTGGTGGTGGAGTTTCGCCCCGGGCAGAACTACCGCTGGAGCCCTAGCCCCATCGTGTCGTCTTCGTACCAGCGTTCCGGGGAGCAACTGACCTTGGAGGTGGCGGACCGGGGAGGCCGGACCACGCGAATCTCGTACAAGATCGAGAAGCTGGCCGAACGGGAGCTGGTCCTGACTCACGACAAGGGCAGGCTGGAACTGAAGCGCGCCGGGGCGATCGCGGATCCCAAGAACCTGCTGCTGGGTGGCTGGTCCGGTCCCTACCCGGCCAAGCAACTCGACATCGAGCAGCACCTATATTTTTACGCGGATGGCACGCACCTCTTCACGCTGCCGATCCGCTGGCAGGTTGGTCAATTCTCCATTAGGAATGGCCAGATTACCATGACCCAGACGGGCCAGACCGCCTGGCAGGGTCCCGTGGAGCAGAATGGCAACGAAGTGACGCTCCCCTCGGCGGCCACCGGCAAGCCACTTAAGTTCCTCCGTTACTGACTCTTACGGCGAACTTACCGAGATTTACGAGCGATCGCTCCACTCCCACCGTCTCTTGAGTGCTCGGCTGCGGAAGAAATAGAACTTCCGGCGCATTGATAGCGTCTACTAACTTGCGGGGGAAGCCAGGACTCTGTGAAAACGAAATGGAAAGTGACGTTGGGCGTGGTCGCGGTGTTGGCGATCGCGGGCGTCGTATTCGGAAGCTACCGGGCGCGCCAGTCGGGCGTGGTGACGGTGCAGACCGGGACTGCCGCGCGGCAGGACCTGGCCGCCATCGTAACCGCTTCCGGCGAGATTAAGCCGCTCAATTACATCAACATCGGGGCGAACGCCCAGGGCCGGATCACGGACATTCTGGTACGCGAGGGGGACCGCGTGACCCGCCAGCAGGTGGTGGCGCGGATTGAGAACATTCAGGCGTCCGCCGATGTGCGGGCGCAGGAAGCAGCCGTCCGGAGCGCTGCCGCCGACGCCGCCGCCGCCGAAAGCGGCATGAGCGTGCTGGACGATTCGATTAAGGTCAGCGAGGCCTCCGTGGACCGCGCCAAAGCGGAGTTGCGCCGGGCTCAGCTCGATTGGGACCGGGCCAAGCAGTTGTTCCAGGCGGGCGTGATCGCGAAGCAGGAATACGATTCGCGGCAGGCGGGCTACGACGCGCAGGTGGCGGCTTTGAAGGAGTCGGAGGCGCGGCTGCAGCAGGTGCGGGCGCAACGGAATCAGGCACAGCAGCAGATGCAGTCCGCCCAGCGCCGCGTTTCGCAGATCCAGGCGACGCTGGCCCGCGCCTCGGACGTGCTGGCGCGGCATGACGCGGTGGCTCCCATCAATGGCGTGGTGACGAACCTGCCGGTGCGTGTGGGCGAGACGGTGGTCCCCGGGATCCAGAACTCGGCCGCAAGCACCATCATGACCATCGCCGACATGTCGGTGATCACCGCGGAAGTGAAAGTGGACGAGACCGACATCGTCAACATGCGGCTGGACCAGCGGGCCTCAGTGACGGTGGACGCCATCCCCGGCAAAACCTTCACGGGACGCGTGATCGAGATCGGTAACACCGCGATTCTGCGGTCGTCCGGCGTCGCGGCTTCGCAGAGCGCGGTGTCGAGCCAGGAAGCCAAGGACTTCAAGGTCGTGATCGCGCTGGACAACCCGCCGGCCGACATGCGGCCGGGCCTGTCGTGCACGGCGAAGGTAACCACCGCCACGCGGGCGAATGCGCTGACCATCCCGATTCAGGCGTTGACCGTGCGCACCAAGGGCGACCTGGAAGCCACGGACGAGAAGAAAGACAGCGTCCAGGCGGCGGCGAACCCGGCGGCCGAGCGAGCCAAGAAGGAAGAGATCCAGGGCGTGTTCGTGCTGGTGGGCGAGAAGGCCGAGTTCCGCAAGGTGGAAACCGGGATCACCGGCGCCACCGACATCGAGGTGGTGGGCGGCCTGCAGGAGAACGAGCGCATTGTCACCGGTAGTTACAAGGCGATCCGGACCATGCGGAACGGGGCGCGCGTCAAGATCGACAACCGGACTGGCGGCGAGGCGAAGGCTTCCTAAGCCGGTAACCTGGAGCCCTATCCCGGGCGTCCTGTTACTCTGAAGTAGAAGAAACCGAAGGAAATCTCCCTACCAACATGCCCGCAGCAGCCGTTCTGGACAAAGCCGAAGTCGGCGCGCAGCTCAAGCGCGACGGAATCGTCATCCGCACCTGGGATCTCAAGAAGACGTACATCATGGGCGACCAGGAGATTAACGCGGTCGCCGGCGTCGACGTGGAGATCAAGAAGGGCGAGTATGTCGCGATCATGGGACCTTCGGGTTCCGGCAAGTCGACCCTGATGAACCTGATCGGGTGCCTGGACACGCCGTCGAGCGGCGATTACTACCTGGCCGGCAACCGCGTCAGCGAAATGTCGGACGACCAACTGGCGCATATCCGCAACAAGGAGATCGGGTTCGTCTTCCAGACCTTCAACCTGCTGGCGCGAGCGACGGCGTTGCACAACGTGGAGCTGCCCCTGATTTACGCGGGCCTGAACCACGAACAGCGGGTGGAGCGCGCCAAGGGCGCCCTGCGGTCCGTCGACCTGGAACAGCGCATGTTCCACAAGCCGAGCGAACTCTCGGGCGGACAGCGGCAGCGCGTGGCCATCGCCCGCGCCCTGGTGAACAACCCGTCGATCCTGCTGGCCGACGAGCCCACGGGCGCGCTGGACTCGGCCACGGGCGTCGAGATCATGGGCCTGTTCGACCGGCTGCACCAGCAGGGCAACACGATCGTGCTGGTGACGCACGAACACGACATCGCCATGCACGCGCATCGCGTGATCCACATTCGCGACGGAAAAGTGGAACGCGACGAGAAGATCAAGAAATAGCCGCGGGCCGGCCGGGGATATATCGTGGTAAGCGGCCGCGACGGAAACCGCTTCCAGCTCGGTGGCCTATCGACCGACGGCGGGCTGCGTCGTAACCACCGGAGGAGTACTCCATGAGAACCGTTCTGTTCGCCCTCTGCGGGATATCCCTGCTGCCGGCCGCCATTGTCAAAGACGTGCGCGACGCGATCGCGCAGGGCGATTTCGCCCGCGCGGAGGCGGCGCTTGAAGCGCAGCGCCAGCAATCCGGCGTCACCGCGGAGTGGCTGGAAGCGCTCTCCTGGATGGGGCGGGGCGCGCTGGCTGCGAAGAAGTACGATCAGGCGGAGAGCTACGCGCGCCGTACCTACGACCTGTGCGCCGCCGAGCTCAAGAAGGGCCGCGCGGTGGACGCCGACCGGAACTTCCCGATCGCGCTGGGCGCTGCGATTGAGGTGCAGGCGCAGGTGCTCGGGGTCCGTAACCAGCGCTCCGAGGCGGTGGCGTTTCTCGAGAAGGAACTTGCGGCGTACCGCAAGACGTCGATGCGCACGCGGATCCAGAAGAACATCCACCTGTTGAGCCTGGAAGGGCGCCCCGCGCCGGCGGTGAGCGCGCAGGCGCACTTCGGCCCGGCGCCGAAGCCGCTCCGCGCATACAAAGGCAAGCCGGTGCTGCTGTTTTTCTGGGCGCACTGGTGCGGCGACTGCAAGTACCAGGGTCCGATCCTGGCCAAGATCCAACAGGACTTCGCGGCGAAGGGCCTGGTGGTTCTCGCCCCCACGCAGCGCTACGGCTACGTGGCGCGCGGTGCCGACGCGACGCCGGAGCAGGAGACCGCGTACATCGGCGAGATCTGGAAGCAATTCTACGGGGACTTGGCGGGCGTTACCGTTTCCGTTGACGAAGAGACGTTCCAGAGCTACGGGTCGAGCACCACGCCGACGCTGGTGCTGATCGACCGGGAGGGGAAGGTCCGGATGTACAATCCGGGCCGGATGCCGTACGAGCTGCTGAAGTCGAAGGTCGCGGCGGTGGCGGGGGCAAGTTAACCGCGCTCGCGCGTCGTGCCCGTTCCGGTTCGGGTGAATTGGAGATACGTCCGATGCCCCAGGCTCTTCACGACCGGCCGTCCACCCAACTGCCTCCGGAAACGCCGCGGCGGCGATGGACGCGCGAGGAATGCGCGGCCCTCGAGGCCGCCGGCCTGCTCGACCGCGAGCGGTACGAACTCATCGCCGGGGATCTCGTCAGAAGGACAAGGCAAGGGCCGGTCCACAACGTCGTACTGGGGCTCTTCATCGATTGGCTGAAGAGCGTCTATTCCGCGCGGCGCGTGCTGCAGGAGGCGACGATCGATCCGGCGCCCGGAATGGTCGCCGCGAACGAGCCGGAACCGGATGCGGTGGTCTTCCGGATCCCCTATACGCAATTCCTGACCGCCAATGCGCGTTCGGAGGACATCCTGCTTGTCGGCGAGGTCTCCGTCACGACCCTCGCGTACGACCTGGGAGTAAAGGCCGCGCTGTACGCCGCGGCGGGCATCCCCGAATACTGGGTTCTCGATACCACCGGACAGCGGCTGCTCGTGCATCGCCGGCCCGAGGAGGGCGCCTACCGGTCCGTCGTGGCGTTCGGCGCCGAGGAACCGGTGTCGCCGCCCTCGGCTCCCGAAGCCAGCATTCGCTTGCGCGAGTTGCTCGGCTGATTCACCCGCATTCCGAACCAGCACCCCAGGCAGTGCGCAAGGGAAGGCGGAACGCGAACCGGCTGCCGCTGCCGGGCGTGCTCTCTACGGATACCTTGCCTCTGTGCGCCTCGACAAGCTGCTTAACGATGGCCAGGCCTAAGCCGGCGCCCCCGCTCTCCCGGCTCCGCGAGCCTTCCACGCGGTAGAACCGGTCAAAAATGTGCGGCAAGTGCACCGGGTCGATGCCCGGGCCCGAATCCTCCACGGCGACTTCCGCCCAGTCGCCGGCCGCGGTGAGCGTCAGGTTCACTTTGCCGCCTGCCGGCGTGAAGCGGACGGCGTTGTCCAGCAGGTTGTTCAGCACCTGCGCGATACGTGTCCGGTCGAGCGCCAGTTCGGGGACTTCAGCCGCGGCGACGCGCAATTCGATCCCTTTCTCGCGCGCCGGGGCTTGGAACGCCCGCGCCGCGCGCGCCACTTCCGCGGACAGGTTCACGGGCTCCAGGCGCAGCGGCAGGCGTCCGGCCTCGGCCAGCGACAGGTCGCGCAGGTCATCGGCCAGGCGGACCAGCAGCATAGCTTCCTCGTGCATGGAGTCGATGGTCTCGCGCGTGGGTGACGCCAGGCCGTCCTGCAGGGCCTCGAGCTGGCAGCGGAGGTTCGTCAGCGGCGTGCGCAGTTCATGCGCCACGTCGTCCACCAGCTCCCGGCGCAGCCGCTCCTGGCGGGCGAGCGATTCGGCCATCGCGTTGAAGGCCTGGCCCAGCGTGCCGATCTCGTCACGGCGGGGCGCGGCCACCCGTGCGGAGAGATCGCCGGATTCCATCCGCCGGGTCACGCGGGTAAGCTCCTGCACGGGCGCCAGCAGGCGCCGGGCCCAGAGGAAGCTCAGGGCGATAGCGGCCAGCGCCGCCCCGGCCGCGGCCCAGGCGAGCGAGCGGTCCGTGGTTTCGAGAAAGCCGTCCGGTTCGGGGTCCAGGCGCAGTTGCCGGGGGAGCAGGTAGAGCGCCGCGCCGGAGCGCAGCCGGACCTCGGGGAGGCCCCGAAAAACGCGCACGTCCTGCAGCCCGCCTCGCACGCGCTCGATCTTCAGCTCCCCGCCGGGCTCCTGGAGAAAGGTCATTTCGCACAGGGCGGGCGGCGCCGCCGCCAGGCACTTCGCATCCGGGGCCAGGATGGCAAGGTCGCGCGGCAGCCGTTCGCGGGCGGTGTCCAGAATGGCCTGCGTTGCGGCGGGAGTGGCCGCGCCGTCGAGCGACGCGGCGAGCGCCCGGGCGTTCGCCGCCTCCTCGCCGGCCAGGAAGCGCCGGAACTCCAGTTGCACGCTACGCCGCCCGAACCAGGCCAGGATGCCGGTGGCCACCAGGGCCACGGTGACGCCGAACAAAGCCAGCCGCCACTCCAGCCGCGGCGGCATCATGCCGGCTCCGCCGCGGCCAGCCGGTAGCCGACGCCGAACACCGTCGCGATCACCTGCTCCGGCCCTCCGGCGCGGCGGACCTTGCGCCGGACGTTCATGATGTGGGCGTCCACCGTGCGGTCGAAGCCGTCGAAGTCGCTGCCCAGGGCGTAGCGGATCACTTCCTCGCGGGTGAAAACGCGGCCCGGGGTCTCGAGAAACAGGCGCAGCACCCGGAACTCCGTCGGCGTCAGCGGAACCGCGGATCCCGCCACTTCGCAGACGTGCCTCCGCGGATCGAGCGACAGGCCGGGCAAGGCGCTGGGGCGAGCACCGGCGCGCCGCAGGACGGCCTCCAGGCGGGCGACCAGTTCCCGGGGGCTGAACGGCTTGGTGAGGTAATCGTCGGCGCCCAGGCGCAAGCCGCGGAGCCGGTCCTCCTCGTCCGTGCGGGCGCTGACGATCAGCACCGGCACATCGCCGCGGTCCCGCAGGCGGCGGCAAATCTCGAAGCCATCGACGCCCGGCAGCATGACGTCGAGGATCACCGCCAGCGGCAGCACGCGATCCAGGGCGTCCAGCGCGGACGGCCCGTCATACGCGGGTTCGGCGGCATAACCGCTGCGCTCCAGGTACAGGCGGATGGAGGCGGACGTCTTGCGGTCGTCCTCCACCACCAGCACCGGACGCGCGCTCGGCATGGCTAATGTTTTACCGCCTGCAGGATCCGGCGGATCTCCTGCGCAAGTTTCGTGGCCGCGGGCGGATCGTAGTTCGCCATCACCGCGAGGTCGTAGCCGTTCACGTCCGTTTCCAAAGCCGCGTTCAGTCCCGGCGCGCCGCCCGCGATCCCCATGCCGCGCAAGCCGCGCCCGATCTTGCCCATGGCTTCCCGGCTGATCAGCTTCTCCGTGGCCAGCGCCCGCGCGTAGCGGAGCAAGTCCGGCGCCGTCGCGTATCCGCCGCCCGCGGAACTGCCGCGCTCCGGCAGCGTGTCAAAATTCTCCTTCCGGACGCCTCCGGCGGCGGCGTAGCCCTTGGCCCGTTCCGGCACCTGCTCGCTGCGGAAGAAAAACCCGCTGTCCCGCATGCCGGCGGGCCCGAAGACGTGCTTGCGGATGTATTCGTAATAGTCCATGCCCGATGCTTTCTCGATGATCAGCCCCAGCAGAATGTAGCCGCCGTTCGAATAGCGGCTGGAAGTGCCCGGCTCGAAAGCGAGCGGCTCGCCGGAGAACAACGGCACGAAGTCCGCCAAGGCGCGCAGCTTGCTCTTCGGCGTCGCGTCATAGCGCGCGCCGAAGATGTCGCCCACGCCGGACCGCATGTCGAGCAACTGGCGGATGGTGACCCTCGAGCGGACCTCTGCGTTCGGATACTCCGGCAGGTATTTCCCTACGGGGTCGTCCAATTGGAGTTTGCCGGCGGCTACGAGCTGCGCCACCGCCACCTGCGTGAAGCTCTTGATGATTGATCCTACGTTGAACCGGGTTTCCACCGTGTTCGGTTTCTTCGCCGCTTTGTCCGCTTCGCCATGGGCGGATTCCCAGACCAGGCGGCCTTCCCGCTCGATACGAACGGAGCCGGAGAACTGGTCCGCCGCGACGGCGCGCGCCACGGCGGCCTGGATCTCCTGCAGCGCGGCGGCCTCCGGCCGCGGCGGGAGCGCGGGACCGGACGGCTCGTCCCCGCCGCCGGGGCCGCCGATGCGGACCCGGATGCCCTGGAGCTTCGGCGGATCGCCAGCCGAGAAAGAAAACTGGAAGTTCGCCGTGCCCTGGCTGTTGGCCATGTCGGCCGCGATCTCCCGCGGGGAACCCGCAGAGAGCTTCCGCAGGGTGAGCGTGCCCATCTCGGCTTTCAAGCTGCGGTAGCGCTCCAGGCGGACCGCGACGGGAGTCTCGGCAACGGCGTGCTGTTCGAAGTACTTTTGCATGGCGGCCTCTCCGGCGTTGAAGGCCGTGACGTAAGCCTTGACCAGTTCTTCCGCGGCGGGGTTCTGGGCGCGGGCCAGCGAGAAAGCGAGAGTGGAAAGAAGGATCCAGCGCATGGGACCAGGATCGCGGACACTTTTGAAGAAGGTATGAACGGTCTACGGGACCTCCAGCCCGCAGTCCACCAGGATGGCGCGGACCTTGGCGGAGCGCAGGTACTCGAGAAACGCGCGCGCCTCGGGCCTGTCCGAGACCGCGCCGGCCGCCTGGCGCACCGGCGCGTGCCACGCCGCGGGCAGTAGCACGCCTTTGCCCTTGAGCAGCGTCCACGAGGTGAGGACCGCGTCGGCGTTCCGGCTCTCGTAGAACTGCAGGGCCTGGCGGACGTTTTCTCCGTAGACGATCTTCTTTTCCACGGCGGGCCACACGCCGCGCTTTTCCAGCGCCTGGCGCGCGGCCACGCCGTAGGGAGCGTGCAGGGGGTTGGGCATGGCGATGAGCCGGACGCCGCGCAGCGCTTCGAGGTCGGCCACGCCGGCGAGCCCCAGACGTCCGAAGGCGTAGGTGACTATGTCGCCGCGGACCTTACCCCGCGCCGCGAGGTCCCGGACGTACTGCTCGTTGGCCGAGAGGAACACGTCGAAGGGAGCGCCGTTCTCGATCTGGCGCGCCAGCATGCCGCTGGAGCCGAGGACGAACTTCACGCCCGGAAATCCGGCTTGCAGCCGCTCCACCGCGGGCGCGAGGTCGGCGGCGGCGGCCACCAGCAGTTCCGCCCGGCCCGCGGCCGCGAGCACGGCCGCCAGCAGAAGAATCTTCACAACTCCGAGTGTAGCTTGCGTGGGATACTGGCCCTGATGAAAGCCGCGCTGCTTGCCGAAATCGGCCAACCGCTAACTCTTACCGACTTGCCCGCGCCCGAAGCGGGCCCCGGCGAGGTCCTGGTCCGCGTGGACGCCTGTGGCGTCTGTCACTCTGACCTGCACCTGGCCGACGGCGACTGGGATATGCTGCGGCCGATCACGAAGGTGCCGCTGGTGCTGGGTCACGAGATTGTCGGGACGGTAGCCAAGGTGGGCGAGGGCGTGACGGCGCCCGCGGTGGGGGATCGAGTGGGCGTGCCGTGGTTGAACCGGACCTGCGGCGAATGCGAGTTCTGCCGCGCGGGACGCGAGACGCTGTGCGCGAAGCAGTCCATTACGGGCTGCACGGTGGATGGCGGTTTCGCCGAGTACGTGAAGGCTCCGGCGAGCCATGTCACGGCGATTCCCGCGGCGCTCGAGAGCGCGGAAACCGCGCCCTTGCTGTGCGCCGGGCTGACGGTCTATAAGGCGCTGAAGACTTCCGGCCTGCAGGCGGGCGAGCGCCTGGCGGTGGTCGGCGTCGGCGGGCTGGGGCACCTGGCGATCCAGATCGCCAAGGCCATGGGCGCGTGGGTGTGCGGCATCGACGTCGCCGAGGACAAGCTGGCGCTGGCGAAGGAGTGCGGCGCGGACGCGGCCTTCAACGCGGCTACGGGGCCGATTCATAAAGACATCAAGAAGCTCGGCGGGATGCACGTGGTGCTGGTGGCGTCGGGATCCAAGGCGGCGTACGAGGCCGCGTTCCGCTACCTGCGGAAGGGCGGCACGCTCATGATTGTCGGCATGGCGGGCGAGCCGGTCAGCTTCTCGACCGTGGCGCTGATCGGGCTCGAGGCGCGGATCATCGCGAGTTCGGTGGGCACGCGCGAGGACCTGCGGGAGCTGCTGGAACTTGCCGCGCAGAACCCGTCGATCCGGTGCCGGGTGGAGAAGCGGTCCCTGGAGACGGCGCCGGAGGTGCTGGCGCAGATGCGGCGAGGGGAGCTGGTAGGCCGGGTCGTGTTGGTGCCGTAGATGATCCGCTCGACCGCCGGAATCGGCGACCGAGCCGGTACTGCCGGGCTAAGCTCTGGCATCCGCCGGCGATTCGGGCAACTGGAGCGTAATGGCCGACATATGGCGAAGAGTATAGCATCCGCTTCGAGCTAGGAAACTCGGCTACGCGAATGGTTGCAGGAATCCCCTTAACCTCGTACGCCAGGATTAACAGGAACTCCGCGGCTTCAATCAGCGTATGACGCGCCATGAGTTCTGAATCTTCCGTGAAACCGTGGCGGCTCTGGCCCGGCGTGGCTGCGGTTGCGCTGCTGTGGGCGTTTCGTTACGGCTTGCCGGCGGTGGCGCCGGAAGCCCTGTTGTATGGGATCAGTGCCGCCGCGGTCTGCGTGGCGATCGTGTTGGTCTGGTGGCTGGCTTTCAGCCGTGCGCCGCACGTCGAGCGCTGGGGTGCGCTCGCGCTGCTGGTCACCGCGCTGGGCGCCGCCCGGCCGTTCGTCCATGAGTCCATTCGAACCGGTCACATGGGCTGGACGCTGCCGCTGTACGGCGTGCCGACCGTGTGCCTGGCCTTGGTGGCGTGGGCCGCGGCCGGCCGCAACCTCGCCGCGGGGCCACGCCGGGGGCTGCTGGTGGCGACGACCCTCCTTCTGTGCGGCGGCTGGCTGATCGTCCGGACGGACGGGGTCATGGGAGAGGGTAGCTCCCAGTTCGCGTGGCGGTGGTCGAAATCGGCGGAGGAGCAACTGCTGGCGAAAGCGCCGGCCGAGCCGGCTCCAAAGCCGGCGCAGGCCGCTATCCCCGCGGCGGAGCCCGGGAAGGAAATGCCCGCGGACGCCGCGAAACCGGCGGCCGCGCCACTGGAGCCGCCCCTGGAGGTCCTGTGGGCCGGGTTCCGCGGCGCGCCGCGGGACGCCGTGGTTCGCGGGGCGCGGATCGACGCCGATTGGGCCAAGACGCCGCCGGTGGAAGTGTGGCGGAAACCGGTGGGGCCCGGCTGGTCATCGTTCGCGGCGGGCGGCGGCCTGTTCTTCACCCAGGAACAGCGCGGCGATTACGAAGTGGTGGCCTGCTACCGGCTGGCGACGGGCGAGCCGGTGTGGATGCACCAGGACAAGGCGCGTTTCTGGGAGTCCAATGGCGGACCGGGACCACGCGGCACGCCGCTGCTCCACGACGGACGAATCTACTCGCTGGGCGCGACGGGGATTCTAAACGTGCTTAACGCGCGCGACGGGTCGCTGGTGTGGACGCGAAGCGCGGCGGCTGACACCGGCGCGAAGATCCCGGGCTGGGGGTACACGAGTTCGCCCCTGGTGGTGAACGACGCCGTCATCGTCTCGACGTCCGGGCGGGTTGCGGCTTACGATCTCGCAAGTGGCGGCAAGCCGCGGTGGGTGGCAACCACGGGCGGCGGGAGCTACGCGTCGCCCCACCTGGCGAACTTCGACGGCGTGACGCAAATCGTGATGCTCAATGGCTCCGGCGCGGCGGGGATCGCCCCGGACGACGGGAAGATCTTGTGGAAGCACGCGTGGGAGGGGTCCCCGATTCTGCAGCCGGTGGCGCTGGCGGACGGCGAACTGCTCATCAACACCGCGGACGCATCGGGCGGCATCGGCACGCGGCGGCTGGCTGTGAAGCAGTCGCCCGGCGGATGGACCGTGGAGGAAAAATGGACGTCGCGGGGGCTGAAGCCGTACTTCAATGATCTGGTGGTCCACAACGGATTCGCGTTCGGATTCGATGGCGGGATCCTCTCGTGCGTGGACGTCCAGGACGGGCAGCGAAAGTGGAAGGGCGGCCGCTACGGGCACGGGCAGATGCTCCTGCTCGCCGAGCAGGACCTTCTGCTGGTGCTCTCGGAGGAGGGGGATCTGGCGCTGGTAGCGGCCCAGCCGGACGGATTCACCGAGGTGGCGAAGTTCAAGGCGATCGAGGGCAAAACGTGGAACCACCCGGCGCTGGCCGGGGACCTGTTGCTGGTGCGGAATGGGGAGGAGATGGCGGCGTTCCGGGTGTCGCGGCGGGGAAGTTAGGGCGCCGTGGCCGCGGTCCTACCTAAGTATGTATCATCGAACCATGGCGGTTACGCGTACGGTGCTCAGCGTCGCCGAATTTGCGCGGTTGCCGCAAGCCGCAGGCGGAGTCCGCCAGGAACTGCATCACGGGGAAGTGATCGAGTTGCCTCCGGTCAAGAAGCTGCACACGAAACTCCAGAGGCGCTTGGTGGAGCTGCTCCAGGCGCGGGTAGATCCCGCCGCGCAGGCAGTGGATAAGGAGTTCCCGTTCCGCCCTACGCCGGAGCTTGAGGTGTGGATCGCCGACGTCGCGGTATTCAGCCTGACGGCGTGGGAGGAGACTCCGGACGACGATTACTTCCGGGGAGTCCCGGCGGTGGTGGTGGAAGTGCTTTCGCCTTCGAATACCGCTTCCGAGATGCTGGAGCGGGAGGAGATGTGCCTGCGGCACGGCGGGCGGGAGTTCTGGCTGGTGGATCCGCAACGGGAGAGCGTAAAAGTAGTGAGGGCCGGGGGGCAGTCTCGGACTTACGATGCGGACGGCATCGTAGATTCAAACGAAGTGCGCGGATCGATGGCGGTGCGGGAGATTTTCGGCCGCTAGGGCGCCCGCGATCCGGCGCGGCGAAGAAGCTCTGACATGACTGGGGAAGTTGCCCGGCGACTGGTTACAATTGAAGTGCCATGACGAGGAGTGTGGACGCTGTGTTCGAAGGCGGGGTGCTGCGCCCATTGGAACCGCTTGGGCTGAGGGAACGCCAACGAGTCCGGCTTACTGTCGAGGATCGACCGCTGCCGGAGCCACCGACGGACGGTCTTCCAGTGCCTCGTGGCGCCGAGATGGCGTGGCTGGCTCGTCACGGCGGCGAATTCTCCGGGCAGTGGGTGGCGATCAACGGTTCCGAGCTGGTTGCCCACGGACGGGACGCCGTCGCCGTTCGCGACGCGGCCCGTGCCGCGGGCGTTGCGCGGCCGCTACTGGCGCACATTTCCGACGATTCCAGCCTGGAATTCGGGGGCTGGTAGCGCCGTGGCGTACAGCCTCGACTTCGCCAAAGCGTACTCCTATAGCGGCCGGGATGCCGCCATTTCTGTACCCATCGTCTTGCGTTCCGGTGAGAACTCCGTGGATCTTGTGGCAACCGTGGATACCGGTGCTTCGCACTGCCTGTTCGAGGGTGCCTACGCCCGAGTGCTCGGGTTAGACCCAGCGCAGGGTGTTCCGAAGCGGTTTCGGACCGCAAACAGCACTTTCGAGGCTTTTGGGCACGAGGTGGAGATCGAGGCCCTCGGGGTGGTTACGCACTCCTTGGCCTATTTCTTTGCCGAGCCCGAGATAACGAAAAACGTCCTGGGCAGGGGAGGGTGGCTGGATCGAGTGAAGCTGGGCGTGGTTGATCACGACCGGATTCTGTACCTGGACGCCTTCGACTCCCCGATCGGCTGACCCCTAGGTCGCTGCCGGCTTGGCCGCCGCCAGCTCCGCCTTCCAGGACTCAAGGATCGGCACTGTGGCGATGGTGCCCACGCGCGTGACGCCCGCCGCCCGGAGCGCCTTCACCTGCGCCAGCGTCCGCACGCCGCCCGACGCCTTGATCGCCACTTGATCCGCCAGCAGGCGCTTCATGGTGGCTACGTCTTCCAGCGAGTAGGGTGCGGGGCCCTCGGGCGTGGAGGTCCGCGCGAAGTCGATGGAGGCGCGCTTGGCGATGCGGCAGGCGATTACCTTCAGATCCTGCGGCAGGTAGCCATTCTCGAAAGCCACCTTGAGCTTGGCCTCGTGCTCATGGCAGGCCTGCGCCATCTGCGTGAGTTCCATCTCGACGTAGGTGAACTGCCGGGAGAGCATCTTGCCGATGTTGATGACGGTGTCGATCTCGCGGACGCCGCGGCGCAGCAGGTCCCGGACGGCGGCGATCTTGGTGGAAGTGGTATCGGCGCCGTGCGGATAGCTCACCAGGCTGCCGACGGGAATCCCGGAGCCCTCCATCCAGCGCACGGCCAGTTCGGCGTCCGAGGGCCGCACCACCACGCAGGCGATGCGGTAGCTGCGGGCGACTTCGCAGGCGATGCGGACCTGCTCCTCGGTGAGGTCGGGGCGGACGGCGGAATGCTCCAGCAGGTCCGCGAGGTCCTCGTAGCGGGGTGCGGGCGCGGGCTCGGCAGCTTCAGCCACGGTGTTGCTCTATTTCTTCTTGGGGGTGCGCGCGGCGCCGGCAGGCGCCGCCACGCCGAGCGCCTTGAGTTGATCTTTCGCCTTGGCGGCGAGTTCCGAGTTCGGGTACTTCTTGATCAGCGTGCGGAACTCCTCGGCGGCGTCCGTGCGCTTGCCGACGGCCAGCAGCATGCGCGCCTTGGAGTAGTGCGCGTCGTCGGTCTTCTCGTTCTCGGGGTAGGCTTCGAGCACCTGGTCGTAAGCCTCGATGGCTTTCTCGGGATCGTTGTTGCGGCGGTGGACCTCGCCGATATTGAACTGCGCCGACGGCGCGAGTTCGGTGGTGCCGAAGTACTTCACGTAGTCGGTGAACTGCTGGAGCGCCAGGTCCAGCTTGCCGGACGTCAGGTCGGCCAGCGCGTTCTTGTAAAGCTGATCGGCGGACATGCCCGCGGGCGGGCCGCTGGGCTTGTCGGCGTCGGGCGGCTTGGGCGGCGCGTTGATGGTGCGGATGGTGGTATCGAGGTCGACGAGCTTGGCCTCCAGCTTGGCCAGACGTGAGTTGGTGGCGGCGACGGACTCGCGGAGGCCGCGAAAATCTTCGGCCATCTGGTCGACCTTGCTGTTCAGGGTGACGACGCCGGTCGCCATCTGCTTGAACTGCTCGCGGATGGTGTCGCCCAGGCTCGCCTGAATGGCGGCGGAGGTAGCGTTGCTTTTGTTGGCGGCGTCCAGCGCCTGCTGCAGCATGGTGGTGAGCTGCGCGAGCTTGCCGTCCAGGGTCTTGACGGAGTCCTGCAACAGCGCGACGTCGCGCTGCACCTCGACGATCGCGTCGCGCTTCTGCGCGGGCAGCAACACCGGAAACAGCGCCGCGGGGACCAGCAGCGCGAGCCGAGCCATCTTCATGCGTTACCTCGTGGGACGGAACGGGGGCGCGCCGCGCGCGGCGCGCCCCGCGGTCTGGTTACTGCAGTTCGAGGTGCGCGCGGCGGTTCTTCTGCCAGCACGCCTCGTTGGAGTCGGTGCACGTCGGGCGTTCCTTGCCGTAGCTCACCGTGCGGAGCTTGTCCGCCGGCACGCCGAGCTGGGTGAGGAATTCCTTGGCGGCCGCGGCGCGGCGATCGCCGAGGCCGAGGTTGTATTCGGCGGAGCCGCGCTCGTCGCAGTGCCCTTCCAGCACCCAGCCGGCGGCGCCGAACTTGCCGAGGATGTTCTTGATGACGTCCGCGTTCTTCGTGAGGGCGTCCCGGCCGTCGGCGCGGATCTCGCTCTTGTCGTAGTCGAAGTACGCGTCACCCGCGTAGCCGGCGTTCCACAGCGAGCCCGCGGTGTCGCGGACAGAAGGCGGAGTCACCCGAGTTACCTCTGCGGGCGGCTTGACGTCGAGGGTCACGGAGCGGCTGGTCTCGCCGCCGGGTCCCTTGGCGGTCAGCGTGTAGGTGGTGGTCTGTCCCGGCGACACGTTCCGCGTGCCCTGGGCGTTGACGCTGCCAATCCCGGAGATGTTGATGTCGGTGGCGTCCGACGTGGACCAGCGCAGCGTGGCGGATTGGCCGGGGTCGATCCGCGACGGCTCCACGGTGAACATGCCGATTTGCGGCGACCGTGGCGGCACCGTCGGGGTGGTCCCCACAGGCGGTGGGGGCGCAGTCGGCGCCGGCACTTTCTTCGTGCAGCCTGCAACCACCAGGCTCAGCCCGAGCGCCAGCACCAGGCCAGCGCGATCGATTCGGATTCGCTCAGTCATTTCGAGTGATGCCTCCTAGTCTCTGCGACCTCAGTTCGTACCCTTCGCCCACACCGGCTGCTGGTTGTTGCCCGCAGTGGTCAACTGCTTCTGCTGCGTCCCATCCGCCAGCATGGAATAAATCTGCGTCCGGCCGCTGCGCCGGGAAGAAAACGCCAGGTGCAGGCCGTCCGGAGCCCAAACCGGATTTTCGTTCCGCTCCCGCCCGGTGGTGAGCTGCACGTAGTTCTTCGACGCAACATCCATAACAAAAATGTTGAAACTGCCCGGTTCGTACCCTCGCGTCCAGGCGAAGGCGATGAACTTTCCTTCAGGATGCCACGACGGGTTCACGGCGTCCCCCTCGCCGGTCGAAAGGATTCCCACGTCGGCACCTTCGCTATTCATTCTATAGATTTGCGGAGGGCCGGAGCGGCCGGACGTGAACACGATGTCCTCGCCGGTCTTCGGGTTGATCTTGGGCTCCATTTCGACGGCGCGCACCTGGGTGAGACGCCGCAGGTTGCCGCCGTTGACGTCGGCCATGTAGACGTTGGCGAAATCGCCGCCCGCGGTGGAAGAGAAGACCACGTTCTTCGAGTCCGGCGTGAATGATGGAGTCGCGTTCAGCGACGCCCGCTGGTTGTAGAAAGTCAGGCGGCGGCCGGTTTCAGCCGACAACACCACAATCTCCGGCTGGCCGCGGGCGAACGTCGTGCAGGCGATCAGGCGGCCGTCCGGCGACACCGCGGGCGCGATGGTGATGGAGCGGAAGCTGGTGAGCTGCTTCTGATTCGTTCCGTCGTAGTCCATCGACCATAGCTCCTTGTTGCCGGTCCGGTCGCTGACGAAGTACACCTTCGATCCAGCGAGGCTCGTCGCGCCGAACTGTTGCAGGATGTCGGCGGCGAAGTCGCGCGCCAGTTTTCGGGCGCCCTCCTCGTTAAGATCGGCAGTATAGACCTTTCCGATTACCTGCGCGGCGGTGGTATCGGCCTGGCCGACGTTGTAGAGCCAGCCGAACAGGACCAGGCGGCCGTTCTGGACCGCCGTGTAGCCGAAAGCCAGGTAGTTGGCGCTGGCGGGCGGCTGGGACCAGTCGGTGAGCCAGGGTCCCAGGCGGCGGGGCGGATCGTTGCGGCGGGCGCCGGGCTGCGGCGGCTTGAAGTCCGCGGGCTGCTGCGGGACTTCGAGTGGATAAAGGCTCTTGGCGACCATCTTGAGCCGGCCGGATTGCTCCAGTTCGCTGAACAGCGTGGCATTGAACGCGCCCATCTGCGCCTGGGCATCGCCGGAGCCCCGCAGGTCGGGGACGGCGATCGCCGGCATGGACTGCCCGCCGGTGATCCGGATCAGGAGGTCCTGTTGCGCCGTGAGGTACGCCGCGCCGCCCAAGGTGGCGAGCACGCCGAGAATCGCATAGGTGATTTTGTTCTTCATCGTTTCAACTCGAACCACAACTCAATCTTCGCAACATCCCGCTCGAAGGTGGCGGGCAAGGGCGGAAACGGCGCGGCGTCGAGCACCGCGCGCTGGCAGGCGTAGTCCAGGGCGCTGATGTTGCTGCGCTGCAACACGCTGACGTTCGAGACGCCGCCATTGCGGGCCAGATCGAAGGTGACGATAACGATGGGCGCGGTTTTGATGCGCGAGTCGACGTCGCCGGTGTTCCACCGCTCGGCGACGCGCTGGCGGAGCAGCGCCTCATAGCCGCCGAAACGGCTGCCGAGGGAACTGGCGGGCCCGGTGCCGACGCCGCCGGAGCCGCTTTGGCTGAACATCGGCGCGGACGCCGCCTGGGGCGTGCGGCCGTAGATCTGGTTCTCGCGATCGGCGTCCGGCGGACGGAACTTGCGGTTCACGGCCTCCTCGACGCGTTCCTTCTTTTTTTTCGGATCCTTCTTCTTGAGTCCGATGGCGTCGGGGTCCCGCTCCACGGGCTTGCGCTTCTCTACTTCCACGGGAGTGGGCAGGTTGGACTTCGTGTCCGCGGCGACGGGATTCCGGATGCCGGCGCGGGACGGCAACGGAATCGTCGCCACCGCCGTGACGCCGACCGAGCCGCCCGAGGCGTCCGGCGAGCCCCATTTCTCCCGCACGCCGAGCAGCGACGGCACAACCATCGCCAGCGCGATCGCGCCGTGAAAGGCGAGCGAGAACCACACTGGCGCACGGAGGTCGTCCTTCTGATCCAGAATGTCGACCGGGTGCCGCGGCTCCATCTTGATTTAGCGACGTCCTTCGAGAGGTTGCGTTACGACGTTGATGCCGAGCTGCGATTTCTGCAGCTTGGCGATGACTTGCGCAATGGGGTCCCAGTTGGTGTTCTTGTCGGCGCGCAGATAGACGCTCTTGGCCTTCGGGAAGCGCTCCTTCAGGGTCTTGGCGAGTTCGTTGATGTTGACGCCCTTTTCGTTCAGGTAGAGCTCGCCGGCCGGCGAGATGGTGATCACCGGCAGCACTTCGGCGGTGTCGCGCTCGATGTCCACCTTGGGGACCTCCACCTCGATGCCGAACTCCATGACGTGCGCGGTGAGCATGAAGATGATCAGCAGCACCATCACGACGTCTACCAGCGGGATGATGTTGATCTCGGACAAGGTTCCCTGGCCGCGGAACCGCCCGCCGCGTCCGTGCCCGTTACTGCCGAGAGAGATCGCCATCGTTCAGGAATGCCTTAGAGTTCGTAGTTCCTTTCGGCCATGTTGAGGAACTCGAGCGAGAAGTCCTCCATGCGCGCGCCGAACTCGCGGATGTTCTGCCCGAAGAGGTTATAAAACACCGCCGCCGGGATGGCGGCGAAGAGGCCGAGCGCCGTGGCGACCAGGGCGTGCGCGATGCCGGGCGCCACGGTCCGCATGCTGGTGGAGCCCGCGAGTCCGATGGCCTGGAAGGCGTCGATGATGCCCCACACTGTGCCGAAGAGGCCGATGAAGGGCGAAACGGTCGCCGTGGTGGCCAGCCAGTTCATGTTTCGCTCGAGCTTGGCGAGTTCCTCGGAGATGCCGAGCTGCAGCGTGCGCTCGATGGCGATTTTGTTGGTCAGGCGGCCCTTGCCGGTGATCTGGCGGCTGACCTCGGAGTAACCGAAGTCGAAGACCAGGGCGAGGGGCGAGATCTGGAACTGCTGGCTGGTCTGGGCGACGGCGTCGAGGCCGGGCGCTTTGCGGAAGGTCCGCAGGAAGGCGCGGCTCGCCTGCCGGGCGGACCGGAAGGCGCCCCATTTCGAGAAGATGATGGCCCAGGAGATCACCGAGAAGACGAGCAGAAAACCCATCACTGCCAGGGGGATGGGCTCCGAGGTCTTGACCATTTCCCAGAGGTTGACTTCGGCGAAGAAAAAGGGCTGCATGCGGATTCCGGGTACTTCCTCATTGTACTGAGACGGGGCGCAAAAAACAGAACGAAGTTGATTTGTTTTGGCCGGGGCCGGACCCGCTGCGCCCGGCGGCGCGCGATAATCGACCTCATATGCTCGTCGAGCTGGCCGTCGAGAACCTGGCCGTGATCGAACGGGCGCGCGTGCGTTTCCACGCGGGGCTGAACATCCTGACCGGGGAGACGGGTTCAGGCAAGAGCCTGGTGGTGGACGCCCTGGGGCTGCTGTTCGGCGGCCGGGCGGCGGCGGCGCTGATCCGGTCCGGCGCGGAACGGGCGCGCGTGTCGGGGATCTTCGCGCTGCAGGCGGCGGGACCGCTGGGGGAGCTGCTGGAGTCGGCGGGCGTGGAACTCGAGGACGGCGAGCTGCTGGTGGAGCGCGAGATCCTCGCCAACGGCAAGTCCCGGGCGTTCGTGGGCAACCGTCCGGCGACCGCGGCGCTGCTGCAGGACCTGGCGCCGCACCTCGGCGACATCCACGGCCAGCACGACCAGCAGCAGTTGTTTTCGCACGCGGCCCAGCGGGGGATGCTCGACGAGTTCGCCCGCCACGACAGCCTGCTGGAGCGCACGGCGGCCGCTCACGCCGCATGGCAGCGGGCGGCCGCGGAGCTGGCGGAACTGGACCGCACGGAGCAGGAGAAGCTGCGCCTGGTGGACCTGTGGCAGTTCCAGCGCAAGGAAATCGAGGCAGTGCAGCCGGCGCCGGGCGAGGACGCCGAGCTGGAGAACGAGCGCGCGGTGCTGCGCAACGTCACCCGGCTGGAGGCCGCCGCGTCCGCGGCGTATGCGGCGCTGTATGATGCGCCGGAAAGCGCGGCGGCGCTGATCCGGGCGGCGCTGAAGCGCGTTGAGGAACTCGCGAGGATCGACGGCACGGCAAAGCCGATTGCGGAGGCGCTGGCCCCCGCGCGCATCGCCGTCGACGAGGCGTCGCACGCGTTGCGCGAATACACCGCCCGGTTGGAGGCGGATCCCGCGCGGCTGGAAGCGGTGGAGGCGCGGCTGGCGGCGCTCGAGAAGCTGAAGCGCAAGTACGGGACTTCCTTAGAGGAGGTGTGCGCCTTTCTCGCCGAGGTGCGGGCGCACCTGGATCAGGTGGAGCACGCCGGGGAGCGTCGCGCCGCGCTGGAGCGCGCACGCCAGGACGCCGCCCGGGAGTTCGAAGCCGCGGCGGGCGAGCTGACGGAACGGCGCAAGGACGCCGGACGCCAGTTGGCGAAAAAAGTGGAGACGGAACTCGCGTCGCTCGCGATGGAGCGGACCCGCTTTCTGGTGCGGGTGACGGCGACGGAATGGTCGGCGGCGGGCACGGATGCGGTGGAGTTCCTGGTGTCGCCGAACGCGGGCGAGGAACCGCGGGCGCTCGAGAAAGTGGCCTCCGGCGGCGAGCTGTCGCGGATTGCGCTGGCGCTGAAGACCTGTACGGCGGGACGGACGAAACAGGTGCGCACGCTGGTGTTCGACGAAGTGGACGCCGGCGTGGGGGGCGGCGCCGCGGAGTCCGTGGGGCGGCGGTTGAAGCGTCTTTCCGGGGCGAATCAGGTGCTGTGCGTGACGCACCTGGCGCAGATCGCGGGCTTCGCGGACCACCACTACGCGGTGGAGAAGCGGATCGTCAAGGGCCGCACGGTGGCCGAGGTCGAGGAACTCGATGCGGCGGCGCGGACGCGGGAGATCGGGCGCATGCTGTCGGGCCAGACGCTGACGCCGGAAGCTCTGAAGCACGCCCAGAAGCTGATCCAGCTCGGCCAGTCCGGCTGAGCCGCCCATGGCGCCGGTTGCGCGAAAGGGAACATGGCTCGGGAATACGACTTTTTCACGATCCGTGCAGACGATCTGGACGGCAGCGAAGCGACGAAGTATGAGGCGTCGGTGCTCGGCATGCTGCGGGCTTTCGAAACGATGAAGACCACCTGGGCGCTGCTGCATGGCTTCCGCCTGTACCGGGAGCCGGTGCTGATCCGCCCGTTCTTTAACGAGAACAATCCCGACGCCTGCAACGCCAAAGTCCAAGGGACCTGGGGGCTGTTCCGGATCCGGATCCTGTACACGCCATGGATGTTCTTCAAAGACGGCGATTGCTACGAATCGGGCGACGCCGGCCACGATCCCGACCAGGTCTTATGCCATGAGCTGGTGCACGCTTTGCGGCGGGCCGCCAAGACAGCCTACAAGGGTACCCGGAAGAAGCAGGAGGAGCGGCTCGCGATCCTGATCGCGAACATCTACTCGTCGGAGACCAACCGGAAGTTACGCCGCCGCCACAAGGGTCACGACGAACTCAAGGACCCCGTGGAGAGTACCTCGAAAGGGTACCTGGCGAAGCACCGCCAGTTGATCGAGCTGTTTGTGCGCCAGAACATCAACACTGCGTCGCACCTGGCCCGCGTGCGCGCGCCCTTCAATCCAATCCGGGAACTGTTTCTGGAGCGCGGAGCGCGGGTCTGAAAGTCAACGGAAATACAGGACGTCGGGCCGGATGCTCCAGTTGTATTCCGAACAGGGACCGCACGTCATCTGATAGTCGCCGCGGGCCTGCCGGATCGCGGCGGGGATCTCGCCGGCCTCTTCTCCGGAGTGGTACGAGGAAATGGCCAGGCGGGGCCGGAACTGCTTCAGCACCGTCGCCGCGCCGGACAGGGCCTTCGGTTCCGCGCCCTCGATATCCAGCTTGATGAAGTCGACCCTCTCTAGCTTCAACTCGGCAACCAGCTTGTCGATGGTGGTGAGCGGGATGGCGGGCTGTTCCAGCATCCCGGGGCGGGCCACGAAGCTGTCGACCGTCGAGTTCCGGGGGTTAATGTAGAGGGTCAGCGCCTCCTCGCGGTCCCAGACGCCCTTCGGATAGACGATCACCCGGCCGGCTTCGATCTCGGCGCGGAAGTTGCGGCGCAGGCACTCCAGATTCTCGGGCGCGGGTTCGATCGTCACCACCAGCTTCGCCCCGGCGGTGAGCGCTTCGCGCGTGAACACGCCGACATTGGCGCCGCCGTCCAGCACGACGTCGCCCGCGCGGACCCCGTGGTCGCCGGAGCCGTAGATTCGGCGCTCTTGCTCAGCCAGCAGCCACGGGAGTTGCAGTTCGCTGCCCTTGGGCACCCAGAACGAACCGTGCGTCGTGTCCCAGCGAATGAACCCGGCGGGGTCTTTCTCCGTCTGGCGGGCTGTCTGGAGAATGCGGTCCTTGAGCTCGACCTGCTGGCGGTAGTGGCTCCAACTGGACACCGCTTGGGGCAGGGGACAGGCGCCGGCGCGGCCGGCCACTACCCAGGCGAGATGCCGGAGGGGCGGATAGAAGCGCGCTCCGATCGCGAACAGCACGGCCGCGATCAGCAGGTACTTGAGGACGCGGAACACCTCCCGATAGGGTATCAGCCCGCGGGATCAATGACTTTGTCCGCGGCAAGGTCAACGCAGTCGTAGCTGCGGGCAACCCCCTGCGGAGAGCGACAGCAGCAATCCCACGGGCAGCGTGTAGCGGTTCCCGGCGAGGGCGCGGATGGCGTCGGGGCGGCCGAGCAGGAAACGCGCCAGCAGCCGGGGGTTCATGGCTTCAGGGCTGAATTCGCAGGCCCGCGAAGGCTGCCAGGCGTGCCTTGGCCTCTCCGAGTGCGTAGCCGTGGTTTGTGACGTACCCCTTGGCCTTGTCGCGATAGGTGGCTTGAATCCACGGAGGAAGGTCCGGCCGGGGCTCGATCAAGGAGATTATCTCCAGGATCTTGAGATCGCGCCCGGCATCGGGATACTCGGGCCAGGGCGGAGGAGACCACTGAGGCGGAAAGGCCGTCCGCGGATTGGCGGCTAAGCTCGCCACAAATTCGGGGATCCGGCCGGACTTGTAAAGGCGCTCCGATTCGTAGCGCAGGCGCTGCTCAGCTTGCGTCCACGGAAGCGGAGCCGTGAATAGGACCACAGCCGCCATCGCGAGGCCCACCAGCGGACCTTCCGGCGCACCACGGAAACGCACCGCGAAAGCATCCATAGAGAGATCCGGCTTCCGCGCGAAGGCTCTGCCGATGATGAACAGCCAGCCGAAGATCAACCCGAAAAAACCGTAAGTCTCGATGCCGAGCACAAGATCGGCCACGGGTTCAACGCTCGGAGGCAGGTGGACGCCTCCCATGAAGTTAACCAGAGGCACCCGGGCCACGAACAGACCGGCATAGACCAAAGTGAGGGCGAAGGTTCCCAATCGGATCAACGCGCCGAGCCAGTAGGTTCCAAACAGCACCGCGTAGACCCGGCTCAGAATCAAGACGCGCCAGATGGAAACGATCGACAGAATCCACACGTTCGCGGACGCGGCTTCGCGCTCACCGAGGAGCCGCTCGAACGGGATCCCATAGAGCCAGGCCATGGGCGCGGTCATCCAGTACAAGCCCAGGATGGTGACGTACGAATCCCATGGATGGGGAAAAGGCCTCCGGGCTTGGACCGCCGAGGAGAGGTACATCGCCGCGAAGAGAATTGCGGAGGTCAGGATCGAAGCGGCCGCCGGCGCGAGTAGGAACCAGGGCTCCCGAATCAGGTACTTCGCGTCGTAGTGCCGGGCGAGGGCGGTCGAGAGACAGAACAGGAATCCGAGGGAAAGCGTGCTCCGGTTTCCGGCCAAGGCGCGAATCGAAGTGGTCCGCCCCACGAGAAAACGGGCCAAATGGTACAGGCTGAGCCGATGGTCTTCCATAGTCCTACCGGACCTGGATCAGCCGGTCCCGCGCGCGGAGGATCCACTCGGGGCCCTTCGCCGCCGCGGGACGCGCCGGAATCGCCGCGGCGCACCAGGCCTTGCGATCCACGGCGCCGAGCATCGCCCACATCGATTCGGTGGAGCCGGCGAGCGCGGCGTCCTGGGCGGCGTTCCGGACCCAGAGATCCCGAATCGTCGCCGGCGCCTGCTTGGAGGCTGGCTTGCCCATGTTGCGGCCGTCACAGAGGCGGGTGCGCAGCAGCGCGAGCAGCGTCGCATCGGCCGGCTTGTCGGGCGGCGGCAACGGCACCGCGAACTGGCCGTCGTCGGGGACCGTCGCGTTCATCACGCGCACCTCCATGGGATAGATCACCCAGTCGCCCTCGACGTACAGCTCGGGTTCCACTTTGACGCGGCGCACCGGGGCGTTGCGGTCCACCCAGAAATCGATCCAGTACACCGCGGGACCGTCGCTTTTGACTTCGACCGGCAGGCTCACCGGCTGCAGGCGGTCCGGCACCCAGCGGTTGCCGAGCTTCTCCGGCACCGCGCGATAGGCGTTGTAGCCGAAGGCGTTCTCCGGGTTGAAGCCCAGGTGCAGCGCATACTTCCGGCCCGCGGGCACGTCGACCAGCACCTGGATGGTGGAAAAAGCGTTGCGGGGCCACGCGGGGGACAGAAGCTCGCGGGACTTGGCTCCCTGGTCGAGGTCGATCACTTCGCCCTGGGGTCCCAGGCGCTGGAACTCGGAAAAGACGGTTACGGTTTGGGCGCTGGAAAGTGAGGCCGCCGCGAGCAGCATTGCGGTTCGGAGGGCCGGGATGGCAGCGACAGGCATGGCGAAGCTGATAACTTCTTAGAGTATACGCAGTGCCCCTTCCAGTTAACATCGACGACCTGATCCACGCGCGGACCATCGAGAACGACCGCCTGGAGTTTAAGGGCGTGTGGGATGACCAGACGGAGCCCCGAGCGTTGCGGACGATCAGCGCATTCGCGAACGATTTTCTCAACAGCAATGGCGGCTACGTGATCGTGGGCATCGACACCGACGAGCTGGACCGGCCGGTCCTGCCCCCGCGGGGGATCGACGGGGATTTCGCGCGGCTCCAGAACCGCATTCTCGGCCAGTGCCGGACGATCTCGCCCGAATATGCGCCGATTCTTTCGCCGGAACGCTTTCAGGACCGGAACATACTGGTGATCTGGTGTCCGGCCGGTGACAGCCGGCCGTACGGGCTCAAGGACGGGTCGTACTGGGTGCGCATCGGCTCGCAGACGCGCGAGGCAAAGGACGATCTGCGGCGGCAGTTGTTCGAGCAGACGGCGCGGGTCCCGTTCGACGACCGGCGGTGTCTCGTCGCGCGGATCGAGGACGTATCGCCGCTCCTGATCCGGCGGTTTCTGTCGGATGTGGGCAGTGCTCTGGCTCGCGAGAACGGGCAGTCGCTCGTGGACTTGTTACGGGGCATGCGTATGGCTGTGCGGGTCAATGCGCATTTCGAACCCAAGAACGTCGCTCTGCTGTTCTTTCACGAGAAGCCAGAGACGTTCTTCCCGGGCGCTCGGATCGAGGTAGCGCAGTTCTCTGATGGCGCCGGTGATCTGATCACCGAAAGGACCATTCTCGGCCCGCTGCCGGACCAGATCCGGACGGCACTCGAGTACCTGAAGTCCTCGAACGCAGTGGTGGTTCGCAAGGTGGCCGGACAGGCGGAAGCGATGCGGACATCCGCGTATCCGTTTGCCGCGATCGAGGAAGCGCTGGTGAACGCGGTGCTCCACCGGTCCTATGAAGGTCCACCCGAGCCAACCAAGGTGTACATCTACCCGGATCATTTGGAAGTGATCAGCTATCCAGGCCCGGTCGCTGGGATCATGATGGAGCACCTGGGTCCGGGTGGAACAGTTCCGCCGGTGCCGGCGCGCAACCGGCGGGTCGGGGAGCTGCTCAAGGACTTGCGGCTGGCAGAACAGCGGGGTACCGGGCTGCCCAAGATCCGGCGCGCCATGGAGCAGAACGGGTCACCCGCCCCAAGCTTCGATTTCGACGAAGGCCGCACTTACTTCCGGGTGACGCTTCCGGCACACCCGGATTCGGTCGGGCTGTAGGGAGCGCCCGGCGCGGTCCGGCGATAAGCCGGGGAAACCTAGCTAAGCCACCGCCGCCGCGCCCTTGGGATGCAACGTCGCCAGCGCGAGCAGCGGGAAATAGTCGCGGTACAGGTGATACGTCAGATAGAAGACGTTCGGGAACCCCGTGCCGGTCATCAGGTCCTCGTCCCACCGCCCGTTCGGCTTCTGGTGTTCCAGCAACCAGGCGAGCCCGCGCTGCACGGCCGCCGAATCGCGTTCGCCGGCCGCCGCGAGCCCCAGTAACGCCCAGGCGGTCTGCGAGGGCGTGCTGGGCGCGGTAACGAAACGATTCACGCGATAGCTGGTGCAGCTTTCGCCCCAGCCGCCGTCGGCGTTCTGGGTATGACGCAGGAACGCCGCGCCCTGGCTGACCGTTTCCACGGCGTCGCGCGCTCCGGCGAACTGCAGGCCACGCAGGGCCAGGAAGGTCCCGTAGATGTAATTGACGCCCCAGCGGCCGTACCAGCTCCCGTCGCGCTCCTGCATCTGCACCAGGTACTCGACCCCCCGGCGGATCGCCGGGTGCGTGGGCGGCAGACCGCAGCGCGAGAGCGCCTCCAGCACGCGGCCGGTAATGTCGGGACACGCGGGATCGAGCATCGCGTTATGGTCCGCGAAAGGCACCTTGTTCAGCAGGTGCCAGTTGTTGTCGACGTCGAATGCCGCCCAGCCGCCGTCCGAGGACTGCATGCCGAGCAGCCAGTTGATGGCGCGCCGTTCCACGCGCGCCTGGCGCTCCGGATCCGAGGCTTTGGCATACAACAATGCCAGCAGCACCATGGCGGTGTCGTCGATATCCGGGTAGAACTCGTTGGCGAACTCGAAGGCCCAGCCCGACGGTTCCAGGTCCGGCCGCTTGATGCTCCAGTCGCCCTTGCGGCGCACCTCTTTCGAGAGCAGCCAGTCGGCGCACGCGGTCAGCTTCTCCCGCGGGATCCGTACCGGCGAGCGGTCGCCCAGTTCCCCGAGCGCGAAGGCGCAGATCGCGGTGTCCCACACCGGCGAGACGCACGGCTGAAACTGAAAGCGATCCTCAGTTTCGAGCAGCAGGTTCTCGAAATGGCGCACAGCCTCGACGCGGTCGGGATGATCCTCGGCGTAGCCCAGGCACTCGAGCGCCATGATCAGGTACATCATCGAGGGATAAATGGCGCCCAGGCCGTCGGAGTACCGGGTCCGTTCGAGCATCCAGCGCTCGGCCTCGCGGATGGCGCGCGCCCGGATGTTCTTCAGGCCGCGGCGTTCCCAGATCTTCATGGCGCGGTCCACCTGGTGGAAGAACATGGACACGGTATCGCGGCGCGGCAGCGCGAGCTTTTTGTGCGGCGTCAGCAGTTCGTCGATGTTCATGCCGCGGGGCACGGGACGCACGCCGCCGCGCGCCTGCACGATGGAGAGCGGCACCAGGATGGCCCGGGTCCAGGACGACATCTCGTAGATGAAGTCCCCGGGTGCCAGCACCATCTCCGGCGGCACGCTCGGCACGAATTGCCTGGGAAACAGCCCGAACAGGCTGAAGTTCAGCTTGGTGTAGCTATTGGCGGCCTGCAGTCCGCCCAGCGCCAGCACGCGCTCCCGCGCCTTGCGCATCGGTTCGCTCTCGGGGTCCACGCCGGCGAGCTTCATGGCCGCATACGCGCGCGCGGTGGCGTTCACTTCCGCTCCACCGCCCGGGTAGATCCACCAGCCGCCGTCGGGCTGTTGCCGCGCCAGGATCGCGTTGATGGCTTTCTCGATCCGGCCGCGCGACGGCGGATCCCAGCGGCCTGCGGCGTCGGGCGGATGGAGCCATAGCTGCAGCAAAATGTAGTCGGACTCGAGGGTTGAATCCGCCGTCAGTTCGCCGCACCAGTAGCCCTCGGGCGATTGGAGCTTCAGCAGCGCGTCCGCCGCGTCATGCGCGGCGGCGGCGATCTTCTGGTGGCGCTCCGCCGTCGAGAGCGCTACGGCGGCCAGCAAGTCCTTGCGATTCCGGCGCGTGCCGGGGGTGATCCATTCCATCCTGATGTCTTCTTGCCGCGCTCCCGAAAGGAGCGCGCTCGTCCAATTATCCCACTGCGGGGAGCGTCCGGCAG
>CAYYID010000001.1:0-254595 GCA_964471915.1 uncultured Solibacteraceae bacterium | reverse complement strand
CCTGCTGCCCTAACAGCCTGCTGCCCTAACAGCCTGCTGCCCTAACAGCCTGCTGCCCTAACAGCCTGCTGTCCTAACAGCCAGCTGCCTTAGCAGCCTTCGGCCAGGATGGCGCCCCAGTGGAACCCGGCGCCGAAGCCGGCGAAAACCACCTTGCCGCCCGGCCGAAACGCGTTCCACTCCGCGGCGGCGATCAGCATCGAGGCCGACGACGTATTGCCGTAATGGCGGATGTTCGTAAAGAACTTCGCCGACGCGACCCCGACCGTCTGCGCCACCTTATCGATCAGGTTCTGATTCGCCTGGTGCATCAGAAAGGCATCGACATCCGCCGCGGCCGCCTGGTTCCGCGTCAGCAAGTCCAGGATGGCGCGGGGGATCTTGCGCGAGGCCTGCATGATCACGGCGCGCCCGTTCATGAACAGCCCCTGACTATCGAGCCGCAGTTCGTTCGCGAAGGCGCCGTCGGTGGCGAGCAGCGTGTCGACCACCCGAGCCTGCCCGGAGTCCCGCTGGACCAGGGCCGCGCCCGCACCGTCGCCGAACAGGATGCCGGTTTCCTTCTCCATCGGCTCCTTGTCGACCACCGGCGACATCTTCTCCGCGCCCGCCACGAGCACGGAGCCATAGGAACCCGCGAGTTGCACCGCCAGGCCCAGGCCGAACAGGCTGCCGGCGCTCGCCATGGGGACATCCAGCGCCGGGATGCCCGCCCAGCCGAGTTTCGCTGCGGTTTCCGCCGCGGGACCGGGGAACCGCCGTTCGCCCGTGCCGCTCGCCACGATCAGCATGCCGGGCGCCGGGCCGTCCTTCACGCAGTCCCGCGCCGCGGCCGCTGCCAGGTCCGCCACCGTTTCGTCGGCGCGCGCCCAGCGGCGCTCGGCGATGCCCGACATGTCCCGGATCCAGGACTCCTCGCAGCCCATCCGCGCCGCTAGCTCCGCGTTGGTGACCACCCGCTCCGGCAGGTACTTTCCGAATCCCGAGAGAAAGGCCATGGTTACTGCTTGCTCGCCAGGTAGGCCGCGATCCGCTCCACGCTCTCGAACTTGCGCGGCTGCAGGTCACCGTCCGGCACGCTGACGCCGAACTCCTTCTCGAGCGCGCTGACCATGTCCGGCAGGGCAAAGGAGTCCAGAAAGCCGGAATCGAACAGCGACTCGTCGTCGCCCTCCGGCGCCGGGCGTCCGGCCACGGCTTCGATGATCTTGCGGATGCGTTCCTTTTCGTTCATGCGTTTTTCCAGAATACCGTGCCGCGCTATAGTGGAGGTTCCGTTTGAAAAAAAACAGCCCCATTTTTGTCGCCGGACACCGCGGCCTGGCCGGTGGCGCCATCTACCGGAATCTGGAACAGGCCGGCTTCACGAACCTGATCCTCCGCTCGCGCGCCGAACTCGACCTGCGGGACCAGGCTGCTACCGCGCGTTTCTTCACCACCGAGCAGCCCGAGTACGTCTTCCTGGCGGCGGCGAAAGTCGGCGGCATCCTCGCCAACGCGACGCAGCCGGCCGAGTTCCTGCGCGATAACCTGGCCATCCAGACGAACGTGATCCACTCGGCGCGGCAGACTGGGGTGAAGAAGCTGCTGTTCCTGGGCTCGTCCTGCATCTATCCCCGCCTGGCGCCGCAGCCGATGCGCGAGGACGCTCTGCTCACCGGGCCACTAGAACCCACCAACGAGTGGTACGCCATCGCGAAGATCGCCGGCATAAAAATGTGCCAGGCCTACCGCAAGCAGTACGGCTTTTCGGCGATCTGCCTGCAGCCGACGAACCTGTACGGGCCCGGCGACAATTTCGACCTCGCGTCCTCGCACGTGCTGCCAGCGCTGCTCCGCAAGTTCCATGAAGCGAAAGTGAACCAGGCGCCGGAAGTCGTAGTGTGGGGCTCGGGATCGCCCCTGCGGGAGTTCCTGCACGTCGACGATCTGGCGTCCGCGGCGGTCTATCTGATGGACCATTACGACGGCGAGTCCATCGTGAATATCGGCAGCGGCGAAGAGGTCTCGATCCGGCAGCTCGCGGAACTGATCCGCGAAGTCACCGGATACCCGGGCGCCCTGACCTTCGACACCTCGAAACCGGACGGGACCCCGCGCAAGCTGCTGGACCTGACCTACCTGCACTCGCTGGGCTGGAAGTCGTCCATCCCGCTGGCCGAGGGGCTCCGGCAAACCTACAAGTGGTACCTGGCCGCGGGATCGCCGGCGCGATGACCGGGGTCTCTCTCTCCATCGTCATTCCCGCTTACAACGAAGCCAGCCGTCTGCCGGCGACGTTGAGCCGCGTCCAACGGTACCTCGCGGCGCGGCAGGATTCCTTTCAGGAAGTGCTGGTGGTGGACGATGGCTCGCGGGACGAAACCGCGCGCATCGTCGAGGATTTCGCCCGCACGCACCCGGCCTTCCGGCTGGTCGCCAACCCCGGCAATCGCGGCAAGGGCTACGCGGTGCGCCACGGCATGCTGGCGGCGCGGGGCGAGTGGCGGCTGTTCACGGACGCCGACCTCTCAGCGCCGATCGAGGAGCTGGACAAACTGCTCGTCGCCGCCGCGCGGGAGCGCGCCGCGATCGTTATCGGATCCCGGGCGGTGGACCGGAAGCTGGTGGGCGTCCACCAGCCGTTTCTGCGCGAGTACTCCGGGCGTGTGTTCAACCTCGTGATGCGTCTGGTTACCGGGCTCTCCTTCGCGGACACCCAGTGCGGCTTCAAACTGTACTCGGCGGCGGCGGCGGAGGCGGTTTTCTCCCGCCAACTGATGGACGGTTTTTCCTTCGATGTCGAGGATCTGGTGATCGCCCAGCGGCTCGGATTACGCGCATACGAGTGCGGGGTCCGCTGGGATAACGTCGAAGGGTCGAAGGTGACCCTCTTGGGAGGGCTGTCCTCGTTTGGGGACCTGTTCCGGATCCGGACGCGGGCGATTCGCGGAAAATACCGTTAGCGCGGAGATTCGGATGGCAAATCGTTTACTGCCGCTTTACGACGTCGACAAGCCCGTCGGCCCCAACAAGCCCAACCTCTCCGGAGACGTCCAGTTGATCCGGGGGCTGCTCTCGAAACTCCAGGGTCACAAGGATCCGAACACGGCGGGGATCCCGCCCATCGCGGCGTCCGGTCCCTACGATTCCGCCCTGGGAGCTGCGATCCTGGCCTATCAGCAAAACACGCGCAAGCGGGGCGCTAACATGGCGACCGACGGAGTCATCGATCCGATGCCCAAGCCGGGCGGCACCGGCGACGCCGATGCGAAGTTCCAGAACGGTGTGTTCAGCACGCTCTTCGTGTTGAACATCCGGCTGTTCCGCATCAACCGCAATGACTATCTGACTCTGGGGGAAACGTTGCAGTTGCCTTGGAAGCCGGACCCGTTCGAGCTGCCGACCTGAAGCGCGCAGTGGCGCCTGGCGCGGTTAGGAACGCTGGGTTGTCAGGGCGTCCGCGGCTTCTCGGAGACCGTCCCGCCCAGCCCCGCGTACGTCTCCTTCACGATCGTCACCTTGCCGTTGGCAAACGTGACGAACATCACCTTCCCCGGCGGGACCCCATATACCCAGTCCTCGGTCTCGAGCCCGTCTTTGTTCTCCCGGCTCTTGCGCGCCGGCCGCCCCACGGCAAGAATCACCTGGTCCCGGTCCATGCCGACGATCACCTTCTTCGCCTTCACCGCTTCCTGGATTTCCGGCGGCAGGGTCTCCACGAATTGCTCGGTGGCGCTGCGCTTCTCGAAATCCAGCACCGGAGCCAGCAGCTTTTTCACCACCGCGGTATCGGTTTCGACCGGGATCGCTTTTTCGTACTCGACGCGGATCACCGTGCCGAAAGTCGGGTTGGTGGCGCCACGGCTCACCGGCTGCGTGGTGTTGCCGACGCCGACCTGAATGCCCTCGTACCACTTGCGCCGCTGCTTGAAGCCGCCATTGATCTCGAGCGTGATGGCATCCTCGCCGATGTCGACCTTGGTCACCTGGACGGTGTCGCCCACGCGGGCCACTTCGCCGGACTCCTTGCCTGCCGCCGTCCAGACCTTCTTGTCGTAGGAGCCGTCCGGCTTGACCACCAGCGGTTTCTTCGACCGGGGAAGCAGGGTCTTGACGGTGGCGAATTCGGCCGTCAGGCCGCGGATCAGTGCGATCTTCTGATCGTCGGTGAGCTTATCGCGGTCCGCCAGCGCTGTCGCTGCCAGCAGCGCCGCCGTCAACGCCAATCGGGTCGTCCTCATCCATACCTCCCGGGACCCGCCGCCGGTAGAGCAACGCCAGCACCCCCAACACCACCAGCGTGGTGAGCAGGCTGGCTTCGGGACCGTAGTCCCCGCCGCTCCACAGCGAACCGCCACTCCAGGCGAGCTTATAGCCCGTCACCGTCATTGTAAACCCGCTGAGGTTCACGCCGAACAGCGGCAGCACGACATTCCAGCCGTAGTGCATCCCGATCGGCAGCCACAGCGCTCCGCTCTTGAGATAGGCCACGCCGAACAGCAAGCCCCAGAGGACCGTGTTCGCAATCCCCAGCGGGCTGGCGTTCGGATTGCCCATGTGCATCACGCCGAACAGTACCGCGAAGGGCAGGATGGTCTGGTACGGGCCGAAGCGCTTCAGCAGCACCTGGAAGGCGTAGCCGTGGAACAGCATTTCTTCGCCGAAAGCGCCGAACAGCAGCACGATCGCGACCAGCATCAGCGATCCCCAGCCGAACGGGGACTCGGGCGCCGGAGTGAACGAGGCCTGCAACAGCAGGATCGGGACGCCCAGCGCGGCGACGGCCGCGCCCGCGCCCAAGCCCAGGCCGAGCGCCAGTTGCCGCCCGGAGTGCGTTCCCCAGGCCAGGCCGATGCTGGACAGCGCGCCGCGCTCGTAAATCCGGGCCACGATCGCGTTGGCGGTTGCGGCGGCGGCAAATACCCCCAGAGCCGCGCCCACGAAGTAGCCTCCCAGGGAGAAAAACAGCCATGGGAACACCTGCGCACCCGTGAATCCGAGAAAGAGGAACAGCCCGATCCGTAACCCCAGCCCGGCCATGGTCTCGGTCGCGGGCGTCACGGGCGCTTCCCGGATCCTAGCTGGAGGACCGCCAACGTGGCCAGCGCCAGGCCGGCGAAAATCGCGCAAAGTGTTGCCGCTAAAGCCGGATAGCCGTCCGCAGTCATGTGGAGCGAAAGCTCCTCCAGCCACCGTTCCGGGAAGATCTGGCCGCGGAACACCAGGATCGTCAGCAGGGTCAGAAATACCATGCGGAGCACCCCCTGGGCTGTCAGCGGCGGCAGCCGCATCCCCAAGACGACCCCCAGAGTCGCGATCCACGCCGCGCTCGCCAGCCCGACGGCGGCCGCTGCGGCCAGCACCTTCACCGACGGGTAGACGGCCCGGCCGATCCAGTGGAACGCGTTCACCGCCACGATACCCAGACCCACGATCGCGAGCGCCACCGCCCAGCCGTAAAAAGCCGCCGCGACGATCTTGACGCGCGCCTGTGCCGGCGACGGAAGCGGTTCGGGTGGGGCGACCAGCCCGATTGCCGCCGGTCCCGCGAAGACTCCGGAGAGTAGCGAATACGCCGTCAGCATGATGATGTCGAGGAAGTCGAAACCCTTGGCGAACGGGAGGTATACACCGAACAGCAGGGTCACCAGAACGAGCAGCACCAGACCGCGCCGGTTCCCACCAGCTAAGCCCGTATGCCGCAGGACTTTGTTCCACTCGCCGGCCAGGGTGACGGGCATTGGAAACCAGCATAACTCAGTGGTAGTGTTAGAGCTAGGCGCACAGGGCTAAGCGACTGCCTTAGCTTCGGCTTAGGGCAAATAGGAGTCTTCCGAGCCGCTAATCCTTTGGGAAACGAGCGCCGATAGTTGGAATAGTTATGCTGGAACGCCGTGTTGAGCCCCGGATGCTGTGCGCAGACCTGGTCGACATCCTGTGGAAGGACCAGGCCGGCAAGAGCGTCCGCGGGGTGGCCAACCTCGAGGACATCTCGCTTTCCGGAGCCTGCCTTCAGGTGGACCGGCCGGTGCCGCTGCACTCGCAGTTGAAAATCGTGTACCCGGCGGGCGAACTGACCGGGAAGGTCCGGTACTGCGTGTTCCGCGAGATCGGGTATTTCCTGGGCGTCGAGTTCGATCCCGGCTGCCGCTGGAACCAGCGTGACTTCCGGCCGCAGCACCTGCTGGATCCGCGCCGGCTGATGCGCTCCGCCAACAGCGACAAGAACGCCGAGCCCCCCGCCGCGTAAGCGTTATCAACTTCGTTATCATCGAGGCGTCATGAAGGCCATCCCCGGCAAGGTCCGCCTCTCCCCGCCTGGCGAGCACCGCCTTCGCGTGCGGACGGTCCGGCACGGCTGGGCCAAAGCGGCGAAGCGCATCGCGGCGACCGGAGATGATCGCCTGGTTCTGGGCGAACTCGCCAGCGCTGCGGATGCAGATTGGGAATGGCAAAATCCGGCTGGCGAATCTCCATCCGGTGGACGGGAAGCCGATTAGCCCGCGGCGAGCTTCGGCGTCAGGTACCACTCCAGGATCCCCCGCGGCCGGGGGCCCAGCCGCGGCAGGTCGATCCGCATCAGGCCCGCCTTTTTGAAATCCACGGAAATCGACGGCTCGCCCAGCAGGTAAGCCGCCAGCGCGCTGAACAGCGGTTCATGGCCGGCCAGTAGCAGTTGTTCCGCGCCCGCCGCATGCGCGCGGATGTCGTCCCACACCGCTTCCGGTGACGACCCCGGCGTCAGGGACTCCCAGGTGAGAATCTGCCCCTGGTAACGCAGCTCCGCAGCGGCGGCGCGCGCGGTCTCCACCGCCCGGCGGTACGGGCTCGACGCCACCAGCGACGGCTCCACCGCGGCCAGCCGCGCGACCTTCAGCACCCGGCCCAACTTGTCCAGGCCGTCGCGCGTGAGCCTGCGGTCGGAATCCTTGGCGCCGGGGCGCGGATCCTCGGCGATGGCGTGGCGCAGCAGGTAAATCTGCATGGGAACCGTCATTCTGGCATACTGGCACCCGTGAATCCCGACGCGGGCCGCGCCGCGCTGTACCTCGCGATGGCCTCCGCGACCGCCGCGCTGGTGTCGATCGCCGCCAGCCAGATTCTGCTGGGCGCGGCGATCGTGGCGATGCTCGTCTCGCGGCGGCGCTGGCGGCTGCCCCCCTCGTGGATCCCTCTGGCCGTCTTTCTCGCCCTCACCCTGGTCTCGGTGGCGGCGTCCGGGGATCCGGCAGCCGGGTGGCCGCAGATCAAGAAGTTCTTCGTCTTCGTGGTCCTGCTGCTTTTCGTCAGCCTGGCCCCCACTGCAAGTGAGGTGCAGCGGATGATCGCCGCCTGGACCCTCGTGTCGGCCGTCTCCGCCGCCATCGGACTTTTCCAGTTCGCCATGAAGTACCGCGAAGCCAGCCGCCTCGGCGTCGATTTCTACACCTTCTACGTCGGGGACCGGACCACCGGGTTTATGAGCCACTGGATGACCTTCGGCGGCGAGCAGATGATCGTGCTGCTGCTGCTCGGCTCGCTGCTGCTGTTCGCCGAGCGGCCGCGCTGGTTCTGGCTGGGCTGGCTGACCGTCGGGCTGCTCGGGGTCTCACTGCTGGCGGGCTACACCCGGAGCATCTGGCTCGGCGCCGGGCTCGGCGCCGTCTACCTCGCCTGGAACTGGCGCCGCGCCGCGGTGGCGGCGCTCCCCGTCGCGCTCGGGCTGGTGCTGTGGGCGAATCCCGGCGACGTGCGGGCGCGCTTCGTCTCTTCCTTCCAGCCCAAGAACGACCAGGTGGACTCCAACCGTTTCCGCGAGGTCACCCGCCATGCCGGTTACCGCATGATCGCCGCGCACCCCTGGTTCGGGCTCGGGCCGGGGCTCGTCGGCAAGCAATTCGACCGCTACGTCCCGCCGGACGAGCCGCGTCCGCTCCCGCCTGGCTTCTACGGCCACCTCCACAACATATATATCCACTACGCGGCGGAGCGCGGCATACCCGCAATGCTCGCGCTGATGACCTTCCTGGGCTGGACGCTCGTGGACCTGGCTCGCTTCCTGCGCCGGCGCGCCGGCCAAGCCCGCTTCCTGTGGCACGGCGCGGTGGCGATGCTGCTCGCCATCCTCGCCAGCGGGTTCTATGAAGTCAACCTCGGCGACAGCGAGGTGCTCACGCTGGTGCTCGCGATCCTCGGCTGCGCCTACGCGGCCGCGGACCAGGAGCCCGGGCCCGCTGTGGGACACTGAAGGTTCCCGAACCCATCATGTTGGACCGCATCACCGTCCATGGCGCACGCCAGCACAATCTGAGGAACATCGACGTCGCGATTCCGCGCAACTCCCTCACGGTGATCACCGGTCTCAGCGGCTCCGGGAAGTCCTCGCTCGCGTTCGACACCATTTACGCCGAGGGCCAGCGCCGCTACGTCGAGACGCTGTCCCCCTACGCCCGGCAGTTTCTGGACCAGATGGAGCGGCCCGACGTCGACTCCATCGACGGGCTGAGTCCCGCGATCTCGATCGAGCAGAAGACCACGTCGCGCAGCCCGCGCTCCACCGTGGGCACAGTCACCGAGATCTACGACTACCTGCGCGTGCTGTATTCGTCGATCGGTGTCCCGCATTGCCCCACCTGCGGGCTGGAGATCTCGAAGCAGACCACGGACCAGATCCTGGAACAGGTGCTGAGCCTGCGGCAGGACGAGCGCGTGATGGTGCTCGCGCCCATCGTCCGCGGGCGCAAGGGCGAGTACAAGAAGGACCTGGAAAAGCTGGCGCGCCAGGGCTTCGTGCGCGCCCGGATCGACGGCGTCCTGCGCCAGCTCGACGAAGAGATCACGCTCGACCGCCGCAAGAACCACACCATCGAAGTGGTGATCGACCGGCTGCTGATCAAGCCGGGGATCGAGGCGCGCCTCGAAGCATCCATCCAGACCGCCACCAAGCTCGCCAACGGCCTGGTGCTGGTCGCGGTGGTGAACGGCGAGGAGCGCCTGTACTCGCAGAAACTGGCGTGTCCCGAATGCGGGGCCAGCGTGCCGGAGATCGAGCCGCGGTCGTTTTCGTTCAATAGCCCGTTCGGAGCCTGCGACTCCTGCAGCGGGCTCGGCAGCAAGTGGACCTTCGATCCCGTGAAGGTCATCGTGGATCCGTCGAAGCCGCTGTTCGACGGCGGCCTGGGACCCGGGGCGTCCTCCTCCACGGTGCAGCACCGGGTGACGGAACTGGCCCAGAAACAGAAGATCCCGCTGGGGAAACCGTTCGAGGAGTTGTCCCCCAAGGCGCAGGCCGCGCTGCTCGACGGCGCGGGCGGCTTGCCCGGCATCCTGGGGATCCTGAACGACAACTACGAAGAAGCGAGCGCCGGTTATCGCGAATGGCTGATGGACTACATGTCGCCGGCCACCTGCCCGGAGTGCAAAGGCAAGCGGCTCAAGCCGTCGTCGCTGGCGGTGAAGGTGCAGGGGCTGGCCATCGACGCCTTCACGTCCATGTCCGTCGCGCGGCTGCTGCCGGCCATCAAGAAGTGGAAGTTCACGGAGCGGGAGCGGCAGATCGCGGGCCGCGTGCTAGAGGAGATCGAGAACCGGCTGGGCTTCCTTTCCGCCGTCGGGCTCGATTACCTGAGCCTGGAGCGCTCCTCGGCGACGCTTTCCGGCGGCGAAGCGCAGCGGATCCGGCTGGCGACGCAGATCGGCTCCAAACTCCGCGGCGTGCTCTACGTGCTCGACGAGCCGTCGATCGGACTGCACCCCCGGGACAACGAGCGCCTGCTCCAGACCCTGGCCCGGCTGCGCGACCTCGGCAACACCGTGTTGGTGGTGGAGCACGACGCCGAGACCATCGAGCGAGCGGACTACCTGATCGACCTCGGCCCCGGCGCCGGCCGCCTGGGCGGCGAGCTGGTGGCGCAGGGCACGCCGCGGGACATCGAGAACACCCCGGGGTCCCTCACCGGCCAGTATCTTTCCGGCGCGCGCGTGATCGCCGCTCCCGAGATGCGCCGCAAGGCGTCGGGCCACATCCGGATTCAGGGCGCCACCGAACACAACCTGCGGAACATCGACGTCAGCTTTCCGCTCGGCGTCTTCACCGTCGTCACCGGCGTTTCCGGTTCCGGCAAGTCCACGCTGGTGAACGACATCCTGTATCGCGCGCTGTCGAAGCACGTATGGGGCTCCCGCACGGATCCGGGCGCGCACGGCGCCATCGCCGGCCTGGAACTGATCGACAAAGTCATCGAGATCGACCAGTCCCCCATCGGGCGGACCCCGCGCTCGAATCCCGCCACCTACACCGGACTATTCACCCCGATCCGCGAGCTATACGCCATGCTGCCGGAGGCGCGCGAGCGCGGCTACAAAGCCGGACGCTTCAGCTTCAACGTCAAGGGCGGGCGTTGCGAGGCCTGCCAGGGCGACGGGCTCAAGCGCATCGAGATGAACTTCCTGCCCGACGTGTACGTCACCTGCGACGTCTGCCGCGGCCGCCGCTACAACCACGAGACGCTGCAGGTGAAGTACCGCGGCCTTTCGATCGCCGACCTGCTGGAGTCGGCCGTCGAGCAGGCGCTCCCGGTGCTCGAGAACATTCCGCAGATCAAAGTAAAGCTCGAAACGCTCAACGACGTCGGGCTCGGCTATGTGCACCTCGGGCAGTCGTCGACCACGCTCTCGGGCGGCGAAGCCCAGCGCATCAAGCTGGCGCGCGAGCTGAGCAAGCGCCAGACCGGCAAGACCGTGTACATTCTGGACGAGCCCACGACGGGGCTGCATTTCGAGGATGTCCGCAAGCTGCTGGACGTGTTGCAGCGGCTGACCGATCTGGGGAACACCGTCATCGTGATTGAACATCATCTGGACGTGATCAAGTCCGCCGACTGGATTATCGACCTTGGCCCGGAGGGCGGCGACCGGGGCGGATCCGTCGTCGCGGCGGGAACGCCGGAGCAGTTGGTGAAATCCGGCAAGGGCCACACGGCCCACGCTTTGGCGAAGGTGCTTGCATGAGCCGCTACGGGAAGCCGCCGCTTTCTTTCGAGGGATTGCACACGATCCCGATCGGCGCCCGCGGGGGCAAAGTGACCGTGGAGCATTTCGCCTCGGTTCCCGCGCCCGCCGGCGAGTTCGGCCGGTTCCTGGACTCCCTGCCGAAGCTGCTCGCGGCGGATTCACTGCGGGCCGTGGCCGCGGCGATCCTGGATGCACGCGCGCGCGGGCGCGCCATCCTGTGGGGGCTGGGCGGGCATGTGATCAAGACCGGCCTGGCGCCCGTGCTGGTCGGCCTGATGCGGCAAGGGCTGGCCACCGGCTTCGTGCTGAACGGCGCGGCCTCGATCCACGACTTCGAGATCGGCATCGCCGGATGGACTTCCGAAGACGTCGAGGCGGTGCTGCCCGACGGCCGCTTCGGAGCCGCGGAAGAGACCGGCCGCGAAATGAACCAGGCGATCTCCGCCGGGGTCCGCGATGGCATCGGCATGGGCGAGGCGCTGGGACGCCGGTTGCAGGACCTGGCGGACCCCCGGTTCGCCTCCGTTTGCCTGCAGGTGCAGGCGTGGCAGGCGCAAGTGCCGGTGACCGTGCATGTCGCCGTCGGCACCGACACGCCACATACGCACCCGGCCGCCGTGGGGGCCGACCTCGGCGCGGCCACGCACCACGACTTCCGCCTGCTGTGCTCGCTCGTCCGGGATCTCGACGACGGCGGCGTGTATGTCAACGCCGGTTCGGCGGTGGTGCTGCCCGAGGTGTTTCTGAAAGCCGTCTCGGTGGTGCGCAACCTCGGCCATCCGCTGGCGCGCTTCACCACGGTGAACCTTGATTTCCTGCAGCATTACCGCCCGGTGACGAACGTCGTCCACCGGCCGCACGCGCAGTCCGGCGGCAAGGGATACTCGATAACGGGGCACCACGAAATCATGATTCCGTTGCTGGCGGCGATTCTCCGCGAGGCCGGTCCCAAGGACGGCGCATGACGTCTGCCCGCGAGCGGGAGAACCCGTTCTGGGGTTACGAGGACCTGGCGCTGTTCTTCGGGCTCTCGCTTCCCGCCTTTGTGCTCGCCGTCGCGTTGATTCGCACGGCGCGCTGGCTGGCGCCGGGGTTCTTCGTGGCGCGGGCGATGCAGGCCCTGCCCTTCCAGTTGCTGTTCTACATCCTGCTGTTCGGCAGCCTGTGGGTGCTGATGCGGGTGAAGTACGGCCGGCCGCTGCTGCGCTCCCTGGCGTGGACCTACCCGTTTCGGCGCCGCTGGGTGATGATCGTGCTGGGCCCGGTGCTGGCGATCGGCGTGTCCGCGCTGGGCGCGGCCCTGAAAGCGCCGCCGGCGCCGATCTTCGATGGCTTTCTGTCGGACCGGCTGTCGATCTTCCTGCTCGGGCTGTTCGTGGTGGTGCTGGGTCCCATGTGCGAGGAACTGGCCTTCCGCGGCTTGCTCTATCCCGTGCTCGCGCGGTCGTTTGGAACCATCGCCGGCATCGCCGGCTCCGCGGTGCTCTTCGGCATGCTCCACCTGCAGCAGAGTTCGTGGTCGTGGCAGCATATGGCCGCCATCTCCACGGCCGGGGCCGCGTTCGGCTGGGCCCGCTGGTGGACCGGATCGACGGCGGCCGCCGCGCTGCTGCATGCCTCCTACAATTTCACGGTGCTGGTGTTTTTCCTGATCACGGCTCCGGCGCTGCGGTAAGGCGTAGAATATCCGGATGCTGTTTGCCCGGATCCTGCTTATCGTTTCGAGCCTGATGTTCGGCGGCTTTGCGCTGGCGTTCCTTTGGAACCCGGTCGCGGCCGGCGCCCTGGTCGACATCCGGCCCGAGACCGCCGCCTCGCGCATCGAGATCCGCGCCATCTACGGGGGGTTCGAACTCGGGCTTACCGCGTTCCTGATCTGGAGTCTGCTGGCGCCCGAGCGCACTGCGAACGGACTCCTGATCAACGGTCTGGTGCTGGGCTTTGTCGCCTTGTGCCGCCTGATCGGCGTCGCCGCGGAGGGCGCCATGCCCCGGCCCATTCCCACGGCGCTGGCAAGCGAAGTGGTGCTGGCCGCGCTCTCGTTCCTCGCGCTCTGGAAGCTGCCGCGTTAGGCTGAAGCGCTGACGGGTTTGGCGGCGAGCATGCCCTGGAGGAACGTCTCCACCTGGACATCGATCAGCCGTTCGGCGTCGGTCCACGGGAAGGTGCGCTTCACGATCAGCAGCGACGCCAGTCCGTGGATGGTGGCCCACAGGCTCTGGGCCAGCACTTCGACGTCGCCGGTGGCAATCAGGCCGCGCTCGGCACAGGCGAGCAGGCTCTTGCGCGTGTGGTCCAGCGTCTGCTGGCCCATGGCTTTGGCGCGTCCGCCGGCCAGTTGCTCCTGCTTCAGCTCGGTCATGAACGCGACCTTGTAGTGATTCGGATTCTTGAGTCCGAATTCGATATAGGCGCGCATGCCCTGGCGGAGACACTCCACCGGATCGGACGTAGTGTCCTCGATCTGCTCCAGCTTGCGTTCCAGTTTGGCGAGCGTTTCCTCGCACAGGCAGTCGATCAGCTCGGCCTTGTCCTTGAAGTACAGGTAGATGGTGGTCGGCGAGTACTCGATGATCTCGGCGATGCGGCGCATCGACACCTGGTCGATGCCCTCCTTCACGAAGAGATCCCGGGCCGCGTCCAGGATTTCCTGCCGTAACTCTTGCTTTTCCCGTGCTCTACGCTCTTGGACGCCCATTTGCTTAACGGTGTAATGTTACCACGAGATTTATACTTGGCAATCCCGAAAGCGGACAAAAAATCGAACGGCCCGCCTAGGAGGAAGCGGGCCGCTTCCCAGGCAACCTGGATGACTGCGTCCGGGCTGCGGGAAAGTGTCGAGTTGTCAACAAGTTCAGCGTTCGGCTGGAACCGTCGCCTCTATTCGTTGGACGCCCCGGCCGGGGCGAGGTTTCACATTTTGTTGGGTTTGAAGCGGTAGTTCCAGGGGTACCTGTTGTTCGGGACAAAGCCTCTCAGGGTTCGGATGCCGTGAAGATCGATTCCAGATCCTGTGCTCCATGAAGGACGCGAAGGATGCGGACGCCAGCCGCGTCGAGGTCATAGAAGATCAGGTACTTGTCGAAGGGTGGGGCAACCCGAAACACCCGGACGCTCTTGAGGAGATTATGCATGTAGTAGGTCATCGGGCGGGGTTGCGCCGGGCGTGTCTCTCGAGGATCTGGCGGCGCTTCTCTTGCAAGTACTCAGCGGTGACCTCGATCGCGGGCCCGGACTCCAAGCCCTCGAGCAAGAGTGCTTCCAGTTTCTCCTCGGCGCGCCGTTTCTGATCCTGACGCAGAAGTTCCCGCAGGTATTCGCTGGGAGTGCTATAGCCGCCTTGGGCAACTTGTTTTTCCACGTAATCCTTGAGGGATTCGGGCAGGGAGATGTTGAGCGATGTCATCGCCATGCAGCCAGAATAGCAAAAACTGTCAAAAATTGACATGAACCTTGCCCATTGACACCCGGCCGATTCTGGAGCGAAACTAGGGCGAACAAAAGGCGAATCCATGACCCTCCCCGCCCTCGGCTGGCGCACCGCCCTCCCTCCCGAAACCGTCTCCACCGGAGTCTCCGAGGCCGACCGCCTCACCGAAGGCTGCCCCCGCGGGCGGATCACTGAAATCCTTGGCCCGGTTTCCTCGGGCCGCACCACCATGCTCCACGCGATCCTCGCCGCCGCCACCCGCCGCGGCGAGTTCTGCGCGGTGATCGACGTCCAGAACTCCTTCGACCCCGTATCGGCCTGCGAAGCCGGGGTCGCGCTGGCGAAGCTGGTCTGGATCCGCTGCTCCGGCAACGCCGAGCATGCGCTGCGCACGGCGGATCTGCTGATCCACGGCGGCGGCTTCGGCGTGGTGGCGCTCGACCTGGCGGGGCTCGACGCCGCCGCGGCGCGCCGCATACCGCAGGCCTACTGGTTCCGGTTCCGCCGCGCGGTGGAGGATACGCCGACGGTGCTGGTGGTGCTTGGTCAGGAGCCCCAGGCGCGGTCCTGCGCGGCGCTGCTGCTCGAGATGCAGCCCGGCCAGCCGCGGTTCGGCGGGCAGGCTCCGTTCGCGTTGCTGGAGGACATTCAGTACCGGCTGACGCCGCGCAAGCCGTTGCGGGCCGCCGAGGGGCAGTTCGCCGCGCGCGCCCTGGCGGAGGCGGTATGAAATCCAGCCGGTGCTTGCCACTTCCTGACGGTCGCGGCCCGGTCGCGTAAGCCCGATGTACGCCGCCATCCACACTCCGGGACAGAACTCTCCGCGCCTGCTTGATCTGGCGAGTTCGTTCGCGCCGTGGGTGGAAATGTCCGCCGCGGACACCGCCGTCTTCTCTATCGCCGGGCTCGGCGCCCTGTTCGGCGGACCCGAAAAGATCGCCGCCCGCATCCTGCAAAGCGCGGAGCGCCATGGCCTGCGCGTGCAAGTGGCCACCGCTTCCAATCCGGACGCCGCGATGCTCGCCGCGCGCCACCGGCCCGGCGTCACCGTGATCGCGCCGGGCGAGGAGCCGCGCGTGCTCGGCCAGTTGCCCATCGAGTGCCTGCCCGCGGCGCGGGATCTCTACGAGACGCTGACCCGCTGGGGATTGCGCACCGTCGGCGACCTGATCCATCTGCCGGAGATCGGGGTCCACGAACGGCTGGGCGACGAAGGCGTCTATCTGCAGAAGCTGGCGCGCGGCATCGCCATGCGGCCGCTGCAACCGCAGGTGGCCGCCACGCGCTATGAGCGCGCGGCGGAGCTGGATTATCCGCTGGAGCTGCTGGAGCCGCTGCTGTTCCTGCTGGCGCGGTTCCTGAACGAGCTGCTCGAGGAACTGGCGCGGCAATCGCTGGCGGCCGGGGCGCTGCGCGTGCAACTCCGCCTGGAGCGTGCGCCGGACTTCACGCGCGCGCTGCGGCTGCCGTTCCCGACGCGCGACGCGAAGTTCCTGTTAAAGCTGTTGCAGCATGAACTGGAGGCCAAGCCGCCCGCGGCGCCGGTGCTCGCCGTGACCTTCGCCATCGATCCGGTGGCGCCGCGCGACCTCCAGAACGGGCTCTTTATTCCCGCCGCGCCGCCGCCCGAAAAACTGGAACTGACGCTCGGGAAAATTCGCGCCATGGTCGGCGAGGGCAATGCCGGCACGCCGGAATTGATCGATACGCACCGCCCGCTGGCGCACCGCATGGTGACTCCGGATCTGCGCCCGGGGTTGGCGTCGCCCGCCGCGGGCCCCGCGCCGCGCCTGGCGTTCCGCGTCTTCCGCCCGCCGAAGAAGGCGCGCGTCGAGCTGCGGGAAGGGGTCCCGTGGGGCGTGATCGCGCCGGGGATCCGGGCGCAGGTGCTTAAGGCGGCGGGCCCGTGGCGCAGTTCCGGCGACTGGTGGCGCCCGGATCCCTGGGATCGCGACGAGTGGGACCTGGTCCTGACCGATGGCGGCGTGTACCGCGCCTGCTTCACGCGTCCGGAGGAGCAGTGGCTGGTGGAGGGCGTGTACGATTAGAACTCTCGCGGCACGCCGAATGCCCGCAGCGCGGCGCAAACACGGCTGTAGCATCGATCAGAAGATCGCCTTGAGCTTCCGAACCACGACCGTACCCCAGGACGGATACTGCGGTGCATTGTTGCCTTCGTAAGCCCGGCCGTCCAAGATGATATTAAGATAGTTTGCCGTCCGCAAATCGACACCGGCACGCTGCTCTTCGATGTGATTGGCCGGATAGTTTCCGATATAGGCCTGGGATCTTCGAGCGAGCGGCCCAACGTCGTCACCACCCCAAGGAGCCATTATCTTCGCCTCGGTCGGCAAGGGCGTGTAATCGTCAAACGCGGGCGGGTATCCGAACACCTCGAAGTACCGGTTACCAAGGAGGCCGAGCGCGAAGCACTCGTTCATTCCAGCATCCGTCGGCGTGCCGTCGGGTAGCAGGTAACGCTTGCACCGGTCGGTGGTGGACAAATCGACCTGAATATCAGCCGTATACCCGCAGGCAGGCGGCAGCAGCGCTATCAGGCTGAAGCCGTCCGCGCCCGTCGGATCGGTTGTCGCATTGTATTGCATGCGGTAATGCCCGGTCTTGTAATCGTGCGTCAGTTCCATGTCCGGGCCGTCCATGGAGGTAGCTCCCTCGAAGGCGACGAGCTTGAGGTCGTTGCGCCAGATCCAAATCAGCACGCCGTTGCCCGCGGTCATATGCGGCTTATCCTTGGGTCCACCCCAATAATGCCCTCGGTACGGCGTGTATTGATACAGAGCAACCGTGGCCCGATTAGCCGGCGTGACCGGAAGTGCCTCTCGCGGGTTAGCTGGCCCATGCTCTATATCCTGCGTGAGCCTTGGCACGCCGACCTTCCATACACCGCCGGTCTGGCCGCCGTTTGCCGCCTGATCGAAATAAAGCCTAAAGTTGCGAGCCGCACACTCGATCTGAGATCTCACCGTCGGTATGGTTCCGCAACCCATTGCGCTTGCCATCGATTCGCCTGGAGGTCTCGTGGGGCTCCGCAGGCATTGTCGCTCGCCTTGAAATTTTGCGATGAGTATCTGTGGATTAATCTCGCGCAGGACGGCGTTGTCGTAAATAAGCTGTGGCACGTCGATGAGAACTCCGTCGGTATCCGGAACCACAGCAGCGAAATAGCTGGGCAGAGCTTTAAACAGGCTGCGAATCTGCCTGAGGCTCATGCAGTGCCAACAAGCGAACTCTTCCTCGCTGACGAATTCGCGGTCCCACGGGTTCGGATTAATTGCACATGCGGCGCTGCGCGATGCGGCGACAGGCCGTCCAAAATCGCGTGCGACTTCAGGCTCGGCCGGTGGTACGCTCTGCGGCGGAGACCCTTCGATATCGGTTGTGCCCGTCAGAATCCGCTCCTCGTTTCCCGCAGGCACCTTGAGCACCGCGAAGGCCTTGATCACCTGACCATTGGTATCCAGCGCTTCCGCCCGATAGTACAAATCAATCTCCCGCGCGTCAACGTTGTCGTAGAGCTTGTCTCGAAGCGCTCTGCCCGTGTCCGTCCACGGTCCAACCGGACTAGTTGCGCGGTACAAGACGACCGTTGATGATCCCGCTGGTGGTTTAAGTAGCATCTCAACGAAGTCGAGGTAGTTGAATCCGGACCAATCCGCGTTCTGAACGGCGGTACGCATGATCCCGATGACTCGATTCTCGGACCAGCGGTTCTCGAAGCCACCGCCCGCCGCGGCGTACCTCGCCCGCACGCGAATCACCACGCCTCCGGTCATGACCGCGGTCATGCGTAACTTGCGTGAGAAGATTCCGTCACCAGCGGCGATATCGCCATTCGTCCCGTCGTCATACAACCGTCCGAGTTCCGCGATGACGCTATTCGATGCATTCAGTCGTTCCAACACGACCGCGGATGCATCGAGACCTTGCAACGAAACTCGCGAGGTTACCAGGACCTCGTTCGGATGGTCCACAGCGACGTTGGGGGGATCGGCCAGGATCGTTGGATTGGCAGTTTGCGAGAGGCACGAAAGCACTGCCGCGAAAAATGCAAAGATTACTCGAACATTGTGGTCTTGCATGGTGAATCCTTATACTACCGAACATCCGTAGTATCGGCGCGAAAAACACCGAAGTCAAGGTCTAAAACACCCCGAGGGCCGCAGCTTGTTCCGAACACTCGCCCCTAGGTTTCAGGAAACTGTTTCAGGAGCGACGGACGTTTCTTCCGTCCGCTCACCGGTCCAGCGACGATGGGTTCAATGCGGATCCGTTCGATTCGGAGGTCCGGGCAGCCATCCCTGGGATCGCGACGAGTGGGACCTGGTCCTGACCGATGGCGGCGTGTACCGCGCCTGCTTCACGCGCCCCGAAGAGCAATGGCTGGTGGAGGGCGTGTACGACTGAGCGCCTCCGGAGTTCGTTTGGAAATTTTTCTGTATCTGATTGCACGGATACAAGTTGTGCTTGCCGCTTGCTGACGCGCGCGGCAAAGCGCCACGGGTGGTCCGAGAGCGCGGGCGAGCGGGGGGAGTTCGTTCGGTAATTTTCGTGTAATTGACTGCACGGGTTGAAGTTGTGCTCGCCGCTCGCTGACACTCATGCCGATACTACCGCACGGCCCCGCAAAACCGGCCCGTTCGGTTTCAGGAAACGGCGGCTTTTGAAAGAGTTAGCCCAAAATTCCGGCCTGTGACCGGCAAGGCCGCGGAATCGGATATTCTATTCTCCCGGACCATGAGTTCCGAACCGCCCATCTTCGGACCTGCCGACAAGTGGCCGCCCGGCACCATCGTGAAGGGCGACTACGTCATCGAGCGGAAGCTCGGACGCGGCGGCTTCGGGACCGCCTATCGCGCCCGGCACCGGTTCCTCGATTCCGTGCACGTCATCAAGCGGCTGCACGAGGAATTTGCCGCCGACGAGACCTTCGTCCGCAAATTCATCCGCGAGGGCCAGGCGATCCGGCGGCTGAATGCCTGCCCGAATATCGTAAAAGTCGAGCACATGACCCAGACCGAGGACGGCTATCTGATCCTCGTGATGGAGTTCGTCGACGGCGGCGACCTGGACACGCTGATCAACCAGCAGGGCGCGTTGGGCATTCCCGAGGCCATGGACATCGGGCTCCAAATGGCGCAGGGGCTGAAGGCGGCGCATGACGCCGGGCTGATCCACCGCGACATCAAGCCGGAGAACGTGCTGCTGGACCGCTCCGGCGGACGCCTGCAGGCCAAGCTGATCGACTTCGGCATCGCGGCGGACCACACCGCAACTACCGGCAGCAAGTCCGTGGTGATGGGTTCGGTGGGTTATGCCGCGCCGGAACAGTGGCTTTCGTCCGGCAAGCATCAGGACGCCCGCACCGATCTGTATGCGCTGGGCGCGACGCTCTTCCGCATGCTCACGGGCCGCAAGGCTTTCGAGGATGTCGACGACGTGCTGCCGTTCCTGCACCGGGTGAACAGCATGCCCGCGCCGCGGCCGGGCGCGGTGCGCTCCGGAATCCCGGCGGCGCTCGACCAGTTGGTGGTGGAGCTGCTGGCGCCGCAGCGGGAGAACCGCCCGCCGAGCGCGGACGCCGTGATCACGCGGTTGGAAGCGATGCTGCGTCCGGCGCCGCCCGAGGCGCCAGTGTCACGGCCGCCGGTTGCGCCGGCGCCTCCGCCAGTGGCGGCTCAGAAGAGGCGGTTCCCCTGGGCGTTGGTCGTGGCTCCGGCGGTTGCGGCGGCCGCGTTGGGGACGTGGCTGGCGACGCGGACGGAGGTCCCGCCGGCGCCGGCGCCGGTGGTGGAAAAGAAGATCGACGAACCGAAGCCGCAACCGGAGACGCGGCGGGAACCAGGAGCGCCGAAGCCAGCGCCGCCGAGAGAAGTGGCGCGCAAGGAAGAGCCTCGCAAAAAAGAAGAGCCCCGCAAAGACGAAGCGCGCAAACCGGAACCGGCGCAGCCCAAGCCGGAGCCGCAGAAGCCCGCGCCCGCCGTAACGAAAACGGAAGAACCCGCCAAGCCGGCGGTTCCGGCCGTCGATCATTTGAAGGAAGGCGATGCCGCGCGCGACCGCGGCGACTTCGCCGGCGCGTTGCAACACTACCGGCAGGCACCGGACGGTCCGGCGCGTCTGGCGGCGATGCGGCGGTCCGTCGAAAGCGAGGTGGAGGAGCGGGTCGGGGTCCTGTCGGACCGGGGCGACTTCGCGGACGCGGAGCGACTGGTGGATCTGTGGCTCGGCGAGTATCGGGACTCGCAGCGATTGCAGGCGCAGAAGAAGTTGATCCAGAAGCGCCGGGAGTCGCAGTGAGGTCCTTTGCCGGGGCTTGCCGGCCCTTGCTGGCACTTGCCGGCACTTGCCGCTCCCTGACGGTCGCGGCCCTGTTTGGTGGTGACCACTATGAGGTGCGCAAACGGGGCCGCGACCGTCAGGGAGCGGCAAGAGCCAATAACCTGAGCGGCAAGAGCCGGCAAGAGCCATACGACATTACCTTGGAGCCGCAGGCACCGCGCCGCTGGCCTGGAACCAGGCGGGCTGCCCGCCCTGGCCGTCGATAACATAGTGGATCGCCGCGAGCACGCTCTCGGCGGTCCACAGATACCGGGTGCTGCCGTGCCGCGACCACCGATGGGTGCGCAATGCCTCGCCCGCCAGTTGCGTCAGGCGGCGGGTCGCGTAGGCTTTGAACTGATTCATCACCGGCTCCGGGCGGTATCCCGGAGCATCTACCACGACGTGCACATGCGTGGGCCGCGCGTGCGCCGCGTGCACGTACCAGTCCCGATACGCGGCTACCTCGCGGATGGCCGCGACTACCGCTTCCCCGCGCAGCCGGTCCAGCCGGTAGGGAGCCTCCCACATCAAGCCGCGCTGGTATTCCGACCGGCGGGCGCTGATGTTCACCGAGGCCTGGCGGTAACCGTTGTGGGCGCGGTCGACCGAGTACGGAGCGTCGCCGTGGACGATGTGGCCGTAGCAGGAGAAGGTGATCAGATACGCGGGCGTGTTCGGCACACAAGATAGTGGCCGGGGCGGGGAAAAGTTCTCCGGGAGCTTGCGGAGGCTTGCCGGGGCTTGCCGCTCCCTAACGGTCGCGCCCCTGTTTTGGTGGTGGCCACTATGAGGTGCGCAACGGGGCCGCGACCGTTAGGGAGCGGCAAGCCCCAGGTCGGACTGCTGAAAATTTCCGGGGCGGCTTCGCCGCCCGCCGCGTGCGCGGGCTTTTCGCGGTCAAAGCACTCGGTGTCGCCATCCGAGCAGCCCATGCGGAAGGTTCCAGGCGGCACCCAGGCGTAGCGCAAGCCGTCTTTCGGATTCACTTTGACGTCGCCGACTTTGGGTCCGGCGGGAATGGGCTTCGGCGGCGGCGGTTCCGGCGCTTTCTCCCGGACGGCCAGCACCACGCTGTCTTCCGCGCCCGCTTCGCGCAGCGCCTGATTCAACTCCTCGGACCACGGCGTGCGGATGCCGCACGTGCGGATCAGATACGCCGCACGCGCCGGGGTCTGGTCGCGCACGACGTTGAGCAGGCGCTCGCGGCTGTAGGGGCGGTCGGCTTCCGGGCGGTCCAGGCAGGGCGCGGGTGTCTGCTGGGCGCACAGCGCGGCGGCGAACAGGGACGCGAGGGCGAATCGGGTCACAGCAGTTTCGTATTTTGCCATGAACGGTGAACGGGGCCGCGCCGGTTAGGGAGCGGCAAGGACCGGAAGAGCCTGCGGTCAATGGTTCCGGCCCTTGCCGCTCCCTAACGGTCGCGGCCCCGTTGCGAATGAGAAAAGGACTACGGGGAGGGCAGCTCGCCGCTGCAGCGAAACCCGACCACGCCAAAGCGGTTCGCTGGCGCGTTGCTGTTCCGATTCGAGAACCGGACGTCCCGCGGGTCGTTGTAACTGGAAGCACCGCGCATCGTTCTTCTCTCTCCGGCGGGCGGACCCTGCGGGTCGGAGACCTCGCGGGAACCGCGGTTGCCGTACTCGCCGGCGCTATACCAGTCCGCGACCCACTCCCACAGGTTGCCGAGCATGTCATACAACTGAAAGCCGTTGGGCCGCTTCTGCGCGCCCGGCCGCGGGCGGTTCGCATTGGCGGCCAGCCGCGCATCGAAGTTGTTCGACTCCCGCTCCCAGAGGCTCTGGCTGTCGATCCGGCGGTCCCCGCTGTTATCCGCGTACCAGGCGAGTTCGTCGATCGCAGCGGGCTGGGCTGCCGGGGAACCGGCTCGCGCGGCATACTCCCACTCGGTTTCCGTGGGCAAGCGCAGACCCGCCCAGCGGCAATAGTCCCGCGCGTCGTTCCAGGAGACCATGTTCATCGGCAGGTTATCCGCTGCCCACCCGGTGTTGAGCGCCAGGCTGCTGAACTTCGGCTCCGGCGGCAGGGACCCGCCGGCCGCCCGCAGGTACCGCTTGTAGGCTGCCACGGGCACTTCGGTCTGGCCCATCCAGAATCCGCGGGTGATGCGCACCGCGTGAGCGGGGCTTTCGTCGTCATCGCATTCGGCGTCACCGTTCGCGCAGCCCATGCGGAAGGCGCCGGGCGGCACCCAGGCGTAGCGCAAGCCGTCTTTCGGATTCGTCTTGATATCGCCAGCTTTGGGCGATTGCTGGGCGCACAGCGCGGCGGCGAACAGGGAAGCGAAGGTAAGTCGGGTCACGGCAGAATCCACATTTTGCCATGAACGGTCAAGGGCGCTCGCCTCGAACCAAACCGGGCTTGCCGCTCCCTGACGGTCGCGGCCCCGTTTGGGTTGAGTTTTGGTTGGGTGTGGGTAATGGGCTTGTCGGGATCGGTTAGGGTGCTTGTCGCCCGCTACGGGAGCTTCTCCCACACCAGCCGGGACCTGCCGAGCGCCTGCGCGTCGGCCTCCAGCACCAGGCGCTCGCCTTCAAACCGGAAGAACCGTTTCTGGTTGCCGCCAACCCAGTTGGGATAGAGGCTCGCCTCGACTTTGTGCAGGATGTAGCCGTCCTTCTCCTGCACGGTGTAGGTGCCGTAATAAGCGAGGTAGCCGCGGTACGCCTTGACGATCTGCTCCTCGGAGCCGTCGCGCGACTGCGGGCGCGAGAACTGCGGGCGGTCCGGCTGCATCAACTGCGCGGTCATGCGGCCCTGGGCGTCGTAGGTGAGGCGTCCCCTGGCGTCCTTGCCGAGCGGGTAGTAGACCTCGCCGTTCGGGAGCTGGCGGTCGTAGGTCACGAGCCGCCAGGTCCCGACGAGGCGTTTCGAGACATCTTGGGCGAGCAACGGTAGCGCGAGCAGCAGGAGAGCGAGGCGCATGATCCCGTTAGTCTATCCGCGGTGGAGGCGGCGTGCGAGCCACGGAGCGAGAAACAGGCCGAGCATCCCGAAGGCGAGCAGGCCGCCGCGCGAGACGTCGTAGTCCTCGAAGATGCGCGACCAGGGAAAGCCCAGCAGGCGCCCCAGGCCGACTTCGAAGCCGAGCGTGAGCGCCACCCACAGCGCGCCGGTGCGCAGTTCGGCTTGCGGCGACGGCGCGCCGCGCCACCGGCTGGTGAACCAAGCGACGGCGAAGATGATGGCCAGCCCGGTGAAGACGCTGACCTGGCGGGAGCGGAAATCGCCGAGGCGGGGCGCGAGCAGCAGGGTCCGCAGGATGCCGTGGACGGTCTCCAGGCCGATCAGCAGCACCCACGCCAATGCCCCACGCGCCAGCACCGCCCGCAGCATGCTATTTCGCCTTCAGGTTCGTCTCGAACAGCTTGAAGATCCGCTTGTACTCGTCGGCCCAACTGGTGGGCTGGACGAAGCCATGGTCCTCCACGGGGTAGGAGGCGAACTCCCAATTCTCCTTGCGCAGCTCGATCAGCCGCTGGACCAGGCGCACGCTGTCCTGGTAGTGGACGTTGACGTCCACCATGCCGTGCGCAATGAGCAGCGCGCCCTTGAGGTTCTGGGCGTGGTAAATGGGAGACGACTTGCGGTACGCCTCGGTGTCGCTCTGCGGCAGATTGAGAATGTTCGAAGTGTAGGGGTGGTTGTAGTGCGCCCAGTCGGTGACCGGGCGGAGCGCGGCGCCGGCGGCGAAGGTCCCCGGAGTGGTGAACATACCCATCAGGGTGATGAACCCGCCGTAGCTGCCGCCGTAGATGCCGATGCGTTTCGGGTCGACGCCCTGGGTTTCGACCAGCCACTTCGCGCCGTCGACGTGGTCGTCGAGGTCCTTGCCGCCCATGAAGCGGTAGATGCCGGTGCGCCAGTCGCGCCCGTAGCCGGCGGAGGCGCGGTAGTCGATGTTCAGCACGGCGTAGCCGTTCTCGACCAGGAAGTGGTGGAACATGTACTCGCGGTAGTAGTTCGACCACCAGCGGTGGACGTTCTGCAGGTAGCCCGCGCCGTGGACGAAGATGACCGCGGGCCCGCCCTTCTTAAAGTTCGCGGGCTTGAGCAACTGCGCCGGGACTTTCGCGCCGTCCCGAGCGGGGATCTCGACGAGCTGGCCCTCGGTCCATTTGTAAGAGGACCACTCGGCCGTGGGCGAAGCAGTGAGCTGCTTCGGCGAAGCGCCGGCACGGTTCTCCATCGTGTACAGCTCGGTGGGCTTCGTGGTGAACGAATAGAGATTGGCGAGCCACGTTTCGTCGGGCGAGAGGGTGACGCGGTGGCTGCCGGCGGCGGACGTGATCCGCTTGCGCTCGCCGCCCCCGGCGGGCATCGAGTAGAAGTGCCGCTCGAACGGGCTGCCTTCGCTGGTGGTGAGCCAGAACCGGGAGCCGTCGTGCGAGAGTTCCACATCGGTGACCTCGAACTTACCCGCGGTGAGCTGCTTCGGGTCGCCGCCGTCGAAGGCGACGGAATAGAGGTGCGCGAAGCCGTCGCGCTCGCTCTGGAAATAGAGGGTGCGATTGTCCTTCAGCCAGCCGAGGGTGCCGGAACCGGGGCCGCCGAGCCAGGCGTCGTCATGATCCGAGAAGAGAACGCGGGTCTGCGCCGTGGCGGGGTCGAGCGCTAGGATCCAGCGGTCCTTGTTGTCGGAAGCGCGGGCGACGACGATCGCTTTGGAGCCGTCCTCGCTCCACAGGGGCAGCGAGAGCTGAGCGGGGCGCTCTTTTTTCGCGTCGCCGGCGAGCTTCTGGCCGTGGTCAACCCACTTCGACTCGCCGGTGGCGACATCGAGGATCGCGAGGCGGTTCTTCGGCTGCTCGTCGCCCACCTTGTTGCGCGTGGGGAGGTTGGCGGTATAGCCGTCCTCAGTGACGTAGTTCGGCACGGCGGCGGTCTTGGTGCGGGTGTCGGTTTCGACGATCAGCGCGGCGACAGTCTTGCCGTCGGGCGAGAGACGCAACTGCGCGGCGTTCTGGCGCGGTCCCAGCGTGAAGGGCTTGCGGGGGTTCTCGCGTTTGCGGCGAGCCTCGGCCTCTTCGCGGAGCTTGGCGCGCTCGCGGACGACAGCGAGCAGTTCCTTTTCTTCTTTCTTGAGGAACTCCTGGCTGTCGGTGCCCTTCTGCTCGCCTTCGCGGCCGCCCGACATCAGCTCGGCTGCGCCGCGGAAGGGCGGCGCGGGACCGCCGGCGGCGGGCGCCGCGCCGGCGGGGCGGATGTCGGTGAGCTGCTCGAGGAAGCCGTCCTGCAGCGTCAGGCGGTAGAGGTTGCCGCCGCGCGCGAAGCACACGGACTGTTCGTCGTGCGTGAAGTGGGGTCCGTTCTCGGTCTCGCCGGTCTTGGTGAGGCGGCGCGCGGCGTCTTTGGTGAAGTCGTAGAGATAGAGGTCGCCGCCGGTGACGTAGACGGCGCGCCGGCGGTCGCGGGTGAAGACGGCGCTGGCTGGCGGCGCCTGCCGTGCCTCGTCTTCGGAGAGCTTGCGGAGACCCGAGCCGTCGCGGTTCACTACCCAGGTGTCCATGGGCTGCGCCAGCGGATCGGCGGCTTGCTTCCATTGGAAGAAGACGCGCTGGCCGTCGCCGGACCAGCGGGGGGACGAGGGCTCATAGCCGACCAGCTCGGGTCCGCGCATGATGTTGTCGATGGAGAGGTTGAAGCGCTGCTGGGCGGGCGCGAGCAGGACGAGACACAGGACAGCCAGTTTCCGCATAACTTTCGATCTTAACCCGTATACTTTCCTCATGAAAGAATTCCGCGGCAAGGTAGCGGTAATCACCGGAGGCGCGAGCGGCATCGGCCGGGCAATGGCGGCGCGTTTCGCTCGCGAAGGCATGAAGGTCGTGCTGGCGGACCGCGACGAAGCGGCGCTGGACGCCGCCGTGGCGGCGTTGACGGAACAGGGCGCGGAGGCCGCGGGCGTGGCGGCGGACGTCGCGAACGCGGCGGACGTGGACGGCATCGCCGCCAAGACGCTACTGCGTTTCGGAGCGGTGCATGTCGTCTGCAACAACGCGGGCGTGGGAGGTCCGCTGAAGCCGTGCTGGGAGCTGACGGACGCGGACTGGAGCTACGTCTTCGGACCCAACGTCTGGGGCGTGGTGCATGGCATCCGGACGTTCGTGCCGCTGCTGCTGCAACAGGGCCAGGAAGGCCACGTGGTGAATACCGCGTCGCTCGCCGGGGTGCTGTCGCTGCCGTTCGGCGCGGCGTACCATGCGTCGAAGCATGCGGTGGTGACGATCACAGAATCGCTGCACTACGAGTTGACCATCCGCAACGCGCCGGTGAAGGCGTCAGTGTTGTGTCCGGGTTTCGTGAACACGAAGATCTTTTCGAGCATGCCGGACTTGTCGGGCGGGAACGAGAAGTCCGCCGAGCAGTTGCAGATGGAGGCGAGTTTCCAGGAGCGGATCCAGGCCGGCATCGATCCGGCGGAGGTCGCGGAGCGCGTTTTCGAGGCGGTGCGTGATGAGCGTTTCTACATCCTGACGCACCCGAAGTGGAACGGTTCGATCGTGCGCCGCGCGGAGGACATGGTGGAGGGAAGAGACCCAGACGTTGCGGCGGCGGTGGGCGGGTTGATCCCGGATTGAGGGTGCCGGATCGGTGTCTGGCGCATCGGCGATGGACTCTTCGAGGGGCTCGGCCTCTGAGCGCACATCGTGATGCACATGCCAGCGCCTGACGTTCTGGATTCAGAAGAGGAAATCCGCCGGGCGGCGATCCACCGTAATCCTCCCGGATGCTTGCCGATCTTCTCCTTGCCTGGCTGTTCGCGGCGTACTCTTTCTTCAGTCTGTTTCAGCTCGCGCAGGATTTCCTGCCGCTCCCCTGGGATGACCTCAAGGTGATCCCGGCGTCCGCGACGCTCGCCGCGGCGGCCGTGAAACTCGCGCGGAACCGGGGCCGTGTGCGGGAACTGCGCAACGCGGCGCGCCTCGCCGCGCGGTTCGCGCTCGCCTACACCTACCTGAGCTACGCCGCGGCGAAGCTGTTCGGATTGCAGCTATCGCAGTCGTACTACGCGCTCGATCTGCCGTTCGGGTCCCTGAGCGGCATGGAACTCACCTGGAATTACTTCGGGCACTCGCCGGCGTACCGCGGCTTCATTGCGGGCGGACAGATCGCGGGCAGCCTGTTGCTGCTTTCCGCGCGGGCCTGGTGGCTGGGCGCGCTGGCGCTGATCCCGATCTGCGCGAACATCGCCGCGATCAACTTCGCCTATGGGATCCCGGTGAAGCTGCACTCGTCGCTTTACACCGTCATGGCTTTGGCGCTCGTGGCCTCGGACAGCGCGCGGCTGCGGGCGCTGCTGCCGTCGCCCGAGGGGTTGTGGCGGTTTCCCTGGTGGCGCACAGCGCGCTGGATTACGGCGGCGGTGCTGGTGGCGGCGGCGTTCGGCTTCGCCTACGCCGACGCGCGGGCGGACCGCCGCGTGACGCCGCTCACCGGCGCCTGGGAGATCACCGGCGGGGAGTTTTCTTACTCGAAGGTGTACTTCGAGGAGTACGGGCGCGGGTCGTTTTCGGACCGGGTGTGGTTCCGGTTCGCTGTGGACGAGCGGAAGCGGGAGGTCCAGGTGGAGTTCCTGCGGCCGGAGATGAAAGAGCGGGATTTCGCCGGGAGATACCAGCTTCAAGACGGCGCGCTGCTAGTACAGCGCGAAGGACGGACTCTGTTGCGATTGCGTCCCTTGCGCCCGGGCACTCTGCCGAGTACACGGTGAACCCGATACAGGCGTTCAGCGACGCCGCTTCCCTGACGATCTCGGGTGAAAGCACGAACTTCCATCCATTCGGCGTGTCGCCAGCCTGCACGCCGATGTTGAACTCGCGCCGCTGGGCCTCTTGCCACCAGCGACGGGCTTGCGGCGGGAGCTTGCGAATCAGCCGCACGAACTGCCGGATGGTCCCTTCCGGATCTCGGGTGACGGCCGCAACCTCGAGATGGGCTTCGTAGGTACGGCGGGGGCGGCCAACGTACAGGTCCATCACGTGCTTCCCAAAAGCGTCCACCAAGGGCCGGAGATCTTCCCGAGAGTAGATCTCGAGGTCGACGTTCATGAAGTGAGTTTCGAGCTTGCCCATGGGCGATGGCATAATTCTACCTATGCTCCTGCCGCTCGTCCCGCTGCTCCTCGCCTTCCAAAGTGACCTTCCCCAACGCGCCGACGTCAAGAAAGCTCTCGCGTACATCGAAGCCAACCATGACCGCCACGTCGAAAAGCAGATCCAGATCTCCGAGATCCCGGCGCCGACCTTCGCAGAGAAAGAGCGCGGCGTCTTCCTGGCCTCCGAGTTCCGGCGCATCGGCCTGAAGGACATCTCCACCGACCCGCGCGGCAACGTCATGGGCTGGCGCTACGGCAAGTCCCCCCGGGCCATCATCTTGGCCGCGCACCTCGATACCGTGTTTCCGGCGGGCACCGACGTAAAGGTGAAGCGCCAGGGCAAGCGCCTGGTCGGCCCCGGCATCAGCGACGACGGCCGCGGTCTGACCACGATCCTGGCTGTCGCCGAGGCGCTGGAACACGCGCAAATTCAGACCGAGAAGAGCATCCTCTTCGTCGCCAACTGCTGCGAGGAAGGGCTCGGGGACCTGCTGGGCGTGAAATACATCCTGCAGCAGGGCCAGTACAAGGACCGCATCGACGCGTTCATCTCCGTCGACGGGACCAACCCCGCGCGCGTCGTCAACGGCGCGCTGGCCAGCAAGCGCTACCGCATCACCATCAAGGGTCCGGGCGGGCACAGCTACGGCAATTACGGACGCGCCAATCCCGCGCACGCGCTGGGCCGCGCCATGACCTACTTTACCGAGTATGAGCCGCCGGCCAAGCCGAAAACCACGCTGAACATCGGCAAAATGGGCGGCGGCACGTCCATCAACGCGATCCCGTTCGACAACTGGATGGAAGTCGACATGCGCAGCGAAAGCGACACGGAGCTCGAGAAGCTGGAACAGCACCTGCTGGCGTCCGTGAAGCGCGCCGTCGAGGACGAAAACCGCCGCGCCGCGAAGACCGGAACCAAAGTGGAAGCGGACAACAAGCTGCTCGCCACCCGCTACGGCGGGTTCACGCCCGAGGATTCAGCGCTGGTCAAGGCCGCGCGCTGGGCCGTCCAGCATTTGGGTCAGCAACCCGTGCTGCAGATCGGCTCCACGGATTCGAACGTGCCGATCAACATGAAGATCCCGGCGGTGACGCTCGGGGGCGGCGGCAGGTCCGACAGCGCGCACGCGCTCGAGGAGTGGTACGAGCCCGAAGGCGGCTGGAAGGGCATCCAGTCCGTGCTGCTGACCGTGCTCGAGTGGAACCGGACGGCCAAGTAAATGGACATCGACCGCGAGTATCTCGTCACCACGTTGCAGCGCCTGGTGCGGATCGACTCGGTGAATCCGTCGCTCGCCCCGAGCGGCGGCGGCGAGCGCGCGATCACGGACTACATCGCGGAGAACCTGCAGGACCTTCCGGTGCGGATCGCGCGCTACGAGCCGCAGCCCGGGCGCGTGTCGGTGACGGCGACGCTCCCCGGCTCCGGCGGCGGCTGCAGCCTGATGCTCAACGCGCACGTCGATACCGTCAGCGTCGAGGGCATGGCGGAGCCGTTCTCCGGCGCCATTCGCGACGGTAAGCTCTACGGCCGCGGAGCGTTCGACATGAAGGGCAGCCTCGCCGCGTGCATGGCGGCGCTGCGCGCGCTGGCGGGAACCAAACTGCGCGGGGACCTGGTGCTCGCCGCCGTCGCCGACGAAGAATACGAATCGATCGGCACGGCGGACCTGCTGCAGCATGTCAAGACCGACGCCGCGATTGTCACCGAGCCCACCGCGAACCGAGTCTGCCTGGCGCACAAGGGCTACCTTTGGATCGAGGTCGAAACGCTGGGCCGGGCGGCGCACGGCTCGAAGTTTGAACTCGGCATCGACGCCAACATGCGTATGGGCCGGTTCCTCGGCGGCCTCGATCGCCTGGAGCAGGACCTGCGCGCCCGGACGGCACATCCGTTGGTCGGTCCGCCGTCGCTGCACGCCGCGCTGCTCGCGGGAGGCGAAGGGCTGAGCACTTACTCGCCGCGCTGCCGGCTGCAGATCGAGCGCCGCACCATCCCGGGCGAGACCGAAGCCCAGGCCGTCGGCGAGATCGAAGCGATCCTCGCCGCGCTGCGGACGCAGGATCCGTCGTTCCAGGGGTCCGCGCGCGCGTATTGCGTCCGCCAGCCGTTCGAGGTCGCGCGCGAAGCCGCGATCGTCCGCACGCTCGCCGCGCAAGTCCATGCGATCACCGGCCGCGAGACCGCCTACATGGGCGACACTCCGTGGATGGACGCGGCGCTCACTTCGGCGGCCGGCATCGAGACCGTCGTCTTCGGTCCGGCGGGCGCCGGCGCGCACGCCATCGAGGAATGGGTGGACCTCGCCTCCGTCGAGGAATGCGCGCGGATCCTCGTCGCCACCGCCGCCCAATACTGCGCATGAAGGACCTGATCCACGAAGCGGCGGACTTCCTGCGCGGCAAAATCCGGGTCACGCCGGTGGAGGCGTCGCCCGAGCTGAGCGAGCGCCTCGGGGTCGAGACCTGGCTGAAGCTCGAGAACCTCCAGTTGACCGGATCGTTCAAGATCCGCGGCGCCTGGTTCCGCCTGGCGCGGCTCGGCGATCGCCCGGCGCTCACCTGCTCGGCAGGCAATCACGGCAAGGCGATGGCCTACGCCGCGCGGCAACTGGGGCGCGCGGTCACCATTTGCGTGCCGCGCTCGGTGGACGCCGCCAAGCTCTCCGGCATGCGCGCTCTCGGCGCTGACGTCCGTGTCTCGGACTTCCCCGGCTACGACGACACCGAGGATTGGGCGCGGGAAATCGCCACACGCGAAGGCCGTCACTTCGTCTCTGCCTTTGACGAGGACGACATCATGGCGGGAAACGGCGGCACCCTCGCCGCGGAGACCCTGGAGCAGATCCCCGGCCTGGCCGCCGCGCTGGTCCCGGTGGGCGGCGGCGGTCTGGCCGCCGGCTTTTGCGCCTTCGCGGACGGCGTTACCGTTACCGGCTGCCAGCACCGGGACTCGCCCGCGCTGGCGCTGTCGCTCGAGCGCGGCGAAGCGGTAACGAAGCTGCCGGCCGTGGAGACGCTCGCGGCCGGCGTCGAGGGCGGCATCGGCCGCCGGACCTTCGACGTTCTGCGCGGGCGCATCGCCGGCGCGGCGCTGGTCAGCGAACCCGAGATCCTCGACGCCATGCGCTGGATGCTCGCGCGGCACCAGTACCTGATCGAACCCACCGCCGCGGTCACGGTGGCCGCGGCTCTGTCGGGCCGGTTGAAGGTAGAAACCGGTCCCGCCGTGGTGCTGGTGTGCGGCCGCAACGTCAGCTACGATACGGTGCGCAAGGTGGTCTGCGCATGATCTTCCCGCTCGAACGGATCCGCGCCGCTGTTCACGAACCGGACGCCATCCCACTGATGCGCGACGCCCTGCTCGCCCACCACCGCGGCGAGTGCCAGACGCCCTTGCCGATGCACCTCGACCCCGCCGGCGGCGAGGTCCACATCAAGGCCTCGTATCGCAAGGGCGGGGCGCATTTCGCCCTCAAAGCCGCCGGGTCCTTCGCCGCGGGACCCAACGGCTGCATGCTGGTCTTCGACGCGCGCACCGGCGGACTTGCGGCGCTGCTCGCCGACCAGGGCTACCTCACGGACCTGCGCACGGCCGCCGTCGCTGCGATGCTCACGCGCGACCTCGGCCGCACGGACCGCGTGCTCGGCATCCTCGGCACGGGCGTCCAGGCGCGGCTCAGCGCCCGCCTCCACGCCGCCGTCCTCCAACTCGACCAGATCCTCGTGTGGGGGCGCAATCCTGAGAAAACCGAAGCCCTGCGCCACGAGTTGCACGTCGCGCTGCCGGGTATCCTGGTGTCGCGGTGCGAGACGCCCGGCGAAGTGGCCGCCGCCGCCCGCCTCCTCGTCACTTGCACCGCCTCGAGGATCCCGCTATTGCGCCGGAACGATCTCCAGCCCGGAACCCACGTTCATGCCATCGGTGCCGACTCGCCCGGCAAGCAGGAACTCGATCCCGCCATCCTCCGCGCCGCCGCCTGCATCCTCGTCGATTCCCGTGCTCAGGGCGAGCGGCTCGGCGAGTTGCAGCACGCTCCCGAACTCGCTGCGGTAGAAATGGGCGCCTTCCTCGAAGCCCCGGAAGTCTTCGCGGACACCGCCATCACGGTCGCCGACTTCACCGGGCTCGGTGTCGAGGACCTCGTCATCGCGGAGTATGCTCTGGAGCGCCTGGTGCATAATTAGCGGATGCCTCCGAGCCGGGCCCGCTACTGGGTGGTGGTGTTCGCGATCACGCTCGCGATCCTCGCCTACGTGGATCGCGTGTCCATCTCGCAAGCCGCGCCCCTCATCACCCGCGACCTCGGACTCACCCGGACGCAAATGGGCGCCGTTTTCTCCGCCTTCGCGCTCTCCTACGCCGCGTTCGAAATCCCCGGCGGGTGGCTCGGCGACCGTCTCGGCGCGCGGCGCGTCCTGGTCCGCATCGTGCTGATGTGGTCCGCCTTCACCGCGCTCACCGGCGCCGCCTTCAGCTATGTCTCGCTCTGGATCACCCGCTTCCTCTTCGGCATGGGCGAAGCCGGTTGCTTCCCCAGCATCACCAAGATGTACTCCGTGTGGCTGCGCCCCAATGAGCACGCGCCTGCCCAGGGCTTGATGTGGACCTTCGCCCGCTGGGGCGGCGCGTTCACGCCCCCGCTGGTGATCCTGGTGCTCCAATGGTTCAACTGGCGAGGCGCGTTCGTCCTGTTCGGCGCCCTCGGTCTCGTTTGGTGCTTCTTCTTCGCGCGCTGGTATCGCGACGACCCGCAGCGGCATCCGGCCTTGAACGCCGCCGAGAAGCAACTGCTTCTTCCTTTAAGCACCCACGCCGCCGGCCACTCGCGCGTACCCTGGCGCAAGATCTTCTCCTCCGGTTCGCTGTGGCTCCTCTGGATCCAATACTTCCTGCTCGCCTTCGGCTGGTATTTCTTCATCACCTGGCTGCCCACCTACCTGCAGGAAGCCCGCCACCTCACCCCCGCCGAAAGCTCCCGCTACGCCATCATCCCGCTCTTCTTCGGCGGATTCGGGGCGCTGCTCTCAGGCTTTGCCTTGCCTCGCCTCAGTTGGCGCTTCGGCGCGCGCGCCGCCCGCCGTGGCGTCGGCGCCATTGGGATCCTCACCGGCGCGGCGCTCTTCGTCCTCTCCAACCGCACCGAAGCCGTCCTCCCCGCCATGCTCTGGATGGGCGCGGCCAGCTTTTGCTGCGACTGCGTCCTGGTCGCCACCTGGACCAGTTGCATGGACATGGGCGGCAAGTACGCCGGCACCGCGTCGGGTGTCCTCAATATGATGGGCAACTTCGCCGGCGCCGCCTCACCCTACGCCGGCAGCCTGATGCTCGAAGAAACCGGCGGCGACTGGACCCCGTTTCTCTACCTCCTCGCCGCCAGTTGGGCCCTCGCCATGCTCTGCTGGCTGGTCCTGGATCCGCAAACTTCGATCGAATGATCGGGTTATCGAGTCCGAATAAATAGCACGCAACCGTCGTCCTGCCATTGTGATACGTTCATCGCAACGTTCTGCCGGGAGGTCTGTAATGCGCTTTCTTGCTCTAGCCTTGAGTCTCGCCTGGTCTGTGGCGGCGCTCTACGGCCAAATCGTTTCGGGCACCATCACCGGACGGGTAGTCGACCGCTCCGGCGCCGTGATCCCTGGAGCCAAGGTCACCCTGCAGAGCCAGGAAACCGGCGCCACCCGCGAATCCGATACCAACGAACAAGGCCTCTACCGCTTCCCTTCGCTGCCGCCCGGCAAGTACACGCTCGGCGCGACGAAACCGGGCTTCAAGTCGACCTCGGTCAAGGACTTCGAGCTCCTCATCGACCAGACCGCGCAACTCGACCTCACCCTCGAGATCGGCGAAGTCTCCGAGCGCGTCACCGTCGAAGCCAGCGCCGTCCAGCTCAAGACCGAGAACCCGACCATCGGTCAGGTGATCGAGGGGCGCCCCGTCACGGAGTTGCCGCTCAATGGCCGCAACTTCATCCAGCTCGCCAACCTCTCGGCCGGCGTCGCCCCTGCCACGCTCGCCAGTTCCGAGTCGGCCCGCCTCGGCCGCCCGCAGTTGACCGCGCACGTTGCCGGCGGACGCGGCAGCTTCAACAGCTTCCTCATCGACGGTCAGGAGTCCCGCGGCGCCCGGTTCGGAGAAAGTTCCATCCTGCCCCCGCCCGACGTCGTCCGCGAGTTCAAGATCCAGCGCAACTTCTATTCGGCCGAATACGGCGCCAGCCCGGGCGTCATCAGCGTCTCGATCCGCAATGGCACCAACCAGTTCCACGGGTCGGCCTACGAGTTCGTCCGCAACGACTTCTTCGATTCGCCGGGCTTTTTCGATGGCGGCAAGAAGCCGCCCTTCCGCCTGAACCAGTTCGGTGCGTCCTTCGGCGGGCCGATCATCAAGGACAAGACCTTCTTCTTCGGCGGCTGGGAGAGCCGGCGCCAGCGCCGCGCCAATCAGGCCTTCGCCCAGGTTCCCGATCCGCGCCAGCTCGCCGGCGACTTCTCCGCCCTCGCGACGCCCCTCCGCGATCCCCTGAACAACAACCAGCCCTTCCCCGGCAACCGGATCCCGGCAGACCGCCTCTCTCAGGTAGCCAGGAACTTCAACGCCGTCGGGATCCCCGCGCCCAACACCAGCGGGCCCGCCGGAAACTACCAGGGCGCGCCCTCCAATCGCGACGACTTCGACCAGTACCACATCCGCGCCGACCACACCTTCTCCGCGAAGGACTCGATCTTCGGCCGCTACTCCAACTCCGTCTGGGATCTCATCAATCCGGGCCTCACTCCCTTCCGCGGCACCAGCTTCCCCCTCAACGGACGCAACGTCGTGGTGCAGGAGACCCACATCTTCTCGCCCACGCTCATCAACACCCTCAAGGTCGGATTCACCCGGAACTTCATGGCCACCGGCTTCGCCGAGCTGGCCGACCAGAACCTGGCCACGCAGATCGGCCTCCGCAACACCGAAACCGCTCCCGCCGATTACGCGCTGCCGCGCATGCAGATCGCAGGCTTCGGTGCTCCCGGCGCCCCCGTGTCCTTCGGTCACTGGACCAACACCTTCCGGCAGTGGACCAACACCTACGCCCTCTCCGACACTATGGCCTGGGTCAAGGGCAAGCAGAACATCACCCTTGGTATCGATATCCGGCACAACCGCGCACCCCAGCTCATCACCAACCAGACCGTACCTCGCCTCATCTTCAATGGCCAGTTCACCGGCAACTCTTTGGCCGACTATACTCTCGGCTATTACCAGTTCGCCGAAACCGCCTACACCCGCGCTCTCACCGATTACCGGATGACGCAGTACGCCGGCTTCATCCAAAACGACATCAAGCTGCGCCCCAACTTCACGCTCAACCTCGGCCTCCGCTACGAGTATCAGTCGCCCTGGCGGGAGATGGGCGGATCTGAAGGCTACTTCGACTTCAACACTGGAACCAACACGCTGCGCAAGGCGCCCAGCGCCTATGGTTTCAACATCAGCTCGCCGTTCATCCGCGTCAGCGGCGAAAAGCACGCCTTCTTCGGCGACACCCAGGACTGGGCGCCGCGCATCGGCATGGCCTGGTCGGTAACTCGCAAAACCGTCATCCGCGCCGGCGCCGGCATGTTCTATGCCATGGCCCAGTTGAATGACGTGCTCGCCATCGGCAGCAACCCCGGAGCGCGCGTGGTCCTGCAATCGGCGCTCGGAGCCACCGCCCGGCCGCGGAGCATGGACACGCTGTTCGATCCGCCGGCCCAGGCCGCGGTCGCGGCCGGCGGCGTCATTAACGTCGTGGACCGCGAGCGCAAGTCCCCCTACATGGCGTCCTGGAACTTCAATATCCAGCGCGAGCTTCCCGGACAGATGGTCCTCGAAGTCGGCTACGTCGGCTCCATCGGCCGCCAGCTCGTCGGCCGCCTCGACTGGAACGCCGCCCCGCTGCTCCAGCCCGGCGATACCCGCACCCTCCAGCAGCGCCGTCCCTACCCGCAGTGGGGCTCCATCTGGCAGTTCATGGCCGGCGAAAACTCGAACTACAACTCCATGACCGCCTCGCTCGAACGCCGCTTCTCCAAGGGCTTCAGCTTCCTGGCCAACTATACCTGGGCCAAGTCGATGGACACCTACTCCTCCTCGATTGACGACGCCTCCACGCCGCACCAGATCTACAACGCGCGCTTCCTCGAGTACGGACCGTCCGCTTTCGACATCAAGCACCGCTTCGCTGCCAACGGCATCTGGGAGTTGCCTTTCGGCAAAGGCAAGCCCTGGCTGAACAACGCCGGAGCGTTCGTCAACCGCCTGGTCGGCGGCTGGCAGGTGAATGGCATTCTCCAGCTCCAGACCGGCAATCCTTTCACCATCAACGTCGTTGGCGATCGCGCCAATATCGGCACGTTGGCCACCCAGCGCCCGAACCGTATCGGCAACGGTACGCTTCCGGCGGACCAGCGGACGCCCGCGCGGTGGTTCGACACCTCCGCGTTCGTCCTCCAGCCGTTGAACACCTTCGGTAACTCCGGACGCAGCATTCTGCGTCAGGACGGCGTCACTACCTTCGACGTCTCGTTCTTCAAGAACAACCAGTTCTTCGAGAACCGCGTCAATCTGCAGTTCCGCGCCGAACTGTTTAACGTCACCAACGCCGTGAACTTCGCCCGCCCCGGCGCGGCCATCAACGGCGCCAATTTCGGCGTCGTCACCGCCGCGGGTGCGGCGCGCGAAATTCAGCTCGCCCTCCGGCTGGTATTCTGACGGCGTGAGATTCCTCGCGACGGTTCTGGCCGCGCTGCCCCTGCTGGCCGCGCGGCCGGACTTCTCCACGCTCGACCGTTACCTCGACGAAGCCTGCGCCCCGATCCGCAATCCCCGACCTCCCGCGACCGTCATCGACCCGCGGATGGCCGCCGATGCCGCCAAGCCGCGCCAGGGCTGTGCCGTCCTGATCGTCCGCGACGGTAAGGTGATCCACCGCAAGAGCGTTGCGGGCTTCGATCCCGCCGAGTACGTCACCATCGCCTCCGCGACGAAATGGATGACGGCGGCGCTCCTGATGACCTTCGTCGATGAAGGCAAGCTCTCGCTTGACGACCCCGCCGCCAAGTTCTTTCCCGAACTCACCGGCGATGCGGCGAAGATCACCCTGCGCCAGATGTTCTCGCATACCTCCGGCCTGCCGCCCAGCGCCCGCAACCACAAGTGCGTCGTCAACGGCGACCTCGGTCCGGGCGAGTGCACGAAACAAGTGCTGGCGCTCCCGCTCGCCGGACCTCCTGGAACCGTGTTCGCCTACGGCGCGAACTCCATGAACGTCGCCGGGCGCGTCCTGGAAATCGTGGGGGGCAAGCCCGTCGCCGAGCTCTTCGCGGAACGGATCGCCAGGCCCCTCGGCTTGCGGGCCAATCTCGCCTATCCCAAACGCGAGCAGCCGCAAATCGCCGCCGGCATGTCCGCGAACGCCGAAGACTATGCCCGCTTCCTCGCCATGATCCTCGCCCGCGGCAAGTCCGGCGGACGCCGGATCCTCTCCGAGAAAGCCATTGCCGAGATCGAGCGCGACCAGACCCGCGGCGCGCGCATCGCCTTCACCCCCTACGCCCGCATCGAAGGCGCGGACCCCGCCACCCGCTACGGCCTCGGCGTCTGGCTCGAGGAAAAGGACCCGGACGGCACGGGCGTGGTGATCGGATCGCAAGGCGCCTGGGGCTGGAGCCCCTGGGTGGACCGCGCCCACAATGTCGCGGGCGTCTTCGCCACCGTCAGCCGCTTCCCCGAGATCACGCCCGCCTACACGCGCGTGAAGGAGCTGGTGCGCGAGGCCTTGCCGCCCGCGCGCCCCGAGTTCGCGCGCATCGACCGTTACCTTGACGACGCGTGCGCCAAACTCCGCAAGCCGGCCCTGGCCGGCACCGCCGGCCGCATCGACCGCAAGATGGCTGCCGATGTTGCCGCCGCTCCCGCCGGCTGCGCCGTGGCCATCCTCCGCGCCGGCAAGGAAGTCCACCGCCACGTCACTCCGGGCTTCGATCCCGCGCTGCCCGTCTCCATCGCCTCCGCCTCCAAGTGGATGATGGGCGCGCTGCTGATGACCGCCGTCGATCGCGGCGAAGTGTCGCTTGACGACACGGCCGGCAAGTATTTCCCGAACGCGCCGCCGCCGGTTGCCGCCGCCACGCTGCGCCAGATGTTCTCCCATACCTCCGGCATGCCCGGCAGCGCCGGCAACCCCGATTGCGCCATCAACGGCACCGGGACATTTTCCTCCTGCGCCGAAGAAATCCTCAAGTTCACGCTCTTCGCCGAGCCCGGCAAGGCTTTCGCCTACGGCGGCAACTCGATGAACGTCGCGGGCCGCATCCTCGAAATCGCGGCGAAGCGGCCGCTCGCGGATCTCTTTGACGAGCGCCTGGCGAAACCACTCGGCCTCACCCGCACCGCCCTCGCCTACTCGCGCCGCGACCACCCCCGCGTCGAGGCCGGCGTGCAATCCACGCTCGACGACTACCTCCGGTTTCTCGAAATGCTCCTCGCCGGCGGCAAGTTCCGCGGCCGGCGTGTTCTATCCGCCCGCGCCGTCGCCGAAATCGAACGGGACCAGACCGGCGGCGCCAAAATCGCCTTCTCCCCGTGGCTCCAGGTGAGGGGCGTCGAGCCCCGCAGCGCCAAGTTCGGCTACGGCATCGGCGCCTGGATCGAGCGGCAGACGCCCGCGGGGCAGGGACTCGAGATCAGCTCGCCCGGCGCCTGGGGCTTCTCCCCCTGGATCGACCGCGAGCGCGGCCTTGCTGGCGTCCTGGCCACCGTTCACACGTTCGCCGAAGTCGGCCCGCTGTACCAGACCCTCCAGCGCCGCGTCCGCGTCCAGTTTCCCCGTTGACGCCGCTTCGAGGCCATCCCCCACCCATCTGCCCGGCTTCTCAGAACTACCTGGACGGCTGGCGCACCCGGACCTCGACCTTTTCGGTGTCCTCGATGCCGCCGTCCCCGCGCGCGATCACCTTGTAGACGCGGGTTTCACGCGGATGATCGTTGACGCAGTTCGGCTTCCAGAGTTTCAAACCCTCCGGGAAGACCTCGACGCTGCGCGCGTTCTCGGTTTTCCAGCAGATGCTGACTGCCTCGCCCGGGTCCACTTCGAGGGCGCTCACCTGCACCTCAACGATGCGCACGCGGGGACCTACCAGCTCCACGGTCACCCGCTGCTTATCGGTGCGTCCGTCCGCGCCGGTCGCGGTGAGTTCGTACTCGGTGCGCTGCGCCGGGCGGATCTCGAAGCAGCGGTTAATGGAGGGCTTCAGTTGCTCGACGGGCGGCTGGAGCGCGACCGACACGGCGTTCTCGACGCCATAGCAAAGCTGCGCGACCTCACCTTTGGGGATCTTGGAGGGCACGGCGTAGAACATGGTGATCCGCACCGGGTCCGGGGCCGGCGCTGTGCGCGGCGCCGGGGCGGGTGCGCATCCCGCCAGGAGCACGAAGCCGAGGATCGCGTAACGCATCCGGATTCGCAAGGATACAACATGCGCGCTACGATAGCGGCATGGTTTCCCGGCGTTCGATTCTATGGGGAGCGGCGCTGCCGCTGGCAGCGCGCGGCAAGGCGGTGGACGTCCTCGATCTGGTGCGGCGCCACGTGAAGATCGCGGAGGCCAACGGCGAACGGCGCATGCTGTGGGGACGGCTCGGCGGCTCGCAAGAGGAACGTGCCAGTGCGGCGCTGGTGTCGAAGCAATTGGGCCCGTTCGTGGATCGCGCGAAGCTGGAGCCGCTGACCGTGCCGGCGTATCGTGCCACCGGCTGGAGCCTGGAACTAAACGGCGCGGCTCTCGCCAGCGCCGTGCCGCTGCCGGCCGATTCGCGCTTCGTACCGCCGGAGCCGGCGCCGGTGGTCCCGTGGACGGAAGCCGCGAACGCCCGCGGCAAATGGATCTTCGTGGCGAATCCCGCCGAAAAGAATCTGGTGCGCGAGGAGAACCTGTATCGCCGCGCGGTGGAGTCCGGCGCCGCGGGGCTGGTCTTCGCGCATGCTTCCGGCGACGGCGGCTGGAAAAGCGTCCCGCCGCTGGATCGCGCGTTCGCCATTCGCGACGCGGCGTATCCGGAACTGCGGCGACCCATCGCCTGTTTCTCGGTAGGCGCGGCCGATGGAAAGAAGATCGCGCAGGGCGGCGTGCTGAAGGCGGCCGTCCGTTATGACCCGTTCTTCCAGCGCCAGGCCAGCAACGCGACTGGCTATCTGGCGGGCGGCATCCCGAAGACCGTGCTGTTCTCGGCGCATCTCGACAGCTATTTCTCAGGAGCCTGCGACAATGCAACCAGCCTGGCGGCGCTGGTGGCGCTGGCGGCGCGTCTCCAGCAGATCCCGAGAGCGAAACGCGCCTCGTTCTGGTTCCTCGCGCAATCGGCGCACCACGACGGCGGGCTCGGCATGCGCGCGTTTCTGGACGCCGGCGCGGCGCGAGCCTCTGCCATCACCGAGGTTCTGATGCTGGAGCACCTGGACGCGCAGGGCAACAACGACCGGCGCGCGGCGTACTACGGTCCGCAGGGCTGGCCGGAGGTGGAGGCGGCGGCGCCACGGCTCTGTCGCGAGACGTCGCTGTGCCTGGTGGATCCGCCGCCGGTGAAGGCGATGATCAGTGATCTTTTTGTACTGGGCGAACGTCTGGCGAGCCCCCCGCAGTGGAAGACGTTCTGCCTGATCCAATCGCCGCCTTACTACCACACGGATCACGACACGATGGAGAACATCACGCGCGAGGGCGTGGAGCGCGCGGTCGAGTTCCACCTGCGCCTGCTGCGCGAGACCGGCTCGGTGGGCGGTTAACCTTCTGGGAAGTTCGCCGCGCTTTGGGGCGAACGGGCCAACGATTCGCGATTTTTCCAGTACTTCCTGGCAGAGGTCGCGATGCGGATTTGGTGTTGGCTGGCAATGGCAACGCTGTGCGGCGCGCAGGATCCCCGCTCGGCACAACTGTGGTTCGACCGCGGCGTGAAGAAGAGCGCGCAGGGCGATCTGGTTGGAGCGATCCGCGATCTATCCCGCGCGATCGAACTGAACTCCGGGTTTCGCGAGCGGCCGGCGCTAGGCCAGTCGTTCGCCGCCGGATCCCGCCGGCCGGTGCTGGTGATGGACACCTTCAACGCCACCGCGCACTACAATCGCGGGGTGCTTCGCTCTCGCCTGGGGGACCTGGAGGGCGCGCTCGCCGATTACTCGCTTGCCCTGCAGATCGATCCGCGGCATGCCTTCGCGCTCGCCGGGCGCGGCACCATTTACATGGAACAGGAGCGTCACGCCGCCGCCCTCGCGGACTTCGATGCCGCGCTCGCGGCCAGTCCCGGCATGACGCTGGTACTGAACAACCGGGGGAACGTCCGCAAGTCGCTGGGGGATCTCTACGGCGCGCTCGCCGACTACAACCGGCTGGTGGAGGTGGAGGACACCGACATCGTCCGCTACAACCGGGGCGCCCTCCGCTTCGAGTTACGCGATTACCGGGGCGCCCTCGCCGATCTGGGTCAGGCCCTGGCCTTGAACCCCGAGCTCGCGCAGGGCTACGGGAATCGCAGTCTCGTCCACCTGTGCCTCGGTCATGACGCCGCCGCGCGCCAGGACTACGCCGCCGCCGTGCGCCTGGATGCGAAGCTGGGGCCGGAACTCGACCGCCGTTGGATGCTGCTCCGCGCGGACCGCGCGCACGCGGTGATGTACTAAACCACCTGGCTCTGGCGACCTTCCCAGTACGGCTGGCGGAGTTCCCGCTTCAGGATTTTGCCCGACGGATTGCGCGGCAGCACGTCCACGAAGTCCACGGACTTGGGGGCCTTGTAGTGCGCGATCCGCTCCCGCGCGAAGGCGATCAGCTCCTCGGGCGACGCGTCGGCGCCTTTCTTGCGCACCACCAGCGCCTTCACCGCCTCGCCCCACTTCTCGTCCGGCACGCCGATGACGGCGACGTCGGCCACCGCGGGATGCCCGAACAGTGCGCTCTCCACCTCGGCCGGATAGATGTTCTCGCCGCCCGAGATGATCATATCCTTCACGCGGTCGTGGATGAACAGATAGCCCTGCTCGTCGAAATAACCGGCGTCGCCGGTGTAAAACCAGCCGCCGCGGAGCGCCTTCGCGGTTTCGGCCGCCAGGTTCCAGTAGCCCTTCATGTTCTGGGCGCTCTGGATGATGATCTCGCCCACCTGCCCCGGCGGCAGCGCGTTGCCTTCGCTATCCACCACCCGGACCTCGACGCCCTCCAGCACTTTGCCGCACGAGCGCAGAATCCGGTCGTTTGCCGGATCGTGATCCTCGGGGCGCAGATAGGTGAAGGCGCCCGTCGTCTCCGTGAGGCCGTAGACCTGGGCGAAGCCACACGGGAAGGTCTTCAGGGCCTGACGCAGCAGGTCCACCGCGATGGGGGACGCGCCGTAGATCATCAGCTTCATGCTCGAGAGGTCCGTGCTGGCGATCTCCGGGCACTGCAGCAGGAAGAGGATCACGGCCGGCACCACGAAGGTCTGCGTAACCCGGTGCTCGGCGATCAGGCGCAGGATCTCGGCGGGGATCACCTCGCGCAGGATGACGTTCTTCGCGCCGACGTAGAAACCCACCAGCGCGTAGCCGGTGCCGCCGATGTGGAACAGCGGCATCGCGACCAGGCTGACCACGGAAGCGTCCCAACTACCCCACTGTTCGACGGCCGAGGGCAGCAGCCCCATGAAGTTGTAGTTGGTGAGCTGCGCGCCCTTGGGATGTCCCGTGGTGCCGGACGTGTAGAGCTGGATGGCGACGTCGTCATCGGCAGAGGGGACCGTCGCCGGCGCATCGCTCTGCCGGTCCCGCCAGGCGGCGTAGGCCTCCCATTGCGGGTGCGCATCGCCGAGCGTCACCACCTTCTTCACCGTGGGCAACTGGGGCAGGATCGTTTCGACCAGCGCGTGGTACTCGGGTCCGGCGAACAGAATCTCCGACTGCGCGTCGTTGATGATGTACGCCGCCTCGGGGCCCGCGAGGCGCCAGTTCACCGAAACCAGCACTTGATTGCGCATGGCCGCGCCGAACAGGATCTCGAAGAACACGTCGGAGTTCTTGTCGAGAATCGCCACGCGCGCCTGGGGTCCCAGGCCTTCGGCCGCCAGCCCGTTGGCGACGCGGCGGGCCTGGTGCTCCAGTTCGCGGTACGTCGTGGCCCGGTCGCGGAAGTGCATGGCTACGGCATCGGGGGTCTCCCGCGCGTGGGTCTCAACGATGTCTGCGATAGTCCGGATTGGCATAGGATTCTCGCGTGTGAGTGTATCGCAAGCGGTGCTATCTTCGTCATTACGCTGATGAGTCCCAAGCTAATATTTCTCGTAGCGGCGCTGCCCTTCGCCGCGGCCGCCCAGTCGTTGACGATCGAAGAGTATGACCCCAAGTCGACCCTGGTGGTCAGCCAGCGTCCGGTGACGCGAGCCAAGTTTCCTTTTGTCGACGTGCACCGCCACGTCAACCGCCCCTCGGCCGAAGAAACCGAGCGCCTGGTGAAGCAGATGGACGCCATCAACATGCGGGTGCTGGTCAACCTGAGCGGCGGCACCGGCGACAATCTCAAGAACGGCATCGCCCTCATGAAGGGTAAGTATCCGGACCGCTTCGTGGCGTTCGCGAACTTCTCATTCCAGGGGATCGACGAACCGGATTACGGCGCCAAGCTGGCCCGGCAGTTCGAGCAGGACATCAAGAACGGCGCCCAGGGGCTGAAGATCTTCAAGAACTTCGGCATGGACCTGATGGATGGCAAGAAGCAGCGGGTGCACGTGGACGACCCGCGCTTCGACCAGGCTTTCGAGATGTGCGCCAAGTACCGGATTCCGGTGCTGATCCACACGGCGGAGCCGAAGTCCTTCTTCGAGCCGATCGACAAGAACAACGAGCGCTGGCTGGAGCTGAAGCAGTTTCCCCAGCGGGCGCGCCCGCCGGAGAAGTACCCGAGCTGGGATGTCCTCATGAACGAGCTGTACACGCGCGTGGGGCGGCACCCGAAGGTGAACTTCATCAATGCGCATCTCGGGTGGCTGGGCGGGGACCTGGGCGCGCTGAGCCGCCTGTTCGAGAAGTATCCGAACATGTACACGGAGATCGGCGCGGTGCTGGCGGAGATCGGCCGCCAGCCGCGGGCGTTCCGGGAGTTCATGGCGCGCTATGGCGACCGCGTGCTCATGGGCAAGGACGCCGTGCAGGACGTCGGCGAGTACCACGTGTACTTCCGCGTGCTCGAGACCGAGGACGAGTACTTCGACTACTATCGCAAGCGGCACGCCTTCTGGAAGATGTACGGTGCGGGACTTCCGGACGAGGCGCTGAAGAAGCTGTACTACAAGAACGCGGCGAAGCTCATCCCCAGGCTGACCGGACTGCCGCGATAAGCGCTGGCTCCTGCTCCTCAAGCACCGTGCGCAGGTCGAGCAGCAGGCGATCGTCCTCGATGCGCGCGATCACCGGAGGATCGCCGCCGCGCAGGGCGCGCTCCAGCGCCGCCGCGTCGCCGGGAACCGCCAGCAGCCACGTGGGCAGCGTCTGATCCGGCGTGGAGCCGCCGCCGATGACGCTCGCGCCTGCGATCACTTCGGCTCCCGGGAGGTGTTCTGCGAGCGCCATGGCGCGCAGCCGGATGGCCTCGGGCGACAACCGGATCATGCGCAGCGCCGGCAGCGCGTCGTAATCCTCGAAGACCAGCGCGCGCAGCGTTTGTTCCAGCGCCTGGGTGATCAGCTTGTCGAGCCGCAGGGCCCGGAACATCGGATTGCGGCGCAGCCGCGCGATGAGCGCGGCGTCGCCGGCGATCAGCCCGCTCTGCGGTCCACCCAGCAGCTTATCGCCGCTAAACGACACGACGTTGACGCCCGCGGCGAGCGACTCGTGCACCAGGGGCTCGGACACGCCGTAGGGCTGCAGGTCGGCCGCGCAGCCGCTGCCGAGGTCCTCGTAGAGCGGCAGCCCATGCTCGCGCGCCAGCGCCGCCAGCTCGGCGAGCGCGGGCTTGGCCGTGAAGCCCGTGATGTGAAAGTTCGACGGATGCACCCGCATGATCAGGCGCGTGCGTTCCGTGATTGCGGCGCGGTAGTCGTCGAGCGACGTCTTGTTCGTGGTGCCGACCTCGCGGAGCACGGCGCCGGAGCGCGCCATGATGTCCGGGATCCGGAAGCCGTCGCCGATCTCGATCAGCTCGCCGCGGCTGACCAGTACTTCCTCGCCGGCGGCCAGTTCGTGCAGCACCAGGTACGTCGCGGCGGCGTTGTTGTTAACGGCGATGCCGGGTTTGCCCGTCAGCCGCTCGAGCAGCGGCGCGAGGTGCACGTCGCGTTTGCCGCGCTTGCCGGCGGCGAGGTCGTACTCGAGGTTCGAGTAGCCGGGCACGGGGACCAGCGGCGCCAGCGGCGCGCGTCCCAGGTTCGTGTGCAATACCACGCCGGTCGCGTTGATCACGCCGCGCAGCGACGGCGCGGCCAGCGCGGCCAGGGTGCGCCGCACCTGCGCCTCGAGGTCCGCCAGCGGACCCCCGGCGAGCAGCTCCTCGCGCGCCCGGGCGACCGCCCGCCGCGCCTCCGCGATCACCAGCGCGCGCGGGTACGGCAGGTCCGCCAGCCGGGACGCCAGCTCGTCCACGCCGGGCAACTGGCGGAGCTTCTCCTGGAGGGCGGCGGACATTCGTTCTCAAGTTTGTCATATACCCTGGCGGGCTCGTCGTGGGATACTGCGCCTGAGGAGATCGGGGAGGACACCGACATGCGATGGACGCCAGGCGGCGGTAACGCGGACGACATCGAAGATATTCGCGACCAGGGCGGCGGTGGAGGCGGCGGCTTTGGCGGACGCGGCGTCGGTGTCGGCGGCGTGCTCGTGCTGATGGTCCTCAGCCTGATCTTCGGACGGGATCTGGTGACGCCCTTCCTGGGCGGCGGCGGAGGCGGCGCGCCCGCAGGCGCCGCTTCTGCCCCCGATCCGCGGCGCACCGCCGCGGAACAACCCGCCCGCGACTTCATGCAGTTCGTCATCACCGACGTGCAGGACACCTGGACCAAACTGCTGCCGGCCCAGACCAACGTGCCCTACCGCCGCTCCAAGCTGGTGCTGTTCCGCGACTTCGTGCAGTCGGCTTGCGGCGGCGCGGAATCCGCCAGCGGGCCCTTCTATTGCCCCGGCGACGAACGCGTCTACCTCGACCTTGGGTTCTTCGAGGAACTCCGCTCGCGCTTCCGCGCGGGCGGGGACTTCGCGCAGGCTTACGTGATCGCCCACGAAGTGGGGCACCACATCCAGAACATCACGGGGATCGAGAAAAAAGTCCGCCGGGCGCAGCGCGGCAATCCCGGCGCGGCGAACCAGCTTTCCGTCCGCATGGAGCTGCAGGCGGATTGCCTGGCCGGCATCTGGGGACATTCGACCGCGGAGCGCAATATCCTCGAATCCGGCGACGTCGAAAGCGGGCTCAACGCCGCGGCGGCGATCGGCGATGACCGGATCCAGCGCATGTCCGGACGCGGCGTGAACCCCGAGTCCTTCACCCACGGCTCCTCGGCGCAGCGCGTCGAGTGGTTCCGCCGCGGACTACAGGGCGGCCGCTTCGAGGCTTGCGATACCTTTGGCGGCGGACGCTAGCCTGTTCCGTTATTCGATCGAGGAACGCTTCTGGACCCCCGTGGCGGTAACGGCCGCGGTCGGCGGCGCCGCGGCTGGGTTCGCCAGCCGTCTGTTCGCCGCGCACGATCTGGGGGGCCTGGTGTGGACCGTTGTGCGCCTGTGGCTAGCCGTTCTCGCCGGGACGCGCCGCCGGCCGCCGTGGGCGCTGCTCGCGGTGCTTGCGTACCCGTACGACCTGTTCTTCCTCCTGTACTACCGCCGCCCCCAGTGGCTGCCCGAAGGCCTCGCGCTCGACCTCGGCAATCCGACAGCCTTTCTGATCTTCATGGCTGGCTTGCTGCTGCTTTCCGTCGCGTGGGCCGAGTACCGGCTCCCCGAGGCCCGGCGCTTCCGCGCACTGCTGTTTGCGATCACTGCCGCGGGCGCCGTGATCTCGAAACCCGAGTGGAGCGTCCTGTGGTGGCAGTACGCCGCCGAGCCCGCCGCCCTCGCGCTCTATGCCGCTTGCGCCGCGCGCGGTTTTGACAATGCGAAACCGATTGACCCACAATCGAAGGAAAGGACCCCCAACACATGAACATTCGAAATCTAGCCGCTCTCTTTACCCTGGGTGCGGTGCTCGCCGCGGGACAGGCCACTCCCGCGAAGCCCGAAGAGAAAAAAGGCCCGGTGAGCAAGACGCTGTCCAAGGTCGGCGAAGGCATCGATAAGGCTGCCACCGCCACGGCCGACACCACCAAGAAAGCCGCGTCCGCGACCGCCGACGGCGCGAAGAAGGCCACCGCGGCGACCGTCGATACCACCAAGAAAGCGGCTTCGGCGACGGCCGAAGGCGCCAAGAAGGCCACCGACGCCACGGTGGACACCACCAAGAAGGCGGCGTCCGCCACCGCTGACACCACCAAGAGGGCGGCCACGGCAACGGCCGACGCCACGAAGACCGGCGTCAAGAAGACTGGCGAGGGCGCCGGAGTCGTGGCCCAGAAGACCGGACAAGGCGTGGCCGCTGCCGGCGGCGCCCTCGAAACGGCGGGCGCGAAGACCAAGGTCGCCGCCGCCGGTCCGCTCGACCTCAATTCCGCCACCGCGAAGCAACTCGAGGCGCTGCCCGCCATTGGACCCGCCTACGCCGAGAAGATCATCGCCGCGCGCCCCTACCGCACCAAGAACGAACTGCTCACCAAGAAGGTGATCCCGGAGTCCACCTACGAGAAGGTCAAGGATCTGATCATCGCGAAGCAGAAGTAGTCATCCGCGTTCGGCAACAAACCAAGAGGCGGCCCTACCCCGGGGCCGCCTCTTTCTGCTTCCGTCTACTCCGCGACCTTAGCCGGCTTCTCGCCCCAGATCCACTGGCTGAACCAGTCGTAGTTGTGCTCCAGCACCGCGCGCGTCTGCTTCGGCTTGTTGATCCCGTGTCCGAAGCCCTTGTAGACGATCAGCTTCGACGGCACGTTGCGGTCCTGCAGGCCCTGGTACAGCTCGTACGCATTGGGGATCGGCACCCGCTTGTCCAACTCGCCGTGCTGGATCAGCGTCGGCGTCTTCGCCTGGTTGATGTAACTCATCGGCGACGTCTTGCGGTAGATCTCGGGATCCTCCCACGGCGTCGCCTTCAGGTACTGCCGCGTGAACGGGTGGATGTCCGTGTTCACGTAGTAGGTCATCCAGTTGGAGATGCCCGCGCCCACGCTGATCGCCTTGAACCGCGTGCTGTACGTCGTCAGGAAGGCCGAGATGTACCCGCCCTGGCTCCAGCCCATGGACCCCACGCGCTCGGCGTCGATGTACCCCTTGCCGATCAGGAAGTCGACGCCCGACACCACATCGTCGTGGTCCCCGAGCCCGAGGTTCCGCACGTTCAGCGACCGGAACTTCTCGCCATAGCCCGCCGACCCCCGGTAGTTCGGCCGCAGAATCACAGCGCCCTTCGCCGCGAAGCGCTCGATCGGGTACGTGCGGTCCGGCGCCAGCGACGGCATATCGATCCCCGTGGGTCCGCCGTGGATCACCACCAGCAGCGGGTACTTCTTCGCCGGATCGAAGTTCGCCGGCTTGATCAGCACGCCTTCGATGAGCGTCCCGTCCTTCGACTTCCACTCCACCACTTCGCGACGCGCCAGTTGAAAATCCTTGAGCTGCTCGCCGGCATTCGTCACCGGCCGCGCCGCAAAACCGCTCACCGGCGAATGGCAGATCTCCGCCAGGCGGTTCGGCGCGGCGCAACTGAAAGCCATGCGCGAGTAATCGCGCGTGAAAGACGTCCCGGAGAAGATTCCGTCGGCGGGGGCGGTGAGCTTCTCCACCGTGCCCGACGCCGGATTCAGCCGGAACACGTGCATCGAGGTCTTCTGGAAGCCGCCGAAGTAAATCCCGTTCGGACCCCAACCGAGCAGGTTCGGGTTCTCGTCGAAGGCGTCGCTCACGATCCGAGGCGCGCCGCCGCTTGCCGGCACGATCGCGATCTTCGAGTTCCGGTAATAAGACCCGTCGTCGCCGTTCGACGTCTGGAACGCGATCGAAGCGCCATCCGGCGAGAACGCCGGATTCCGCTCCGGCCCCGGCGTCGCCACCAGCTTGCGGAAGCCTTTGTCGGAGAGCCGGAGCACGTATAGATCGGCCGTCGCCTGGTGGCTGAGGTCGGGATCCGTGGCGGCCGTCAGGGCGAGCGTGCCGGAATCGGGCGACCACGCGAAGTCGGTCACGCTGACTTCGGCCGGCGAGACCGCCTCCGGCTTGGCCTTCCGGCCGTTCGCTGCCGCGTCGCAGACCCACAGGCGCGCGTTCTGATAGTCGGCGTTGACGATCTCGAAGTCGCCGAACTTCTCTTCCCGCTCCTTTTTCGCCTTGTCGCGGGGCCCGGCCGATAGCAACGCGAAGCGCTTCCCGTCGGGCGACCAGTCGAAGCCCTGCACGTCAGCGTCGAAGTCCGTCGCCTGGATCGCCTCGCCGCCGGTCGGCGAAATCAGGTAGATCTGGGTCTTGGCGTCCCGCCCCGAAAGGAAGGCGAGCCGCTTGCCGTCCGGCGACCAGCGTGGGCTGGAGCTGCCCTTCTTCGAGTTCGTGAGCTGGAAGCGCTCGCCGCTCGCCGAATCGAACACCCAGATCTGCGTCTTGAACGAGTTATCCTCCCAGTCGGTCTCGTTGACCAGGTAAGCGATAAAGCGGCCGTCGGGCGAGATGACGGGCGAGGCCACCGTTCGGAGGTTCAGGGACTGCTCGAAAGTCGGGGTCTGGGCGCACGCCAGGGCGCCGCAGAGCGCGAGGGTCAGCCGATTCATGGACCTATTATGCCTGTCGCGCATCCGAAACATCATGCCCGAACTGCCTGAAGCCGAGTACATGGTCCGGCGCCTCCAGGAGTATGCCGCGGACGCGCGGATCGCGTCGGCGAAGATCCTGCGCGCCGGGTTCGCGGGTCCCGAAGTCGCCCGCCGCGCCCGCGGCCGCGTCACCGGCTACGCGCGGCGCGCCAAGAACGTGCTGGTGCACCTCGACACCGGCTGGACTGTGCGCATCCAGCTCGGGATGACCGGGCATGTCTACTGGGTCGAGGACGCCCGGCGCCTTCCCCGGCACACCCGCCTTTTGTTCCGGCTGGAGGACGGGCAGGGGATCGTATTCGAGGACGCGCGCGTGTTCGGCAGCGTCGAGGCCCACCGGACCGAGGCGCTCGGCGAGGTGTTCGCGGCCTACGGTCCGGAGCCGCTGGACCCCGCGTTCTCCTGGAGGGATCTGGCTGCCGCGGCACAAGGCCTGCAGATCGGCGTGAAGCCCTTTCTGCTCGATCAGCGGCGCGTCGCCGGGCTCGGCAACATCTGGGCGGCGGAATCCCTGTTCGCGGCGCGCCTCCATCCGGCGCGTCCGGCGGGCGACGTGACCGAAGCGGAATGGCGGCGGCTGCGCACCGCGATCCGCCTGACGCTGCAGCGCGCCATCCGCAATACGTTCCGCGTGACCTCGCGGCCCGAAGAGTTCCCGGAGGCGGACTTGCTGCTGCTCGCGGTCTACGGACGGGAGGGGCAGCCGTGCCGCCGCTGCGGCGCGCCGGTACTGCGCAAGGTGCAGGCAGGACGGGCGACGTTCTACTGCAAGGTCTGTCAGCGGCTGTGATCAGCCCAGGTAGTCGAACAGGGAACGCGTGGTCGTCTGCGAGCGGGCCCGGAGCGCGGCTTCCTGCGCGTAGCGGGCCTGGTTGAGTTCCAGAATCGCCTCGGCGGAGTCGGTTTCCTGAAGGCTGGCCAGTTGCTTGCGTGTCTGCAGGACGAAACGGGCGGCGAACTCCCGCGCCTCGGTGACCTGCCGCGAAACGCTGCCGTAGTAGGCGACCTGCCGGTTCAGATGGTCGGCGGGACGGGTGAGGTTGGTTACCGCTTCGAGGATCGCCGGCTCATCGTTGTTGGCGAGCGCGGTGCGCACTGCTTCGACCGCTTTGAAGACGCTGTCGGCGGCGTCCGGAGCGTCGAAGATCTCCTCGCCGGTCTTGGCGATCGAAAAGGTGGTGCCGTTGGGGTGCTCGGCCTGACGCGTGGCCGCGGAGCCCAGGTAGATGGAAAGCGAGGGCGTCCCCGCCGGGTCGTACGTGAAAGGCGGCTGCGTGTCGTTGTCGCCCGAGAACAGGTAGCGGCCTTCGACGCGGGTGCGGCTCAGCCCGACCAGTTGCTCCAGTGCCGCGCCGGTTTCCTGGGCCAGCACGGCGCGCGTGGAGGCCGTAGCCGTGCCGGTGGCGCCTTGCGAGCCGAGTGTCCGCACCCGGTCCAGCACCTTCACGGCGGCCTGAAGCGCCTGATCCGCGGTCGCAATCTCGAGTTCGACGCGGCCCAGGTTGAACTGCGTCTGCTCGGCGCGGCCCAGGTCGGCGCGGGCCTGCAGGATGTCCCCCACCAGGTCCGGGTCGTCGGTGACGGTTTCGACGCGCAGCCCCGTGGTCAACTGGCGCTGGGCGCGCTCCAGGCGGTTGCCGATGCGGTTCAGGTCGCTCAGGAAGTTCTGGTCGGAAGGCTTCAGGACGCTGATCATGATTGGCTCCGGTTAGCGCAGCAGCGTGAGTACGGTCTCGGTGAGCTCGTTCAGCACGGTGACGATCTTGGCCGCGGCCTGGTAGGAGCGCTGGGCCTGCAGGACGTACGCGGCTTCCTCGTCGAGCGAGACCCCGGAGGCTTCCTCGCGCAACGCGCGGGCCTGGCCCAGCACCTTGCGCTGCACCTCCGCGGCATCCTGCGCGCCATTAAGATCGCGGCCCACCTTGCCGCCCAGGTTGCCGAAAAACTGCTGGTAGGTGAACCCGTCCAGGCGCGGCGCTTCTCCCAGCCGGGCCAGCGCGATGGCGTTGCCGTTGCCGCCCGGCGCGTTGGCGGACGCGGCGGCCAACTGGTCCGGCCCCAGCCCGGTGATGCCCAGGGTAAAGGCCGCGCCGATCGCGTCGTCGTAGGTGAACAGCGGCGTCGCCGGGGCCACGCCATTGCGGTCCAGGCCCGCCGCGAGCTGGCTGTTCACGTCATCGGCGAACGTGCGCGCCAGCCGGTTCAGGCTCTCGGTGTATCCCGGCAGCGTCTGGTTGCGCAACTCCACCAGCGCCGGCAAACGGCCCTTGCCGAGCTGCGCCGTGACGTCCACGCCTTCGGGATCCCGGATGACGGTTCGCGGCGTCGAGACGTCGGCGGACAGGCGGTACAGGTTGGTGCCGATCAGCAGCGGCGTCTGGCCGCCCAGGTACAGGCTGAAGGTCCCGTCGGGCTGGCGGAGCGCCGTGACATCGGCGTATTCGGCCAGTTCTTCGAGCGTCGCGTAGGCGGAGGCATCCAGCCCCGGGTCATTCGCGGTGGAGCCGCTGTTGCGCCGCGTGGCGTTCAGCTCCTGGATCCGTTCCAGATACCCATTGATGTTCCGCACGGCGTCGGTGGTCTGCCGCGTCACCAATCCGGTGGTGCGCGAAAGCTCCGACGCGGCGACGCGGAAGGTGTCCGCGGTAGCCTTGGCCTGGTCCAGCGCCCCCTGGCGGCTCACCGTGTTGTTCGGATTCACGGCAAGCTCGGAAAACGCCCCGAAGAACCGGGCCAGCGCGGCCGAAACCCCGGAACGGCCGGTGAGGTCAAACTGCCCGGTGATCTGACCCAGCGCTTCGGACTGCTGCAGGTACCCGCCGAGTTGCTGCTGCTGCCGCCACACGCCGTTTTCGAGCACCGGCGCGCGCCCGTCGAGCAGCGCGCCGGTATACACGCCGCCGGGCAGCTCGCGCGACGGGTCATAGCTGGCCGCCACCAGCGACTGGCGCTGCTTCACGTAGCCGGGCGTGGTCGCGTTGGCGACGTTGTTCTGCGCCACGGTCAGCAGCCGCTCGTAGGCGCGCAGGGCGTTGCTCGAGCCGAACAGGGCGGAAGTGATGGTCGGCATGTGGCTTGAGTTTCCTTACCCTTCCACCGAGAGCGAATGGGCCAGCCCCGCGAGACTGCGCGTCCCGGCCGAGCCGTAGCCGGCCGGCTGCAGCGCGTCGGCCCACCCGTCGAAATGCTGCAAACCGTGGCTGATCAGCAGCGAGGCCGTTACCGCCTCGCGGGCCAGCGCCGCCGCGTCGTCCGTCACTCCGGGCGCCGCCGGCCCGGGAAGCTTCAGCCGCTCCAGCTCCTCTACGATCCGCGCCAGCCGCGCCGTCATGGCTTCGCCCCGCGCCCCCGCGGCAGTATCCTCGTTCCAGACTTTCAGATCCTGCGCCACCGCTGCCAAGGTCATGCCGCCCGTGCCTCCCCCAGCGCCTCCCGCACCATCGCTGCGCTCGTCGCCCGGGCGTCGTCCCGGTACCGCCGCTCGCGGACCTCCAGCTCCAACCCCTCTACCCGCTGCTGCCGTTGGGGCGAATCGCCCGCCAGCACCAGCACGCTCGCCGATAGGGAAGATAGCGCCACGGAATCCGCCGCGCCTCCGCCCCCGCCCGGAACGTCGCTTCGCTTGCCGCGGTCCGGCGCCGCAGCCCGCCCGGCGCCTCCGATTGGCCGGGCACTCGGATTGTCGATTCTCATAAGGTCTCTGGTGGGGGTTGTCTGCCCCCCTTTAGGGGTTATCGGCGGGAAACGCGGAAAGATGATCTAGGAGTGAGCCGAGCCGCGACCGGAGCGAAACCCTTACCCCGGTGGACCCCGCGAAGGTCTACAATTACAATTATTTACAATCGTGGTTAACGTCGTTAACGAACTTCCCGCGGTTATGCGCTGCGTGAAATCCAGTAAGTAGCTTTCTGATTAAACAGATACGGGCATTCCCCGGCCGCCCCGCCTTAGTCGTCAGCGACACAAATTTACTAAACTTCGAAGCTTCTCCCGTCGTATAGTGTAAGGAATTGGAGGTCCGACCGGATGCGTAACCTATTGGCTCTGGGATTCGTTTGTGGTAGCGCGCTCGTAGCGGCGAGCGGCACGGCGCAGCCCACCTATTACAAAGATGTCCTGCCGGTTCTGCAGAAGAACTGCCAGGAGTGCCACCGGCCCGGCGAAGCCGCGCCGATGGCGTTCACCGATTACAAAGCCACGCGCCCGTGGGCGAAGGCGATCAAGGGTGTGGTCCAGACGGGAAAGATGCCGCCCTGGCACGCCGATGACGCAGGGTTGAAGTTCCACAACGACCGGCGTCTGGCGAAAGCCGAGGTGGAGACGCTGGTGAACTGGGCGGACTCCGGCGCCAAGGAAGGCGCCGTGAAGGATGCTCCCGCGCCGCGGACCTACGAAACCGGCTGGGCGATCGGGAAGCCCGACGTGGTCTTCGAGATGCCGAGCGAGTTCCAGATCCCGGCGACGGGCACTGTGGATTACCACTATGTGATCCTCCCGACGAACTTCAAGGAAGACAAGTGGGTGTCGATGGCCGAGTCCCGGCCGTCGAACCGGCAGTTGAACCACCACATCATTGCGTTTATCCGCGAACCCGGCAATCCGTGGCTCAAGGGCGAGAAGTTGGGTGTGCCGTTCGTCCCGGCGCGGGACAAGGAAGCGCGCGGCATGGGTGAGTTCCTGACGGGCTACGCGCCCGGGGCGATGCCGAACATCCTGAAGCCGGGCCAGGCGAAGCTGGTGAAGGCGGGGTCGGACCTCGTGCTCCAGCTCCACTACACGGCCAACGGCAAGGCGGGGACGGACCGTTCGAAGATCGGCCTGGTGTTCGCGAAGGAGCCGCCGAAGGAGCGCGTGATCACGGTGGCGTCGGCTAACAACCAGTTCGAGATTCCGCCGATGGACGGCAACTACCGCGTGGATTCCACGGTGACGCTGCACGAGGACTCCAAGCTGGTGCTGATGCTGCCGCACATGCACCTGCGGGGCAAGGACTTCCAGTTCCGGGTGAAGTACCCGGACGGCACCGAGAAGATGCTGTTGAACGTGCCGCGCTACGACTTCAACTGGCAATTGTCCTACTATCCCTCCGAGCAGTTGGCGCTGCCCGCCGGAACGAAGATCGAATGCACGGCGCACTTCGACAATTCGCCGAACAACCCCTACAATCCGGATCCCAAGAAGGCCATCCGGTTCGGCGAGCAGAGCTGGGACGAGATGATGATCGGGTTCTTTGACATCGCGGTGGCGCCGGACAAGTCGATGATGGACGTGATGCGTCCGAAGCAGCCGCGGCGGCCGACGGGCGAGTAAGCACAACCGAAGCGATCAGGGAGGAGAGCATGGTGAGGATCTGGGCAGCCGGATTGGCGGGAGCCGCGGCTCTGCTGGCCGGGAATACGAGCACCGCGAACGTGACGTTCTACAAGGACGCACTGCCGGTTCTGCAGAAAAACTGCCAGAGCTGTCACCGGCCGGGCGAGGCGGGTCCGATGGCGTTTTCGGACTACAAGTCGACGCGGCCGTGGGCGAAGGCGATCAAGGAGGCGGTGCAGACGCGCAAGATGCCGCCCTGGTTCGCCGATGCCCACACGGGCAAGTGGTCGAATGACCCGACGCTCTCCGACAAGGACCTGAACACGCTGATCGCGTGGGTGGACGGCGGCGCGAAGGAAGGCAACGCGAAGGACGCCCCGAAGCCGGTGGCGTTCGTCGAGGGCTGGCGCATTACGAAGCCGGACGCGGTGTTCGAGATGCCGCAGGCGTTCCCGGTGCAGGCCGAAGGGACGATCGAGTATCAGTATGTGGTCATTCCGACCAACTTCACCGAGGACAAGTGGGTGACGATGGCGGAAGTCCGGCCCGACAAGCGGGACGTGGTGCACCACGTGATCGCGTTCGTCCGGCCGAAGGGTTCGCCGTGGATGAAGGACGCGCCGGTGGGCGTGGCGTTCGTCCCGGGGGCGGACCGGCGCGCACGCCGCGCCAACCAGGGCGGCGGCGATCCGCAGAACTCCGAAGCCGGCGCCTCCATGGCCGGCATCGAACTGCTGGTCGGCTACGCGCCGGGAATGAACCCGCAGATCGCGCCGGCGGGCGCGGCGAAGCTGCTGCCGGCGGGCGCCGACATCGTTTTCCAGATGCACTATACGGCGAACGGCAAGGCGACGCTCGACAAGTCGAAGATCGGGCTGGTCTTCTCCAAGGACAAGCCGCAGAACCGGCAGATCACGATGAACGCCACCAACGCCGGGTTCGTGATTCCGCCCGGCGCGGCCGCGCATGAGGTCCGCAGCTACTTCGAGTTCGGCGACGACGCGACCCTGGTCAACCTGATGCCGCACATGCACCTGCGCGGCAAGGACTTCCATTACAACGTCACTTATCCTTCCGGCGAGAAGGAGACGCTGCTCAACGTCTCGAAGTACGACTTCAACTGGCAGCTCTTCTACTACTTGTCGGAACCGAAGGTGATGCCGAAGGGCACCAAGATGGAGTGCATCGCGCACTTCGACAACTCGGCCAACAACAAGTACAACCCGGACGCCTCGAAGGAAGTCCGCTGGGGCGACCAGAGCTGGGAAGAAATGATGATCGGCTGGTTCGACGTCATGATTCCGTCTGACAAGAATCCGATGTCGCTTTACAAGATGCCGGCCCGGCGCGGCCGTGGCGCGGATTAAGACCCAGTCCGGTTCCTGCAGTTCCCTGACCGCAGGCTGTCGCGGAGATGACCGGCAGCCTGCGGTTTTTCCTGTAAAATGAAGATTCGTTAACAGAATGAGTAGAAGGGGAGTAGCAACGATGTCGTATCGGATTCTGGTGCTGGCGACCGCGGCGGCGCTCGGTGCCGCGGCTGCGGACAGCAAGCCGACGTTCCACAAGGATGTACTGCCGGTGCTGCAGAAGCACTGCCAGGAGTGCCACCGGCCGGGCGAGATCGGCCCGATGCCGCTGCTCGACTACAAGTCGGCGCGGCCGTGGGCGAAGGCGATCAAGGCGCAGGTGCTGGCGCGGACCATGCCGCCGTGGCCGATCAACCGGACCGTCGGCAAGTTCGCGAATGACCGGTCGCTGTCAGCCGGCGAAATCAAGACGCTGGTCGACTGGGTGGACGGCGGGGCCAAGGAAGGCAGCGCCAAGGACGCGCCGAAGCCGGTGGAGTGGGTGAAGGGCTGGAACATCGGCAAGCCCGACTTCGAAGTCGAAATGCCGGTGGAGATCGAAGTGCCGGCCGACGGGACGCTCGAGTACACCTACATCGTGGTGCCGACGAACTTCAAGGAAGACAAGTGGATCCGCGCGGCGGAGGTCCGGCCGGGCAACCGCACGGTGGTGCACCACGCGGTGTTTTTCATCCGGCCCCCGGGCAACAAATGGATGGCGGAAGCCAAGCCCGGCGTGCCCTACAACCCGCCGATCAAGAACGACGGGCAGCGCTTTGCGAACCTGCTGGGTGGCAACAACGACATCCTGACCATCTACACGCCGGGCATGGTGCCCGACCACTGGGATGACACCCGGGCGAAGTTCATCCCCGCCGGCAGCGACCTGGTGTTCCAGATGCACTACACCGTGAGCGGCAAGTCCGCCAAGGACAAGACGAAGCTGGGCGTGATCTTTGCCAAGGAGCCGCCGAAGGAGCGCGTGATGACGCTCGGCGCGCTGAACAACCAGATCTCGATCCCGCCGGGGGATCCGAACTACACGGCCAAGGCCATGACCCCGATCATGAACAACATGACGATGCTCAGCCTGTGGCCGCACATGCACCTGCGCGGCAAGACTTTCGAGTACGAACTGGAGTATCCGGACGGCAAGCGCGAGAAGATCTTCCAGATGGACCAGTGGAGCCTCGCCTGGCAGCTCAATTACTACCTGGCCGAGCCGGTGAAGCTGACGCCCGGCATGAGGGTGCACATCAAGGCCGGCTGGGACAATTCGGCGAACAACCCAAACAATCCGGATCCGAAGGCGACGGTCAAGTGGGGCGACCAGAGCTGGGAGGAAATGATGATCGGGTTCTTCGACGTCGCGGTGGACCCCAGCTTCAAGGATCGTAACGACCTGATGCGGGCGCGCCAGCCGAAGCCGTCGGGCGGGCAGTAAGCGAAAGGCAAGAAGCGAAAGAGGACCGGCATGCGCCGTTGGGTACTGCTCGGATGGATCGCGTGCGCCGCCCCGCTGGCGGCGCACGAGGTGATCACGACCAAGATCACCTTCACCCAGGAGATTTCGCGGCTGTTCTACAAGAAGTGCGTCTCCTGTCACCGGGAGGGCGGCCAGGCGCCGTTTTCCCTCATGACCTGGGAGGACGCACGGCCCTGGGCGAAGGCGATCAAGGAAGAAGTCCTCGAGCGGCGCATGCCGCCCTTTGCCGCGGTGAAGGGCTTCGGGGAGTTCAAAGATGACCTGGCGCTCACCATGGAAGAAGTGAAGCTGGTCGCGGACTGGGTGGAGGGCGGAGCGCCGGCGGGCAAGGACATCTACCTGCCGAAGCCGCCGAAGTTCGAAGTGACCAGGCCCGCAGCTCCGCCGCGCGGCTCGGTGGAAGTGGCCGTGAAGGACTCGCTGAGCCTGCCCGCCGCGGCGCGGGTGGTGGCAGTGCGGCCCAAGCAAATGGAGCGCGGCGCGTCGGTGCAGGTGATCGCCACCCGGCCGGACGGTTCGGTGGAGCCGCTCATCTGGATCAACAACTACCAGCCGAATTTCGCGCGGACCTACCTGCTGGCGCAGCCGCTGGCTTTGCCCGCGGGGTCGAAGATCGAGATGACGCCCGCGGGGGCGGGCGTCATCTCCGTCTACCGGGCCGTGTACCGCGCCGGGGCTCCGGCGGCGCCTGCCGCCAAGAAGGCCGACTAGGCGTACCGGGCCGGAACGGGGCTTCCGCCGATGGCGGAAGCCCGCTTGTTTTTGGTACAACCGAAGGCTAATGAGCGTGATGCGCAGTATCCTGCTGGCCGGTTCCCAAAGCACGTGGCTGCGGAACCAGGCCACGCGCCGGCGCTTTGTCCGCCGCTCGGTGGAGCGGTTCATGCCCGGCGAAGAGATCGAGGATGCCCTGCGCGCGGCGCGCACGCTGGAGAACCAGTCGATCGGCACCGTCTTCACGAAGCTCGGCGAGAACGTCACGGAGCGCGCCGAAGCCGAACAGGTGACGGCCCATTATCTGGACGCCTATGCCAAGATCCGGGAGCGCGGTCTCTCCACCGAGATCTCGGTGAAATTGACCCAGTTGGGCCTCGACATCGACCCCGAGTTCTGCGCGGCCCAGGTGGAGGCGCTGGTGCAGGCCGCGGCCCCGCAAATCCTGTGGATCGACATGGAGTCGAGCCAGTACACCGACGTGACGCTCGACCTGTATCGCAAGGCGCTCCGCAAGCACGGCAACGCCGGGCTGTGTCTCCAGGCCTACCTCCACCGCACCGCGGACGACATCCAGAAGCTGCTGCCCATGGGGCCGGCCATCCGGCTGGTCAAAGGCGCCTACCGGGAGCCCGCGGAGATCGCCTTCCCTGACAAGGCGGATGTCGACGAGAACTTCTTCCAGCTCACCCGGATGCTGCTGGCGGACGACGCCCGCAAGACCGGCACGCGCTACGTGGCCGCGACCCACGACCCGGTGCTGATCCGGCGCATCGAGGGCTTCGTGAAGGAACAGGCGATCCCGCGCGACTGCTTCTGCTTCACCATGCTCTACGGGATCCAGCGCGCGGAGCAGTTCCGGCTGGCCGAGGCCGGCTATGTGTCGAAGTGCCTGATCGCTTACGGACCGTACTGGTTCCCGTGGTTTATGCGCCGCCTGGCGGAGCGGCCGGCGAACGTCTGGTTCGTGGCGAAAAACCTGCTGGGCAATTAGGCACCGCTCACTCGCGGCTCCAGCACGATCTGCGTCTGCGTGACCACCGCCAGCAGCTTCCCGCCGTCCTCGCTCAGCACCCGCGTGGTCCAGGTCATCAGCCGCCGGCCGCGGTGCAGCGGCAGGCACTCGCCGAAGACGGTTTCCCCTTCACGCGCCGCGGCGAGGAAGTTGGTCTTCGACTCGATGGTGGTCGTGTTGTAGCCGGGCGCCAGGTTGGCGATGGTGGCAATGGCGCCCAGGGTGTCCGCGAAGCTCATGATCGCGCCGCCGTGCATCACGCCGGACGGATTGCACAGGTCGCGGCGGACAAAAAGCTTCGCCGTCAGCTTCTCCGGCGTCACCTCGAGCATCTCGATGCCTAGCAGGCCGGCGAAATAATCCTGGTTGAACTTCTGGACGCCGGCCGCGTCGATCGGCCGCACCTTAGAGGACCTCGTCCGACCAGTTCTCGAGCACCGCTTTCACCTTCTGGCAGAACTGGTCGCCCATCGCGCCGTCGATCAGCCGGTGGTCGAACGTCAGGGCCACGTAAGCCATGGAGCGGATGGCGATGGCGTCATCCACCACCACCGGTTCCTTGGTCACCGCGCCGACGCCGAGGATCGCCACCTGCGGCTGATTGATTACGGGCGTCGCGAAGATGGAGCCGTACGAGCCGAAGTTCGTAATCGAGAACGTGCCGCCCTGCACTTCATCGGGGCGCAACTGGCGCGAGCGGGCGCGCGCGGCGAGGTCGGCGATGGAGCGCTGCAGCCCGACCACGTTCTTCTCGTCGGCGTTGCGGATCACCGGCACGATCAGCCCGTTGCCGCCGTCCAGCGCCACCGCGATGCCGATATTCACCTCGTTATGCAGCAGGACCGACTTGTTCGGCATGTCGATAGACGAGTTCACCACCGGGAACTCGCGGAGCGCCGTGGCCGCGGCGCGGGCCACGAACGGCAGGAAGGTGAGCGAGAAGCCGTGCCGGGCCTGGAACTCGTCCTTCACCCGGGCGCGGAGCTTCGCGATGCGCGTCATGTCCACCTTGTGGACCGTGGTGACGTGCGCCGACGTGTGCTTCGAGAACACCATGTGCTCGGCGATCTTCACGCGCATGTTGGACATCGGCTCCACGCGGAACCGCGCACCGGCCGGGGCCGGGGCGGGCGCCGGGGTCGTGTAGACCGGAGCGGGCGGCGGAGGAGGAGCCTGCGGCGCGGGAGCGGCCACCGCAACCGGAGCCGGCGCGGCCACCGGAGGCGGCGGGGGCGGGGGAGGCGGCGTGACTGCGACGGGCGCGGGAGCCGCGGGCGCCTGCCGCGAGGCTATGTAAGCCTCCAGGTCGTTCTTCGTGATCCGTCCGCCAATGCCGGTGCCCTTCACCAGGTTCAGGTCGATGTTGTTCTCGCGCGCCATCTTGCGGACCAGCGGCGAGAGCGGTGCTGCCATCTCGGGTTCCGCGGCTTCCGCGGCCGGAGCGGGCGCCGCAACCGGCGGAGCGGGAGGAGGCGGCGGGGCGACAACTACCGGAGCCGGAGCGGCCGGGGGCAGCGGCGGAGGAGGCGGAGGGGCTGCTGCAGCCACGGGAGCCGGCGCCGCGGCGCCCGCGCTATCCCCAATCCGGCCCACCACGGTGTTGATGCCCACCGTCGTGCCTTCCTGGATCAGGATCTCGGCCAGAACGCCGGCCACCGGCGCCGGGATCTCGGTGTCCACCTTGTCGGTCGAGATCTCGAACAGCGGCTCGTCGCGCTCCACGCGATCCCCGGGCTTCTTGAGCCACTTGGTGAGCGTGCCTTCCACGATGCTTTCGCCCATCTGGGGCATGATGACGTCGGTCATTGGCTGATCTCCGTAGTCAGAACTTTCGTTTCCAGGCTCCAATTGAAGTGGCGCGCGTACGCCCGCTTCAATGCCTCCGTCACGGCCTCGCGCGACGCCGGGTTGCCCAGCGCGCGCAGCGAGGTGACGGGCTTCGTCAAACCGCACGGCACGATGTGCCGGAAGAAATCCAAATCAGTCGATACGTTCAAGGCGAATCCGTGGGTGCTGACCCACCGGCTCAGGTGCACGCCGATGGCGCCGATCTTCGCGCCGTCCACCCAGACGCCGGTTTCGCCCTTGTAGGGAGAGCGATCCGCCCGGACGCCGAACTCCGCGAGCGCGTCTATCAAGCCCTGCTCGATGCCGCGCACGAAGGCTCCGACATCTCTCTTCCATTCTCGCAAATCGAAGATGAAATAGCCCGTGATCTGCCCCGGACCGTGGTAGGTGACGTCGCCGCCGCGGTTGGTTTCGTGGTAGTCGATGCCGAGCCGGGCGAGCGAAGCCGGCGGCAGCAGCAGGTGCTGCTCCTTGCCGTTGCGGCCCATGGTGATCACGTGCGGATGCTCCACGATCAGAAAATGATCCGGAATCCGCCCCGCTTTGCGCTCCGCGGCCAGATGCTCCTGCAGCGCATAGGCTTCGGCCCAGCGCATGACGCCGAGGTCCACGAAGTTGCAGGCGCGAGGCATGAGTCGTTAAGAGAGGAACCAGGCTCGGGGGGATCACAGGGGGGCTCGCCCCCCTTTTCTTAGATGTTAATCGCCAGGCCGTAGACGTTATTGAACGCCTCGCCCACTGTTTCGTACAGCGTCGGGTGCGCGTGGATGGACCGCATCATGACGTCCACCGTCGCCTCCGCATCCATCGCCGTCACCGCCTCACCGATCAGCTCATAGGCCTCGGGACCCACAATATGGACCCCCAGGATCTCGCCGTACTCTGCGTCGGCGACGATCTTCACGAAGCCGTCGTGGCTGTCCAGGATCGAAGCCTTCGAGTTGGCCAGGAATGGAAACTTCCCGACCTTGACGTCGTAGCCGAGTTCGCGAGCCTGTTTCTCGGTCAGCCCCACCGAGCCGACGCCGGGTTCGGTGTACGTCGCGCCCGGGATCCGGTCCTTCCGGATCGGATGCACCGGCTTGCCGGCGATGGCATCCAACGCCACCATGCCCTCGGCCGTCGCGACGTGCGCCAGTTGCGGCGTGCCGGCCACGATATCGCCGATCGCGTAGACGCCCGGCTCCCCGGTGCGCTGGTGGCCGTCGACCTTAACAAAGCCCCGATCGAGTTCGACGCGGGTGCCTTCCAGGCCCAGGCTCTCCGTATTCGGCTTGCGCCCGATGGCGACCAGCAGCACGTCGGCTTCCAGCGTTTCGGACTTCCCGTTGGCGTAGTTCACGTCGAGGGCCACGCCCGCGCCCGTCTCCCGGATGTTCGAGGCCTTGGCGCTGGTTTCGACGCGGATTCCCTGTTTCTTGAAGACCCGCTCCAGTTCCTTCGAGATGTCCTCGTCCTCCACCGGCACGATCCGGGGCAGCATCTCGAGCACGGTGCATTTGGTCCCGAAGCGGTTGTACATCGAGGCGAACTCAACGCCCACCGCGCCCGCGCCCAGCACCAGCATGCTCTTGGGGACTTCGGTCAGCGCCAGTATCTCGATGTTCGTAAGAATGCGGCCGCCAGGCTTCAGCCCGGGCAGCATGCGGGCCTCGCTGCCGGTGGCGAGGATGATGTTCTTGCCCTCCAGCGTTTGCGCCCCGGCTTCGCCGGTCACCGTGACTCGGCCCGGTCCGGCCAGCTTGCCATAGCCTTTGTAGACGTCGATCTTGTTCTTCTTCATCAGGAAGTCGACGCCCTTGGCCTTCTTCGAGACGATGCCGTCCTTATTGGCCTTGGCTGCGCCCAGATCGAAGCGCGGGTTGTCGCAGTGGATCCCCTGAGAGGCGCCGTGCTTCAGGTAGTCCCAGACTTGCGCGGTGTGGAGCAGGGCCTTGGTGGGGACGCAGCCGACATGGAGGCACACGCCCCCGAGCTTGGGGTCCTTTTCGACGATGGCCGTCTTGAGTCCATACTGGGCGGCGCGCACGGCGGTCGAATAACCGCCGGGTCCGCTCCCGATCACGATTACGTCGTAGTTCATGGGATTGAGTTGGGAGGTGCGGGCTGAAATTTCAGTTTACCATTGAGATGCGGGAGGTCCGGGCGAAGTCGCGGAACCGGAAAGGCAAAACAAGATCATGACCAGGCGTGACATGGCCGTCTGGCTGCAGCGAGCGGTGGCGGAGAAGCTTTCGGCCTTGCGCACGGAGAGCTATTTCGCCGAGCGCGCCGCCCGCGGCGACGTTGAGCGGGCGAAGAAGCTACTCGCTACTGCCGGGGTCGGCAATCCCCCCATGCCCGGCGACGAACTGCCCGAGAAGCTCCGCAAGAAGAGGCAGTAATCAGGGCCAGCCGTACTGGCGAAGGAACTTCGCCATGCACGGCAGCCGGTGGATGTACAGTCCCATCTCCGAGGACTTCGCCAGGCCCCCCTGCCCAACGTGAATCTGCCGGCCGCAGTCGGGATCCGTCAGGACGTCTCGGACCAGATCCGCGAGCCGCTCCAACGCCGCGCGGTCCCCTTCGACGACGAACCTCCGCCGGCCGGACCCAGTTTCGAGGCGCAAGGCCAACCGCGATCGTCGCCGCCGCACCGTGGCCGGATTCTTGGAGCCCCGGTCGGCCAGCAGGCGAAGAACCAAGCCGGCTTGAGACGCCGTAACCAGGTGCTCCTCGGGTACCAGCCAGTCACGCGGTGCACCACCGCCGACGGCCTCGAGGACCTTCACCAGGAAGTCGAGCGATGTCGCGTCGCCCTCGAACTGGAGCACCGGCGGACCTTCGTCCGGCTTCGAGGGCAGGACTTTGAGCTTCAAGCGGGTCCGTCCCCGGTACGGGCGGGCGACCCGGTCCGGGAAGCGGCGCCGGTCATTGGACGTCATCTTCTTCATCCCAAAGGACATCCCCGATCAGCCCCTCGCACCATTCGCGCGCCTCGGCAACCCGCGTTAGGTCCTTCGCCGCTTCTTCGTACTGTTGTCTCAGGTCCATATCCCACGCTCCGGCGTCTTACAGCAGGATCGCACCAAAACCGGGAACTTTCCCGCGTGTCCGGGGGAAGTCAAAATAGCAAATGCGAGTGAACGGATGACGTTGGAACTGACGGACGAGCTTCTGCTGGGCCGGATGCTCAAAGGCGACGAGGCGGCGTTCACTGCCTTGTACCGGAGACGCCAGGCGGGCGTGTACCGCTACGCGCTGCAAATGTGCGGCAGCGTCGAAGTGGCCGAAGAAATCACCCAGGACGTGTTCCTGGTGCTGATGCGCGAGGGCCGGAAGTTCGACGCCGCGCGCGGATCGGTGGCGGCGTTTCTCTATGGCGTGGCGCGGAACTACGTGCGGCGCTACGTGGAGCGGTCGCGCGCGGAGGCGTGGGTGGAGTACGAGGGAGAGGATCAGGATCCGGTGGCGGACGAGCGGGCAACGGTGCTGGACGATCTGACGCGGCGCGAGACGATCAATGCCGTGCGGCGGGCCATTCTGAGTTTGCCTCCGGCCTACCGCGAGGTGGTGGTGCTCTGCGAACTGCAGGAGATGAGCTACCAGGACGCGGCGTCGGTGCTGGAGTGTCCGATCGGGACCGTCCGCAGCCGGTTGAGCCGGGCGCGGGGGTTGCTTCTTGAAAAATTTCGCGGGGCTCCAGTGATGGCCGCGGTGAAGGGAGCGGCGCTATGACGTGCAGGGAGTTCGAGGAGATCGTGATGGACGCGGCGCGCGGCGCCGGGGCCGAGCCCGAACACGCGCGAGCCTGTGCGCGCTGTGCCGCGCGGCTGGCCGAGGAACGGCGGCTGACGGAAGCGCTGCGGGTGATCGCCCAAGAGGACGAAGAATTCCAGGCGAGCCTCGGCGTGGAGGCTCGGCTGCGGGACCAGTTCCGCCAGACGCACGCCGCGCCGCGGCGCACGGCCGTGCGGTGGACCTGGGCGGCGGGCGGCGCGATCGCGGCCGGCCTGGCCCTGGTGGCGGTTCTGACGGACAAGGAGCCCCCGGCGCCGCAAGTGGCGAGTGTCGCGCCGGTGGTTCAGCCCGCGATCCCCGAAGCGCCCAGGACGGCGCTCGTGGATCCGCCGAAGACCATGATGGACGACACCGGGGTCCAGCGCCCGTTGCCCGCGCGGCGCGGAACGGCCCCCGGCGAAGGTCCGCTGGTGACGCGGGAAGTGACGACGCAGTTTCTGCCGCTCGGCGCAGGCTTGATTGACGCCAGCGAGCGGACGCAGGTGGTCCGGATCAGCGTGCCCAAGACGGCTCTGCTGGCCATGGGTCTGCCGGTGAAGATGGAGCGGTTGGATGAGCGGGTGCAGGCCGATGTCCTGCTGGGTGAGGATGGCACGGCGCGGGCGATCCGCTTCGTGAGTCAGCGATAACTACTCGAGCGAGGTGAAGGAATGAAACGACTCTTACTGTTGGCGGCGGCAGCGCCGGTATTCGCGCAGGGCCCGGTGATCCGGGAGCGCATGAGCGATAAGTTCGAAATCGCGATTCCCCCGATGGCGACCTTCGACTTCCTGGCCACCGAGGCGATCGGCGGCAAAACCGTAAAGGGCGCGCCCTACTCGGCCGAAGCGGTCACCGAGTCGGTGCAGACGCTGGCGGACGGCAACCGGATCGTCCGGAGGTCCAGCTCGAACATCTACCGCGACGGCGAAGGCCGGGAGCGGCGCGAGCAGCAACTCAAATCGATCGGGCCGTTCGAGGCTCCGGGCGGCGGCAAGTCGATCATCTCGATCCAGGATCCGGTGGCGAAGGTCAGCTATTCGCTCGACCCCGAGAAGAAGACCGCGCGCAAGATGGCCATGCCGCAGGTGTTCTCCTTTACCACGAAGGCCGGACTGGCCAGCGGCAAGAAGCCGGAGGTCCGGGTGATCGAGGAGGGCAGCGTCCACGTCGAGGTCCACGCCATGGAGGGCGCGGTGGCGGGAACCCGCGTGGAGGGGCCGGCGCACGACCGGCTGATGTGGATCGAGAACAGCGGCGGCTTCTCGGTAGCCGAGGGCAAGAACGTGAAGCGCGAGTCGCTGGGCAAGCGCATGATCGAGGGTGTCGAGGCCGAGGGTACGCGCACGACGATCACCATCGAGGCGGGCAAGATCGGCAACGAGCGTCCCATTGAAACGGTCACCGAGCGCTGGTACTCGCCGGAGCTGCAGGTGGTGGTGATGACCCGCACGCTGGATCCGCGAATGGGCGAGACCACGTACAAGCTGACGCAGGTGTTGCGCCAGGAGCCGCTGCGCAGCCTCTTCGAAGTCCCCGCGGACTACACGGTGAACGAGACGAAGTCGCCGCTGCTCCAACTGGAGAAGCTCGACAAGCTGCTCGAAGAGAAGAAGCAGCTTATGAAGAAGGAGCGGGAGATCATCTAGCCCGCGGCTCAGCCCGAATCTTTGCGGCCCCCGCCTGCCCGGCGGGGGCGTTCGTTTTTCGGGGCTGCCCCAACTCTGCCGGGAGCCGCAAGCCTTGGCTGTGCGCTGGCAACAGGGTTCACTGCCTATTCCCGCTGGCCATGGCGCCGTGCGCCCACGCAATCAGGCTTCGAGCATGCGCTCATACTCGTCATGCGACCCGATCCAAAACCACGTGAAGACGCTGCCTTCGCGGTAGGCCAACGCTCGATAGGCATCGTTGACTCGGACGGACCAAAACTCGCCAACGGGCTTCAGTTGCAGGGACGGGTGGCGCGGATCCCGCCGAAAGATCGCGAACTGCTTCGAAGCCCGCCACTGGATATCCGCAGGAAGCGCGTCGTAGCAATGCCAAAACCCCGGGATCGCCCGTGAGCGAAAGATCACGATTGAGGGTTGCCCCGCTCAGCAAATCCCTCCTCCATGGGACGAGCCTCACCCTCGGCGATTTGCTGCTTCACCCTTTCGGCCCACGCCATGCCGCGCCCGCCTGCCGTGAAGTCCGTTACCATCTCTCTGTCCCAGGCGTCATAACCCATATCGTTGAGCCATGCAGTGAGGGAACGGCGGTCGTCCTCGGATAGCCCGGCGATGGCGTCCTTGATCGCGTCGACAGTCATGTTACGACGATAACCCGAGCAGATGCGCGGCACAAGCAACGCCCGCAGCTACCCCGCCCGGTTGATCAGACTCGCCACATACCCCGCCCCGAACCCGTTGTCGATGTTCACCACCGTGACATTCGAGGCGCACGAGTTCAGCATCCCCAGCAACGCCGCCAGCCCATGAAAGCTGGCCCCATAGCCGACGCTGGTCGGCACCCCGATCACCGGGCACGACACCAGCCCGCCCACCGCGCTGGGCAGCGCGCCCTCCATGCCGGCGCACACCACGCACACCCGCGCCGCCATCAGGCGTTCCCGGTTCTGGATCAGCCGGTGGATTCCAGCGACCCCGACGTCGGTCACCGAGTCCACCTCGTTGCCCATCACCTCGCAGGTGACCCGCGCCTCTTCCGCCACCGGCAGGTCGCTGGTGCCCGCGCAAACCACCGCGATCCGGCCCGCGCCACGCGGCGTCCGGTCCCGCCACACGCGGATGGCGCGCGCCAGCGGAAAATACTCGGCCTCGGGATAGGCCGCGCGCAGGCGCTCCCCGGTCTCGGGCGTGGTACGGGTCACCAGCAGGTTCGCTGACTTGTCGAGCAGCCGGCTGGCGATCTCATAGATCTGATCGGTCGTCTTGCCCGGGCCGAAAATCACTTCCGGCATCCCGTGCCGCAGCGCGCGGTGGTGGTCCACCTTGGCGAACCCCAGGTCCTCGAACGGCAGGTGGCGCAGGCGCTCCAGCGCGTCGCCGGTGTCTAGGGAGCCTTGGCGGACCTGCTCAAGCAGGTCCCGGAGCTGGTCGCGGTCCACGAGCACGATGGTACCAGGGACGCCGAATGCGGCGGGGAGTATCCGCCCCGTCCGGTAAGTACTACCACTCCGCTACCCGCAAACGAGTGGGAACGAATACCCCTTGGCGGTCTGGCGCGAAAGCGCCTTCTCGCAAATAATGAGACTCACGTTGCTTCGGCAACTCTGCTTCAGAGAGAGCGCTTCGGGGGGAATCCGACATGCAGAGACTTCAGGAGAGCCGGCCAGAGAGCTGTTATCGCGCCGGACTGGAGTGCGCCCAGTGCGTCGGCCAGGCCGCGCGCCAGGTGGCGCGGGTGGTGGAGAGCCTCGAAGGCGAAGCAGTAGTACGGATGTTCTTTCAGATCTACCAGGATCCGGGTTGCGCGATGATGTGCGGAGAATTCGAGTCCGCCTATGGAGAAGCGCTGGGAATCCCGGCTCCCTTGGTGAAGGTCGCGGTAGCGGCGGCCTAAGAGACTGGCGCGGTTTAGAGTAACTTGGCGATTGCGGCTTCGACTTCGGCAATCGGCGTCCCGCCGAGAAACGACTTCGACCGCCGGCCGAGCTTGTCGTACACGAACAGGGCCGGAAGCTCTCCGGACCAGTTGGGGTCGACGGCCGCATGGAACTTGTCTTCGTCGGTGGGGCGTTTCCAATAAGCGGGGCCGGTGAGCCCCTCCTGCTTGAGAAAAGCCAGGGCGGCGGCTTGGGCTTCCGGCTCGTCCGCCGAGACCGTCACCAATTGGAACGCCCGGCCCGCCATCTTTCTGGCCAGCCCCGCCAACGCCGGCGCCTCGGCGCGGCACGGCTTGCACCACGTCGCCCAGAAATCCACCAGCACTACCTTGCCCCGGAACGCCGCCAGCATCCGGGCGTACCCCGCCTCGTTGAGGGGCGCCGGCGATTGCTGCGCGCGCAAGGGATAAGCCGCGGCCAGGGCCAGGACGGCGCGGCGCGTCATACTTGGTGCCGTCATGGCTGCTTCGGTTCCTGCTTCTCTTGGGGCTTCTCCAGGCGGATCGTTAGCAGGATCTTCTTGCGGCTCTCAAACACGCTGACCGTGCGCCACGGCGAGCTGAGGCCGTCCGCCTCGGCCCGCACCGCAAAGTCCGTGTTCGGGTCCAGCCCGTAGAACCCGAACTTGCCGCCTTCCTTGGTGATGTAGCTCCGGACCTGTAGCGTCCGCTGGTTCTTCAACTGGACCACGGCGCCGGTCACCGGCTGATCCTCGGGGCTCACCACGGTTCCTTCGATGACCCGCGAGGGGTCCTCTTTCTTGTCGCGCTTGGGAAACAACTGTGCGGACGCCGCGGCCAGCGCCACGGTCACGGCCAGCGCCGCCAAGCGGACGGCAATTCCCGGGCTGAAAAACCTCACGGTTTGCTCCTTCCCGGTTCCTTGGATTCGGGCGACAGCGTAAAGGTTACGGTTTCCGTGGTGGCGCCGTCGATCTGGATCTTCGAAGAAGCCGGCGCGAAGCCCCGCGCCTTCACCTGAATGACATATTGCCGCTTCGTCTCCGGCAACCGGAAGGTGAATTCCCCGCGTCCGCCGGACACCGCCCGCAACTTCTTGAACCGGGAGCCGTCGGCCGACTCCAGCGTCACCTCGGCATTCGGCAGTGCGAACCCGGGGTCCCGGAAAACCGTGCCCGCGACCACGGCTTCCGCCGCGCTGGCCAGGCCCGCAGCCAGCGTCAGCGCCGCCGCCATCCGGCTAGCGCCAGCTGTCATTGTCGTCGCCGCCGTCATCCGCGTCGTCTTCTTCCTCTTCTTCCTCGTCCTCTTCGTCGAACTCGTCGAAATCCTCGTCCTCGTCGTCCTCGTCGTCGTCATCCTCGGCCGAGAGTTCGAGGGGGTCCAGGCTGGCGACGGTCAGGTTGGCGCCGCACTCTTCGCAGGTCAGCGCATCGCCTTCGTCCAGCTCATCTTCTTCGACATCGATGGCCGCATCGCACAACGGGCAATTGACCATTTGCGTTCCTCCAGGAAAGTCAGGTTAGCATACGAGCCGCAGGCTCCCGCCGCGGGCTCGAAGCCCCATCTTGCAACGGCGGCAACGCGTATGACAAGGGAAAAAAGGACTGAAAATCAGGCGTGGGCCGGGGCGGCTTCCGCCACTTCCCGGGCGTAGCGCTCCAGCTCGCCGGCCGGCACCGTCACCAGCTTCTTTTCGAGGTCCTCGCCGCTTTCGATCATGTGCCGCAAATGGGCTGCGGCCAGCTTCATGCACCAGGCGTCGGTGAGGTTCCGGCCCAGTTTGGCGCTGATGGCGAGCAGATCCGGGTGGTTGAGCGCAATCACGCGCTCCTGCTTCGGCTCGTCCTCGGTCCAGATGACGAACTTCACGTCCACGGTGTCGGCGTGCCGGATGGAAATGCCGGTCTGCAGCCACAGGAACTCTACGTGCCAGAGCCGGTCGAACGGATCCGGCCCGGCCTGGAAAGCGCGCGCGGAGTGGGTCATCACTGGTAGAGTACCAAACCCGCCTTAAAACGGGTGCTGCGCGCGCTGGACGATCGAAAGGAACTCGCCGCGCGTCTCCTTGCGGGTGCGGAAGTCCCCCAGCATCGCGCTGGTGACGGTGCCGGAGTGCTGCTTCTCCACCCCGCGCATCATCATGCAGAAATGGCGCGCTTCGCAGATCACGCCCACGCCCTTCGGATTCACGACGTCGTAGATCGCCTCCGCCACTTCCTGAGTCAGCCGTTCCTGGATCTGCAGCCGCCGCGCGAATACGTCCACGATGCGCGGCACTTTGCTCAGCCCGATCACCTTGCCGGCCGGCAGGTACGCCACGTGCATCTTGCCGAAGAACGGCAGCAGATGGTGCTCGCACAGCGAGTAGAACTCGATGTCCTTGATCACCACCATTTCGTCGCAATCCGCCGTGAACAGGGCTTTGCCCACGACATCGGCCACGCTGGTCTGGTAGCCGCTGGTGAGGAACCGCAGCGCCTTGTCGGCGCGCTTCGGTGTGTCCAGCAGTCCTTCGCGCTGCGGATCCTCGCCGATCAGCTCCAGGATCTCCTGCATGTGTCCGGCGATGGAGGGCGCGTCCTCGGCCTGCGGCGGCATCATCTTCATTACTCTGCTCGTCTTCATGGTCCGTCACTCGCTTCCCGCGGCTAGCTGCTGCGAAACGTTCGTCTCAAAGATGTTCCGCGCGGTCTCGTAGATGCCAATCCTTGCCAGGCGCGGGAACTGCGCCGGCCAGGCGCGGCGCAATTCCCGTTCGATCTCCACTGCCACCACTTCGGTGGTTGGAACCTGCCCGGTCAGTTCCGCGACATCTACGTTCAAGTTCTTGTGGTCATAGCGCGCAATCACCCGCGCGTGCACCAGATCGTCCAGCGCTCCCAACGGCGCCACGCGGCCGCGGGCATCCGGCTCGCCCGCGACGGTTACTTCCAATACGTAGTCGTGCCCGTGGCCGTGCGGGTTGTTGCACTTGCCGAAAATCTCCTGGTTCGCGGCGTCGGAGAGCGACTCGGCGTGCAGCCGGTGCGACGCGGAAAAGCGATAACGGCGAGTCAGTTCCATGGAGCGGCAGGGGCCTCAGCGGCCCGCGTAATCGACGTACAGATCCGGTGTTTCGAACAACCGCACGTTGGCGAGATCCACGCCTTCGGACGACAGCGGTCCCTGAATCCGCCGCCAGACCTCGCGCGCCAGGTTCTCCGCGGTCGGCACCACGCGGTCAAACGGCGGCACTTCGTAGTTCAGGTGCCGGTGGTCCATCGGATCCACCACTTCCCGGTTCAGGATGTCCTTCAGTTTCTTGAGGTCGAACACCATCCCCGTCACCGGATCCACGGCGCCGCGGATGGTCACCTCTACGACGTAGTTATGTCCATGCCCGTTCGGATTCGCCGCCATTCCGTACAGCGCGTAGTTCTCCGCCTCGGTCAGATCCGGCTGGTAGCACCGGTGGGAGGCCGAAAACTCGACGCGCCGCGTGAGAAGCATCTTACCTGTTGATGCCCCATCTTCCCCTGGGGATACTCTAAAATCAAATCAGGAATGTCTCTCGATCTGGTTCTGAAGTCGTCCATCGGCCTGCTGGCCGCCGCGTTCTCGTGGCTCGCGGTGGATTCCATCCGCGAGAAGGTCACCGAGGCGGGCGACACCGCGCCCGCTTTCGAAGTCCGCACCGAATCCGGCAAGACCATCTCTCGAAAGGACTTCGCCGGCAAGCTCCTGGTCCTGAACTTCTGGGCAACCTGGTGCCCGCCCTGCGTCGAAGAGACCCCGTCGCTCAGCGAGTTCGCCAAGACCATAGCCAAGGAAGGCGTGGTGGTGCTCGCCGTAAGCGTCGACACCAACGAAAAGGCGTACCGCGAGTTCCTGAAACGGTTCCAGCCGGGCTTCGAGGTCTCCCGCGACCCCGAATCCAATATCTCGGCCTCGTACGGGACCTTCAAGTACCCGGAGACCTATCTGATCGACCCCCAGGGCAAGGTCGTCGAGAAAGTCATCTCGAACCGCGACTGGATGTCGGCCGAGATGCTGGCCATGGTCCGCAAGCACTTGTCCGCAAAGCCCTGAGCGCGCGGACTTTAACCCCCGTCTGCCGGCGGGGGCTCACCGGCGCGCGGGATCGAGCATGCTGTACCGACGGGCACATGGGCACCCCGCGCCCCAAGGAAGAACTTTCCGAATCTCGATCGACAATGCTATCATCATCTAATCATGGCCGACCCGATCGGGATTGTCGAAATTCTCTACGAGCACCCGGAGTGGTTCCAACTACTCTTTAACGAACTGAAACGGCGGGAGATCCCGTTCCGCGCCCGACGCGCGGACCAACTCCTCTTCGACCCCGAGAGCCAGGATCACCCCTCGCTGGTGATCAATCGCATGAGCCCTTCGTCCTGGAAACGGGACCACGGGCACGGGATCTTCGCCACCCGGGACTACCTCGCCCACCTGGAACAGGCCGGCGTGCCGGTGGTCAACGGCTTGGCCGCCTGGGAGACCGAGATTTCGAAGGCCCGCCAGCTCGACATTCTACGCCGGGCGGGCGTGGCCTATCCCCGGGCGCGGGTGCTCAACCACGCCGCGCTGGCTGCGGAGGCCGCCGCCGGGCTCCGGTTCCCCGTCGTCGTCAAACCCAACATCGGCGGCAGCGGCGCCGGCATCGTCAAGTTTGACACCCCCGAGCAACTCGCCGCGGCCGAGTTCGGCCTCGGCTTCGACCACGTCGGCCTGGTGCAGGAGTTCATTCCGGCGCGCGGCGGCACCATCACCCGCATCGAGGTCCTCGACGGCGAGTTCCTCTACGCGATCCGCATCCACACCGATTTCTCGAACTTCAACCTCTGCCCCGCCGACATCTGCCGCACCGAGGACGCCGGCGCGTGCCCCATCGAAGCGCCGAAGCGCGGGCTGAAAATCGAGCGCGTGGATCCGCCCCGCGAAGCCATTGACGGCGCGCTGCGCCTGGCGCGGCTCGCGAAGCTCGACGTCGGCGGCATCGAGTACCTCACCGACGACCGCACCGGCGAAATCGTCTTCTACGATATCAACGCGCTATCGAACTTCGTTTCCAACGCCGTCGACGTGGTCGGTTTCGACCCGACGGCGCGCTTCGTCGATTTCGTGGAGCGCAAGCTCGTCGCGCTGGGCCTTGCGCCCGCCGCGGCGCTCGCCTAAATCAAGAAACCGTACCGCGCCAGGAACTCGAGCCGCGTCTCAAGATCTGCGGGCCCCAGTCCCGTCGCCTGGCTGAGCGACGCCCGGTCGCGCGTGCCGTCCAGCAGGCTGAGCAACTGCCGGTCCTGGGGATCCTGGAACTCGACGGTCTGCCCGAACAGGCTGTGTAGGTCCGCCGTGGTCCGCAAACGATAGCGGGACAGCGGGCTCGCGGCCGGGCGCTCCGCCGCCGTTTCCGCGGCCCGGGGCGCCGTCAGCGAAAACGAAGCCGCATCGCGTGCCCACAATCCCAGCAGCAGGCGGCACGCCGCGCCGGGATCCATGCCGCATTCCACCAACCGCGCGAACGGCGCAGGCCGTGGCGCCGTGCCCGCCAGCATTCCCAGCGCCGCCTGCACCGCGGGATCTTCGGTATGAATCTCCTGGCCGTTCTCCGCCACGAAGTGACCGGCATCGCGCTGGGTAAACGTGGCCGCCACAAACGTGCGCCGCAGCGCCGCCGGATCGATTTCGCTGGGCCGCGTGGCCGCGCGGCACAGAATCACCCGGTGGAACCGGCACCCCTCGAAAAAGTCGCGGTACTGCATCCGCGCCGGCCAGTCCGGAATGCGCGCCAGCGTGTCGCGGACCGGCGCGGGGAACGCGTCCGGAGTCATGGCCGCCCAACTCGACTCGCCCACATAGGCGAACCCCGCGCGCGCCGCGCTCTCCAGGAAGTCCGCGAGATAGAACGGGTAATAGCAGTCGCTGAGTTCGTCGAAGAAGATCTGCTCGGGCTGCCGGTCCAGCATCGCCTCGGCTTCTCCCTTCAGCAACTGCCGGTACAGGTGGCCGTCCGGCTCCAGGGACGCCAGGAACCGCAGCAGTCCCTGCGACTCGCGGATCACCGCCGGCGCGTCGGTCAGATGGCGGGTGTGATGCGCGATCAGGCGGCGGCTGGCCTCGCGGAAGTGGCAGCCCGGATACGCGTTGAAGCTTACGTACACCAGCCCCTCGGGAGCCAGCAGCTCGTCGAGCAGGCCCCACAAGCGCTCGCGGACCGCCGGCGGCACCCAGGAGTAAAAGCCGTGCGCCGCGATGTAGTCGAACTCGCCGAGCGACCGGTCCACGGTCAGCAGATCCCGCGCCTCCAGCGCGACGTTCGCCAGTCCCAGGTCCCGCGCGGTCTGCTGGCCGGCGCGGATCAGCCCGGCGTCAAGGTCGAAGCCCGTGAACCGCGCCTCCGGGAACTCGCTCGCAAAGAACAGCAGGGACGTCGCGTCGCCGCAGCCGATATCGAGCATGCGGCAACGGGTGGGGTCCGGTGGCTCCAGCCCGCGCAGCAGCGGCATCACCCCGAACCGGCCGGGGTGGAAGTGCATGTGCAGGTACGAAGGATAAGGAGGTGTGCCGGGCAGCGGCATGGAGATTACCTTTCTAAGCGGGCCGCCAGCGCGGCGTGGCCCTCTTCGGCAGCGTAGGCGCGCGCCGTTTTGCCTTGCTTGTCCTGGACCCCTGGGTCCGCGCCCGCGGCCAGCAGCAGCTCCACGAGATCCGCCCGGCCGCGCATCGCCGCGTGCATCAGCGGCGTGCGGCCGTCGCTATCGGGAAGTCCGGTGCGGGCGCCGCGTGCCAGCAGATCCCGCAGCAGCGCGGCATCCCCGCGCTGCACCGCCAGTTTCAGCGTCCCCGATCCGCGCACGGTAGCCGCGTTCACGTCCGCCCCGCGCTCCAGCAACCGGCGCGCGAGGTCCGGATAGCCTTCGTCGACGGCGTGCAGCAGCGGAGTCCACCCTCCGGGATCGCTCGCGTTCGGGTTGACGCCCCCGGCCAGCAGCCGCTCCGCGGCCGCAACGCGCCCTTCCGCCGCCGCCTCCAGCAGCGTCGCGCTGCCCCGATCCGAGATCCGCGTGAGGCCGTAGGCCAGCACGGCGGCCAGCGCCACCGGCAACAGCCACCAGCCCGCGGCCCCCAGGAGGGACTGCTGGCGGAGGTTCCCCGTCGCGCGGCCGGAGTCCGGCAGTTCCGGGACCGGCGCCTCGCCCCGGCATTCCCGCGCCGCCCAGTAGACCAACGTGCCCAACGGCCCGTAGCTGGTGTAGATCGCACTCATCAACAGCGGATACAGCACCATGAAGGAACTCAACGCGCCGCCTCCGGACATCTGCCGGGCGTACTCGCGCAGGACGGCCGGGTTGGTCAGCGAGAACATCGCGGGAAAGATCAACCCGACCGTCAGTGCCGGGCTAATCAGGCGCAGGGCGATGCCGCGCGCCAGCGGCGGCACCACCGCGGCCAGCTCGGCGGACCGGCGCAGGGCTTCGCTGCCGCGCCTGCCCTCCAGCGCGCACACCACCGGCCACAGGGCGCCGGCCATCGCCGCGCCGGGCGTCAGGCGCGTCAGGCTGACCAGCTTCGTGACCACGAAGGCCCCGGCGATTCCGCGCGCCTCCTTTGCCAGCTCCAGCCAGGAGAAGTCGTAGCGCCGCGTCCGGACAATCGAACTCAGTACCAGTGCGCAGATCGCCTCGTACCACTGCCCCGCGGCCAGGGCCAGGAAAGCGGAGAAGGCCACCGCCGCCAGCACCGTCACCTGCGGCGGCCAGTTGGCCGCGCCGGCCAGCTCCAGCACGGAGCGCATGGCCAGCAGGAGCGGGATCAGCGGCAGCACCGCCGCGATCAGGAGCCACATGAACCGCTGGGTCTGGGTCGCCGCCAGATCCTTGGACCGCCGGAGCAGGCGTCCCTCACCCTCGGCGCCCACCCGGAGCTGCGCCGCGAAGATCCCCGCCGTACGCGGCCGGTCTTCGGGGCGCTTTGCCAGGCCCGCGCGCACCACGGCGGCCAGCGACTTCGGCACCGAGGGGCTTTTCACCTCCAGAGGCGGCGGCAGCTCCGCGATCTGCATCTGCAGCGTCGCCGCCAGCGTCTCCGCCTGGAACGGCAGCTCCCCGCTCAGCATCTGGTAGGTGATCACGGCCAATGAGTAGACGTCGCTGCGCGCGTCCACGGCGGCGCCCTGGCATTGCTCCGGAGACATGTATGCCGGCGTCCCCACCAGCGCGCCGGCGACGGTGGCGTAGTCGCGCGTCAGGCTTTGGATGCTGGTGCCGGCGATCACCGCCGTCTCCCTTTCGGCGGGCGCCAAGGCCACGGTAGCCGCCTCGGCGGCGGGCACCCCCGCCGGGACCGCCGGTGCGGCCGCGCGCGGCGCGTCCACATCGGGCGCCTGCGAATCGGCCACCTTGGCGATCCCGAAGTCCAGCACCTTCACGTTGTAGGCGCCGCGCCGGTTCGACTCGAGCCAGATGTTGTCCGGCTTCAGATCCCGGTGGACGATGCCCAGCCCGTGCGCGGCGTCGAGCGCCAGCGCCACCTGATCCACCACGTCCATCACCAAAGGCGCCGGCGGACGCCGGTGTTCGCGCAGGTGGTCGGCCAGCGTGCGCCCGTCCAGGTACTCCATCACCAGGTAGGCCAGCTCGCCATCACCATGGCGGGCCACCCCAAAGTCCGTGACGTTGACCACGTTGGGGTGGCGCAGCCGCCCCGCGGCCTCCGCCTCCCTTTGAAACCGGACGAAGAATTCGCGGTTGCCCGCCAGATGGGGCACGATCACCTTCAGCGCCACCGTCCGCGTGGTGCCGAGATGCGTGGCGAGATAAACCGCTCCCATGCCGCCCTTTCCGAGCTGCCTTTCGATGCGGTATTTCCCGGCGAGTACGCTCCCTGGGCTCAGGTGTGCGTCCATGGCGGCCAGTATAGCGGCTTGGCCGGGACCCCCGGACTCTGGCACCATCGAAACATGCGGATTCTGCCGGTCCTCCTGCTTGCCGCGATGGTTCTGCGAGGGGAAGTCGCCGCGGTGCGCGTGGAGGGCGCGGTGCCCGCGCCTTTCGCCCTCACGCCCGCCGCCCTGCAGAAGCTGGACCGCGCCGCGGTTTCGGTGGAAGAGAACGGCCGCACCATCCGGTACGAAGGTGTCTGGCTCCACCAGGTGCTGGCCGCCGCGGGCGCCGCGGTCGGGCCGCAAGCCAAGGGAAGCGCGCTGGCGTCCTACGTCCTGGTGCAGGCGGCCGATGGCTATCAGGTGGTCTTCTCGCTCACGGAGCTGAACCCCGCCTTCGCGGACCACGAGATCCTGCTGGCCGAGCGCGAGAATGGCGCACCCCTGGACGCGAAGTCCGGGCCGTTCCGGATCATTGCGCCGCGCGAGAAACGGCACGCCCGCTGGATCCGGAACGTGCGGCGCATCGAAGTGGTCCAGCTCTACAAGTAGGGTGCTAGCGCTTCAGATCCAGCGGCGGAATGAAACACCCTGTGGCTTTGGTCCGGGCCGCCGCCGGCGCCCGCCCCGCCAGCACCGCGGCGAGCGCGTCCCGCAGGTCCCGCTCCGTGATCACGCGCCGTTGCTTGCCCCAGGTCGCGTAGGCATTGTCGATCCGTCCCAGGTACGCCACTTCGCCGCGCAGCGCGATCGCGGCCTCCGGCGTGACGCTGGCTCCCACCGCCTTCACCAGTTCGTGCTTTGCGTCGAGGATCGCGGGGTAGTCCCCGTGGCCGTAGTCCTTGATGTGCCGCTCGATCTTCTCGCGCGTCAGGTCCGGATCGACGTACACCAGGTAGCACTGGACCTTGCCCGCGAACTCCGTGCAGATACGGTTCATCTCTCGCGAATAGAAGTTCGAGATCGGACAGTCGTTCGTGACGAAGTAAAGTAGCGCCGGCCGCTCCCCGGCGAAGGGCTGGACGGCCGCGCCGCCGATCGTCGTCACGGTCAACGCGCGATCGGCCGCCAGGGCGGGCAGGATCGTCAATAGCAGGACCAGGGACTTCATTTCACCGCGACAGTAACGCCCGCGCGGCTCCGCGCGTCGCCCACCTGCAGGATCACTTCCGCGTTCCCCGCGGCCGTATCGGCCGGGATCCGCGCGTTCACCTGGAACAGACCCGCCACGTTGCCCGGGGCCCCGCCGGCGTAAAGAACCTCAGCCTCGCGCCCGCCGATGAACACCTTCACCGCCCGCGTGGGGAGCGGCACGTTCCCGCCGGTCGCCAGGCGGCCGTCCAGGCCGGCCGGCGAGGTCTGGCCCTCGCCCGTGGCGTAGATCGAAATGACCGATCCCTTGTCGGCGGGCTTGTTGGCCGAGTTCACCGTGACGCCGTCTTGGTTGAGGATCGCTCCCTGCCCGGCGCCCGTGAAGTTGGTGGTGAAGATGGACGGCGCCGCGGCGGCCACGGGCAGCGCAATCGGATCCGACGTCTGGGATCCATTGCGCACGCGGATCTGCGTGCCCGCCTTGCCGTCGAGCGCGTAGGGCGCCACCACCGCCACCTGTCCGGCGGAGGTGTAGAGAATCGGCGTGGGGACGTTATCGAAGGTCACCGTGGTGCCGCCGAGTTCCGTCGCCACGCGGCCGTCGTCGGCCAGGCGCGCGGTGGTCAGCGTCGCCGGACCCAGCCGCTCGCCGTACAGCACCAGGATCTTGCCCGGCGTCACCGTGCCCGGCTGCGTGCTCGCGCCGTCCACCAGGCCGGAGCTGACGAACAGCGGCTTCGTGCCCACCGCGGGCGGGGCTACCAGGACACTCGCCACCACGGCCGTCTGCAGCAGGCCGAGGTCCGCGTTGGTCTTTGGCACCACGGTCATGATCAGGCTGCCCATTTCATCCGTGGACTGTTCGCCCCAGCGGACCCGCTTCGGCGGCACCGACGGATTGTTCGGGTTGTCGGCCGAGTTGTCGTAAGTGAACTCGCCGTCCAGGCGCGTGCCCCGCGGCAGCGACACCGCGGTGGCCAGCGTGAACTGCTGCTGCCAGCGGAAGTCCCACTCGCGGATCCACAGCAGCACCCGCACCTCGCCGTTCGGCAGCGTCGCCGTGAGCTTGGCTTCCCTGCCCAGATAGTGCGCGTGGCCCGACACCTTGATCACGTCCACGTCCACGGGTAGCGTAAAGTTGCCGCGCAGCTTGTAGTTCTTGGCGCCCGCCGGAATGTCGATGCCGGCGCGGATGCCGAAGAAGGGCGGCGCCTGCACCTCCATGATGCGGCGCGTGGGCGCGGGGCCGAAGTACAGGCCCACTTGCGTCTTCTCGTCCGCCGCCGCGCCGTTCGGATGGAAGTGCGTCTGGATCAGGAAGTCCGATCCCTTGGCGAGCGGCCACGCCAGGCCCTCCGGCAGGAACTCGGGGAAAGTCCCCGGCACCCAGCCGCCCAGACCGCCCGTCAGCGCCTGCTGCGGATCCGTCACGGTAAACACCGTGCCCAGGCCGCTGAAGCCTGGCAGTCCGTCGGGTTCGGTTTGCGCCCGCGCGCGGCCCGTCGTGTCCGAGAAAAACAGCGCGTGGTGCACCACCGGGCGCGACGACGGCTTGAACTCCACGGCGCGCACCCACTTGTCTTCGGTGAGGTTCGTCGGCAGCGCGAAGTTGCGGTAGATGTCTGTGCCGGTGGCGGGCACCGGGAACGACCGCGGCATTTCAACGATCAGATCGGGCGTGCCCAGTTGCCAGCCGCTCGGGAACACGGGCTTGGCGGGCTCCTTCGCTGGGTCGCCCTCCGGCATGCCGCCGTCTACCCAGCGCTGGATCAGCGCTATCTGTTCCTCCGTAAGGCGCTTCTCGCCGCGATACGCCACCCAGCCGGGCTCCGCCTTCCAGGGCGGCATGTAACGCGTTTGCGTCACCGCGGCAATGGTCCGCCCGCGCTTGGCCACCTCGGCGTAGTTGGTAAGCGGGAACGGAGCGACCTCGCCCTCGCGGTGGCAACTGGTGCAGTTGTTGTAGATAATCGTCGCGATTTGCTCGGTGTACGTCGGCGTCTGCGCCACTGCCAGACCGGCGAACGAACCCAGAGAAACGGCAAGAGTTGCAAAGAGGCGCATGAAATCCCTTGTATGAATATAGAACACCGCGCCGCGGCCCGAAGTTGCGGGCGCCGGTGGCGCCTGGCAACGGAGCCCGCGCCCCCGCCGAACCCAGAGTCTAGTTCCGCGCCATCACCCGCCTGCTCCCAAATCCCGGGGTCGCCCAGCTAAACCCTTCCGCTGCAACGAAATCATCCGCGCACGGAATCGAGTAAGGAGGTCCGGGGAACTCGGCGATGGCGACTCGGAGCGACGCGGGTGGGCAATGCCCGCGGCGACAACCCGCGCCCAAGGGTATCTTCACAGCTTCGCGGACCCCGGTCAGCCCACTGGCTTAACCCGCCACCGCTTTGACGATCCCCGTGGCGCCGTCCATCAGCATGCTGAACTCAGCGCCGCAGCTCAGGAAACGCATCCCGCGCTCCTTCCAGAACTGCGCGAGCGGTACCGTGCGGTTGTGGATCCCCGGCGCGATGCCCCTGCGCAGGCAGGTGTCGCGGATCGCTTCCACCGTCGCGACCATCTTGGGATGCTGGAACTCGCCCGGCACGCCGAGCGAAATCGAAAGATCCGCCGGCCCCACCATCACCGCGTCGATCCCGGGGACGCTCAGCAGTTCCTCCCGCGCCTCGAACGCGCGGACCGTCTCGATCTGCAGCGTCACCAGCGTGTGGGCGTTCAGGTGCTCGATCATCTGCGGGATCGTGGCCTTCTCGTACTCGATGTGCGCGCCGCCGAGGCCGAAGCCGCGGACGCCCTCGGGCGGAAACTTGGTCCAGGAAATGGCGCGCTCCAGCAGTTCCGGTGCCTCGACGCGCGGGAACATGATCCCCATGCCGCCCACGTCGAGCGCGCGCGCCACCAGCGCATACTGCAGATCCGCCACGCGGATCACCGGGACGATGCCGGCGCGTTGGCAGGCCGTGGCCAGGATGTGCAGCGTGTCGGTGCCGAACGTCCCGTGCTCCCCGTCGATGAAGGTCCATTGGAAGCCCGCGGCGGCCAGGATCCGCGCGATCTCGGGCGAAGGAATCATGCCGAAGGCGCAGCCCAACTGCAACTGGCCATTCTTCAGGGCGGCTCTTACGGGATTGGTGCGCATGGAAAAGTCAGCGTAACACGGCGGAGTTATTCCGCACGGCGGACGCTGCGCCAGACGCCGAGCGCCCAATCGAGGTCGTCCCGGCTCGCCACCGCGATGGTCACCAGCGAGAAGCGCCCGGCGGTGGTGGTGCGGCCGAGCAGCCGCCAATAGGAGCGGCCGTTCTCCTCCACCAGCGCGAAGCTGGCGCGCCGCCCGTAGCCCGGCTCCTCGAATTCGAACTGCTCGCCGGGCACCACCGGCTGCTGGCGCAACACCTGTTCGGCGGACTGCTCCGAGCCGTCGGCCGCGGGCCGCGCGCGGAACGCGCTGAACCACACGTCGCGGCCGCTGTCGAAGGCGTGCCACAGCTCATCGCTGCGCCACGCTTCGGCGAAGCTGCCCGGGATCTCGACGTGCCAGCCTCCCGCCAGCGACACCTCGACGGTGCCGCGCCGGTACCCGATCGGCGGAGCCTCGGCCGCCGCGGGCAGCTCCGGCGCGTCCGTCCCCAAATAGCCCGCGATCTCCCGCCACTCCCGCGCCGGCCACGCATGCTCCGGATCCAGCGCGTACCCGCTCTCGAGCAGCGCGGCCACCTCGCGCAGCAGCTTGCGCTCGGAGTCGAGAAGCGGCACGCGCCACCGCACGTCGCGCCACATCAGGCTGAGGGCGCGGCGCAGATAATACGTCGCGTCCTGCCGGTCGTTCCACCACGCGAAGAAGTCGCTGCCCGAGCGCGCGCCGGTGATTACCTCCTGCATCCACTGCTGACTGCGCGGCCCCAGCGGCGTCACCAGCGCCTCGCCGGAATGAAACACGTGTCCCGACGGCATGGCGATCATCAGGTTGTGGCAGCGGTCCCGCTGCATGGCCAGGCACCGTTCCACCACCGCGCGCAGCCAGGCCTGCATTTCGACGTACACCATGCCGTCGTCGCGCGTCGTGAAGTAGGTGGTGTCGTCCTCGATCCCGGTCCACTCGATCGCCAGGGCCTCGCCCAACTCGCGCAGCAGGTCGCAAACGAAGATGTGAAACCCCGGCCCCACCGACGAGGTGCGCGCCTGCGCCGTGACCGCGCCGTCGCCGTCAAACGCGAAGCGCGCCGGTTCGGCGGCGGGGTGAAACTGCATCCACAGCGCGGGCGAGCCTTCGGGGTCGTCCAGCCAGCTTCCGGCCAGCACGTCGCCGGCGTGGTTGCGCAGAAACTCCTCGATCCGGCGGAGGGATGCGGCGGCCGACGGAGCCAGGGGTCCCACGGTGCCGCGCAGTTGGACGCCGAGCGCCATGACCCTCAATCATCGCAAACCGGGGACGCGGGCCGGGCGGCGGCGCTAATTCAGCAGGATATAGGTGACAATCGCCACCGCGCCCAGGCGGCCCTGGTCATCCGCCATGTCCACGCGGGACACGCACAGCGTCTTGCCCGCCTTCAGCAGGAAGGCGCGGGCGACCACCTTCTCGCCCACCAGGGGACGCAGGTAGTTCACCTTCAGCTCTGTGGTGGTGCTGAGCTTGGTGCGCTCGCCGAAGTGGTTCTCGATGGCGTTCCAGGCGGCCTCGTCGGCGATGGACGCGATCACGCCGCCGTGCATCACGCCCTGGCCGTTCAGCAGGTCCGGGCGGATGGGCACGTGGACGGTGACGCCGTCGTCGTGGCGCTCCACGATCTGGAGGCCCAGGGAGTTCTCGAAGGCGACGCTCATGCGTTCATCACCAGGACGGCTTTGCCGAGGATCTCGCGGTTCGCCAGGGCGCGCAGCGCCTGCGGACACTGTTCCAGCGGATACGCCTTGCCGACGGCGGGGCGGATCTGGCCGGTTTCATGCAGTTTCGTGAGTCCGGCATGCGCGATCGCGTAATACTCGGGGTGCTGCTGGATGTAGCCGCCCCAGACGACGCCGACCACGGACATGTTCTTGAGCAGGATGCGGTTCGCGGCAATCGAGGGGATGCGTCCGCTGGCGAAGCCGATCACCAGCAGGCTGCCCTCGCCGGCGATGCACTTGGTGGACAGGTCGAAAACGTCGCCGCCGACGGGATCGTAGATCACGTCCGCGCCGTGGCCGTTGGTGATTAGCTTCACCTGCTCCACCCAGGAGGGATCGTTGTAGACCAGGCCGAAGTCCGCGCCCTGCTGCTTGGCGAACTCGATCTTCGCGCCGCTGCCCGCGGTGGCGATCACTTTCGCGCCCAGCGCCTTGCCGATCTGGATGGCGGACATGCCGACGCCGCTCGCGCCCGCGTGGACCAGCAGCCACTGGTCCTTCTGCAGCTTCACGCGGTGGGTGAGCGCGAAATAGGACGTCTGGTAGACGATCGGCATGGCCGCGGCGGCCTCGAAGCTCATGCCCTTGGGGATCGGGAAGGTCGCGTGAGCCTCGCCGAGCGTGTACTCGGCGAACGCGCCGCCGCGGGTCATGGAGAGGACCTCATCGCCGGGAGCGAGACCGGTGACTTCCGCGCCCACTTTGTCCACCACGCCGGCGATTTCGGCGCCCGGCGTGAACGGAAACGGCGGCTTGTACTGGTAGGAGCCCTGGATCTGCAGGATGTCGAAGAAATTCAGTCCGGCCGCGCGGTTCCGGATCCGCACCTGCCGGGGTCCCGGTTCCGGCAAGGGGGTGTCGGCGAGCGTCATGGATTCGGGCTCGCCCCAGGCGTTCACCTGCCACGTTTTCATACTAGAATTCTAGTGAACTCGGCGAGCGTCTCCTATGGAGATCCGCTATACAGAGGAGAGATCATGGCCACCACCACCGTCGACATGCTGAAACTGCCGCGCCCGCAGCAATTCGCGACGCCCGCCGAGGAGCGGCAGCACCGCAAGGAGCGCCTGGCGGCGGCGTTCCGCCTGTTCTCGAAATTCGGCTTCAACGAAGGCGTGGCCGGGCATATTACGGCGCGCGATCCCGAGCGGCCGGATCATTTCTGGGTGAACCCGTTCGGCATGCACTTCGGCATGATCAAGGCGTCCGATCTGATTCTGGTGAACCACGCGGGCGAAGTCGTGGAAGGGGACCGGCCGGTGAACCGGGCGGCGTTCGCGATTCACTCCGAGGTGCACAAGGCGCGCCCGGATTGCGTGGCGGCGGCGCACGCGCACTCGCTGTACGGCAAGACGTGGTCGGCGATGGGCAAGCTGCTGGATCCGCTGACGCAGGATTCCTGCGCGTTCTTCGAGGACCACGGCCTGTTCGACGATTTCACCGGCGTGGTGAACCAGACCGAAGAAGGCGCGCGGATCGGCAAGGCGCTGGGCAACCATAAGGCCGTGATCCTGCGCAACCACGGGCTGTTGACGGTGGGCAAGACGGTTGACGAAGCCGCCTGGTGGTTCATCACCATGGAGCGGACCTGCCAGTCGCAACTGATGGCGCTGGCGGCGGGCCAACCGGTGCTGATCGATCCGGAAACGGCGCGCCTGACGCGCGGGCAGGTGGGGACCTGGGAGGCCGGCTGGTTCCAGTTCCAGCCGCTGTGCCAGAAGATCCTGCAGGAGCAGCCGGACCTGCTCGGCTAGCATCGCCAGCGAGGAATCGGAACTCGGCGGGAACTTCCGGCGCGCGGCCGCGTAGTCTCCTTCCAATGAGACCTCTCCCATTCCTGCTGCTGGCGGCCGGCGCCGCGGTGGCGGCGGACCCCGTCGAGGTGCTGGTGCTCGGCGCCTACCATTTCGCCAACCCCGGCCGCGACATCCATAACGTCAAAGTGGACGATGTGCTCGCGCCGCGGCGGCAAAGCGAGTTGCGGGCGGTGGCGGACGCGCTGGCGCGTTTCCGGCCCACGCGGGTCGCGGTGGAATCCCGGGCGGATGCGGTCCCGGGCCGGGCGCTCGCCAGCTACCGTGAGTACCTGGACGGCAAGCACGAGGGAAACCGCAACGAGATCCACCAGATCGGCTTCCGCGTGGCCCGGCAGCTCGGCCACGCGGCGGTCTACGGGATCGACGCCGGCGGGAGCTTCCCGTTCGAAGCCGTCGAGAAGTACGCGGAGGCGAACGGGCGGAAAGAACAACTGGCCGCGGCGCTGGAGGCGTTGGGCGCCGGGACCCGGGCGTTTGAGGCCCGGCAGCAGACGGCGACCGTCGGGCAGTTGCTGCGCCTGCTCAACGAGCCGCGCCGCATCGCCGCCGAGCACGACTTCTACATGGGCCTGCTGCGCTACGGCGCGGGAGCCGAGCAGCCGGGAGCGAAACTCGCCGGCGACTGGTATGCGCGCAACCTCGCCATCTGTGCCCGGCTGGTCCAGATCGCCACGCCGGGCGACCGGATCCTGGTGGTGTATGGCTCAGGTCACAGCTATTTGCTCCGGCATTGCGCGGGGGCAATCCCGGGGTGGCGCGTCGTCGACACCAACGCGTACCTGCCCCGGTAGGCGGTGCTAACGGACCTTCCGCGCCTGCACGCGTGGGAAGGGCATCCCGTCGGGGCGCTCGAACCGGATCCCGCCGAACCGCATCTGGCCTTCCCAGGTTTCGCCCTGACGCGCCACGGTGTAGAGAATCATGCCGCGCGGGCGCATCCCGTTCATGTACCCGTAGGTGAATTCGTCCCGGCCGACTTTCAGATACTGGAGCTTCCGCACCAGTTCCACTCCGGGCGCGGGGCGGCTGATCGACTCGCCGGTGACCTTGCCGTCTTCGACGCGGATCCGCAGCTCCGACTTGGGACGGAAGTCCGGGGAGACCGCTTCCTCGATGATCCATTCCCCGATCAGTTCACGGGCTTCTTCCGGGGTAGGGAACGACGCGGCCAGCAGGCTCTCGACGGTTTCGGTGGGCGGCGGACGCCGCTCGACCTCCGCGATCTGCTTCTCGAGTGCTTCAGCGTTGGCCGGCCGTCCGTATCCGGTGGCCCAGCGCTCGAAGGCGGCCCGCGCGGAGCGGCCCCGGCCTTCCATCAGAAGGTCCTCCACCACCTCGCCGAGCAGCGCCTCAGGCGGCTCGACGGGAGCGCCCAGCAGTTCCCCGGCTTTCTCGTAGTAGGGCAGAATGCTGGTCGTCGGGTACACCGGGGCGGAGAGGCGCGAGTAGTCCGCGAACACTTGCCGGAGGCCGAGATACGCGCCGAGCATCGCCATCGAGTTGTGCGTCTCCCGGTCCAGCTTCTGGTAGTGGAGCTTCCAGGAGGGGGGCGCCGCGGCGGTCAGCTCCGCCCAGCGCGGTCCGGGCCACTCGAAGCGTGCGGCGTAGGCCGCGTAGAAGAGCGGCGGCGGTTTGGCGCCCGCGCGGGCGATGAGCTTGCGCGCCAGCCAGTCCTCGTCGAGGTGCATGGGCGCGTCGAGCGAGACCACCAGGCGGAAGGCGGGCCGCGTGGCGGCGGCCCAGGTGGCCAGGATGCCGCCCGAGGACTGGCCGAGCATCACGCGCGGCGCCGCGGTCCGGAACTGGCGGTCCAGGGCGGGCAGGAGTTCTTTCTCGATGAAATCGAGGAACCGGTCGCCGCCCTCCTGGCGGCTACTGCCGCTCACCGAAAGCCCCGGCGGCGTGAGGTCCCGAACCCGCCCGCGGAATCCGTCGATATTCTCGATGGCGACGAACACCAGCTCAGGGATCTGTCCGTAGCGGATCAGGTCCGCCGCGGCCGGAAGAACCCGGTGGAGCAGGTATTCGCCGTCGAACACGACCGCCGTGGGGTACCGGCGCGCGGGGCCCGTGCGGGAAAACGATGCCGGTAGCGCTACCGTGACCTTGCGGGTCTCGCCGAGGATCGACGAGCGGATGGTAAGCCGCTGCCGCGTAAAGAAGTCGGGCGGCGTGGATCCGGGAGCGGGCTGGAGGTCCGGGGGCTGGGCGAAGGCGGCGGGCAGCAGGACAAGCAGCCAGGCGAAGCGCATAGGGTGATGCAGACGGCCCGCGGGCGAAGGGGTCCTGTAAAGCCTGCGTTAACTCCGGGCGACCCTCCTCGCGCTGAGCGCGTCCGCGTTAGATTTTCACTCCGATCGACCACAAGCTGTACGCGACTGCCTGCCGCACGTACAGCCACCGGTCCGGCTCCCCTTCGGTGGGCCGCGGCGACCCGTACACCGCCAGGCCCTTGTCCTCCAGGATCCGCTTCACCCGGTAGATGTGATACCCGTCACTGACCACGATACAGGACTTCAAATCCATGCGCCGCATGATCTCGGCCACGGCGGCGGTGGACTCCATGGTCGACTCGCCTTCGCGCTCGACGATGATGGCCTCGGCCGGCACGCCGCGCCGCGACAGGTACGCCCGGCCTACGTCGCCTTCCGTATGGATGGGATCGCCGCCCGCGCCGCCGGTGGTGAGGATGCGTGGAGCCAGATTCTGCAGATACAGCCAGAGGGCGTGGTTCAGGCGGGCTTGGAGCACCGGCGACGGGCGTCCCGCGTACTCGGCAGCGCCGAGTACCACGATGACGTCCGCGGAGCGCGCCTCGTCGACGTTCGACTGCCGCTCGATCTGGCGCGCGGTCCTCAGCACGCCGGAGACGCCCGCCGCCGCGAGGGCGACGGCCACGAAAACCAGGATCAGGATCGCGATTCGCTTCATCCGGGAACGCTGAGCGCTTATTCTATGTAAAGCGAGAACCCTTCGTGGAACAGCGCATGGCCGAACCCAGATTTCTGTCCAGCTTGCAGAACCCACTGCTCAAAGAGATTCGACGTGCGACGGCGGCCGGTGGTCTCACCGCCGACGGGCTGGCGGTGGCCGAAGGCACGCACCTGTTGGAGGAGGCGTTCCGCAGCCGGTGCGAAGTCCCGGTGGTGGTGGTGGCCGAATCGGCCCGGGCGCGCATCAGCGTAAGTCCGCCGGAGGGCCGGTCCCTCGAGACGATCGTGGTGCCGGACAGCCTGTTCGCCAAGCTCTCGGACCTGGAGCAGGACCAGGGCGTCATGGCGCTGGTGCGTCCGCGCACCTGGCATCTGGAGGAACTGCTGCTGGGACAGCCGCTGCTGATCCTGCTCGACGGGGTGCAGCATCCGGGTAATGCCGGGGCTATCTTGCGCGTGGCAGAGGCCTTTCAGGCGACCGGGGTGGTGTTCCTGAAGGGTTCGGTGAACCCGTACAACCCGAAGTGTGTGCGGTCCTCGGCCGGATCGGTGTTCCGGCTGCCGGTGGTGGTGCGCCCGGAACTCGGGTCCACGCTCGGCCTGATCGAGACCCAGAAGATCCGGCTGTACGCGGCGGTGCCGGACGGCGCCATACCGGTGAACGAGGCGGACTTCTCGGATCCCTGCGCCATCGTGATGGGCAGCGAGGGTCACGGCATCAGCGCCCCGGTGCGGGAGCGGACGCGCGCGGTGCGGATCCCGACGGCCGCGGTGGAGTCGCTGAACGTCGCGGTGGCGGCGGGCATTATCCTGTACGAAGCCGGACGCCAGCGGCGCGGGATGCCGAACGCGCTGCCGTTCGCGGCGGTTTGACGATGTCGTTGTTCGACGCAGCTCCGCTGGGCGGCAGCGAACCCAAGCGTCCGCTCGCGGAGCGGCTGCGCCCGCGGACGCTCGCCGAGTATGCCGGGCAGAAGCACCTGCTGGGCGAGGGCAAGCCGCTGCGCGCGCAGATCGAGCGCGACGAAATCACGTCGATGATCCTGTGGGGTCCCCCAGGCGTGGGCAAGACCACGCTGGCGCGCCTGATCGCCCAGGCTTCGAAGAGCGACTTTGTGCCCTTCAGCGCGGTGCTGGCGGGCATCAAGGAGATCAAGGCCGTGATGGCGGAGGCGGAGCGCAACCGCCGGCTGGGACGCCGCACCGTACTCTTCGTCGACGAGATCCACCGTTTCAACAAGGCCCAGCAGGACGCCTTTCTGCCGTACGTCGAGAAGGGCGACATCGTGCTGATCGGAGCCACCACCGAGAATCCTTCGTTCGAGGTGGTGTCGGCGCTGCTGTCGCGTTCCCGCGTTTATGCCCTGCGCGCGCTGGAGACGGCCGAGATCCGCGAGTTGCTGGAGCGCGGCCTGAAGGAACTGGCCGCGGATGCGGCCCCGGAGGTCTTGGAACAGATCGCCATTTACTCAAATGGCGATGCGCGAACCGCCTACAACGTGCTGGAACTGGCCGCCGCCGCCGGCAGCGGCTCCATCACCGAGCAGGCGGCGGCGGACGCCATGCAGCGGAAGATCCTCGTCTACGACAAGTCCGGCGAGGAGCATTTCAATCTGATCTCGGCCCTGCACAAGAGCGTCCGGTCGAGCGACGCCGACGCCGCGCTGTACTGGCTGGGCCGGATGCTGGAGTCCGGCGAGGACCGGCTGTACATCGCGCGGCGGCTGATGCGGATGGCCATCGAAGACATCGGAATGGCCGATCCCCGGGCGCTCGAGCAGGCGGTGGCGGCGCAGCAGGCGGTACACTTCCTGGGCTCGCCCGAAGGCGACCAGGCGCTGGCACAAGTGGCGATTTATCTTGCGATTGCGCCGAAGTCCGACGCGGCGTATCAGGCGCTAAAGGACGTGCAGCATACGGTGCGGTCGCGCCCCGCCGAGCCGGTGCCCATGCACCTGCGCAACGCCCCGACGCGAGCCATGAAGCAGTGGGGCTACGGCGAGGGCTATCAGCACGCGCACGAGGCGGAGGACGCCCTGAACACGATGACGTGCCTTCCGCCGGGACTCGCGGGCCGGCAGTTCTACCACCCTACGAACCGCGGCGTAGAAGAGCGGATCGCCAGGCGGCTGGAGGAAATCCGCCAGCGCCGCGCGGGCTCTACTTCTTCGCCGTCATCGTGATCTCGATGCGGGCGGTGCCCACTAGTTTGGCCACGCCGACGGTGGTGCGCGTGGGCCGCGGTTCCTTGAAGTGCGCCGTATAGACCGCGTTCATCCGCTGAAATAGTTCCATATCAGTGAGATAGGCCTGTACGGAAACCACGTCCGCCAGGGTCATGCCGGCTTCTTTGAGAATCGCTTCGGCGTTGGTGATGACCTGTTTCACCTCGGCTTCGAACTCAGCGGGAACATTTCCGGAGGCATCCCGGCCAATCTGTCCGGAGACGTACAGCGTATCCCCGGCGAGGATGCCCGGCGTGTAGGGTCCCGCGGTGCGGGCCCCTTTGGGCCAAATGAGCTTCTTTTCCGCGGATTGCGCGGAAACAGAGAAGGCCAGCAGCAGGAGTGTGGTGAACATTGAACCTTGACAGCGCATGGAGCGATCTTATCCTAGAAAGTACGGGTAGTCTCCTATCTCCACCAGCGTCGGTACCTTAGTACCGCCGTGAAATGAAACCGCTCCGCTATTGTTGGCACCAGCGCGAGACGGCAAAGTAAAGAAAAAACAAGGTGGTTCCCGTGATTCCAATGGCGTTCGTTTCGGAGGGTATGCAATTGAAGGTGGAACAGGACCGGCGTTCGACAGATCGGTTCCCGATTGAGCGCACCGTGCAGTACAAGGTGCTGAACAAGCGCGCGGGCGACGAGACCGGCGAAGGCCGCACGGTCAACATCTCGAGCACGGGCGTTCTGTTCACCACCGAGCACCTGCTGGTGCCGGGCCGCCGGCTGGAGGTTTCCATCAGCTGGCCGGCGCAGTTGAACGAGAAGTGCTCGCTGCGCCTGGTGGCTCGGGGGCGCGTGGTGCGCTTCGAGGAAGGCCGGGCGGCGATGGAAATCCAGCAGTACGAGTTCCGCACCGCGCGCACGAACGGCGGGAACTGATAGACTGGAGATTCCCCCAGGACGCTGCCCGGGGCCGAATCTCGCTTGAAAAAACTTTACCAGCGCTGGATTACCGACTGGGAGAACAACCTCGCCTTCCGGTCCACGAATCGCAAGGTCCGCCCGTTCGAATGGGGGCTGGAATGGACGCGCCACTGGCCGGTGACGCGGGACTTCCCCAAGAACGGCCACCAGCCGCACGAATACCTGATCGAACTGAACGAGCGCGCCGTGGCCGCGAGCCACGAGTTCTTCGCCTACGAGACGCCGCGCGACTTCCGCGTCGAGGACGGCATCCTCAAGTTCACGTCCTTCGTCCCGACTCCGTATCCCGAGAACAACACCGTCACCGGGCAGTGGTATCCGGCGGAGTTCAAGCCCGGCCAGCGCAAAGTGGCGGTGATCGTGTTGCCGCACTGGAACGCATCGGCGGGCCAGCACGCCGGCCTGGCGAAAGGCCTGCGCGCGTTCCGGATCTCGGCGCTGCGCATGAGCCTGCCGTATCACGACCTGCGGATGCCGGCCGAGCTCGAGCGCGCCGACTACGCGGTATCGGCGAACGTCGCGCGGACCATCGACGCGGCGCGCCAGGCGATCATCGACGTGCGGTGCTGCATCGACTGGCTGGAGTCCCAGGGGTATGAGCAGATCGGCATCGTGGGCACGTCGCTGGGGTCCTGTTATGCGTTTCTGGCAAGTTGCCACGATCCGCGGCTGAAGATCAACGTCTTCAACCATTGCTCGACGTACTTCGCCGACGTGGTGTGGGAAGGGCTCTCGACGAAGCACATCAAGGAGAGCCTGGAAGGCGTCGTGGATCTGGAGACGCTCCGCCAGGCTTGGTCGGCGATCTCGCCGCCGTCGTACTGGCCGCGCTTCGGGGAAATGAAGCAGAAGAAGAGCCTCTTCATTTACGCCGAGTACGACACGACGTTTCCGGTGCACCTTTCGCGCGACGTGGCGAAGCTGGCGGCGCACTACGGGATCAACCACCGCGTGGTCGTGCTGCCGTGCGGGCATTACACGCTGGGCGAGACGCCGTTCAAGTACATGGACGGGTATCACATCGTGAATTTCCTGAAGCGGAACCTGTAGCGGCCCGCCGCCGCGATTCAGGATAATCGTGGGGATGAAGAGCGGACTGGCCGGTGCTGTCAACGACGCCGTGGTGCGGCGGCTGGCGGGGGACCGCTTCTTCGCGCGCGGCCACGAGTACTTCCAGCAGGGTCAGGTGGTGTCGCTCGAAAGCGACGAAGAGAGTTTGCGCGCGGTGGTGCGGGGCGGCGAGGATTACGCCGTCACGCTGCGGGCGGACGACGGGATCCTCGATTACATCTGCTCCTGCCCGCAAGGCGGCACCGGGGATTTCTGCAAGCACTGCGTGGCAGCGGCGCTGGCCTGGCTGGACCAGGCGCGGCCTTCCGCCAAGAAGAAGGGCCCGCGAAAACCGAAGAAGATGACCCTGGCGGACGCCGCGAAGATCCTTGAAGACGAGGAGCCCGGGGCGTTGCTGGCTTTGATCCTCGGCTGGGCGGGAGAGGACGCCCCCCTGCGGGAGCGGATCCTGCTCCACGCCGCGCGGCGTTCCGACCCGGCCACGGCGCTGGCCGAGGCGGAGCGAACGTTCCGGAGCGCGGTGCGGGTGCGCGGTTTTCTGGAGTACCGCGCAGTTTCCGCGTGGGCCCGGAACGTCAATCGGGCGATCGATAACTTCGAGCAGTTGTTCGCCGACGGGCACGCCGCCGCGCTGATCCCGGCGTGCGAATCGGCCTTGGGCGGCCTGCGGGCGGCGGTGGAGCGGATCGACGACTCCGCCGGCCATTTCACGATCCTCTCGGAACGGCTGCAGCGGCTGCACCTGGCCGCCTGCGAGGAGGCCAAGCCAGAGCCGGTGAATCTCGCGCAGCGGCTGTTCGAGTGGGATATGCACGGCGGCTTCGACATCTTCCACCGCGCCGCCGAGACCTACGCCGAGATCCTGGGCGAGCGCGGCCTTGCCGAGTACCGGCGCCTGACGGCGGAGGACTGGGCCAAAGTCCCGGTGCGCGGCCCGGCCGACGAGCGCTCCGAATGGGGACGCTACTTCAACATCACCAGCGTCATGGAGGCTCTCGCGGTTGCATCCGGGGATCCGGAGGAACTGATCGAAGTGCTGAAGCGCGATCTCTCCAGTCCGTATCAGCACCTGCGGGTCGCCAAGGAGTATGCCGCGCTGGGGCGGCACGAAGAGGCGCTGCAGTGGGTCGAGGAGGGACTGCGTGCGTTTCCGCGGCCGGATCCGCGCCTGCGGGAGTTCGCGGCCGGCGAGTACCATCACCTGGGTCGCTCTGACGAAGCGCTGCGAATCATCTTCGCCCAGTTCCAGGACACGCCCTCCCTGCCGTCGTATCTCTCGCTGCGAAACCACGCGGAGCGGACCGGCGCCTGGACGGAATGGAGAGACAAGGCGATGGCCGAAGTGCGGCGCCGGGTCTACGCCGCCCGGGCGTCCCACGGTCGCCGGGTGGATCATTCACTGCTGGTGGAGATCCTGCTGGAGGAAGGGGATACCGGCGCCGCCTGGCAGGAAGCACAAGCGGGCGGGTGCGCGCCGCACTTGTGGTTGCAACTCGCCGCCGCCCGCGCGGAGGACCACCCGGCCGACGCCGCCGCGGTGTACTTGCAACGGGGCGAGATGGCCGTGGCCGAAGTCCGCGACGGACGTTATGGCGAGGCCGTGGAACTGCTCGAGAAGGCCGCCGCGCTGATGCGGCGGCTGGGACGCCGAGAGGAATTCATCCGCGACCTGGAGCGCCTGCGCGAAACGTATCGGATCAAGCGCAACTTCACCAAGCTGCTGGACGAGCGCCGGGCGTCCCTGTATTTCGCCTGAGCCGCCATCCTTTCGTAACGCGCCTGCGCTAGCCTGGACCTCATGAGACGCTGGTGCGCAATGCTGGTTCTGGCGGGCGCCGCCTGGGGAGCCGACATGAAGAAGATCGAGGTGCAGGGCCACCGGGGCGCGCGCGCCGCGAAGCCCGAGAACACGCTCCCCGCGTTCGAGTACGCGATCGGCCTGGGCGTCGAGACGCTCGAACTCGACATGCAGGTGACCAAGGATAACGTGGTGGTGGTGTCGCACGACTCTGTTCTGCACGCGCCCATGTGCCGGGGTCCTCAGGAGCGCGGCGTCATCCGGCAGATGACCTTCACCGAGGTCCGCGCATGGGACTGCGGCGCGCTGCAGAACCCCGATTTCCCGAAGCAGGAAACCGTGCCGGGAACGAAGATGCCGTCGCTCGACGAGGTGTTCGCCCTCGCCCCGCGCGGCGCGTTCACGTTCAATATCGAGACCAAGATGTCGGACAAGCCCGGCGAATCGCCCGAACCGGAGGAGTTCGTCCAACTGGTGCTGGCGGCGATCCGCAAGCACCGGCTCGAGAAGCGCGTGATCCTGCAGTCGTTCGACTACCGGACGCTGCGCGCGATGCGCAAGCTGGCGCCGGAGATCAAGCTCGCCGCGCTGCACGCGGGCGCGCCCCGGGATTTCGTGGCGTTGTCGAAGGAAGCCGCGAACGCGGAGATCGTGTCGCCGGTCTTCATGCTGGTGGGCAAGGACAACGTCCAGAAGGCGCACGCGGCCGGGCTGGTGGTGGTCCCGTGGACGCCGAACAAGCCCGAGCAGTGGGCCAAAATGGTGGAGGCGCAGGTGGACGCGATCATCACCGACGATCCGGCGGGTCTGATCGCCTATCTGAAGGATCGCGGGCTGCGGTAAGCGCCTATTCGAGGCCCGCGGCCAGCCGCGCCAGGATTCCGAGCACGTAGTTGCGGGTTTCGGCAATGGGCGGGACGCCGCCCGCCTTGTCGACGGTGGCCGGGCCGGCGTTATAAGCGCTCAACGCGAGCCGCAGATCCCCGCCGTAGCGCTCCAGCAACTGGCGCAGAAAGCGCGCGCCGCCGTCGACGTTCTGGCGGGGGTCGAACGGGTTGCGCACCGCGAGGTCCCGCGCCGTGCCGGGCATCAACTGCATCAATCCCTGCGCCCCGGCGGGCGAGACCGCGCACGGGTGGAAGTTGCTCTCCTGGCGGATCACCTCGCGGAGCAGGTCCGGGCGAACGCCGGTATCGCGCGCCGACGCGAGAATGATCGGCTGGATCTCGGCGAAGGGCAGCGGCTGGCAATCGAACCGCGCGGCCACGGCAGCGCCAGTGGCTTCCGCGTTCTCTGTTTCCGGCAAGGGCCACGGAACGACGAAGAACTCGGGCGGCGCCGCAGCGCTATCCGGCCGAAGGGCGGCGTCGTTGTCTGCCTGGAAGGCGGCGGCACTGCCCGGACGCACCGCCGCCGCTTTATCTTGCCGGAAGGCCGCCACGCGGTCAGGTCGGAGCGCGGCGGCCTGCGTCCGGATCGACTGCCGCTGGATCTCGAGTGGCGGAGGCATCCGCTGGGCGCTCGCCGAGCGCTGCTTTTCCAGCGATGCTTCCATCGAGGCGCGGATCTGGGCAGCGTCTTGGGCTCCTAGGGAGAGCGCCGCCACGGAGAGCAAGGGAAAGAGGAGGAACCATCCGCGCAATGGCTCTTGCATTACCAGGACGATCGGCGGCGCGGCGCGGCACGAGGAGGCCGGATCATTCCGGCTCCTTAGCCCTTGGGGCTAGCGGACGTCAGCCCGCTCCATTCCTCGCACACCAGGATCGAGTTCGCCGGATTCCCGGGCAGGAACTTCAGGTGCGCCTCGCCGATGCGGGGCGGCGCGGGCAGTGACTCGGCCAGGCCCCGAATGTCCTGCGACGTGGTGTACTGCACCCCCCGGATCTCGTAGCTGTAGAAGATCGTCTCCGGCGTCACTTCCGTGATCAGCGCGTCTCCCAGGCGGCCTTCGCGATGCACTTTCAGACGGCGCTTGCGCTCCTTCTTCACCGGATTGGCATAGGCGCGCACCAGTTGCATCGCACCCCAGCCGATGAGCACCGCCGCGGCGAGCGCCGGCAGGATCAGCGGGTTCATCCCGCCAGCCGGACGACCGGATTCTCCAGGACCCCGATGCCGGCAATCTCGATGCGCATGGTTTGTCCCGGCTGGACGGGACCGACGCCTTCCGGCGTGCCCGTGGCGATCAGGTCCCCCGGCTCCAGCGTCATCACCTGCGTGATGTAGGCGATGATCGCGGGGACCTTGAAGATCATGTCGGTGACCGGGGCGTCCTGCTTCACCTCGCCGTCGACGATGGTGCGCACGCGCAGCGAGTCGAGGTTCACGTCGTCGCGGCCCACCAGGCACGGGCCCACCGCGCAAAACGTATCGAAACCCTTGCCGCGGGTCCACTGGCCGTCTTTCTTCTGCAGGTCCCGCGCCGTCACGTCGTTCACGCAGGTGTAGCCGAGGACATAATCCATGGCCTGTTCCGCCGGGACATGGCGGGCGCGCCGTCCGATCACCACGCCCAGCTCCCCTTCCCAGTCGACGCGCTGCGAAAGCGACGGATACACGACGGGATCGCCGGAGGCGCTCAAGGCGGACGGCGGCTTCAGGAAGATCAAGGGTTCGGTGGGCGGCTCATTGCCCAGCTCGCGCGCATGCTCGGCGTAATTGCGGCCCACGCACACGATCTTGGTCGGCGCGCAGGGCGGCAGCAGGCGGACGGCGGCAAGGTCCACGGCCCCGAACTCGCCGTGCAGGACCTCCGGGCCGTCAGGCGCGGTGGCGGGAAGGTTCTTGTTGAAGCTATAGCGGACGCGTCTCATTTGGCTTCGCCTAGGATAGCGCGGACCGGAGACGCGGGACCGCGGCTATTTCAGCTCGGGGCTGGTAACCGTGGCCGGTTCGGCGGACCAGTTCTGGCGGATCACCAGCGTCTGGTCGGAAAAGAACGTGCGCCGCCCCGAACTGCCGAACTGGACCGGCATCACGGTGACGCTGTAGCCCTGCGGCGTCGCTGCTACCGTGAAGCGGTGTCCGGAGTTCTCGCCCTCGGCCAGGTTCTTGGGGATCAGGTCCGCCGCATTCGGTCCCGCCGACCCGCTGGCCGGAGGCCCGAGTTCCAGCAGCGTAGCCGCATACTTGCCGAACTGCGAATAATACTGCGTCTGCGCGCTGTGGATGGTATTGATCTGCCGGATCGCCGCCTGTTCCTGCGCGAGCATCCGCTGCTGGTTCAGCTTGGGGACGGCGATCGCCGCAATGATCAGAATGATCGCGATGACGATCAGCAGTTCGATGAGCGAGAAGCCGCGGCGGCGGCGGTTCGAGTGCATTGCCTTCATGATAACCCTGCCCGTAGCATCAGACGTTGCCGCCACCGGAAGCGTGGAACCCTTTTACCAGGGCGTCGATCGCCCGCAGGCGCCGCAGCAGTTCCCCTAAGTGGTCCAGGCGCAAGGCGTTAGCGCCATCCGAGAGGGCCCGTTCCGGAGCTTCGTGCACCTCCACGAACAGCCCGTCGATCCCGGTGGCCACCGCCGCCCGCGCCAAAGTCTCGATGAACTCGGGCTGCCCGCCCGACGCCGTTCCCGCCGCTCCCGGCAACTGCACGCTGTGGGTGGCGTCGAACACCACCGGGTGGCCGTGCCGCCGCATGATCTGCAGCCCGCGCATGTCCACTACCAGGTTGTTGTAGCCGAACGAGGACCCCCGCTCGGTCAACAGGATCTTCGCGTTGCCGGTCGAGGCGACTTTTTCCGCCGCGTGCCGGATATCGGCCGGCGAAACGAACTGGCCCTTCTTGATGTTCACGATGCGGCCGGTGCGGCCGGCGGCGAGCAGCAGGTCGGTCTGGCGGCACAGGAACGCCGGGATCTGCAAGATGTCGGCGGCCTCGGCGGCGGCTTCGGCCTGGGCGGGTTCGTGGATGTCGGTGAGGACTGGAAGTCCGGTGGCGCGGATGGACTTGAGGATCCGGACGCCCTCGGCCAGCCCGGGTCCGCGGTAGGCGCTCACGCTGGACCGGTTGGCCTTGTCGAAAGAGGCTTTGAAAACGTAGGGTCCCGCGATCTTTTGGATTTCGGCCGCGAGGTACCGGGCGTGGTCCTCGCTTTCGATGACGCACGGTCCCGCGATCAGCGCGAAGGGCGCGCCGCCGCCGAACGTCAGGCCGGGGGAAAGGGTGAGGTCCAAGCTTTCAGTATAGAAGCTGCTACAGCCGCACCAGATCGGCGATGCGCACCGCGCCCTGGCGCTCGATGCTGCGCCGCGCGGCGATCCCGGTAAGACAGGACAGCGCCCCGGCGCGGGAGTCCGGCAGTTGCATGTACCCGGGCAGCGGCGTCCCCCGGAAGATGAGATCCAGCAGCCGGCCGTCGCCGCCGCCGTGATCGCCCTCCGCCTTCGGCTCCGGGATGATCTCCCGCTGGCCGAAATTGCGGATCAGGTGGATCTCGGTCTCCACCTCGGGCTTCCAGGGCTGGGAGTCGAAATCGCGGATCTCCAGCCGCCCCTTGTCGCCGTTGAACGCCACGCGGTAGCCCTCGATCGGCTGGAACGCGTTCAGCGAGTAGTTCATCGTTACGCCGTTGGAGTAGCGCACCAGCGCCGCCATCGTGTCGTAGATGTCGATGTCGTTCTTGAACACGCAGCCGTCCCGCAGGTACCCGTCGGCGGATTCGCAGTCCACGTACAACTGCACCAGCCGCGGATCCTTCGCGATGTCCCAGTAGTGCCGGCAGTCGCCCTTGTGCGGGCAGGGGCGGCAATTCGTGGCGTGGAACGGACCGGCCTTGCCGTAATACTTGAGGTCGCCGTGCGCGGTCACTTCGACGGGGTCGGCGCCCAGCCACCAGTTCATGAGGTCGAAGTGGTGGGTCGCTTTGTGCACCCACAGGGAGCCGCTATTGGCCTTTAGCCGGTGCCAGCGCCGGAAGTACGAAGCGCCGTGACTGGTATCGAGGTACCAGTTGAAATCCACCGACAGGACCTTCCCGATGGCGCCCGCAAGCAGCAGTTCCTTGATCTTCTGGTGCTTCGGCGAATACCGGTAGTTGAAGGTGACGGTGATCTTGCGCCCGGTCCGCTTCTCGGCGTCGAGCACCGCCTGGCACTGCTGCTCGTCGACCACCATCGGCTTTTCGGTCATCACGCGCAGCCCGCGCTCCAGCGCCTTGACGATATAGCCCGCATGGGTGCGGTCCATCGTCGTGATCATCAGCGTGTCGGGCTTCGCCTGGTCGCACATGCGGTCGAAGTCCGTGAAAGTGGGGCAGTTCGCGCCGATGCGCTTCCTGGCGACCTCGACGCGCAGCGGATTGATGTCGCACAGCCCCACGAAGTCCACGCGGTCGCCGAACCGTTGCGCGACCTCGCGGCCCCACAGGCCGGTCCCGCGGACACCGGTGCCGATGAGCGCGTAGCGCATCCGGTTCTGCGCCGCCGCGTTCTGCGCGAGCAGGGCGCCTGCTCCCGCGGTCAGAAGGGTCCGCCGGTCGAGTGCCATATTGCTCAGGCTACCGCTTCGGCGGTCGCCGCGGCCTCGCGTTTGGCCATGTCGGTCAGAATCGTCTTGGAGGCGATGAACAACACCAGCGCCAGCAGCACCGAAAGCACTGGGATCACCAGCATGGCCTGCTGCAGCCCGATGGCCCGGAAGGCATCGGTCATCTGCGCCGCGCCCGCCGTTTCCATGGCGCGTCGCGCCGCCATGTCGCTCAGCTTGCCGGTCAGCAGCGGCCCGAAGGACGCCCCGCACATGTACATCGCCATGAAATAGATCGCCATGGTGGAACCGCGCAGGCTGGGCGCCACGATGTCCTGGATCGAGGAATAGACCAGCCCGTAATACGTGTTGAGCCCGCCGTACGCGACGGTGAGGAACGCCACCGCGAGGATCAGTTGCCCGGGACCCTGGATCACACCCAGGAACGACATCGGCGCCACGGTGGCCGCGATGATCGCCGACGCCAGCATCCGGCCGTCCTTGCGCTTATGGATGATAGTGTCGCCGATTCGCCCCGCAATCCACCCGCCCGCGATGCCGCCGATCAGGTACGCGACGCCCGTGGCGATGTTCGCGCCCGAAAGTCCCAGCCCGTGCACCCGGCCCAGAAACGCCGGCAGGAAGGTCCCGATGGCGTACATGTTGAAGTTCAGCAGCGCGCCGCTCGCGATGATCCACCACAGGGTGGGGATGCGCAGCACGCTCCACATCGATGCCTTCGGTCCGTTTTCGACGACTTTGCGCTTTTCGGAGGCGCCGCGCGGCGGCTCCGGCAGCAGGAACAGCGCGGGGATCAGCACCAGGGCCGGCACCGCCGCGATCACCATCGCGGGACGCCAGCCGAAGGCCTCCGCGATCGGCCCCGAGAAGAAATAGCTCAACGCGCCGCCCACCGGGACACCCAGCATGAAGAACGCCAGCGCCCGCGCGCGCTTATCGGCCGGGAACAGGTCGCCGATCCAACTGGTCGCCGTCGGGGCGCACACCGCCTCGCCGACGCCGACGCCCAGCCGCGTGAACAGCAAAAACCCGTAGCTGCTGGCCATGCCCGCCATGGCGGTCAGCAGGCTCCACAACGTCATGCCGGCGGCCAGCAGCTTCTTGCGGCTCCAGGTGTCGGCAATCCGGCCCAGCGGCACGCCCACGATGGCGTAGATCCAGATGAACGCGCTGCCCATCAGGCCCACCTGGGTGTCCGTCAGCCCGAACTCGCGGCGCATGGGCTCCACGAGCGCACCAGGTGCGTTGCGATCGTAGAAGTTCATGATGTTGATCGCGAAAAGCACCGCGATCGAGAAGCCCAGCCGTTGGGTGTTCATAGATCGCGGACAATGCTATCACAGCCCCGCGCGCGCGCCGCTTAGTCGTGGCGCACGGCGCGGATCGGATCGATCCGGGACGCCCGGCGCGCCGGCGCCAGGGTGGCCAGCGCGGTCACCCCCAGCAACAGCAGCGGCGTCACGATCAGCACCGCCGGTTCGGCGGAACCCGTGCCCACCATGCTGTTCGCGAGCACCCGCACCACCGCGGCGCTCACCGCCGCGCCGATCAGCGCGCCGATCAGGCCGAGCCGCAGACCCTGGCCGAGGACCATCTTGAGCACGTCGCTGCGTCCGGCCCCGATCGCCATCCGCACGCCGATTTCGCGTGTCCGGCGGCTCACGGAATACGAGACCAGCCCGTACAGGCCGACCATGGCCAGCACCAGGCCCAGCAATCCCATCGCGCCGACGATCTGCACCAGCATCATGGGCGTGGCTACGGCGCGTTGCTGATAGAACTCGTCCATGCTCCGGATCCCGTAGACCGGCTGGTTGGCGTCGAGCGACCGGATGGTCTCGCGCAGCGGCGTCACCAGCGAAAGCGGGTCACCCGCCGCCTCCGCCAGCAGGCGCATTCGCGGCCGCGAGTCCTGATTCAGGGACAGGTAGAAAAATGGCAGCGGCGGCTCCGCGATCCAGAAGTACTTCGACGTGACCGTCACGCCGACGATCTCCACCCACGGCCCGGTGGGCGAGTTCAGCCGGAAGCGCTTGCCGAGCGCATCGGACGCCGGCCAGTACTTCTTCGCGAAAGCCTCGTTCACCACGGCCACCACGGGTGTATCGCGCGTATCGGTGGGCAGTAGTGCGCGACCGCGCACGACCGGCATGCCCATCGTCTGGAAGTAGCCGTCGGTCACGGTGTTCATGCCGACGGAAACCCGGTCCTGGCCTTGCGGAAACTGATGTCCTTCCGGCACCACGTCGCGCGCGGCGCCTTCGTTTCCCATCGGGATGCTGTACGTCAGCGCGGCGGACCGGACGCCGGGAACCGTCCGGGCGCGCTCCAGTAGTGCTTTGTAGAAATCCGCCGCCTGTGCGGGCGTGTACTTCACCAGGGTCGGATCGAAGCCCATCATCAGCAGGCCTGAGGTCCGGAAGCCGGGGTTCTTGGCGAGCAACGCGCCGAAACCGCGGTACAGAACGGCGGCGCTGACCAGCAGCACCAGGGACAACGCCACTTGCACGACCACCAGGGCGTTGCGTCCCAGCATCCGCTTGCGCCCTTCGGGAACCGCGCCGGTGTCCTTCAGCGCCGGGACGAGGTCCGCGCGCACCGTCTGCAGCGCTGGGATCAGTCCGAAGATCAGGGCGCTGGCGAGCGCGGCGGCGAAGCTGAACAGCAGCATGCGCTGGTCCATCCGGAACTGGATGACGATCGGGATGTCGGCCGGAATCTGGATCTGCTCAAAGAAGCGCTGCGCCAGCCAGGCGAAACCGAGCCCCAAAACGCCGCCGAAGACGGCGAGCAACAGGCTCTCGGTCAGCAACTGGCGCACCAGGCGCGTGCGGCCCGCGCCCACCGCCAGGCGGATCGCGATCTCCCGGGAGCGGCTGCGCGCCCGGCTCAGCAGCAGGCTGGCGACGTTCGCGCACGCGATCAGCAGCACCAGCGCCACCAGCAGCATCAGCATGGTCACGAGTTGCGCATCCGGCGGCGACTGCTCCACGCGCGCCCGCAACTGGCTGCGCACCAGGAACTTGTGGTTCCGGTTCGTGTCGGGATACTGCTGGGCCAGTCCTTGCCCGATGGAGTTCAGGTCCGCCTCGGCCGCTTCCGCCGTCACCTCGGGGCGCAACCGCCCGCGCAGTTCCAGGCCGCGATTGTCGCGCTTCACCAGCAGGTTGTGGTCCGGGTTGCCGGCCAGCCGCGGCGACATGTGGACCGGCACGTACAGTGCCGGGCGGATCAGCGAATCGACGCCCGTAAACGACTCCGGCGCGACGCCGATCACGGTGAACTCCACGCCGTTCAGCCGGATACGCCGGCCGATGACATCCGCCGCCTGCCCAAAGCTGTTCTTCCAGGTGTCGTGGCTGAGCACCACCACCGCGTCGCGGCCCGGCACTTGATCCTCTTCAGGGCGGAACCCGCGCCCCAGCGCCGGCTGGATCTGCAGCGTCTCGAAGAAGTTGCCGCTCACCAGCAGCCCCATCTTCATCTGCGGGGTGACGTCCGGCTTCTCGGCGAAGCCGAACGGCACGAGCGTCATCGCCGCCAGACCCTGAAAGGAACGGTTGCGGTCCCGGAGGTCGACGTAGTCAAGGTGCGACACGCCCTCGAAGTTGAACGTCCCGGAGCGGGCGCCGCGGATCACCACCACTTCGCTGGTGCGGGGCACCGTCATCGGCCGCAACAACACCGCGTCCGCCAGGGAAAAGATCGCCGAATTGGCCCCGATCCCCAACGCCAGCGAGAGCACCGCCACCAGCGTGAACCCGGGGTTCTGCGCCATCGTGCGCAGCGCGTAGCGGATATCCTTGATCAGCATGTCGTAGTGCTCCTTCGGGGCGGTCTTCAGCGCATCGACGGTCGTATCCCACAGCAGGCGCGGCAGCGGCTCGCTCCGGCTGCGCTCGCGGAACAGCGCTTGCATTTCGGACCCGTATTCGGCGGCGAAGTCCTCCGGATACAGGCCCAGCAGCTTCCGGTAGTAGCGGTTAACTCTTTTGCGGAGCGAGTCCATAGGCGCGCGCCTGTTTCAGGAGATCGGCCAGCCGGGAGGCTTCCGCCTCCGCGATCCGGCGGCCGAGTTTCGTCAGCCGGTAATAGCGGCGGCGGTCGTCGTCGCCGGAGGACTTCGCCCGCACCTCTTCAATCCAGCCCTGCTCCAGCATCTTCTTGATGGAGCCGTAGAGCGTGCCGGGACTCAGGCGCAGCTTGCCGCCCGTCCGCTCGGCCACGTCCTGCATGATCGCGTAGCCGTGCCGGTCCCCGTCGGCCAGGGCGATGAGGATATGAAACACGGCGGAAGGCAGCGGCAGCAGCCGGTCGAGGTCCATGCCGTCAACTATATCAGATTTCGATATACCGAACACCGTTATATCCCCGTTCGATACACACAACGGAGATCCGGCCGTCCGGGTTCCAGGAAAATCGCGCGGCTGGTCAATCCTGCCGCAACGCCACCAGCGGATCGATCCGCGCCGCCCGCCGCGCCGGGATCCAGCATGCCAGCAGGCACACCGCCGCCAGCGCCACCGGAGCCGCGGCGAACACCAGCGGATCGAACTGGCTCACCCCGACCAGTTGTCCGCGCAACAGTTGCGCCCCGCCCGCCGCCAGCAGCAGCCCCAGCGCCCCGCCGGTCGCCGTCAGCCACGCCCCCTGGCGCAGCACCAGGCTCCGGACATCCTCCGGCCGCGCCCCGATCGCCATGCGGATCCCGATCTCCTTCGTGCGCCGGCTCACCGAGTACGCGATCACGCCGTACAGTCCCACCAGGGCCAGAATCAGCCCCAGGGACCCCACCGTCGTCACCATCCGCGCCGTAATCCGGTTCCCCAGCAGCGCCCCCTCGTCGTAGAAGTGCCGGAACGTATCCACGTCGCTCACCGGGACCCCGGGGGCGAGGCTCCGCACCAGCGCCAGGACCGGCGCCGCCAGCAACCCCGGGTCCCGCGGCGCGTCTACCAATAGCGTCATCCGATCCGCGTAACGCTGGCCGATTGGGAAATAAAGGTGCCGCGCCGGCGTCTCCTCGATCGTCCGGTACCGCGACGTTTTCGCCACGCCCGCCACCTGCCACATTTCGCCCGCGACTTCGATCCGCTGCCCGACGGCGCTCCGTCCCGGCCAGAACGTCTCCGCCATCACCTGGTTCACGATCACCACGCGCGGCGCGGACTTCGTATCCGTCGCCGCGAAGTCGCGCCCCTCCAGCAGCGGAATGTGCATCAGCGCGAAGTAACCCGGCGAAACGATCGTGTCGTTTACGGTCAGGCTCGACTGGTCCTTGGGCAATTGGTAGCCCGGCACCGTGAATGTGGCCGAGGTTGAGGTGAACCCCAGCGGCAGGTGCGCCGCCAGAGCCGTGCCCGCTACGCCGGGCAACTCCCGGGTTCGCTCCACCAGCCGCTCCAGGAAACGCCGCCCGTCGTCCTCGTTCAGCCGCCCGACGGTGGGATCCAGCGAGGCCACCAGCACGCCGTCCGTCCGGAAACCCGGGTCAAAGCTCCGCAGCTTCTGGAAGTCGCGCACCAGCAGTCCGCCCAGCACCATCATCAACAACGCCACGGCGATCTGGCCCACCACCAGCACGTTGCGCGGATGGAACCGGCTGCCCGCTTTCGCCACTGCCGCGTCGCCGGACTTCAAGGTCGCCAGCACATCGGTCTTCAGCGTCTGCCAGGCGGGCGCCAGTCCGAACAGCAGCCCGGAGGCCACGGCCACGCCCAGCGAAAATGCCAGCACCCGCCAGTCCAGGCTGGCGATCACCATGATCGGGTAGTCGGTCGGGAACCGGATCGAGGCCAGCAGGCGGACTCCCGCCGCCGCCAGGGCGACTCCCGCCGCGCCGCCGCACAGCGCCAGCACCAGGCTCTCCGTCAGCAGTTGCCGCAGCAGGCGCGCGCGCCCCGCGCCGATCGACATGCGGATGGCGATTTCGCGGGCCCGGGCGCGGCCCCGGCTGAGCAGCAGGTTCGCGACGTTCGCGCACGCGATCAGCAGCACCAGCCCCGCCACGCTCATCACCATCGTGGCGAATACTCCCATGCCCGAATCCTCGAACAGGCGCGCTTGCGTGCAGGGCACCGCTGCCGCGGACCAGCCCGTGTTCTCCTTGGGATGCTCGGCGGCCAGCGCCGCCGCGATCGCCTTCACCTCCTGCCGGGCCTGCGGGAGGTTCACGTCCGGCCGCAGGCGGCCGAACACCGCCAGCGCGCGGCGATCGCGAAGTTCGGGATTGCGGCCGCCGTTCGGATCTAGGCGCTCGCGAATGCCGAGCGTGACATACAACTCCTCGTGGATCAGGCGGTCCATTCCCGTGAAGGCCGCCGGCGCCACCCCGATGATCGTGAAGTCCACCTGGCTGATCCGCACCATACGCCCCACCACGGCCGGATCGCCCTGGAAGTGCGACTGCCATAGAGCGTGGCTCAGCACCGCCACCGGCTCCCGGTCCTCATCCGCGCGAAATCCCCGCCCCAGCGCCGGCCGCACGCCCAGCACGTCGAAGTAGTTCGGCGAAACCGCCATGCCGAGCTTCGACACCGGCGGCGCTTCGGGACCGCGGCTCAAGCCCAGCGGTACGTAGTTCCCGGCGGCCAGACCGGTGAACGTGGTCACCCGCGCGGCGAAGTCCCGGTAGTCGGGATAGGAAATCCGGGCATCCTGCTGGCGCGGCGTGAGGCTGTAGAGACGCAGGACGCGCTCGTGATCCTCCACCGGCAGCGGCCGCAGCACCAGCGCGTCCGTCAAGCTGAACATCGTGGAGTTCGCGCCGATCCCGATCGCCAGCGACAGGATCGCGACGAGCGAGAAACCCGGGCGGGCGATGAGTTGGCGAAAGGCGAGCCGGAAGTCGCGCATGCAGGCACCTCTCCCCGGGAGACGCTGGCCCTGACGTTTTCTTACGCGAGTTCTTACTCGAGTCCTTACTCGAGTTCTTACTCGAGTGTCCTACGGTTCCACGGCGACCTTGGTCCAGGCTCCCGCGCAGTTGACGTCCAGCGCCGGCCGGCCCGCGTAGGGCGCCAGGATCCGCACGTCCACCTGATAGAGCGAATAAAAGCCCGGCGCCAGGCCGGCGTACAGGACCTCCACCTCCGGCGAGCACTGAATCGGCGGCGACAGCCGCGCCAGCGGCTCGGTCCGCGGCGCCACGTCCCCCGTCACCGCCGGAGGGCTGGTCGGCCCCAGTCCCACCATGAAGAAGTGAACGATGTCGCCCGTCCGCGCCGCGGCTTTCGGGTTGGCGAAGGACCCGATCACCCCGCCCGCGAAGGACGCGTACGGCGGACGCACCCAGACGCTGCCGAGCGGGGGTTCGAAGAGCGACGGTGCGGTGCGTTCGGCCGTGGCGAGCGCCGGGAAGTCGCTGCTCGTGTAAGGGGTGTCCCACGGGATCTGGAACGTTACGGACTCCGGCGTCACGCGCAGCACCGGGACCTTGCGTCCCCCGAGCCACATCGTCAGGTCCCCGGCATACGGCGGCAGCGGCGGGGTGTTCTCGCGCGTTTCGTTCTGCAGGTTCACGCCGTTGAGCGTCACCAGATCGCCAGGCCAGCCCTGCACCGTCCATTCCGTCAGGTCCGTGGTGGGCCCGATGATCTCGGTCTCGGCGCCGCTGGCCGCGTCGATCCGCACCAGGCGTCCGCCGCCCGTCACCGCGTAAACGACGCGGCCATCGCCGGAAAGGATCGCGGTCTGCACGCCCCGCGGCTCCGCCGTCAATTGCCGCGTCCCGCGGCCCGGCTCCAGAAGCATCGCTTGCTTCCGCGGATTGCCCGCCAGATAGAGAACCAGCCGGCCGTCGTCGCTGACGTTGACCTGATCCGAATCGGCCAGTTCAACCAGGGTTTGCCGACGGCCGGTCCGCAAGTCGATATGCCGGACGAGGAAACCGTCCCACCCCTCGTTGCGGATCGTGTAAACGGCCGTGTCCGCCGCTGCCACCAGATGCGCAAGCGCCAGAGACTCAAACCCGCCCGGCGCGTGTTCCACTATCGAGTTGTCCGGCCGTACCAGAGCAATTCGATCCTCGGAGGCCAACAACACGCTCCCGTCGTCCGCGATCGCCCGCCCCGGCGGTGGCGCCAGTCGCTCAGTCAAGGCCGGAATACTCCGCTGCGCGCCGGTCTGGAGGTCGATCACGCTCAGCCCTGTGCTGAGCGGATAAAACCCGAAGCTCCGCAGGGCGTAGCGTCCGTTGCGGGAAAGCTGCAGGCTGCCCTCGCGGTCCGCGTCCTGGGCCGGACTTGCGCCCAGCACGGAATTCGCCTGGCGGTTGATTGCCGCGCGGCACCCGCCGAGGCAGACGCGCAACAGGTCCGCCGCCACCACCCGGCCGTCGCTACTTACCTCGGCCGACCGGTAGGAATGCGCATTGGTCAGCCCCCATCCCCCGATCGGGTTGAACGGCGCCGGCTCCACCCGTTCCCGGGACCGCACCAGCCGCACCCCGGTCGTGTCGGCGACGAACAGCTTCCCGTGCGCCGGTTGCCCTGTCCCTTTCAGCCGCAGGGGCGAGGCGAAGTACACCTTCGATCCGTCCGCCGGAGTCGCCAGGCCGCTGAACTGGCCCCGTAATCCCAACGCCACGAACGACAGCGCAAACAGCAGGCGTTGCATGTCTTACTCTCTTGCACCCGGAGTGCCAACACGGGGTCCTTTACCTCTTGCTGAAAAGTAAAGCGGCGGCGTATCCTGGGACCAGATGGCCGAAGCGAAACTGTCCGCGAAGCACCAGGTCGTGGTCCCCCGCGAAGCCCGGGAAGCGCTGGGCCTGCAACCCGGCGACCGGCTCACCTTCGTCGTGCGGAGCGGGCGCTTCCTCGTGGTCCGCAAGGCGCAGTCCCTGGCTAACGCCCTCTACGGCTTGCACAAGAAACCCTATCGCAAGAAATACCTCGAGGAAGAGCGCTCCAGTTGGGAAACGCCCGCCTGAACAACTTTCTTGCGCGCCATCAGGTGCTCGCGCTCGATACCAGCGTCTTCATCTACCAGCTCGATGCCCATCCGCGCTACTCGGTCCTCACTCAGGACATCTTCGCCTGGGTGGAGCGGCCGGGCCACCTCGGCATCACGTCGACTCTCACCATGACCGAGCTGCTGGTCGCGCCTTACGCGGAGGAGGGCGACGAGGGCGTCGACGAATACTACGCCGCGCTGTGCTTCCACGCGAATCTCCTCTGGGTTCCGCCGGACCTCGCCATCGCGGACCTCGCCGCTCGTTTCCGCGCGGACCATCGCCTCCGGACCCCGGACGCGATTCTCGCCGCCACGGCAGCGCGCCAAGGAGCGACCGGCCTTCTCACCAACGATCCGGCATTCCAGCGGGTTGGCGCCTTCGAAACCGCACTCCTGGACGCATTCCTGCCACGGTCTGGCCCCGCAACGCGGTGACCTTCCCCTCCCGCCCGCGTCTCTCCCCAGGTGATCCTCCCCGCGCTGCTTGCCCTTTCCCTCGCCCAGCAAATCTTCGCCCCCGGCAACATCTCCTCTTCGGCCCCGGAGTTCGGAACCACCTTCACGCCCGACGGCAAAACCGTCTACTTCAACCGCACCAACGCCGACCGCACTGTCATCGAGATCTTCGAATCGCACCTCCGCAATGGCCGCTGGACCCCGGCCGCCAAAGCGGCCTTCTCCGGCACCCGCGACATCGATCCCTTCGTCGCCCCGGACGGCCGCCGCCTGTATTACTGCGCCGATGGTCCCGGCGGCCAGCTCGACCTCTGGTTCCTCACGCGCGCCGGAGCGCAGTGGACCTCGCCCCGCCGCCTCGATCCGCCAGTGAACTCGCCCCAAACCGAGGTCTTCGTCTCGGCGACCCGCGCGGGCGACCTCTACTTCCGGTCGGACCGGGATGCCGGCCGGGGCATTTTCCGCGCCACCCCCGCCGGCCAGATCGAGCTGCAGAACATCCCCGGCGGTGACGCTTCCAACCCTCTGATCGATCCGCGCGGCCGGTTTCTCATCTTCGTCTCCACCCGCCCCGGCGGCTTCGGCGCGGCGGACCTCTGGGTCACCTTCCGCCAGCCCGGCGGCTGGTCCGAACCCCGGAACCTCGGCGAGCGCGTGAACTCGCCCCACGCCGACTTCGCGCCCGGCCTCTCGCCCGACGGCAAAACCCTTTACTTCACTTCCGAGCGCCCCGGCATCGTCCCCCAATGGACCACTGGCCGCCCGCCCGGCGACATCTACTCCATCCCGGTCGCGGAAATCCCCGCGCTTCGCGGCTACCGCCGGTGACGGGTTACACTACCCCCGTGAGCCCCTACCCGTTCCTGCCGCTCGACTTCCCGCGCCTCACCCCCGCCGAACAGCGCGCCCGCTCGGCGGAGTTCCTCGCTACCATCCGCACCCGCCGCACCGTCCGCGAGTTCTCGGCGGAGCCCGTTCCGTTCGAGCTGATCGAGAACGCCATCCGCGCCGCCGCCACCGCTCCCAGCGGCGCCAACCAGCAGCCCTGGCGCTTCGTCGTGGTGCAGGACCCCGCCCTGAAGCGCGAGATCCGTCTTGCCGCCGAGGCTGAAGAAAAAGAAAGCTACGAGCACCGCATGCCCGACGAATGGCTGCAGGCGCTGGCGCCCCTCGGCACCGACTGGCACAAGGAGTTCCTCGAAATCGCCCCGTGGCTCATCGTCGTGTTTCGAGTCGATTACGGCCTGGAGGGCGACCGCAAGATCAAGCACTATTACGTCCAGGAGTCGGTCGGCATCGCCTCCGGCTTCCTGCTGACCGCGTTGCACCTCGCCGGACTGGCAACCCTGACCCACACCCCCAGTCCCATGGGTTTCCTCGGCCGGATTCTGGGCCGTCCGGCGAACGAACGCCCTTTTCTCCTAGTCCCTGTGGGGTACCCCGCAACCGGCTGCCGTGTACCTGCGATCGGTAAGAAACCGCTATCGGAAGTACTGTCGGTTCTATAAATTGCGGACGATGTCGTCAGCCACGGATGCAAGGTTACACCCGTGCGCGGTGTAAAAAATTGTAACCGGATTCCCGCTCATGTGCGCAAGGCGTTGATTCTGCGTCATCCGCCCCACTCGTGTTACACCTCCCCGATGTGGTTGACGCCAAGTTGCCTGTTGACAGCCTCCCAAGCCCCGCTTAACATTGACCTTCGCTCGGTGTAACTGATTCCAAACCTTGGCCTTGGAAAGGACTCCCGCGATGCTGTTCCGTGTCGGCGAGAAAGTGGTCTACCCCAATCATGGGGTGGCCACCATCGAGAACATCAGCACCAAGAACTTCGGTGCCCAATTCGAGCGCTTCTACTTGTTGCGCTTGAGTTACAGCAGCCTCACCGTGATGGTGCCGTTCTCCCACGTCCAGGACCTCGGGCTCCGCCCCGTGACGAAGCAGGCGGAAATCAACCGCGTACTGAGTTTCCTGGCCGAGGGGCGCTTCAAGTGCCCGGCGGACTGGAAGAACCGTTTCAAAGAGAATTCGGACAAGATGCGGACCGGCAGCCTGCTGGACATCGCCCAGGTGTTCAAAATGCTGGTGATCCTGCAGTGTGACAAGCCGCTCTCCTTCCGCGAGAAGAAGATGCTGGACCGCGCCCGCCAGATGCTGATCGCGGAACTGTCGGTGGTCCGGGGAATCCGCGAGCCCGACGCCGAGGATCTGCTGGCCAAGTCGCTCTCGAAGTCCTCCTTGCCGCTGCCCGCGGCGATGTAACGTTTCCCCTCCTTTTTTCGAGCGGCCTCCGGCACTGCCGGAGGCCGCATTCGTTTCCGGGACCCCTAGTCTAGGCCGGAACCCCTAGGGCGAATCTCAGGTCCCCAGACACCCGAGAGCAGGCTAAGGGCTTTGCTGCGTAGTATTTCTCCGGGCGCGACCGTACGATAAAGACGTCATGCCCCGGTCCGAGGAGAACCGCTGCCTCCACTGCGGAAGCCGCTTGCCGCTGATTCGCAAGCTGCGGGACGGGCAGTTCTGTACTGCTGCCCACCGCAAGGCTTATCTTGCGAACCAGCAGCAACTTGCGCTGGAGCGGCTGAGCGCGGCCTCGTTGACGAACCTGGCGGCGGCCACGGCTCCGCTTCCGGAACTGGTTCCCGAACGGGTAGCCGAAACCGTCGCCGCGGGCCGAACCACGAGCCCGCCGCCCGCCGAGCCGCCGCCCTGGGAGCCCTCCGGCTTCGCCCGGCCTTGCGATGTCGCGGAGCGGCAATTACTCACCGCCCACATCGAGCGCTACCACCTCTACTGGGCGCTGCGGCGGAACCTCGAGATCCGCGAAGCGCAGATCGAACCGCTACCGCTGACGTTGAGCGTCGAGATCTTCGAGCCGTTGCTTTCGGCGCGTCCGGCCTGCGGCCCCGGTCAGGCCGGTCCGGTTCGCTACTTCCAACTGCCGGAACCCTCCGGGGCGCGGCCGCGGCACGCCGAGCCGGCCCCGCTGGCGCTCGAGTACCTGGATCTGCCGCTGCCGCCCACGCCTGCGCGCCGCGAATGGGGCTGGAACGGGCGGCTGGCTCCGTCCCGCTGGACACTGCCGCCGCTCGCCGGCGACCGGACGCCGTTTGCGCGCTTCGAAACCGCCGAACCGTCTGACCGGCCCAGTTGGTTCAGCCTGCGGGCCCGTGTGGTGTCGGTCGAATGGGATTGGATGGATCTGGTGCCGCCGCGGACCGACCTGGCAGCGCTTGCGCCGGGAACCGGAGTCTCCGGGCGCGCCGTTCCCGGCGGAGGGCAGGACCCCGCATCGCCGGCGCCTTCGGTCTGGCGCCCGTCACTCAACGCCGCGCCGGTGGCTGGCGGCTGGACCTTCACGGGTCCCGTCACGAATGTCCTCCAGGCCTGCCCCGGGGCTTCCCGCCGGACCGCTGATTTGACCGTCCTCGTACCCGCCCCGGGCGCCGTGGAATATCCGGTCCGCCAGTCCCGCCGCTGGTTGAGTCCCGCCGGAGCCGGCACCCGGATCGCGCTGCCCGCGGCCCGCGCTTGGAACACCGCCCGGACGCCGGTCACCCACCTGACCCTGCCGGGTTTCGTGATGCGTCCCGTCCGCGCGGTGATGCCCGCGGTGGCGGCCCCCGCGGCCTCCGCCCTCCGCCCGGGATTCACGGTGCGGAATCCGTACATCCCGTCGCCGAAGGCGCCACCGTTGCGCCCCACCGGACGCCCGGACCACCGCGACATCCCGGTGCCGGCCACGCCCGGCTGGATTCGTATCCAGACGCACGCGCATATGCAGGGCGCTCGCCCGGTGCTCCGCGTCGAACTGGCCATGCAGCCCTTCCCGCTGCCGGGGCTCCGTCCGCGGCTGCGCGTGGAGCCGGTGGAAGTGCAACTCGAGCCCCGCGCCGGAATCCCCGTCGCCGGACGTTCCCGTCCGGCGGCCAAGCCGCTGCTTTCGATCCACACCGAGACGGGCGACCGCGGCGGCCGTCTGGCCGGCATGTCGCTGGCGGGCTTCTGGACCAACGCGCCGCGCGATCTGAAGATGATGACGCTGTCGCTGCCCCTGCTGCTGCTGCTCGCCATCAAGCCGTCGCTGCCGAAAGTCGCCGTGGCTGCTCCGGGGGACCTGGAACTCAAGCGGACCATTCAGACGCAGTGGGGCGCCGTGCAGCAGAACATCTCCAGCCGGGCCGGCATCGAATACTCCGAGGACTTCCGCGCCGGGCTCGACCAATGGGACAGCCGCGGGGACCTCACCACCGAGTGGGCCTACGACGCGGCGGGCTTCGTCCATCCCGGGCCGCTGGCCATCTTCAAGCCCACGCTGGGCCTGCAGAACTACTCCAGCGAGTTTCTCGGCATGGTGGACCAGAAGGCGCTGGGCTTCGTGTTCCGCGCCGCCGACCTCGATAACTACCAGGCCGTGAAGCTGACCGTGGTGCGCGCGGGCCCGCTGCCCACCATCGCACTGGTGCGCTACGCCGTGATCGGGGGCAAAGCGGAAGAGGCCAAAACCACCATCCTGCCCATCACCGTCCGCCGCGACACGCTCTACCGGGTGCGGGTGGATGTCCGGGATGACAATTTCGCTGTAACGGTTCAGGGCACTTTGGTCGATTTCTGGTCAGATGCCCGTTTGCGCACCGGCGGCATCGGGTTCTTTGCGGGCAAGGGAGAGGAGTCCCGGGTCCGCTGGGTGCAGGTATCGCATCAGTACGATGCGCTGGGCAGGCTGTGCGCCTTCCTGGCGCCTTACAACTTACAAGCGGGGAACGGGAGCTTCAAACCATGAACGGACGCAAGAAGAGCACGGAAGCGCCGGCGGCGGCCACGGAAATCCGGCCGCGCGGCGGCCGCGGGGTATCGCCCAACCTGGCCAAGGCCGTCTCATTGCACCTCGAAGGCAAGCGCGAGGAGGCCCTCAAGGAACTCAACGCCGCCATCGAGAACGGTGAGGAGACCCCGGAGATCTACTCCGCCAAGGGCCACATCCAGTTCGAGCTGGAGCAGTACGAGGACGCCGTCCGCAGCTACGCCAAGCTCCTCACCATGCAGCCCGGGCACCCCACCGCCAACTTCAACCTCGGCATCTGCTACGAGAAGCTCGGCCGCTGGCAGGACGCCTCGGACGCCTTCCAGACGTCGCTCAAGACCGACTCCGGGCGCCTGGAAGCCCAACTCGGCCTCGGCATCTGCCAGCTCCACCAGGAGAAGCCCGAAGCCGCCATCGAGCACTTCGACAAAGTGCTGGCCCGCCAGCCCGACCACGAAACCGCGCAGTTCGGCAAGGCCGTCGCCCTCCAGTTGCTGTGGAAGTTCGACGACGCCACCGCCACCTACACCAAGATCCTCGAAAAGACTCCGGATAGCGAAGAGTGCCTGGTGAATCTGGTCACCATCGGCATGGCGCGCAAGGAGCCGGACTTCATCCGCCAGTACGCCGAGCGCCTGCTGACGCTGCGGCCCTTCTCCCAAACCGCGCTGGAAGGACTGGCCACCTGCGCCTTCGCCTCCAACGACTGGGAAGCCGCCGCGAAGTTCTGCGGCAAGCTGGTCGAGTTCACCCCGGACCACTTCGAGCGCTGGTTCAACCTCGGCGTCGCCCAGCAGAAGTGCGGCCAGCTCGACGCGGCCGAAAAAGCCTACCGCGAAGCCGCCCGCATCCGGCCCGACGCCAAGCAGGCCTACGTCAACCTCGGCATCGTCCAGCAGGAGACCGGCAACCTCAAGGGCGCCCGCGAGAACTACGAACGCGCGCTCAAGATCGCCCCGGACCTCGCCGACGTGCTCTACAACCTGGCCAGCGTCCTCGAGCAGCAGGGCGAAAAGGAAGAGGCCGAACGCCTGTACGTGAAACTGCTCACCCGCACGCCGGACTGGGAGGACGCCTGGTTCCGCCTCGGCTTCCTGCGGCTGCAGCGCGGCGAGTACCGCGGCGCCGCCGAGAGCTTCCAGCACTGCGTCCGCAAGCGCTCCCCGTGGCCGGAAGCCCAGCTCAACCTCGGGCTCGCCTACTGGCATGTCGGCGACCACGAGAGCGCCGGCAAGTACTTCGAAGGCGTGCTCGAAACCGATCCGCAGTCCGTCGACGCGCTGCGCGGCCTGGCCGCCCTCGCCGTCGAGCGCGAGGACCTCGAAAAAGCCCTCGACCTGCAGGCCCGGCTCATCGAAGTCGGCGAGCGCACGCCGGAGCTGTTCTACAACACCGGACTGCTGCTCCAGAAGTCCGGCCAGCACGACGACGCCATCCGCCTGTACCAGGAAGCGCTCCAGGAGCGCCCCAACTTCGCCGAAGCCCTGCTCAACCTCGGCCACGCCCTCAAGGCCCAGGGCCATCTCGACGAAGCCCGCCGCTACTGGAAGCAGGCCCTCGACTTCAAGCCCGAGCTTGCTCAGGGCTACTTCGAACGCTAACCCGGGGAACCGGCCCCGTATGGCCCTCCTGACCGACTCCTCCGCGCGGGACGCGCTGGCCTGGGGCCAGCGCTCCTCCTTCAAGCGCCACTACGAGCTGACCGCCGGCTCCCGGACCTTCGCCACGCTCCGCTTCGAGAAGTCCTTCGGCTCCAACGCCGCCGCTTCCTTCGACGGCCGCGAGTACCGCCTGCTCCGCACCGGCATCCTCCAGCCGCGCGTCGTGGTCACCGACTCCGACGGACGCGCCCTCGCCCGCTTCCGGCCCAACTGGTCCGGCGGCGGCATCGTCGAGTGCAACGACGGCGTCCGCTTCTCCTGGAAAGCCACCAACTTCTGGAAGTCCGAATGGGGCTTCGTCGACGCCGAAAAGCAGCCCCACCTGAAGTTCTTCCAGCAGATGGCTGTGTTCCGCTCCGGCGCCCGTGTCAGCGTGGTCCAGGAGACCGTGTACACGCCCGTCCTGTCCTTCTTGGGCTGGTATCTCCTCGTGCTCGCTGCCGAGGAGACCGCGCGCATGGAACGCGCCTCCTGATTCGATCTGACTCCCACCAGTACCATCGCCCATTGCTGCCTGGGAAACCGTTGCCCGGGGTCCTCAGGGTAGTAGGCCCCGAAAGCGTAAGGCGAAATAGGGCAAAAACCGGTACCCGAGTTGCATTGGGCAGAATAGCCTCGCCGCCTACCATGGGCCTGTGAACAAGTTTGCCCTGGTCCTCCTAACCGCCGCCACCCTCTACGCCGGACCCACCGTCACGCTCACCGGTGTCGATACCGGTCGCGGCGCAAATGTCACTTTCCTGAACAACGGGACCCCGGAAACCGGCTTCGCCGGCGTCATCCTGGGAACCTTCGACGGCGTCAGCGTCTCGCCGCTGTTCTGCGTGGACCTGTTCACCGGCATCGGCCTGGGGACCTGGAACACCAATCCCCTCACCCCGCGCATCGCCCGCAACGAGGACCGCGTGGCCTGGCTCTACCTGAACCAGATCTCCACCGTGAATTCGGTGAATACCGGGCTCGCCTTCCAGATCGCCATCTGGGACATCATCCACGACAACGGCGACGGCCTCGGCGCCGGCGCCGTGAGCACGGCGACGTTCACCAGCCTCACCGCGACGCAGATCAGTCTCGTCAACGCGTACGTCGCCGCCAGCCTCGGCAAATCGGTGCTCACGGGTGTCACCATCTATCAGAATTTCAACCCGACCACCGGAGCGCCCGCCCAGGACCTGATCGGAGCGGAAATCGCCAATCCGGAGCCGGCCTCCGGGGTCCTCGTGCTGCTCGGCTTCGCGCTGGTCGGCACCGGCGCGGTCCGCCGCCGCCGGCGCGGGTGAGCGCGTCGCCCGGGAATCCCGGCTGGCGTCGCTGCCTCTCCGCTAGAACACCAGTACCAGGTTCGCCAAAGCGCCAAGCCACACATCCGCCGAGTTCTTCGTGATGCGCTGGAATCCCTTGCCCGGGAAGCTGATGCCGACGCCGCCCGTGAAGAAGATGTTCTTCGTGATCACGCGCGTGTACTGAAAATACGTGTCGTCCGCGAGGTGCGTGTCCGGAAGTCCCGTATTGACCACGGGCACCCCGTCGACGAAGTCGAACCGGAAACCCTGTCCGAACTGGATGGGGCTGTTCCGCTTCGCCGCCCGGATGTGGAAGTAGAACGCGTCGAAGAGGTTCGCCGGCGTCAGGACCAGGCCGAACTTCACGCGGTGCGCCACGATGTTCGAGTTATAGAAATTGAAGCTGCCGTTCGATCCGGAAGCGAACGTCGCCGGCGACCCGTCATAGTAGAGCGCATCGAAACGCTCCATGCCCGCCGTCTTGGGATCGTCGCCCGAGTAATAGCGCAGCGCGTAGCCGATCGTGGGCAGCCACCTCCGCTTCACGAACGTATTGCTGACGTCCACGTTCATGGCCCAGGCGTTCAGATCGATCCGGCGGTTCCACTGCCTGGCATAGTCGCCCTGTACCAGAAACCCCGGCTGCGTCTTCCGCGCGGGCCGCACCTTGCCGTACGCCTGGATCGTATTCAGTCCGCGGCGTCCCCCCGCCAGGAAGGTAATCGGCGCCTGGATGTACGTGAATTCGGATTCGGGCGAGTGGATGTAGGCCACGCCCAGGTACTCGTCGTTGCTCAGCGCATACTTGAAGTCGGCGCCGGTCAGCTTCGTTCGCGAATCTCCGGACTTCAACTCGTTCGGGTCCAGATAGAACCCGGTCGCCGAGAACTTCTTGTACCCGATCGTGCCGAGCCCGGTCATGCCCCACGCGCGCCGGGGAGCCAGCGACGTCGCCCCGCGCTCAAATCCGTTGCCGCCGCCTACCGCGACCAGGAACCCGCCGCCGATCTTGTACGGCTGCGCGCCGCCGCTCAAGTCGAACGTGAAGCCGTTCTCGGCCTTGTGCTTGATTCCGAAGTACGCGTTCTCGAGCAGCACCCGTCCCGAGTTGCCCTCGTTGAATACGTCCCGGTCCAGGTTGGCCGAGCCCACCACCGAGACGCCGCCGTATAACGACGTCTTCGTGCCCAGTCCAATCCCGCCCGTGAGGCCCGGCCGGAAGTAGACTTCCGCCCAGCCCAGATCCGGGTTGAAGTCGGAGGTCGGCGCAAAGGTCTTGGACAGATTCCACCAACTGTTGGATTCCGCCGCGTACTGGATGCCGGCCTCGAGGCCCAGCTTCAGCGTGAAGCGCCCGCTCCTCCACAGCAGCGGATCCGCGGGAGGCGCCTGCTGCTGCGGCGCAGCACTTTGCTCCTGCGCGGCCGGCGCCTCCGCGGGCGCGTCGCCTGGCTCGCCCTTTTTCTCCACGCCCTGGGCATACACGACGCTGGAAAACGCTAACGCTATCCACGTCAGGCAGGCGGCCCCGCCCGCAATCGTCAATTTCATATCTTTCCCTATCCTGTACGGAAAGTCTCATCTCCGGCCGCTCAACGGTCTCGCACCAGCCGGAAACCCAGATGGTTCAGACTCGTCCGCGGTTCTCCCTTGCCCCGGCCGCCCGGCATGTAGCGGCTGCAATACTGGTCCGAGCAGAGAAACGAGCCGCCCTTCATCACCCGCTTGGGGACCCGCGGCTCGATCGGGTCCAAGCTGTCCTCCGGCCCCGGCGGATCCACGATTGGAAAAGCGGTTCGCGCCAGCCGGGCATACTGGATCGGCGCGATACCAGTCCGCGCACCACTCCCAGACGTTCCCTGCCATGTCATGAAGGCCGAAGGCGTTCGCCGGGTACTTGCCGGCCGGAGACGTCGCCCCGAACCCGTCTTCCCGCGTGTTCTGAGCCGGAAAGCTCCCCTGGAACGTGTTGGCTTGTATCACGCCGCCCGGCCGGAACTCGTCGCCCCAGGTGTATTTCTGTTGCGAAAGCCCCCCGCGCGCCGCGAACTCCCATTCGGCCTCCGTCGGCAGGCGCTTACCCGCCCACTTCGCGAATGCGTTCGCGTCTTCCCAGGCGATATGGACCACCGGATGATCCTCGCGGCCCTGAATGCTGCTGCCTGGCCCCTCCGGCGATCTCCAGCTCGCGCCCGGCACGAACCGCCACCACTGCGCCGCATTGTCCAGCCGCACCGCGACGGGCGGCGGCGTGAACACCAGCGACCCGGCCACCAGATTCTCGGGCGGCGCGCCCGGAAACTCTTCCGCCGTCGGTTTTCGCTCGGCGACGGTCACGTATCCGGTCGCGTCCGCGAACTTCTGGAACTCCCGGTTGGTCACCTCGGTCCGGTCCATCCAGAAGCCCTTCACCCGGATGCGGACCAGCGGCGTCGCGTCGTCCATCTGCGCATGGACGGTCCCGGCGGTGAATTCACCGCCAGGGATCCAGACCATGCCCTCCGAACCCTTCGCGGGCTTTGCGCTCCGATCTACTACCGCCGGCAGCGCGACGATCTCCGCGTTCGTCTTGCCGCGCAGGAATCCTGGCCACCAGAACAAGGCGACGGCGCCCGCGGCGCACACCGCCACGGCGGCCGCGGCGCGGAACCGGTCCGGGCTGGGGTTCTTCTGGGGCGGGGCCATAACCTGCGGTCCTGGGCGGCGCGGTCAACCCGCGTTCCCGAACTGGCTCGCCGGCCATCGCGGGATCCCCGACGGCCGGCGAGACCCGGGACTTACCGCGTCTGCATCAGCAGCGAGCCACCTTTTTGCCGCGGCGGGAATTGCTTCAGGGTCTCCATGTGCGCGCCGACGACGTCATAAATCTGGCCGCCGAACGCAATCCCCATCTTCATCGCCAGGTCGTTCGACTTCTGCCCGTCGTGCTTCTCGAACGGGTCCATGCGGAGGTTGAACACCAGTGTGCTCGGCCGCAGGTAATCGAAGAACCCTTCCCGCACCTGGAGATGGGACTTCCAGTTTCCGACGCGGACCGCTGCCATCTGCGACTCGTTGTAATAGATCACGGAGTTGCGCGCCGAGGGAGCGCCGCTGGTCCAGTGCGCCAGGTTGTTCACGCCGTCGATGTAGACTTTGGCCGTATCGCGCAGTTGCCTGGCCACGTCGCCCGCACCCGCCGCGGCGGCCAACGTCGTGAACAGGTCCTCATGCGTCTGAATCCCGTTCGAGACCGACCCCGCCTTGATCCGTCCCGGCCACCGGATCAGCAACGGCACCCGCACGCCGCCTTCCCACGTCGTCGCCTTCTCGCTGCGAAACGGCGTCGTGCCGGCATCCGGCCACCAGGAGACCATAGCCCCGTTGTCCGTCGTGTACACCACGATCGTGTTCTCCGCGATCTTCAGGTCCCGCAGCAGGTCCAGCAGTTGGCCGACATGGCCGTCGTGTTCCATCATGCCGCTGCCGTAGATATCGAACTCCGACGAATACGGCGTCGCCAGATTCCGCGACTCCGGCTTCAGGTGGGTGTAGATGTGCATGCGGCTGGGGTTGAACCAGGCAAAGAACGGCTCGTTCGCGCTGGCGGCCTTCGTGATGAACTGCTTGGCGCGGCCGAGGAACTCCTCGTCCACCGTCTCCATCCGCTTGGAATCGAGCGGCCCGGTGTCCTTGCACTTCTGCTTGCCCATCTTGCCGAAGCGGCGGTCGACCGTAGGATCGTCGTCCGCCGAGGCCACGCAATCCAGCACGCCGCGCGGCCGGTACCGCTCCGCGAACCCTGGGTCCTGCGGCCACACCTTCAACTCGGGCTCTTCTTCCGTGTTGAGGTGATAGAGGTTCCCGAAAAACTCGTCGAACCCGTGCACCGTCGGCAGATGCTCGTTGCGGTCGCCCAGGTGGTTCTTGCCGAACTGGCCCGTGCGATAGCCCAGCGGCTTCAGCACCTTCGCTAGCGTGGGATCGCGCGAATCCAGCCCAACCGGTGAACCCGGCATACCCACGGTCGACAGCCCGGTCCGCACCGGCATCTGGCCCGTGATGAAGGCGGCGCGTCCCGGCGTGCAACTCGGGTGCGCGTAGTGATCCGTGAACAGGATCCCCTCGTTCCCAATGCGGTCGATGTTCGGCGTCGGAGCGCCCATCATCCCCCGGCTATAGGCGCCGACGTTCCAGTAGCCGACATCGTCGGGCATGATCACCAGGATATTCGGCCGCGACGTTTGCCGGCCCCCTTGTGCCGAGAGAGTCGAGGGAAGAACCAGAGGCGCAGCAACCAGCGCTCCCAGCAGCCATCTCGCGGTTAGTTTACGAATCATTCTTCGAGCCTCCAGGGTTCAATCGTTGGGTTGGATCGGTGGGATCTTCACGGCTGTTCCAGCGCTCTGGTACGCGCTGTCACAGGACCGTCCCGCCCGGTTCGCCTTTGCCGGGCACGTTCTCGGGGATAGGACCAGCCGAAGAGCCGGCACACCTGCGTTGCCGCTCTGCCAATCCGTTCGGGATCCGCGTCACGGGAGAATCGGCGCGGCATCCGCGGAAAGATGCGTTCGAGTCTAATAAGTTATGATCCGGCTTGCTCTCGCTCCGCCTCAGCTTGGTGCGTCCCGTTCTCATCGTCAAGAGTTGCTGTTTGTTCGGTGGCCGAGAGAGTTACTATTCTGCAACGACAGGCCGGAGGTCCGGAGCGCCGTGCCGATTTCTACAGATTGTTGCATAGGATGGGCGAAAACGTCGATGGGATTTTGATTATTCAAGGTGCCCAGATTGGGCAGAAAATAGTCGCCTGGGGTCTGGCTGAACTGGTGCCGGGCGTGGAATACTGACCACTCCTCGGGTACCATCGTGAAACCATGGCGAAGATCGGCGTCGGACGCTGTTTTGTGGCAAGTTCGCTCGTGCCGGCGACGTCTCCTGCCTATGGGCGTGCAAAATGGTGTGCCGCCGTGAAAGAGACGGGGCCGAAACTGGACCCAGCGCCGCAGCGTCCCGCCGCAGGTGGGCTAGCCGAGGGACCCGGCTGTCGCCCCAGGAAGCGGTGCGGATGGCAGTCGGTGTCTGGCTCGCAATGGACGGCGCATCCGCCTTCGGCCAAGCGGGCACGCCACCCGGCGAAAGCACCACGGAACTGGCCCAGAAGGTCAACAACCCGGGGGCTTCCATTCGCAGCATCCCGATTCGAACGAAAGCGCCTGGACCCGTTTTCCTGGCTCTGCTCATCCCGTGGCATCATCAACCCGCTTGAGCCCCCGGCTTCCCATGGAGGAAGGTCAGGGCGCCGGACGTAAGGAGAAAAATCAGTGAAGCATTCTTCAGGACCATGGCGGCTGCAGGCGGTGCTGCTCGCCGCATTGTTGCCGGTTGCCAGCGCTCAATCGAGCGGCAGCGGCCAGCCAGCGCAGCAGCCGCAGTCCGGGCAACCGCCGCGCCAGCAGCCCTCGGGGGGTGAAGCGAGGGGCGTCAACCCCGCCGACAACATCACCAAGATCGAATTGCAGCCGAGGGTCAGTGTCACGGACGACAAGCTGGGTATCTCCACAGCCACCATGACCATGAAATTCGATCGCGCGATCCGCGGGACGTATGGCGTTAGTGTCGAGCTTCCTCTCGCCCGATTCGAGTCGCCATTCGGGAGCAACAACGGCATCGGCGACACCAACGTCGCCTTTCGGGCGCAGAAAATGGCGGGAAGATCGGTCTACCTCGCCGGAGTTCAGATGGTAATCCCAACGGCCACCGCAGATGCGCTGGGGTTGGGCAAGCTGCAGGTGAACCCCACGGTGGGCGCGGTATACGCCTTTTCGAAGACGACCTTCCTGGCAGTCGTCGCCAAACACATCTTCTCCGTCGCGGGCGACGCGAAGCGCGAGGACATTCGATGGGGACAGTACCGGACCCTGCTGGGCTATACCTCGCCCAAGGGATACTGGTTGCTGGCCGATCCCCAACTCTGGACGGACTATCGGCGCGGCGCGCGTCCGGATTTCGCCCCGGAATTCGAGGTCGGCAAGATGGTGGGGCCGACCACCGGCGTCTGGATTCGCGGCGGCGGGCATGTCGCCGGCGGCTGGAACAACCGGCAGAGTTGGGTGGTGGGGTGCGGCATTCGCTTCATCCTGCTTTGAAAGCGCAGGGCCAAAACCAGGAATCTGCCCGGCTTACCGCGGTAAGGGCGGCCGGCCCGGCTGGGAACTCCAGCCGCGCGGTGCCACCTGGTAGCAGCGGCTTTGATTTCGGCTTTGCCGGTGCCGAGCAGCCGCCGGTGTCCGCCGGGCAGGAAAAGGAATCCGGGCAAACGCGCCTGGACGCAACCCCAAAGGGAAGTTCGCTTCCAGGTCCGCTTCCTGATCGTGAACTGACGCCGCGCCCGGCGCTCCGGCGCCCGTGACGACCCTCCGGCAGGACTGCCCGCCACGCAAAGCGAGACAATAGCGACAATGCTTCCCGCCCTCTGGCTTGCCTCCGCGCCCGGAGCCGAGAATATCCCCCTCCGCATGCTGCTGGTCTTCGGCAGCGCCAAGTTGCTCGGTGAGATCCTCAGCCGCCTCGGCGTCCCCCAGGTCGTCGGCGGGATCCTGGCCGGCATTCTCCTCGGACCTTCCGTGCTGGGCTGGGTCTCGCCGGATCCGCTGCTCACCTCGCTCTCCGAACTCGGCGTCATGTTCCTGCTCTTCCGCGTGGGCCTCGAAGTGAAGTCCGAGGAACTCATCCAGGTGGGCCGCACGGCTCTGCTGGTCGCGATCCTCGGCGTGATCGTCCCCTTCGGCCTGGGCTGGGCGATCTTTCACTATGCCGGCCACCCGCCCGTGGAGAGCTTGTTCGTCGGCGCCGCGATGGTCGCCACCTCCATCGGCATCACCGCTCAGGTCCTCGCCGCCCGGGGACTCCTGGCGCACCGCACCGCCAAGATCATCCTCGCCGCCGCCATCATCGATGACGTCCTGGGCCTGCTCGTGCTGGCCGTCGTCTCCAGCATGGCGCAGGGCCAGGTGAACTACGCCGCTCTTGCCACCACCGCCGTCCTGGCCGTGGGCTTCACCGGCCTGATCGTCCGCTGGGGCAGCCGCACCATGGTCCGCGTCGTGCCCCGCATGGAGCTGGCCATCCGGGGCGAGGGGCAGTTCACCGTAGCCCTGGTGCTGCTGTTCGCCCTGGGCGTCCTGGCGCAATACGCCGGCGTAGCCGCCATCGTCGGCGCATTCCTGGCCGGTATGGCTCTCGCCGACTCGGTCGGCCACCGCGTCCACGACTTCGCCACCGGGATCACCGAGCTGCTGACGCCCTTCTTCCTCTTCTCCATCGGGCTGTACCTGGAACTGGACGTATTTCAATCGGCCGGGACGCTGTCGCTCGCCCTGGTCGTCCTGGCGGCCGCAGTCCTTTCCAAGCTCCTGGGCTGCAGCGCCGGGGCCTGGAGCCTGGGGCGGGCCGACGCCCTCCGCGTCGGCGCCGGCATGGTGCCGCGCGGCGAAGTCGGGCTGGTGGTCGCCCAGCTAGGGGCGGCCCTGGGCGTCGTCCCCCGGGACGTTTACGGCGTCGTCGTCTTTATGGCCCTGATGACTACGGTGGTGGCGCCGCCGCTCCTGAACTTCGCCTACCGTGGCGTCGAGGCCGGCCCCAGGGTCAAGGAAGCGGAAATCGGTTAGCTCCGGTTCCGCCCCGGCGGCATCTAATTTCAGTAATCGTTCCAAGGGTTCGCGCGTCCCTGGAGTGTCCGCCGGAGTCTGCAGCATGTTTTGGATGAAGCTCGGCGTAGTACTCGCCGCCACTGCGACCGCTCTCCTCGCCCAGGATCCGCGGGAGATTGTACGCCGCGCCGTCACCCAGGACCGCCCCTACTTCGACCGCGCCCGGGACTATAACTATCAGAGATCCGTGCAGGTGCAGCAGTTCGACAAGAGGGGCAAGGTCACCCAAACCGAAACCGCTACCTATGACGTCGGCGTTTACTACGGCCGTTCTTACGAGCGCCTGATCGCTCGCGACGGTCAGCCGCTCTCGCCGAAAGACGACGCCCGCGAACAGGCCAAGATGGACCGCGAACTCGCCAAGCGCAAACGGCAGGCCGACGCTGAGCAGAAAGCCGGCCGCGAGGAACGCAAGGCGGAGCGTCAGGCCTTTCGCGAGATCCCGGAGGCCTTCAATTTCAGCATCCTCGGCGAGGAGACCCGCTTCGCCCGCAAGATGTGGGTGATTCAGGCGACCCCGCGGCCGGGTTACAAACCGGTGAACGACCAGGCCAGGCTGTTGCCCAAGATGCAGGGCAAAATGTGGGTGGATCAGGCCGACTACCAGCTTGCCCGGGTCGAGGCGGAAACGATCGATACCTTCTCCGTCGGCGCGTTTCTGGTGCGCGTCGGCCGGGGATCCCGGATCGTCCTCGAGCAGTCCCGCGTCAACGATGAGGTATGGCTCCCCCTGGCGATTTCCATCAAGGGCGATGCCCGGCTGGCGCTGATCAAGAGTTTTCGCGCCCAGATCGACATCGCGTACCGTAACTATAAGAAATTTCAGACGGAATCCAAGTTCACCGTGGCCGAAGGTCAGTAGCTTCTCACCCCCGGACTAAGGATTTTTCCCCAGGTTGCCGATTTCTCAGAGAGCCCGGAGCGCATGCTCCCACTTCTCTAGAGAATGCCGGTCGTCCGCCAACTCGTTGACGCCTTCAAGGAACAGGAAGACACTCTTGTCGACCTGCAGGCCGCGCAAATCGCGGATCCCGTGGCGCGCCTGCGCTATCTGCGGCAGAAGCGGATCGAAGGTCCGGAGGCGCGGCGGCGCTGGCTCCGCCGGCTGCGGCCGAGACCCTGGCACGCCATCCCGCCGCTGGTGCTGCTCGCCTTCCTGCTGACCCCGGGACCTACCGCGTCCGGCACCAAGACCATGCTCGACCGGCCGCTGCCGCTGCCCGCCGCCACCGGCGCCGCCTGGGCGGCCGCCTCCGGCGACATCTGGCTGGTGGACCGCACCGGCTCGCTCGAGACCTACTCGAACGGGCTCCGCATCGAGAATCAGTTTGTGACGGCCAACCGTCCCCGCGGGCAGTTCCCGGTCTTTCGGGGCAGCCTGGACCGCCCCGAGATCCAGTTCGCAACGGAACCCCGCGGTCTTGTTTTTCACACCACCGAGAGCCTGATCCCGCCGCTGGAACAGCAGCGCACGAACGAGATCTTGCGGCTGGGCCGGGGCCTGCTGTCCTATGTGAAACAGGAAAAGGCTTACCACTTCGTCATCGATCGCTTTGCGCGCGTGCACCGCGTGGTGCCGGAGTCCGATGTCGCCTTCCACGCCGGCAGCTCGGTATGGGGCGACCCGCGCGGCGTGTATGTGAACCTGAACGACAGCTTCCTCGGCGTCGCCATCGAAGCCGCCACCGCCGAAGTGCAGGGCGTCACCTCCGCCCAAGTGCAGGCGCTCAAGAGCCTCACGCAGTTCCTAAGGACGAAGTACAAGATCCCGGCGGGCAACTGCGTCACCCACGCGCAGGTGAGCGTGAACCCGGACCCCGGCTATTACAAGATCGCGTACCACACCGACTGGGCGGGCAATTTTCCGTTCCGCGATGTGGACCTGCCTGACAACTACGCGCTGCCGCCGGCCAGCGTGTGGGCGTTCGGCTTCGACCACGACCAGGTATTTCTGAAGGTCCTCGGCGGCAAGCCGTGGACAGGCCTCACTCTCGCGCAGGAGCAGCTGAAGCAACAGGCAGCCGCCCTGGGCCTTTCGCACCACCGTTACAGGACTCTGCTGGAGCAGCGTTACCGGCGTTTGACCGCGGCCTATGCCAACTCGGCCGCCACAGGAGAAAAGAACCATGCGTACTGACAACTACCTCGGCCTCGATATCGGCACCAGCCGCATCGTGAAAGCGGAGCGCGCGGGCGATGACTACCAGTTCCAGAGCGAGCTGAATGCGTTCGTGACGATTCCGTACTCGAAGATCACCGCGGGCGTGCTCGCCAAAGAGGGCATTCCGCACACGGTGGACGGCGAGACGATCGTCGTCAGCGGCAACGAGAGCGAGAAGTTCGCCGACCTGATGAACGCGGAGATCCGCCGGACCATGACGTCGGGCGTGCTGGACGCCAAGGAGGCCGGCAGCGTGCCGCAGTTGCGCCGCCTGATCGAGTCCCTGGTCGGCAAGCCGAAGAACACCAAGCTGTGCTTCACGGTGCCCGCGGCGCCGCTGGGCGCGGAGAAGAACCTCACTTATCATGAGGCGACCCTCAAGCAGATCCTTTCGGAGATGGGCTTTCAGGTGAAGGCCATCAACGAAGGCCTGGCCGTGGTGTACGGCGAACTCGAAAGCTCCAACTACACCGGCATCGGCATCTCCTGCGGCGGCGGACTCTGCAACGTCTGCCTGGCGTACCTGTCGGTGCCGGTGCTGAGCTTCAGCGTCGCCAAGGCGGGCGATTACATCGACTCGAGCGCGGCGTCCATTACGGGCGAGCGCGAGAACCGCATCCGGATCGAAAAGGAACAGGCGTTCCACTTCAACGGGTTCTTCGACGAGAAGATCCACCAGGTGATCAGCGTCTACTACGAGGACATGATCCGCGAGCTGGTGGCGGCGATGCGCAAGGCGTTCTCGAACTCGCACAATCTGCCGAAGATCAACCGCCCGGTGCCGATCGTGCTCTCCGGCGGCACGGCGGTTCCCAAGGGTTTCCGCGATCGCTTCGAGGCGGTGCTCAAGGAAGAGCCGTTCCCGCTGCCGATCTCGGAGATCCGGCTGGCGGCGAACCCGCTGCACTCGACGGCGAAAGGCGCGCTGGTCGCCGCGCTCGCGGACTAAGTGTCTGGCCCCTGGCTGGGCTTGAGAAGGCGACCGTTTCGCCCCCGTCGCACAGAGGGTCTTGATACCCCGTGCCCAGCGTCCGCCCCTTTCTCGAACACCCGTGGAACTTCACGGCGCGGCCGTCGTATGAATAGACTATGAAGCCTCTGGCCTTGGCCCTGCTGGCCGTCTCTGCGGCCTGCGCGGCAACCGACCCGCGCCTGACCGTCCATACCCTGGTCCGGGAAGACATCTTCGCCGGATTCCTCAACAAAGACATGGACCGCTTCACGCGCGGCGAAGCGACTCTGGAAGCGCTCCTTACCGAGCGTCCCGCCGACCGCCATCTCGTCCGCGTGTGGCAGGGGGGCGCCGCGGTCAACCGCGCCGTTCTCGCCGCTGAAGCCGGCGACCGGGCCGCCGCGGACCGCTGGTACCAGACCGCCGTCGAACGCTTCGCCGAGGCCGAAAAACTCGGACCCCGCGACGGCGGCGTCTTCGCCGTCATCGGCGGCAGCTACGTCCTCTTCGCCGACCGCCTCCCCGCCGAGCACCGCGCCGCCGCCTGGCAGAAAGCCTACGAGAGCTTCTCCAAGCTCGCGATGGGCCAGATGGCCATGGTCGAGCAAATGCCCCTGCACTTGAAAGGCGAACTGCTCAGCGGCCTCGCCATGAGCGCGCAGCGGACCGGCCGTACCGCCGAGTACGAACAGGCGCTCACGAAGATGTTGACGCTGCTCAAGGACACGCCGTACGAGCCGGTCGCCAAGGCTTGGAAGGAAAAACCCGAAGTCGCCGGCAAGACGAGCATCGTTTGCAAGACCTGCCACGACCCCGGCCGTCTCGAACCCACCAAGGCCCGGCTGGCGAAACAGCCGTAAGCGCTGCCGGTCGCCGCGCTCGCGGACTAAGCCGGCGCCGGCGCCGCACCGCGTTCGCGGAGCATATACTGGACCCGGCATGACCCCGCGTCTCCGGCTCCCCCTCTCCCTGCTTGCGTGCGCTCTCGCCGGCTATGCCGGCGCGCGGCTGGCCCGCCCCTCCGTGCCCGCCACCCCGCGCCTTGCCCCCGTGGATCCCGCCACGGCCACCCCGGAGCAGCGCCGCTATCTCGACAGCCTGGAGCCGAACAACGCGCGCCTGAACATCCTCCGGACCTTCGCGCGGAACCCGCGCCTGGCGTCCGTGTGGCAGCCCTTCGCGGGCTATGTCCTCCGCGGCTCCGCTCTGCCCGCGCGCGACCGCGAGATCCTCATCCTCCGCATCGGCTGGCTGAACCAGAGCGCCTATGAGTTCACCCAGCACGTCCGCGTGGCCAAGACCGCCGGCCTCACCGACGCCGAGATCCGCCGTATCCAGCAGGGTCCCGCGGCGCCGGGCTGGAACTCCTTCGAGCGCGCCCTGCTCGAAGCCGCGGACCAGTTGCACGGCAACGCCTCCATCGACGATCGCGTGTGGCGCGAACTCCGCTCGCGCTATGACGAAACGCAGTTGATGGATGTCGTGGTCACCCTCGGGCAATACAACCTGGTGAGCTGGTACTTGAATGCGATCGGCGTGCCGCTCGAAGCGGGCGTCGCGCCCCATCCGATGCGTTGAATCAGGACGGCGTTGCGGCTTAGCAGTTGACTATGGAACCGCCACGGACGGGCGATCCGTCATTCCGCGAGTTTCTTGTACAAGGGGCCGTATTTCCCGTGGCTGGCGAGATAGATGCCCAAGACCTGCGCGCGCGGCGTGCCCTGCTTACGCTTTGCGATCAGGTCGGAGAAAGCCTCGTCTACGAGCGCCTGCAATTGGCGGCCTTCCTGGTTGGCGAGCGCACGTACCGCCGAAAGGAGGTCGGAATCGACTTCGGTGGTGAACTTCTCGCGGCCGGTGGGCATGACGTTTTCAGACTGTCATGACGAGTCTTGAAGCGTCAAGATGCAGCCGCGAAACTACTGACATGACGGAACTTCGTTCCATCGTACAATTTGGTTGGATGTGGCGCCGCTCGAAGCGGGCTTCGCGCCCCATCCGATGAGGTGAGGCGGCATGTTGCGCGCATGGATCCTCTTCGCCGCTCTCGCGGCCCCGGCCGCGGATCTCGCCGAATTGCGCCGCCTCGCCGAAGTCCACCGTTTTCAGCCTTTCCAGAGCTCCATCGCGAAGCCCTTCCGGGACGCTGCGCGCGACTGGATCTTCTCCCAGCTCCCCGTGCCGAGCCCGGCGCCGGGCGCGTTCCTCGAAACGGATAAGCGGCTCCTTACCCAGCTCCGCGCCGCCGGTCTCGTCCGCGAGGATCGGGACTGCTACGACGGATGCCCGGCGTACCTGCTGGGCCTCGAGGTCTACACGCCCGCCGAGTTCCCAGGCTGGATCGTGGTGATCATCATGTTCGGCGCCGGCTGCGGTTCCGACGACTCGCTATACCTGTTGCGCCCCAACGGGCTCTCCTGGGAACGGGCGATTGCTTCCGAACGCGATCCCACGGACGGCCGCGGCGACCGGCCCGTTTCGGACCTGCGCTTCTCGGCGCCCGATGCCCAGGGCCGCCGGTTGGTGCTGATCAGCCGCGATGCCGCGCGCTGCGCCTCCGGCTTCAGTGCGATGTGGCACCAGGTTTTCCGCGTCGGAGCCGTTACCACCCTGGTTGGGGAGATTGAGCACATGCAGTTTGGCTTCGAACTGCGCACCAGGCTCGATCCCAGGGAGCTCTGGCTGGACTACATCGACAGCAGCATCTCCCCGGCGCGTCATTCCCGCCTGAACATCCGGCACTATGCCGTGAACGAAACCGGCCTGGTGCGGCTTCCTCCGTTCGCGCTGCATCCGGCGGACTTCCTGGAAGAGTTCTTGCGCACGAATTGGAGCGAAGCGTCCCAATTCGCCGCCTCGGAATTGCGCGATGCCCACCGACAGCTCTACGGCACATACGGCGACTTCGAGTTCGTACTGTCCTGCTCCGGCGGCCGCGTCCAGTACGGCATCCGCACCCCGGAGGAAGCGCTGTGGTGGTTTCTGGTGGCGCCGGCGGGCCGAAGGGACTATCGGATCATGGAAGTCAGCCGCAACCGCAATCCCGCCTGCACCCAGGAGTCGAAGCGGCGCGAAGACTTCTACTGGTCGCTCCAGGAAGCGCCCCCGCGCCTCCTGGACGCGATCCGGAGAGATTGAAGAAAACGCTTGCCTCCAAAATGAACGTGTTCAATAATGAACTTGTTCAATTTCGAACACGTTCATGAACCGACGCGACCGAAACCGCACCGACAAAGAGCGCCGCATCCGCGAAGCGGCCCGTAAGTTGTTCACAGAAAAGGGCTACGAGAAGACCACCCTGCGCGAAATCGCCGCCGAAGCCGAGTGCGGGCTCGGCACCGTCTACACCTTCGTCGAAAGCAAGGTCGATCTCCTGGATCTCATCTCCAAGGACGACCTGGCACGGGTGTCCGAGCATGCGTTCGCGAATCTCAAGGGGTCGACGCTGCGCGATCAGCTCCTGGAGTTCTACCACGCGATCTTCGCGCACCACGCCGAGAACGTCGATCTGGCGCGGGTGATTTTTCGCGAACTCGGCATGGGCATGGACCGCAGCGCGGAGGAGCGGCGGGCGCGGTTCGGGGCGTTGCTCGAGCGGCACGTGATCCTGATCGAGGCCGCGAAGGCGCGCGGCGAAGTGCGCCGCGAGGTGAACGCCGTCGAACTGGCGACGATGGTTTTCGGCCTGCACTACTTCTGCCTCACGATGTGGTTTGGGGGCGCGACGGACCGCCACGCGGCGTTCCAGGGGCTGGTGCGGCAGTTGGAGTTGCTCGAAAGAGGTTGGCGATGAAGCGGGTGTTGCTTGCCGGGGCGTCCGGCGCGGTGGGCTACGAGTTCCTGCACCAGGCGAAGCAATCGGGGGCGTGGATCCGGACGCTGTCGCGGGACGCGGCGCGCGGCGCAAAGCTCAGGAAAGTGGCCGACGAGTGCGCGTTCGCGGACGCCGTGACGACGGATCTGACAGCGTATTGCGAGGGTGTGGACACCGTGGTGTCGTGCCTGGGGGCAAGCGTGACCCCGGGGTCCGCGGAGCGGCGGAGCTTCATCGACGTCGACACGGTGGCGCACCTCGCGCTGCTGGACGCGGCGAAGCGCGCGGGTGTGCGGCGGTTTCTCTACGTCGCGGCGCACGTCGAGGACGGCTACCGCGAGACCAACTACATTGCGGCGCACGAGGCGGTGGTGGCGCGGCTGGCGGAGAGCGGGCTGAGCCACACGGTGGTGCGTCCGACGGGGATCTTTGCGGCGTTTCACGACTTCCTGAAGATGGCCCGGTGGGGCTTCGGCCTGGTGGTGGGCAACGGGCTGGCGCGGACCAATCCGATCCACCAGCGCGATGTGGCGCGGGCGCTGTTGGAGCATCTCGAAGAAGGGCCGGCGGAGCTTTCGATCGGCGGTCCGGAAGTGATGTCGCGGCGCGCGATCGTGGAGGCGGCTTTCGAGGCGCTGGAGAAGAAGCCCCGGGTGTTCGCGATGCCGGCGGGGCTGATGCGGTTCGAGGCCCGGGTGCTGGGCAAGTTCCGCCCGCGGCTCGGCGACCTCTTCGAGTTCGTGGCGGCGGTGTCGGAAAGCGAATGCGTCGCGCCGGTGTACGGACTCCGGAATCTGCGCGGCTACTTCGCCGCGCTCGCGGCGGGCTTGGAGTCCGGGCAGGCGACGGCAGCGCTGAACAAGCTGTAGAACGCCCGTAGCGTCCATCGTGAAAAAAACTTCGGATTCCGTGACTAATCCTCGGCTGGTTCCCGCGTCTCTAAGCTGAAGGAGTTTGTAAGGAAATGTCACGACGCGCACTAACTATCATTTTTTTCAACGCTTTGACGTGCTTGGCCGCGGACTACCTGCCGCTCCAGCGGGGCAACCGCTGGGTTTACCGCGCCACGAACGGTCAGACTCATACCATTGCCGTGGGGCTGCCCCTGGGGCTCGTGGACGGGCGAACCTATTACCGAGTCTCGGGTTACACGCCGAAGCCCGAGTGGATCCGGCGGCTGGCGGACGGCGCACTGGTTGCGTACAACGAAGAAACGGGTGACGACGTCCCTTTGATCGCCTTCCACAACCCGGACCGCTGGACGCCCAGCCGGCTGGCGCCGTGCGAGCAGGAGGCGCAGCCGCAGGAGCGGCGGGTGCCGCATCAAGGTCCGGCGGGGCGGTTCGACGCGGCGCTGGAGATGAAGTACCGCAGTTTCATTTGCGCGGACGTAGGTCTCGAGTCGGAGCGCTACCTGGACAACATCGGGCTGGTGCAGCGGGTGGCGACCACCATCGCCGGGCCGGTGCGCTATGACCTGGTGTATGCGAGGGTGGGCAACGCGGAGATCACGGGGGAGCGGGGCTCGGCCGCCCGCCTGGAACTGCCGGAGATGATCACCCGCCTGGTGGCGTCCGAGACGGTGACGCTGCGGGCGACGCTGCGCCTGACCGTGGACGGCGAGCCGTTGCGGCTGCGCTTCGGGACTTCGCAGCGGACGGACTTCGCGATCACCGATGAGCAGGGACGAGAGGTCTTCCGGTGGTCGGACCGGGCGACGTTCGCGCAGGTGCTGGGGGAGGAGATCGTGTCCCGGGAGCGGAGTTACACGCTGGAAGGCGTGCTGGCCGGGTTGCCGGACGGCCGCTACACGGTGAGCGCGTGGATCGCGACAGCGCAACCGTCGTTCGCGGCGACGGCGGCGTTCGCGCTGAAGAGCGAGAACCAGCCCGCCAATTGATAGACTCGGAGCCGTGGCGGACGCTGCGGCTCCCGAAGCGGTGTTCCGGCTGCGGGGCGTCTCGAAGACGTACCGCACCGGGACCCTGGAGGTCCAAGCCCTGCGGGGCGTGGACCTGGAACTGTACCGCGGGGAGTTCGTGGTGCTGCTGGGGCCATCGGGAAGCGGCAAGTCGACGCTGCTGAATATCCTGGGCGGGCTGGACACGCCGACGGCGGGCGAGGTCCGGTATCTGGACCATGACCTTACGGCGGCGGGCGACCGCGGACTCACGCGGTTTCGCCGGGAGCACGTCGGGTTCGTCTTCCAGTTCTATAACCTGATCCCGAGCCTCACGGCGCTGGAGAACATCGCGCTGGTGACCGAGATCGCCAGTGAGCCGCTGGACCCGCGGGAACTGCTCCGCGTAGTGGGGCTCGGCGAGCGCGCCGACAGCTTTCCCGCGCAGCTTTCGGGCGGGGAACAGCAAAGAGTGGCCATCGCGCGCGCGCTGGTGAAGCGCCCGGATGTCCTGCTGTGCGACGAGCCGACGGGCGCGCTGGACGTGGTAACCGGGCGGCTGGTTCTGGACGCGCTAGCGGAGGCGAACCGCCGCTACGGGACCACCACCGCAGTGATCACGCACAACGCGGCCATCGCCGGCATGGCGGACCGCGTGATCCGCATCTCGAGCGGGCAGATCCACGACATCACGCGCAACGCGCGGCGCATCACGGCGGCGGAGCTGGAATGGTAATCTTCTCTCCCCGGACGCGCATGCTGCTGCGGGACCTAGCGCACCTGCGGGGGCAGGTATTCGCGGTGACGATCGTGGTGCTGTGCGGCGTGGCGTCGCTGGTGAGCATGCGCGCGACCTACTACGCGCTGGCGGCGGCGCGCGCCGACTACTACTCGCTGTGCCGGTTCGCGGACGTGTTCGTGAACGTGAAGCGCGCGCCGGACAGCGTGGTGGAGCACGTGCGCGCGATCCCCGGCGTGGCGGCGGTGGAGACGCGGGTGGTGCGCGACGTGACGCTGGACGTGCCCGGGCTGGCGGAGCCGGCGATCGGGCGGCTGGTGGGGATTCCGGAGCGGCGGCGCGCGATGCTCAACGATCTGCACCTGCGCGGCGGGCGGTATCTGGAGCCGGGGCGTCCGGACGAGGTGATCGCGAGCGAGGCGTTCGCGGCGGCGAACGGGCTGAAGCCGGGCGACACGCTGGGGGCGATCCTCAACGGGCGCTGGCGGACGCTGCGCATCGTGGGCGTGGCGATCTCGCCGGAGTTCATCTACGAGATCCGCGGCGGCGGCAGCATCTTTCCCGATAACAAACGGTTCGGGGTGCTGTGGATGGCGCGGGAGGCGATGGGTCCGGTGTTCCAGATGGAGGACGCCTGGAACGACCTGGCGCTGACGCTGGCGCGCGGCGCGCGCGAAGCGGAGGTGATCCAGCAGTTGGACGCGCGGCTGGCGCGCTACGGCGGCCTGGGCGCGTACGGCCGCGAGGATCAGGTATCGCACCGGTTCATTTCGGACGAGATCAAGCAGAACCGCGTGACGTCGTTGTACACGCCTTCGATCTTCCTGGCGGTGGCGGCGTTTCTGATCCACATCGTGATGGGGCGGCTGATCCAGTTGCAGCGGCCGCAGATCGCGCTGCTGAAGGCGTTCGGGTTCTCGAACGCGGCGGTGGGGCGGCACTACCTGTCGATGGCGATGCTGGCGGTGAGCGGCGGCGTGGTGCTGGGGATCCTGGTGGGGCTGTGGCTGGGCGAGGGGTTCGCGGCGCTGTACCGCGACTATTACCGTTTTCCGTCGCTGGTGATCCGGCCGGGCGCGGGGGTGCTGCTGGCCGCGGCGGGGATCACGTGCGGGGCGGCGATCGCCGGCGCGTGGAGTTCGGTGCGCGGGGCAATGGCGCTGGCGCCGGCGGAGGCGATGCGGCCGGAGTCGCCGGGGGTATACCGGCGCGGGGTGCTGGAGAAAGCGGGGCTGGCGGCGCTGTTGTCGTCGTCGGCGCGGATGATTCTGCGCAACCTGGAACGGCGTCCCGTCAAGGCGCTGCTGTCGGTGACGGGGCTGGCGCTGGCGGTGAGCATCCTGGTGATCGGGCGGTACTTTTTCGACGCGATGGACTTCATGGTGAAGCTGCAGTTCGAAACCGCGCAGCGCAGCGACGTGCAGCTTACGTTCCGGGAGCCGCTGACGTCGCAGGCGCGTTACGACACGGCGCGGCTGGAGGGCGTGCTGTATGCGGAACCGTTCCGGGAGGCGCCCGTGCGGCTGCGCTTCGGGCACCGGACGCGGCGCACGGCGATTCTGGGATTGCCGGCGGAGCCGGACCTGCAACGGCTGGTGAACCAGAACCTGCGGATCGTGGCGATTCCGCGGAACGGCTTCGCGCTGACGAAGGCGCTGGCGGAGGCGCTGGGCGCGAAGCCCGGCGATACCTTGCGCGTGGAGGTGCTGGAAGGCCGGCGCGAGACGCTGGACGTGACGCTGACGGAGACGGTGGACGAGTTGCTGGGGTTCTCGGCGTACATGGAGATCGGGGCGCTGAACCGGCTGTTGCGCGAGGGTCCGACGACCAGCGGGGCGTACCTGGCGGTGGACGCGCGGGCGGCGCCGGAGCTGTACGCGAAGCTGAAGCGGACGCCGGCGGCGAGCGGCATCGGGATCCGCGAGGCGATGCTCCAGAGCTTTCGCGATATCCTGCAGCGCAGCCTGACGCTGTCGATGAACATCATGGTCGGCTTCGCCTGCGCCATCGCGTTCGGAGTGATCTACAACAGCGCGCGGGTGGCGCTGTCGGAGCGCGGCAAGGAGTTCGCGTCGCTGCGGATTCTGGGATTCACGAAGCGGGAGATCGGGGTGCTGCTGCTGGGCGAGCAGGCGCTGCTGACGCTGGCGGCGATTCCGGCGGGACTCGCGCTCGGCTACTGGATCTGCACGGTGTTGACGAAGGCGATGCAGACGGAGCTGTACCGGATCCCGATGCGGATGTCCGGGCAGACGTACGCCTTTGCGACACTGGTGGTCCTGGTGGCGGCGGTGGCGAGCGGGCTGCTGGTGGCGCGGCGGATCGCGCACCTGGATCTGATTGAAGTGTTGAAGACGCGGGAGTAGCGATGAAGAAGTGGATCCGGCGGGGAGTGCTGGCGCTGGCCGCGGCCGCGCTCGGGGTCCTGCTGTATGTCCAGATGCAACCGGCGCCGCTGGGCGTGGACACGGTGCGGGTGACGCGGGGTCCGCTGCGGGTGACCATCGATCAGGAGGGCAAGGCGCGGGCGCACGATCACTTCGCGGTGACGGCACCGGTGGGAGGGCGCGTGGAGCGGATCCTGCTGCACGAGGGGGATCGCGTGGCGGCGGGGCAGGTGGTGGCGACGCTGCATCCGGCGCCGGTGGATCCCCGGGAGCGGGAGCAGTTGGAGGCGCGGCTGCGCGCGGCGCAGTCGCTGGAGCGGGAGGCGCGCGCGGCGATCGACCGCGTGCGCGCCGGGTACGAGCAAAGAAAGCGGGACCGGGAGCGGAACGAGAAGCTGGCCAAGGACGGCGATATCCCGCTGCAGGCGCTGGAGACCAGCCGCAGCGCGGAGCAGGCGGCCGAGGCGGAGCTGGCGGCGGCGCGGTTTCGCGCGGAGGCGGCGGGCAACGAAGTGGCGGTGGCGCGGGCGGCGCTGCTGGCGGGCGGGAACGCGGACCCGGGCCAGGCGGTGCAGGTCCGGTCGCCGGTGCGGGGGCGGGTGCTGCAATTGCCGGACGCGAGCGAGCGCGTGGTGGCGGCGGGCGCGCCGCTGCTGATCCTGGGCGACGCGACGCAGCTCGAGGTGGCGGTGGACGTGCTGTCGAGCGATGCCGTGAAGGTGCGGACGGGGATGACGGTCTGGCTGGAAGGGTGGGGCGGCGAGAAGCCGCTGCGGGCGCGGGTGCGATTGGTGGAGCCGCGGGCGTTCACGAAGGTGTCGGCGCTGGGCATCGAGGAACAGCGGGTGAACGTAATCGCGGACTTCGTGGATCCGCCGGGGCCGCTGGGCGACGGGTATCGGGTGGACGCGCGGATCGTGGTGTGGGAGGGCGACAAAGTGCTGCAGGCGCCGGCCAGCGCGCTGTTTCGCTGCGGGTCCGAGTGGTGCGTGTTCGCGGTGGAGCGGGGCGAGAAGCAGAGTTTCGCGCGGACGCGGAAGCTGGTGCTGGGGCAGCGGGGCGGATTTCAGGTGGAGGTGCGCGAGGGGGTCGCCGAAGGGCAGGAGCTGGTGGCGCATCCGCCGAATGAGCTGGCGGATGGGAAGGCGATCGCGCCGCGGGGATAGAGTAGGATAGCGCCATGGACTTGACCGGCCCGTTCGGAGACACGAGTCCGGAAGCGGTCGAGGCGTGGCGCGAGATGCTGCCGTCGCGGACGCCGGACCAGCGGCTGGCGACGATTATGCAGCTATCAGGTGTGGCGCTCGACCTGGCGCGCGACGGGATCCGGCACCGGCATCCGGGGATTTCGGAGCGGGAGTTGCTGGCGCGGCTGGCGGCGACGCATCTGGACCGGGAGCGGGTGATCAAGGTGTACGGGTGGGATCCGGAAGCGGGAGTCGACGGCGACTGGCGCAGCAGCGTGGATCCTGGTTCGAACGAGCGATAGCAGGGTGCAGCCTCTTTGCCCGTCACTGGCGTTTCGGGTTCTGTGACGGCTCCGCTATACTGCTCGATTAGCCGCCATGAAGATCCACCGTTCCTTCCTTTTGGCCCTTGCCGCTCTGTCCCTTGCCGGGCTCTCCCTTGAAGCTCAGCCGCGCGGGGAGCGCACTCCTGACGATCCGATGAGCCCGGGGACGTTCGCCGGCCTGCGCTTGCGCAACCTCGGGCCTGCGTTCACCTCGGGCCGCGTGGCGAGCCTGGCGGTGCATCCGGAGCTGGCGAATCATTACTACGTCGCGGCTGCGTCCGGCGGCGTGTGGAAGACCGTCAACAACGGCATCAGTTGGACGCCGGTGTTCGACCGCGAGGGCTCATACTCGATCGGGGTGGTGGCGCTGGACCCGCGCAACCCCGCGGTGGTGTGGGTGGGCACGGGCGAGAACAATAACCAGCGCAGCGTGTCGTACGGCGACGGGATCTACAAGTCGGAAGACGGTGGCAAGAGCTGGCGCAACATGGGACTGAGGAAATCCGAGCACCTGGCGCGGATCCTGTTCGATCCGCGGAATCCGGATGTGATGTACGTCGCGGCGCCGGGACCGTTGTGGTCGCCGGGCGGCGACCGCGGGCTCTTCAAGTCGACCGACGCGGGCAAGACCTGGACGAACATCCTGAAGGCCGGCGATTACACGGGCGTGGTGGACGTGGCGATGGATCCGCGGAACCCGGACGTGCTGCTGGCGGCGACGCACCAGCGCGAGCGCAAGTATTACACGCTGATCCACGGCGGGCCGGAGAGCGCGCTGCACCGCTCCACCGACGGCGGCAAGACGTGGACGAAGCTGAGCCAGGGGATCCCGCCGGGCGAACTGGGGCGCATCGGGCTGGCGTGGTCGGCGAAGGATCCGAATATCGTGTATGCGCAGATCGAGGCCAACGAAGGCCGCGGCGGCATCTTCCGCTCGACGGACCGGGGCGTGACGTGGGAGCGGCGGAATCCGTTCGACTCGCAGGGCCAGTATTACGCGCACGTGGTGGCGGATCCGCACAACGCGAACCGGATCTACATGATGAACGTGAACATCATGGTGTCGGACGACGGCGGGCGGACGCTGACGTCGCTGCCGACGCGGAACCGGCACGTGGATAACCACGTGCTGTGGGTGGATCCGCGGAATCCGGATCATTACCTGAACGGCAACGACGGCGGACTGTACGAGACGTTCGACCGCGGCGAGAACTGGGACTTCAAGGCGAATCTGCCGATCACGCAGTTCTACGACGTGGCGGTGGATGAGTCGGGTCCGTTCTACAACGTGTACGGCGGCACGCAGGACAATTTCAGTTTCGGGTGTCCGGCGAAGACGAAGAACCAGCACGGGATCACGAACCTGGATTGCTTCGTTACGAACGGAGGCGACGGGTTCCACACGCGCGTGGATCCGAAGGACCCGAACACGGTGTACGCGACGCTGCAGAACGGCGTGCTGGTGCGGTTCGACCGCCGCACGGGCGAGCGCACGGGGATCCAGCCGAAGGAAGGCAAGGGGGAGCCGCCGCTGCGGTGGAACTGGGATTCGCCGCTGCACATCAGTCCGCACCTGAACACGCGGCTGTACTTCGGGGCGAACCGGCTGTACCGGTCCGACGATCGCGGCGATTCGTGGCGCGCGATCTCGCCGGACCTGACGCGGCAACTGGATCGCAACGCGCTGCCGGTGATGGGTAAGGTGTGGGGCGCGGACGCGGTGCAGAAGAACGTGTCGACGGCGCTGTACGGCAACATCAGCGCCGTGGCCGAGTCCCCGAAGAAGGAAGGGCTGATCTACGCGGGCACGGACGATGGGTTGATCCAGATCACCGAGGACGGCGGCAAGACGTGGCGCAAGGCGGAGAAAGCGGGCGGCGCGCCGGAGAACGCGTACGTCGCGCGGATCGTGGCGTCGCAACACGACCCGAACACGGTGTATGTCGCGTATGAGAACCACCAGAACGGCGACTACAAGCCGTACGTCGCGCGCAGCACCGACGCGGGGCGCACCTGGATCTCGATCGCGGGCAGTCTGCCCGAGAACGGCGCGGTGTACGCGCTGGCCGAGGATCACGTGAATCCGAAGCTGCTGTTCGCGGGCACGGAGTTCGCGCTGTACTTCACCGTGGACGGCGGCGACAAGTGGATCCGGTTGAGCGGCGGGATGCCGACGATCAACGTGCGGGACCTGGCGATCCACCGGAAGGAAAACGATCTGGTGGTGGGCACCTTCGGGCGCGGGTTCTTCATTCTGGACGACTACGCGCCGTTGCGGACGGTGTCGGCGGATGCGCTGAAGCAGGAGTTCATGCTGTTTCCGGTGAAGAACGCGTTGTCGTATCTGCCGGCGCAACCGCTGGGCGGGCGGGGGAAGGGCTTTCAGGGCGAGAGCCTGTTCACGGCGCCGAATCCGCCGTTCGGGGCGGTGCTCACGTACCACCTGAAGGACGGTTTCGAGACGCGGAAGCAGGCGCGGCAGCGGCGGGAGCGCGAAGCGGCGCGGAAGAACGAGACGGCGCCGTATCCGAAGCCGGAGGAATTGCGCGCGGAGGCCGAGGAAGAAGCGCCGGCGCTGGTGGTGACGATCGCGGACGCGGCGGGCAAGGTGGTGCGGCGGTTCGATGCGCCGGCGGGGCGGGGCTTGCAGCGCGTGGCGTGGGACCTGCGGGGTCCGGCGGCGGCCGGGGGACGTGCGCGGCGCGGCGGCGACGATGACGATGAGTTCTTCGGTCCGCCGCCGGGGGCGCTGGTGGCGCCGGGGACGTACAAGGTCAGCTTCGCGAAGCGGGTGGACGGCGTGATCACTCCGCTGGCGGGGGAGCAGAAGTTCGAGGTGCTTGCCGAAGGTCCGGTGACGCGGGAAGAACGGCTGTCGCAGGTCACGTTCCAGGAGAAGTACGCCGGGCTGCAGAAGGCGATGGCGGCGGCGACGGAAGCCGCGAACGACGCGCGCACGCGGTTGGAAGCGATGAAGCGGGCGGTGGACGCGACTCCGGCGTTGCCGCTGAAGGTGCGCGAGGAGATCCGCCAGGCCGAGAAACGCCTGGCCGACATCACGCGCGCGCTGCAGGGCGACCGGGCGCTGCGGTCCCGCAACGAGCCGTCGCCGGTGTCGATCTCCGAGCGCGTGTTCGGGATCGGCGGGGTGCTCCGCTCGACAACGGGGCGTCCGACCAAGACGGCGGAGGAGCAGTTCGCGATCGCCAGCGGGGAGCTTGCCGAGGAGACGGCGAAGCTGAAGCGGCTGCTGGATACGGAAATCCGGGCGATCGAGAAGCAGCTCGACGCGGCGGGGGCTCCGCCGACGCCGGGGCGGCTGCTGCGGTGATACTGGTAGTTCATGGGACGTCTGACAGTAACGCTGGATACTGAGATCGAGGCCTGGCTGGAACAGGAGTCCGAACGAGCAGGAATTTCCATGGCGGAGTTGGTGAGCCAGGCGATCCGTGCGCGGCGGGATGCGCAAGCCGCTTCCATGGAGCAACTACTCGAAGACACCCGGGGACTCTGGAAGCAGGGCGATGGTCTCGAGTACCAGATCCGGATGCGCCTGGAGTGGGATCGAAAGGCAGCCCGCTTCGCGGCGCGCAGCGAGAAGGACCTCCCGGCCAACTGTCACGCTTAGAATATAGGCATGTCCGCCTACCCGGCTCCGCGGATGACGCCCGAGGAATACCTTGCTCTCGATCGGGCCGCGGAGTTCAAGAGCGAGTACTTTGACGGCGACATCTTTGCGATGTCGGGGGGCACGTTCGCGCACGCAACTCTGGCGGCCCGCATGGCCACCGAACTGAACAACGCCCTGCAGGGCAAAGGGTGCCGCGTGGCGGCCTCGGGCGCCCGGGTCCGCGCGTCACTGACGACCTTCGTGTACCCCGATGTGTCGGTGGTCTGCGGCAAGCCGCTCCTCGAGCACGGGGACATCCTGCTGAACCCCGTCGTGATCGTGGAAGTCCTCTCGGACTCGACCGAGCGCTATGACCGGGGCTTGAAGTTCGCGCGCTACCGGCGCATCGAGTCGCTCGAGGAGTACGTGCTGGTGGCGCAAACCGAGCCGCGCGTCGAGGTCTTCCGCCGGCAGGCGGACGGCAGTTGGTCCTTGTGGGAGTACGAGGGCGCCGAGGCCGCCGCGCGGCTGCAGAGCCTGGGCATCGCGATCCCGCTGGCGCGTCTGTATCAGGACATCGAATTCAGCGCCGGCTATTCCAGCAATCCCGCATCGTGAAGGTCGATGGGCCGCCCCGTGGCTCGTTTGTTGCGGATCAAGTCCTGGCGGCCTTCTACGGCCGCACGCGTCGGAAAGCCGCAACAGTTCTGCAAAGCCGGAGTTCCTCTTCACCGCGCGGATTACGGGCGTGCGCCTCCACCACCAACTCCCAGGCCGCCTCGAAGATCGCCTCCGGGCCGAGCCGCTGCCAGTACGCAATGTCGAACGACCGGTCCATCTCGTGCAGGCGTCCGTAGCGTTCTGTTACCGGAACTCCGGGATTGCGCGTCGCCATAATGCTGTGCCTATTCTAACGCTCGCCGTGACTCGCGGCGGGGTGCTAACTTAGGTTCGAGAGCGGGCGATGTCGTCGCAACCCAAGTCCTACATCTCGCCGGAACAGTACCTGGAGATCGAGCGCAAAGCCGAGTTTCGGAGCGAGTACTTTCAGGGTGAGATGTTCGCGATGTCCGGGGCGCAGGAGCCGCATGTGCTCGCCGTCAGCAACCTGACGGTGGCGCTCGGGACGGCGCTCTGGGACCGCTGCCGCGTGTATCCCGCGGATATGAGAGTGCTCGTCAGCGCCAGCGGTCTCTACACGTACCCGGACCTGGCGGTGGTTTGCGGCAAACCGGCCTTCGCGGATCAGACGTTCGATACCTTGACCAACCCGGTGCTGCTGGTGGAAGTGCTTTCTCCGTCTACCGAGAGCTACGATCGCGGCAAGAAGTTTGACCATTACCGGCGGATCGAATCGCTGCAGCAGTATGTTCTGGTTTCCACCGACCGGGCGCACGTCGACAAGTTCACCCGGGCGGGAGAACTCTGGACCTTCGCCGCCGCGGATGGGCTCGGCGCCGAGTTGCCTCTGGAGTGCGTCAACTGCACCTTGAACCTGCGCGACGTCTATCGGAATATCGAGTTCCCCGGGGCAGTGTTACCTTAGGCGTGAGGGCGCGCGATGTCGTCACAACCCAACTCCTACATCTCGCCGGAACAGTACCTGGAGATCGAGCGCAAGGCCGAGTTCCGCAGCGAGTACTTCCAGGGCGAGATGTTCGCCATGTCGGGCGCGCAAGAGCCGCACGTGCTGGCAGCGACCAACCTTGCCGCGCTGCTGGTGCCGGCCCTGCGGGGACGCTGTCGCGTTTACTCCCACGACATGCGCGTGCTCGTGAGCCCAACGGGTCTATACACCTACCCGGACATTGCGGTGGTGTGCGGTCAACCCGAGTTCGCCGACGGTGAGTTCGACACGCTGAAGAACCCGACGTTATTAATCGAAGTCTTGTCGCCCTCCACGGAAAGCTACGACCGCGGCAAGAAGTTCGACCACTACCGGACCATCGAGTCGCTGCGCCAGTACGTCCTGGTCTCGACCGATCGGCCGCACCTCGACGCGTTCACGCGCGCGGATTCCGGCTGGAGCTTCTCGGCTGCCGATGGACTCGATGCCGAGCTGCGGCTCGACTCCGTGGGCGCGACGCTGCGTCTGGCGGACGTCTACACCGACATCACCTTCTGAAGAGTTTGATACGCTGCCACAGGGACCCGGAGCCGCCCGGACCCCAGGAGAGCCGAAACCAGCATGATCGGGAGCCGTGAAGAGAAGGTCCTCGCGCGCATCGACGCGATGAGCGGGGAGATGGTGGAGTTCCTGCGCGGGCTCACGTCGATTCCGACGGTGAATCCGCCGGGTGACAACTATGTGCCGTGCGCCGAGTACCTGGGCGGCAAGCTCCGGGAGTTCGGCTACGAAGTGCAGTACGTGGCGGCGGAGGGGATGAAGGAGCACACCGCCGCGCACCCGCGCGTGAACGTGATCGGACGCCTGGCGAACGCCGCGCCGCGCCCGCTGCTGCACTTCAACGGGCACTTCGACGTGGTCCCGGTCGGCGACGGCTGGACCGTGGATCCTTTCGGCGCGCTGGTGCGCGAAGGCCGGATCTACGGGCGCGGCACGACGGACCAGAAGGCGGGCATCGCGGCGTCGATCTTCGCGGTGGAGGCGATCCGGCGCGAGGGCGTGAAGCTGCACGGCGCGGTGGAGCAGAGCGGCACGGTCGACGAGGAGTCCGGCGGCTTCGCCGGGGTCGCGTACCTGGCGCGGCAGGGTTACGTCGGCAAGGACAAGACCGACTACGTGATCATCACGGAGCCGCTGGAGGTGGACCGCGTGTGCCTGGGGCACCGCGGCGTCTACTGGTTCCAGGTGACGACGCTGGGCCGCATCGCGCACGGCAGCATGCCGTTCTACGGCGTCAGCGCGATCTCCAAGATGGCGGACTTCATCGGCGAACTGGAGCGGCGCCTGAAACCGGAACTGGCGCGGCGGATCACGGCGATGCCCGTGGAGCCACCCGGCGCGCGCCACGCCAGCCTGAACATCAACTCGATCTCCGGCGGACAGCCGCGCGGCGGGATCCAGACGCCGTGCGTCGCCGACCGCTGCCACGCGATCTTCGACCGGCGGTTCCTGAAGGAAGAACCGTTCGAGGAAGTAAAGGGCGAGGTGGTCCGGCTGCTCGATGAGATCAAAGACCGGGATTCCGAGTTCGGCTACCAGATCGAGGACCTCATGACCGTGCCGGCGGTGGAAACGGACCCCGGATCGAAGCTGGTGAAGACGATGTCGGGTGCGATCCGCGACGTGCTGGCGAAGGAGCCGCCGCTGATCGCGAGTCCCGGGACGTACGATCAGAAGCACATGATGCGCATCGGGCTGATCGAGCAGTGCATCGCGTACGGCCCCGGGATTCTGCACCTGTCGCACCAGCCGGACGAGTACTGCCGGATCGATCACCTGGTGGACGGGGCCAAGGCGATGGCGCTGGCGGCGATGCGGCTGGTGGGCGTGGAGGAAGGAACGGCATGACGCGGCGCGAGTTTCAGATTCTGTTCAGCGGCCTGGCGGCGGGCGGCGGGCTTTTCGGCCAGGAGTCCGAGGGCTACATCACCGACGTGGACGGCGTGAAGGTCGGGCACTTCACGGACAAGCGGCGGCCCACCGGGTGCACGGTGATCCTGTTCGAGAAGGGCGCGGTGGGCGGCGTGGACGTGCGCGGGTCGGCGCCCGGCACGCGCGAGACGGACCTGCTGAACCCGGTGAACACGGTGCAGCGCGTGAATGCGGTGGTGCTTTCGGGCGGCAGCGCCTACGGCCTGGAGACCGCGACCGGCGTGATGCGCTACTGCGAAGAAAAGGGCTGGGGCGTGCCGGTGGCGGGCGGCGTGGTGCCGATCGTGCCCGCGGCGATCCTGATGGACCTCGGGGTCGGCGACCGCAAGATCCGGCCCAACGCGGAAGCGGGGTATCAGGCGGCGGCCGCGGCGGCCGGCGGCAAGTTCGAGGAAGGCACCATCGGCGCGGGCGCGGGCGCCACCGTCGGCAAGATGTTCGGCCCGGGGACTTCGATGAAGGGCGGTCTCGGGACCTCCAGCATCAAAGTCGGCAACACGGGCATCGTGGTGGGCGCGCTGGTGGCGGTGAACGCCGTCGGCGACGTGATCGATCCGAAGACCGGGAAGATCCTGGCGGGCGCGCGCAAGAAAGACGGCAGCGGCTTCGAGGACGCGATGGCGCGGACCCGCGAGGGGCATCGCGTGGAGATGCCCGCGGGCCGCAACACGACCATCGGCATCGTGGCGACCAATGCGGCCTTCGACAAGGCGCAGGTGACCAAGATCGCGCAGATGGCGCACGACGGCCTGGCGCGGTCGATCAATCCGATCCACACGCCGGGCGACGGCGACACGATCTTCGCGGTGGCGACGGGGACTACGGCGGTGCGCGCGAATCACGGGGCGATCGGCAGCCTGGCCGCGGAGGCGATGGCGGAGGCGGTGGTCCGGGCGATCAAGAAGGCGAAGGGGCTGCCGGGGATCCCGAGCTACAGCGACCTGCAGAAGCCATAGCGGTCTCGCTCTGCCCTTAGAGCTTGCGGCCGAAAATCGCGTAGTCCAGCGATCCGAAGAACTGCTCGCGGACCGGCTCCGGCAGCGCGGCGAGCGCGGGCATCGTCTCCACCGCGGGGTGCAGGCGCACCACCTCGACGTTGCCGAAGCCGGCGTCGGTCAGGTAATACGACAACAGTCCCGGCGGCACGGGACGCGTGTGCGTCGGATCCAGGTAGAAGTGCGTCGCGAAGATAGCCAGGCACTCGGGGTTCGGCGTCTCGAACGCCGCGAGCCCGCCGCGGCGGAGGACGCGGGCGATCTTCGCCACCAGGTCCGGCAGCGCGGCCGGCGGCAGATGCTCCACCACCTGCGAGCAATAGACGCCGTCGAGGGAGCCGGGCGCCGCGGCGTCGAGATAGCCGAACAGATCGGCGGCCTCGGCGTCGAGTCCCTTGGTGCGGCAGATGGCGATGACGTCGGGGTTCGCGTCGATGCCGCGCGCGCCGATGCCGGCGGCCCGCGCCGCCTCCAGAAATTCGCCGCGGCCGCAGCCGAGATCGAGCACCTGCTGCATCCCGGCAAAGCGCTCGACGTAGAGCTGCTGCTGGCCGCGGATTTCGTCCTCGGCTCCGCGGAAGCGGTTCGAGAAGGCCAGCCAGTCGACGTTCGGCGCGGGACTTGCCGAAACAACCGGCACCGCCGCCGGCGGGGCTTCGGGCACCGCGCGCTGCCGGATCATGCGCAATTCGGTATGGATCATGCGCTCGTAGTCGGCGCGGACCTTCTCCAGATCCGCCCACAGCCGCTTCTGGACGTCCTGCGCCACCTTCTCGAGCGCCGTGTTGTAATCGGCGTGCTGCGCCCGCACCAGGTCGCGGAAGTTCGCCTCCAGCAGCGTGGTGCGGTGCTGGAACGCGCCCTGCATCTCGGCGACGGTGCGCAGCAGATTCACCTCGCCGCGCGTGATCCGTTCCTCCCAGGCGGGACGCCATTCGGTCCAGTGCGCGCGGATGCCGGCCAGCTCGCGCGACAGCTCGCGGTAAACGTCGGCGATCTGCTGCGCGTGCGCGCCGGCGACGGCGTGGTGCGCGTCGGTGAGTTCCTTCAGGCGGATGTCGAAACGCGCCAGGGCGTCCTCGGTAAAGCGCACGATCTCGCCCATGGCGCGGCGGTTCTCGGAGAGCGCCTCGATGTTGGCGTGCAGGTAGGAGGTGACGCCGCGGTTGAAGTCCACCTGCCCGCGGCCGAACCAGCCGAGCGCGCGCGCCAGGTTCCGCTTGAACCCCTGAATGACGTTGTTCACCAGCCCCGGCGGGCGGGGATTCACGCTGCCGATGGCGGCGACCTTCGCCTCGGCGGCGTCGCGCGCGTGGACCAGCGGCATCAGGTCCGGCAGCAGGATCCCGCTGGTGCCGATGGCTCCGGCCGGATGCCGCGCGCGGACCCGGCGCTCGATGTCGGCCACCACGGCCGCCACTTCTTCCGCCGAAAGATCCTGCGGGCGCTCGTTGGCGCGTTCAGCGTCCACGCTTGCCGCGGCTCCAGTGGGCGGTGACCTTCGTGTACACGCCGCCGCGCGGCATGAAGTCGCCTTCGACGGTGGCGCGCACCGGCCGGCACGCGGCGACGACATCCTTCAGGAACCGGTTCACGACGTTCTCCTGAAAGATGCCGAGGTTGCGGTACGCCAGCGTGTACAGCTTGAGGGACTTCAGCTCGAGGCAGAGCTTATCGGGAACGTAGCGCAGCGTCAAGGTGCCGTGGTCCGGCAACCCCGTGCGCGGACACACCGAAGTAAACTCCGGCATGCGGATCTCGATCTCGTAGCCGGGATACTGGTTCTCCCAACATTCGATGGCGGGCAGCGGCGCGGCGACGCCGGCGCGCGCGTGGGCATCGGTGTACTCGCGTTTCTTCATGGTTCGAGGTGCCGGACGAGCAGGTCCAGAAACAAGCCGACATCGGTGACGATGCCGATGGTCTGGTTGGAGCCGCGGTCGCCGATCTTGGTGACCACGGCCGGGTTGATATCCACGCACACCAGCTTCACCCAGCCCGGCAGCATGTTGCCGGTGGCGATGGAATGGAGCATTGAGCTGAGACAGATGACCAGGCCCGCGCCGGCCAGGTGCCCGGCGTAGGCGTCCTGCGCGGCGTTCATGTCGGTGATGGCGTCGGGCAGCGGCCCGTCGTCGCGCAGGCTGCCCGCCAGCACGAAGGGCACGCCGGCCCGCACCGCCTCGTACATCACGCCGCGCGTGAGCCGGCCGCTGGCCACCGCCTGCGCGATGCCGCCCGCATGATAGATGGCGTTGATGGCGCGCATGTGGTTGCGGTGGCCATGCTCTTCCAAACGGCCGTCGCACTGGCGGACGCCCAGCGAGGTGCCCAGCAGCGCCGCCTCGATATCGTGGACCCCGAGCGCATTGCCGGCCAGCAGCGCCGACACCCAGCCGGCGCGGATCAGCTTCGAGAGCGGCTCCACGCCGCCGGTGTGGACCACCACGGGTCCGGCGACCACGACGATCTTCTGCCCGGCTTCGCGCACCTGGCGCATCAGGGCCGCGATGCGGCGCACGGCGGTCTCCACCTGACGCTCCGAGGAGATTTCGTTGGCCATGAAGGCGAACGATAGGCGGTCGCGATCTTTCGATTCCGGGATGACGCGGATGCCGCGCATGCCGGTGACCACGCGATCGCCGGCGCGGAGGTCGCGCAAGCGGCGGCAGAACGCCTCGTTGCCGCGGATCACCACCAGCGCGTCCATGCGCTGCCGCTGCGCCTCCAGCCATTGCCCGCCGTGGCGGACCAGGGTGCGGTGGTTCGTCGTGGAGTAGAAGTCCTCGGGGGCGCAGCAATCGCGCTCCACCAGCTTCAGCTCGGCGTCGCCCGAGTCGATCGGCGAGCAGCCCAGGCCCAGCAACTGCGTCAGCAGCAGATCCATGTCGTGCTGCGTGGGCGTCTCGACGCGCATCCGGAGCTGCGACGGATCGTCGTTGGTCTTGCCGACGTGGAAGCGCTCCACCTCGAACCGGCCGTTGTGCTCCACCACGGAGTCGAAGATCCGCTCCATGATGTGCGAGTCGATCAGATGGCCTTCAGCCTCCACGACCTCGTGAAAGGAGTTCTGCATCGGAAGGGGAACTTTCAGTGTGCCACACCCGCGGATTTGGCTTCCTCGGCGGCGGCTTCCACCTGCACGCGGCTGAGGATCGCCAGCCCCGCGATGAAGAACACCAGCAGCGACAGGATCGACTGGCGGTAGCTGCCGGTGTAGTCGAGCGCCAGCGCGAAGATCATGGGGCACAGCCAACTGGTGCCCTTGTCCGAGATCTCGTAGAGCGCGAAGTACTCGGCCTCCTTGCCGGGCGGGATCATCAGGGAGAACAGCGCGCGGCTCAGCGCCTGGCTGCCGCCCAGCACGATGGCGACGATCGCGGCCATCACGAAGAACTCTACGGTCGTTTTCACGAACAGGTACATCGACGCCACTACGCCGATCCAGATCACCAGCGACAGCATCACGGCGCGCTTGGCCGTGATCCGCGTCGCGATCCAGTTGAAGGTAAGCGCGCCGAAGAACGCGACGAACTGCACCATCAGGATCGCCATGGTGAGCTGCGACAGCGGGATCTTCAGTTCTTCGCTGCCGAACTGGCTGGCCAGCGAGATGACCGTCTGGATGGCGTCGTTGTAGAACGTGTAGCCGAGCAGGAAGACCAGCGTCTTGGGGTAGTTCTTGAGCCCTGCCAGGGTGCGGAACAGTTGCAGGAACCCGACCGTGAGCAGGTGCTGGCCGCGGGCGAGCTGGTTCAGGCTCGGGCGGTTGCGGAGCGCGAGCACGGTGGGGATGGTGAACACCGCCCACCAGATTCCGGCCGAGGCCAGGCTGATGCGCACGGCGCGCGACTCGGTGAGCCCGAAGGCGTCCGCGCGCGTGTAGAGCACCAGATTGAGGGCCAGCAGCAAGCCGCCGCCCAGGTAGCCGAGCCCCCAGCCTGTCGAGGACACGGAGTCGCGGTCCTCTGGCGCGGCGATCTCCGGCAGGAACGAATTGTAGACCACCAGCGACGATCCGAACGCGACGTTCGCGATCAGGAACAGCACGCCGCCCAGCAGATAGTCGGCGCCCTCCAGAAAGTACATCCCGATGGTGGCGGACGCGCCGGTGTAGGCGCACAGCGCCAGCAGTTCCTTCTTGCGGCGCCCGTAGTCGGCGAGCGCGCCGACCACCGGCATCATGAAGGCCTGCAAGACCACCGAGAGGCTGATCAGGTAGCCCCAATACGCCCGGGGGTCCACCGCGATGCCGAGCGGATAAATCGATCCGCCCTCGCCCGCGGCGGTCTTGGCCAGCGACGTCAGGTAGGGGCCCAGGAACAGCGTCACCACCGTGGTGGAGAAAGCTGAGTTGCCCCAGTCGTAGAAATACCAGCCCCGCTGCTCGCGCTTGCTGTAGAGGTGCACCGGAACGGGCTGGGCGCTCATTGGGCGACCAGCTCCGTCACCAGGCTCTGCATCCGCACGTAGTCTTTCTTGCCGTTGCCGAGGATGGGGAGCTTATCGACGGCGACAATGCGCCGGGGCACGGCCAGTTCGGGCAGCCCGAGTTCGCGGGCGGCGGCAACGAGCTGTTGCCGCTCCAGCGCCTTATCGTCCGTGAGCAGGACCAGCACCTCGCCGCGGCTCTGGTCCTTCACCGCGATGACGCCGTGCAGGTGCTTGGGCGAAGCCGCGGAGGCGATCTTCTCCGGCAGCTCCAGCGAGATCATCTCGCCGGCGACCTTCGCGAACCGCTTCAGGCGTCCGCGGAGCGTGATCACCAGGCCCTCCGTGGTGACGATATCGCCGGTGTCGTACCAGCCGGCGCCGAAGTGCGAGGACACCGGCGGCTCCAGCACGCCGGGCTTCGACTCGCGCAGGTAGCCGAGCATGACGTTCGGTCCCTTCACTACCAGCGACCCGCCGGTCTCGATGCCCTCCACCGGCGCCACCTGCATGTCCATGCCCGGCATCAGCTCGCCCAGCGTGCCGGGGTAGTTGGCCTGCGGAACACTCGCGGAGATGACCGGCGCGCATTCCGTGGCGCCGTAGCCCTCGAAGATCCGGACGCCGAACTTCTGCTGGTAAACGTTGCGCGTCTCCTCGCTGAGCTTCTCCGCGCCGGTCACCACGAAGCGCAGGTTGTAGAAGTCATACGGATGCGCGAACTTCGCGTAGTTGGCCAGGAACGTGTTCGTGGAAAAGAGAATGGTGCAGTCGCGGTCGTAAGTCATCTCCGGCACGATGCGGTAGTGCAGCGGCGACGGATACCAGAACACGCGCATCCCGGTGATCAGCGGCAGCAGCGTGCCGATGGTGAAGCCGAAGCTGTGGAACATCGGCAGTGCGCTCATCAGCTTGTCGGAAGGCCGCAGGTCCACAATGGTGGTGAGCTGGCGGATATTGGCGAGGATGTTGTCGTGGCTCAGTACCACCCCCTTGGGTTTGCCCTCGGACCCCGAGGTGAACAGCACCGCCGCCGGCTCGTGCGGATTCGCCTTGCGCATTACGGAGCGCGGGAAATGCACCGCGTACAGGATCAGCCAGAGCTTGTCGGCCAGCGTCAGCGACGCCCGCAGGTCCTCGAGATAGACCACCTTCACTTCCTTCGCCAGCGCGTCCACCAGCTTGTCGAGCTTGGCCTTTTCGACAAAAGCCTTGGAGGACACGACGAGCTTGACCTCCGCGGCGCGGATGGCGCTGCGGGTGCCGTCGATGCCCGCGGTGAAGTTCAGCATCGCGGGCACGCGGCGGAAGCACTCCAGCCCCAGGATCAGGTACGCCGTGGGGCCCGCGTTCGGCAGCAGGACCCCGACCTTCTCGGTTTCGACGGTCAGCTTCGAGACCAGGCGCCCCAGCGCGAGGCTCGCCTTGATGGCCAGGCCGTACGTTTCGGGCGTCATGCGGATGTCTTCGGTCATCACGCGGGAGCGGCCGTGCAGGTCCGCCGCGTCGAGGAACGCTTCGTAGACCGTCTTGCGGGGATCGCGGGAATAGAAGTGCGCGTCCCACAGGATGCGGCGCAACTGCTCGCTGGCCTTGCGGCGGCGCTCGCGCGCGGTGCGGGCCTCCGGCATGGTGATCGCCTGCGGCGGCAGGATGGTCATGGTGATCTTGGGGAACCACCGCTTCGGATAGTCGCCCTGCATGCGGCTGAAGTGGCTGAAGCGCGGGCCTTCCAGATGGATGGGCAGGATCTGCGCGCCGGCCTTGGCCGCCGCGAAGGCGGGCCCGTCGTAGACCTTCATCTGGCTGCCGGTGACGGTGATGCGCCCCTCGGGAAAGATGCAGACGTGCTCGCCCTGGTCGAGCATCTGGATCACCTGCTTCATCACCAGCGGGCTGGTGGTGTCCACTTCCTTGTAGCGGATGATGGGCAGGAAGTACTTGAAGGGCGCGGCGCGGGCGATGGTGGTGTGCACCAGCCAGACGGGCTCCACCGGGAGGAACGTGCCCATGATGATGCCGTCGAGGAACGACTGGTGGTTCGGGGCAATGAGGAACTTGCCCGCCGGCGGGGCTTCGCCGCGCACCTCCACGCGGAACAAGAGGCGGAACACCACGCGCAGGATCACCTGAAAGAAGCGATACACCGTTACATTGTAGTGGGCTCGGCGCGCGCGTGGAACCGCGCGCCAGGGGTAGTGGGCTCGGCGCGTGCGTGGAACCGCGCGCCGGGGGTAGTGGGCTCGGCGCCGCACGTGGAACGGCGCGCCGGGACTTTCGGTTAGGCTGGAAGCTCCGTGATCGAGTGCGTGCCGAACTTCTCCGAAGGCCGCGACGCGGCGAAAGTCGCCCGCATCGTGGACGCCGTCGCGCGGACGCCGGGCGTTACGCTGCTCGGTTGGGAGTCCGACATCGACCACAACCGCTCGGTGGTCACCCTGGCCGGCCCGGCGGACGCCGTGCTGCAGGCCGCGGTGGACGCCGCGGGCGTCGCCGCCCAGGGGATCGATCTGCGCGCGCACCAGGGGGTCCATCCGCGCCTGGGCGCGGCGGACGTTCTGCCGTTCGTCCCGCTGGAGGACGCGACGCTCGCGGACTGCGCCGCGCTGGCTCGCCGCGCCGCCGGCGAACTCTGGCTCCGCCACCGGATCCCGAGTTATTTCTACGAATCCGCCTCGCCCGGCAAGCTGCCGCTGGAGAAGGTGCGGCGCAAGGGCTTCGAGCAGCGCCTGGCGGACCCCACGCTTCCGGCGCCCGACACCGGAGGTCCGGCGCTCCACCCCACCGCCGGCGCCACCTGCATCGGCGCCCGCAACCTGCTGGTGGCTTACAACATCGACCTCGAAACCTCCGACGTGACGGTCGCCCGGGACATCGCCCGCCGCGTCCGCGCCTCCGGCGGCGGGTTTCCGTTCGTGAAGGCCATCGGGCTCTACCTGCCCTCGCGCGGCCGCGCCCAGGTGTCGATGAACCTTACCCGCTTCGCCGAGATCCCGGTGGAGCAGCTCTACGCCGCGGTGGCCGCGCTGGCGCCGGTTCATTCGTCGGAACTGATTGGCCTGGTGCCGCGCGCCGCCTTCGATCGCGCGCCGGAGTTCTACCGCCGGTGCGCTAACTTCTCCGATGCGCGGATCCTGGAGTACGCGCCCGGCTCATAGCTCCGGCAGCGCGGCGCGCAGCACCTGCAGGCCGCGGCGGATCCGGGTCTTCACCGTGCCCAGCGGCTCGCCCAGGCGCTCGGCGATCTCCGAGTGCGACAGCCCCTCGAAGTACGCCAGTTCCAGCGAGCGGCGCGTGGCGGCGGGCAGCCGCTCCAGCGCGGCGACGATGGTCCGGCGCTGTTGCGCCTGCAGGCTGGATTCCTCAGGCGAGGCCCCGCGGGCGGCCGGCATCGCCGACCCCGGCAGCGCCGCGAGGTCCTCGGACGGTCGCTCGGTCGACGTGCGGCTCCGCAGCCGGTCGATCGCGCGGTTCCGCACGATGGTCAGCAGCCAGGTTTGGGCGCTGCCCCGGTCCGCGGCGTACTGGCCGGCGCGCCGCCAGACCTGGTGGAAGGAGTCCAGCACGACCTCCTCGGCGTCGGCGTGGTTGCGCAGGATCCGCAACGCCAGGGCGAAGGTGAGCCCCGAACTCTCGTCATAAAGCGAAGAAAGCGCCGCGGAGTCTCCCCCGGCGATCCGTTGCATGTAGCCGCCCCAGATTTCGGACCGCTGGGGCCGTTCAAGTGTCGCTGTAGTCATGTTACGCCTCGGGTTGCGCGTCAGGCTCGACAGCGACTTGTTGGTTGGTGGCCGCGATCCACTGGCAGATGGGGGCGAGTTCCGGAGCGCGGAATTGTGCGCCGGATTGAACATGTTCGGCTACGAAGCTGGGGTCGCTCCCGTCGCGCTTCAGCCAGCACCGGATGAGAAAGGAACTGTAAGTCGACATCGCGAGGTCGAGCTTGCAGGACCCGGCTTCCGGCGGGCTGGTGCGCTACCGGCCGTGGCGCTTCCAAATCGCTTCCAGCACTGGAGGTGCAAGAAACGAATGGAAATAGAGTTGGCGTGACGGGCGCGAAATTTCTAGGTGGCGAGGAAGTCGAGGTTCACGCGGATCGACCCCGGGGGCGGCTGCGTGGGGTCGTAGGAGGGGATTCCGGGCATGGCGAGACCCGGCGCGATCTGGATCTGCGGCTGATACGCCGAGGGCACCCAAGTGTAACCGTACTCCGTGCGCAGGCGCATGGTCTGCTCCGGATCCCAGCCCCAGACCATGATGGGCGCGTCGATCGCGTAGCCCTGTTTCGAGAGCGATTGCGCCAGCGCCTCGCGCTCGTCCGGTTTGGCGTAGCGGAGGGCGCGGACCGGTTCCGGCTGCATGGCCCAATAGCGGTCGGCGGAGGACATGCCGGGGGTGAACACCGGCGGGGTATCAGCGGACTTGGCGACCTTGTTCTCGCCGCGTTCCCGGATGACTTCGGCGCCAATCGATCCCGCGGTCTGCCGGTCCGCGAAGATGCCGCGATTGTGGCGCGAGGCGACGGAAACCTGACTCGCCGCCGGGCGCGTGGGCGGCTGCGGCCGCGCCTCATCGAGGAACTGGATCAGGTTCTCCTGGAAGAAACCGTGCTCCTGGGAGCGCCGCCGCGCCAGCCGGTCGCCTTCCAGGGGCATCGCCGGCAGGTTGGCCGCCGTTTCAAAGGAGATCGTTCGCATCATGGGGATTCGCTGCCTCCGCCAAACGAGAAGCAAGCCGGGGGCCAAAGACGGAGAGGAGCGGCAGGAGAATTCGTTGACAAAGTCAACTATCGATAGTTGACTTTGTCAACTATTTGTCGGGAAAACGGCCAGGGGGTGTTTTCCGCAGGCGCAAAAATCTTCGCAAAGAAAGGCAGGACAGGCGGTTACGGACTTCGGAGCGTACGGACGGGGCCTGCACCGAACTGACCCCGGTTCTAGTTGCTGAACTTGACCTTAACGGGAACTACCTTGTTGAACGGGATCGCCTCGATGAAGACATCCAGCGGCGGCAGGTCGGCGGGCTGATTCGCCTGCGGGGTAAACTTGATGGTCAGCACCGACTGCTCGGTGCTCAAGAGGCGATTCTTGGTCAACGACAGGGTGAGGCCGGGCAGGTCGGAGCCCGCAACGGCGCGCACCGAGACTTCGCCGGGCGTCTGATTCAGGATGTCGATTGTCGCGGTGCTCTCGGACTTGGGGTCCAGGGTGACCTCGGTCCGGCTGACCTTAACCTGCGCCAGGATCTTCTTGCTCGCCTCGTCCAGATTGGCCGGCATGCCGGCCGGGCCGATGGAGGGAGCAGCGCCGGGCGCCTTGTCCGGGCCCGGCGCCATGGTGCCCCACGGCGTGGCTTTCGGGCCGGAACTCTGGTCCACAAACCAGAACCACTCTTTGTTTTCCACGCGCCAGGTGGTGGTCATCGGGATCACCACCGGCTGGCGGGTGTTGTGGAACTGCCACTCGCCTTTGCAGGTGACCGTCACCTGCGCCTTCTTGAACCCGTCCGAGTAGCGCGTGTTCAGGATCTCGCAGCTCTGGTAGCGGCTCTTCTGCATCGCGAAGAACAGCTCCTTGGTGTCCTCGGCGACGTACTTGTCGGCTTCCCGCCACTTGCCGTCCACGTGCGCCTGGTAAAAAGCCTCCACGCGTCCCCGCAGCGCGCTTTCCACCTGCGGAGGAGCCTTCTGGAGCTTATCCTTGGCCGATTCCGGCGTGGTGGACGCTTTTCCGAACTGCGGCGCCTGGCCGAGGCACAGCCCCGCGGCGAAACCGGCCACGAAAAACAATCGATTCATGAGCACCTGCTTCTGGTTTGGACGCGCTGGAAGATGAGACGGTTCGAGCGTTCGGAAAGTCGATCCGGCCCGCAACAAATTCCGGGGTCCTCAACCAGGATAACCCGGGCTCAGCGCGCCCGGCGGAGCAGTTCCACGGTGTTGCCGTCGGGGTCGCGGACGGCGAACCCCTCGGCGGACTCGTGGAGCACGGCGGCTCCGGCGGCGCGTACCCGGCGCCGCAGCTCCTCGAGGTCGTCGGCTCGCAGGCTCAGTTGTTTGCGGTTCTGCTCCGCCTTCACCTTGGCTATCGAGTTGGGACACAGCAGCAGCTCGAACCCGGCCATCACGCCGCGGTGGCCGGTGGCGTCGCCCAAGGCCACGGTCTCGAACCGGACTCCGAAGACGGCTTCGTAGTAGCGGACCATTTCCGGCATCTTCTCGGTGGCGACGGTCACCCGGGTGAGGGCGAGCCCCGGCGTCCGCCGGACCTCGAACTTCGCGAACTCGGCCAAAGCACCGGACTGGCCTTTGGCCCAGTCGGTGACCGTCAGGACGCCTTGCGGGCCCACTTCATAACGGGACCTCCCGTAGAACGCCCCGGCGGGACCCCATTCGGAGGCGACTGCCCCGGGAACCGCCTCCCAAGCGATGTCGTAGGCAGAACCGTTGGAGTCGAACCAGTGGCCGCCGCCCGCGCGGTAGCGAGCCTCGCCCTCGAAGACCGTCTTTCCCGCGGCGAGCACGCGGTAGCGCATGCGCACGAACTTCCGGCCCAGGTCGCGTTCCCAGCGATACTCGGCTTCCATGGGGGCGCCGCGCAGGACGCCTTTGCCATGCCAGGCGCCGAGCAGGGGGTCGAAGGCCGAGAGGTCGGCGGCTGCCAGCGTGGCCGCGGACAGGCAAGCGGCGAGCAGAAGAGCTTGGGTCATGGTGGATAGACGAACAATCGCCGCTGGAATCGACCGGGCGGGCGCCCAGCCCGGCCTGGGGCTATTCGGTTCGGAATAGTCCGGGACGGAGGTGACCGTCCCTCGGAGGCCGAAGAATATCACTGATTGATCACTTTCTCGGCGTGTTGGACCAGGGTTGAGAAAGCCGACACTTCGCGGCTGCCGGCTTCGCCCTCCTTCCACGGATCAAAGAAGTGCCGTCGTGTTTGCAGAGAGGCGATTTCCAGAGCTACGTCCTTCTCGCTTTTGCCCTGATGGAGAGCTGCCAACCATGTGGCGGCTAGGGCCAGGTCGTGATGATAGAGAGGTCGATCGGCAGGATGCCTGGACTCGCGAAGACACGCCGAAGCGCTTACGACGAAATCGGCAATCCTGTCTGCCAATGACCCGTTCATCTTCTTAGCCTATCCACGCGAATAATCGAGATGGGCGTACGGCCGGACGTTGAAAATTCAGTGCCGCCTCCGGGCGTTCCGCGGGCTCCTGGAGGGGGGCCGAACGGGCCGAACGGGCCGAACGGGACAGCCCGCATCGAGCACTTCGTTTTTCTGGCGAAAGCACCAGTCCGCTCCGTCCCCTTTGCCCGATTCTACGCCAGAACCGCGCTGCGGGGCCCCTTTTTCGAAGTCTCCGCCGCCGCCACTTCCGATCGAGTTCCTCCTCCGGCTCCGTCACGAAACCCTCTCCCGCGGCCGAATCTCCATTCGCAGTCCGCGCTTTTTCCCCGCGATTGTTGAAAGCCGGCGGAATCGACCAGCGGGCGCCGGTTACTCCCGAACGGGAGCGGTCCGTTCCGGCGCGGGGTCCACCGACCCCCACGACCGCGCCGCGAGTTCCTGCCAGTCCACATCCAGCGTCTTGCCGGCCGGCGCGTGCTGGCTCTGCCAGTTGGAGAGCAGTTCGAGGCAAGCATGATCGATGTAGGTCAGCCGGTCCAGATGGACGCGCAGTTCGTAACCGTCCGGGATCTTGTCGAGCGCGCTGGAAAGCAGCGGGAGCCGGAGGAAGGTCGCCGCGCCGCGCAGGTGCAGATCCACGCGCCGGGCTTCCGCGTTGACGTCGCTGCGGACTTCCAGCCGGCTGAAGGCATACAGGATCTTCAGCAGCGAAAGCACGACGCCGAGGATCACGCCGGTCAGCAGGTCCTTCACGACGATGGTGACCACCGTCGCCAGATAGATGCCGAACGGCACGCGCCCGTAGGACCAGAGGCGGCGCGCGTTTTCGATGTTCACCAGCTTGTAGCCGGTGTGGACCAGGATCGCGGCGAGGCATGCGGTGGGAATGTAGCGGAGGACCGCCGGAAACAGCGCCACGGTCAGCAGGAGCCACAGGCCGTGCAGCATGGTGGAGTACCGGGTCTCGGCGCCGGCCTGCACATTGGCGGAACTGCGCACGATGACGCCGGTCATCGGCAAGCCGCCGAGGAAGCCGCACAGCGTATTGCCGACGCCTTGCGCGAACAGTTCGCGGTCGTAATTCGTGCGCGGCCCCGTGTGCATGCGGTCCACCGCGCCGGCGCTCAGCAGCGTTTCCGCGCTGGCGACGAAGGCCACCGCGGCGGCCTCCAGCAGGATGCGCCAGTCGCCGAGCTTCGCCAGCATCTCGAAGCCGGGAATGCGCAGCGCGGTCACGAGATTCGACGGAACTTCGATGTTATTGATGGGCAGGCCCAACCACAGATCCACGGCGGTCGCCACGAGCACCGCCACCAGCGGCGCGGGCACCAGCTTGAGTCCGGCGGGCTTGTAGTGCGTCCACAGGACCAGAATCACGATGGTCAACAGCCCGATGAAGGCGGCCAGGTGGTGGTTGCTGGTGTCCATCGGGAAGACGCCCTTGTAGATCGCTTCGGGAATCGACAACAGGTTCTGGAGGCCGGAGGCGCGCGGCTTATCGTCCACCATGACGTGGAACTGGCTGGCAAAGATCAGGACGCCGATACCGGCGAGCATGCCGAAGACGACGGCGGGTGTGATCGCGCGAAAGATCTGCCCCAGTTTCAGTAACCCGGCAACCATCTGGATGATCCCCGCGCCCACCAGGATGACGCCCAGCATCGCGAGGCCGTGCTCGTTGACCAATTCGTACACGAGCACCGCGAGACCGGCGGCCGGGCCGGACACCTGTAACGGGGACCCCGCGATCGCTCCGACGAGGATCCCGCCGATGACGCCGGTGATGATGCCCATCGCCGGCGGCACGCCCGAGGCGATCGCCACGCCCATGCAGAGCGGCAGCGCCACCAGGAACACGACGATCGACGCGAGAAACTCGCGCAGGAAGTCCCGCTGGTTCATAGAATGGCGGCTTCTCCGGGCTGCCAGGATTCGACGATCGCGCCCCGTTCCTCCGGTCCTACCTGCTCGAAGACGTCCGTATCCGTATTCAGTATCGAAACCGTCCCGTGCTGGATGTCGTACACCCAGCCATGCACCGTGAGTTCGCCGCGGGCCATCTTCGAGGCGACCGCGGGATGGGTCCGCAGGTTGGTCAACTGCGCCCGGACGTTCTGCTCGATCATCATCTGCAGCATCTCGTCCTCCGGCAGGGTCAGCCCGCTTTCGAGCACTGTCCGGCGCGCCGCCTCCGCGTGTTGCAGCCACCCCAACACGCTGGGAAGCTTGGCGATCTTCTCGTGGTTCAGCAGCGCCCGCATCGCGCCGCAGTCCGAATGGCCGCAAACGATCACGTGTTTGACGCCCAGCACCGAAACCGAGTACTCGATCGTCGCCGACACGCCGCCGTACGCGCCTCCGTAAGGGGGCACGATGTTGCCGACGTCGCGGCACTGGAACAGCTCGCCCGGGTTCGACTGCGTGATGAGGTTCGGCATGACGCGCGAGTCAGCGCACGTGATGAACAACGCCCGCGGGTTTTGCTCGAACGCGATTTTCGCAAAGTGTTCCTGATGCTCGGGGAACACCCGGCTCTGAAAGTGCGCCACTCCTGCCAGTAGCTTCTGCATACGTTGCTCCCAGGGTCCGTTAGGACATGTTAATGCTTAACTAATATACATGAAGACTTCTTCACGAACAAGATGGATCACATAGCCGAACGTTGCGGGGTCTGGTATCGTGGAGGAGACCACGCGGAGAGGTGGCTGAGTGGTCGAAAGCAGCGGTTTGCTAAACCGTCGTAGGGGACTAAAACCTCTACCGAGGGTTCGAATCCCTCCCTCTCCGCCAGTTCCGACCGTTGCGCTTGCCACGCCGCGACGGCTGCCGAGGGCGTCGACCATCCCCGGCGCATCGGAGTATCGATGTCCAACTCCGCCGCAAGCTCTGGGGCGAGGATCCCAAGGCTTGCCCCAGGTGCGGGTCAAGCCGCTTCGTCCCGATTCTTTACGGCCTCGTGGAACCGTTGGAAACGGACCCCGATCGCGTTTTGGGAGGCTGCATCTTGCGGCACGAACGGTGGCACTGTCACTCGTGCCTCCGCCGCTGGCCGTTCGCTCCATCGGAGGAGCGAACGCTATCGTGACGGGATCGGAAACCCGTTGATCCCATGTGCGATACAATGTATCTCAAAGCCCATGTCTACGACGATGGTCCATACCCGAATCGATCAGAAGACCAAGGACCGCGCCGCCCGGACGCTCGCGTCGATGGGGCTGTCGGTGTCGGACGCCGTGCGCATGCTGCTGGTCCGCGTGGCAGCGGAGAAAGCCCTGCCGTTCGAGGTGCGTGTCCCCAACGCCACCACAGCGAAGGCGATGCGGGATGCCGCGCGAGGAAAAGGCAAACGTCACGGCTCCGCCGACCAGCTCTTCCGCGACCTCGGGATCTAAGTCTTGCGGAATCCGATCACGGGTGGCTCGTTCCGGCGAGACGTCAAGCTCGCTCAGAAACGAGGCAAGGACCTGGGCAAGCTTCGCGCACTCGTGGTCTTGCTGGCGGAAGAACAACCGCTACCGCCGCGCTGCCGCGACCACGCCTTGACCGGCGAATGGGACGGCTTCCGCGACTGCCATATCGAGCCGGACTGGATACTGATCTACCGGGTGGATGGCAGCGATCTGTACCTCGTCCGCACCGGCACGCACTCCGATCTGTTCTGATCTCAGCCGGGTCTTCACACGTCCACGCACCACGCGCAATCCCGCTAGAATCGTAGTCCGTGCCGAGCGACCAGCCCGATCTGCGCCACCACGCCTACGTCGCCACACGCCTCCGCGCGCCCGCGAATCCGCGGCGGCGGCTCGCTCTTGCCGAGCGCGACGCCGTGACCCACGGTCTGCTCGCTCCCCCGAGCGCCGACCTCACCCGACAGCACGCGGGCGAGCCCTTGGGCGAGCGCATCCTCGTTACCGGGCAGGTGCGCGACGCCGATGGGCGTCCCGCCGCGAACCGGTTGATCGAGATCTGGCAGGCCAACTCCGCGGGCCGCTACGCCCACGCCAACGACAACCACCGTGCGCCGCTCGACCCCAACTTCACCGGCGCCGGACGCCTGGTCACCGGCGCCGACGGCGCGTTCCGCTTCGTCACCATCAAGCCCGGGCCGTACCCGTGGCGCAATCATCACAACGCGTGGCGCCCGGCGCACATCCACTTCTCCGTGGTCGGGGAATCGCTGGCCGAGCGCCTGATCACGCAGATGTACTTTCCAGGCGACCCGCTGTTCGACCGCGACCCGATTCTGCAGTCGATCCGCAGCGACGCCGCGCGCGAGCGCCTGATCTCGCGGCTCGACTGGGAGGTCTCCGAGCCCGAATGGGCGCTCGCGTACCGTTTCGACCTCGTGCTCCGCGGACCGGAGCGCACCCCGCGTGAGGGACCCGATGGCTTCGCCGCCTAGCCCCGCCCAGACCATCGGCCCGTTCTTCCACTTCGCGCTGGAATGGAAAGCGCGTCTGGCGCCCGGCGGCGAGCGGCTGCGGATCCGCGTGCTGGATGGCGCGGGCGATCCGGTGCCGGACGCGATGCTCGAAGTCGCGCAGCCTGCGGGCGGCTTCGGCCGCTTGCCGACCGGCGGCGACGGCGCGGCGGTGTTCGAGGGCGTCGCCGCCTCGGGGTACGTCAGCGTTTTAGTGTTCGCCCGCGGACTGCTGGATCGTCTGTTCACGCGCATCTACTTCGAAGCCGGCGCGGACGAACTGCTGCGCGCGCGGCGCACGGACGCGGGCTGGGACTTCGAAATCCGTTTGCAGGGCGACGGGGAGACGCCGTTCTTCGATGTCTGACACCCGGCACTTTTGCGCGGCGCTGGGGTCCACCGCGCCGCTTGCGGCGCTGTTCTCGGACGGCGCGCTGACCCGCGCCATGCTGGAGTTCGAAACCGCGGTGGCGCGGGCGCAAAGCGCCGCGGGCGTCATCCCGGCCGCGGCGGCCGCGGCCGTCACCCGCGCGGCGGCGGACTTCTCCGCGGATCCCGCCGCGCTCGCGGAGCAGGCCCGCGCGAGCGCGAGCCTCGCGGTCCCGTTCGTGGCGGCGTTCACGGCGCACGTGCGCCAAAGTGATCCCGCGGCCGCGGGCTACGTCCATTGGGGTGTCACCAGCCAGGACCTGCTGGATACCGCGCTGGCCCTCCAACTCCGCCGCGCGCGCGCGATCCTCGCGGCGGACCATGCAAAGCTGAACGCCGCGCTCCGCGCCCTCTCGGAGCAGCACAAAGACACCCTGATGCTGGGCCGGACCCTGCTGCAGCCCGCGCTGCCGATCACCTTCGGGCTCAAGGCCGCCGGCTGGTACGCGGCGGCGGCCCGCGGCTGGCGGCGTTTGGACGCTGCGTTTTCGGAAGCCGTGGTCCTCCAGTTCGGCGGCGCCGCGGGGACGCTGGCCTCGCTCGGCGATCGGGGCGCCGCCGTTACCGCGAACCTGGCGGCGGAACTCGACCTGCCCGCTCCCGCGCCGTGGCACGCCCACCGCGACCGCCTGGCCGCGCTTGCCGCAGCCCTCGGCATCTATACCGGATCGCTCGGCAAGCTCGCGCGCGATCTGGCGCTGCTGATGCAGTTCGAGGTCGCCGAGGCGGCGGAACCCGGCGGCGGATCCTCCACCATGCCGCACAAGCGGAACCCCGCTGCGTGCACCATCGCGCTCGCCGCCGCCACCCGCACGCCGGCACTCGTGGCGGCGATCCTCACTTCCATGGTCCAGGAGCACGAGCGCGCCGCCGGCGCCTGGCAGACCGAATGGCCCGTCCTGATCGACCTCGTCGAAACCTGCGGCTCCGCCCTGGCCGCCCTCGCCGGGGCCGGCCCGAACCTTCGCATCGACGCCGCCCGCATGCGCGCGAACCTCGATGCCGCGGGGTCCGCGATCTACGCGGAGCGCGCCATGCTCGCCCGCGCCGCCACCACCGGCCGCGACGCCGCGTACCGGGAGATCGCGGCGGCGCTCGCCGCGGGCAGGCCGCTCGAACAACTCCCCAACATGCCCGCGGACCTAACCGACCCCGAATCCTACCTCGGCCTCGCCGAGACCTTTCGCCAGCGCCTGCTCGAGGACTGATTGCCATGCCTTTCCTGACGCTCGATTCGCACCGCCTGTACTATCGCCGCGACGGCCTGGACACCAGGCCGCCGCTGATCCTTTCGAATTCGCTCGGCTGCGACCACGCCATGTGGGATCCGCAGATGCCGGATCTGCGCGAGCACTTCTGCGTGGTCCGCTATGACCAGCGCGGCCACGGCGTCTCCGACGCCTGGCCCGGCGACTACACCATCGAAGCGCTGGGCCGCGACGTCCTGGCGCTGGCGGATGCGCTGGGTCTGGAGCGCTTCGCCTTCAGCGGCCTCTCGCTCGGCGGCATGATCGGCCAGTGGCTGGGCATCCACGCGGCGGACCGCGTCACGAAGCTGGTGTTCGCCAATACCTCGCCCGCCACGGTGGGCGTCGATTGGGCCGCGCGCATTAAGCTGATCCGCGAGGGCGGCATGCCGGCGTTCGTCGACGCCGCCATGGGCCGCTTCTTCTCACCCGGCGTCCTCGAAGCGAACCCGGTGGCCGCCACGCTGCGCCGCACGTTCCTCGCCACCAACCCGCAGGGCTACGCCGCGTGCAGCGCCGCCATCCGCGACATGAATCACACGCCGCGCCTGGGCGAGATCCGCACGCCGGTGCTGATCATCGGCAGCGAGCGCGACCAGTCGACTCCGTGGGCCGGGCACGGCGACGTGCTGGCCCGCGAGATCCCCGGCGCGCGGGTCCACTTGATGGACACCGCCCATATCTCCAATGTCGAAAAGCCGCGCGCCTTCACGCGCGCGGTGCTCGAGTTCCTGCTGGACCCGGCCACCGGCTCCGCCGTCCGCCGCCGCAACCTCGGCGACGCGCATGTCGACCGCGCCATTGCCCGCACCACCGAGTTCACCCGCGCGTTCCAGGAGCTGATCGTCACGGACTTCGCCTGGGGCGCCATCTGGACCCGGCCCGGCCTCGATTCCCGCACCCGCCGTTTGCTCGCCGTCGCCATGATGGCGGCGCTCGGCCGCTGGGAGGAGTTCCGCATGCATGTCCGCGCCGGGCTCGACCGCGAGCTCGAAGCCTGCGACCTCGAGGAAGCCCTGCTCCAGGTTGCGGTGTACGCGGGCGTGCCCGCCGCCAATACCGCGTTCCAGATCGCGCGCGAAGAGGTCGAGCGGTGAAGCGCACGCAGGTGGCGATCGTCGGCGCCGGACCTGCCGGCCTGATGCTCGCCCACCTGCTCGGCCGGCAGGGGATCGATTCCGTGGTGCTGGAGCGCCAGACGCGCCGCCACATCGAGGAGCGCGTGCGCGCCGGGGTCCTCGAGCAGGGCACGGTCGATCTGCTGACAGACGTCTCCGAGCGCGTCCTTCGCGAAGGGCTGGTCCACCATGGCGTTGCGCTGCGCTTCGGCGGCCAGGGCCACCGCATCGACTTCGCCGCCCTCACCGGCCGTGCCATTACGATCTATGCCCAGCACGAAGTGGTAAAGGATCTGGTCGCCGCGCGCCTCGCCACGGGACGCGAGCTGGTCTTCGAGGCCGAAGACGTCCAACTGACCGGTCTCGCCGCGGCGCCGCGCGTCCGTTACACCGTCCACGGGGAGCCGCGCGAGCTTGCCTGCGACTTCGTCGCCGGCTGCGACGGCTTCCACGGCGTCTCTCGCGCGTCCATTCCGCCGGACGCGATCGCCTGCCACGAGCACACGTACCCGTTCGCGTGGCTCGGGATCCTGGCGCGCGTCGCCCCCGCCTCCGAGGAACTGATCTACGCGTACCACGACCGCGGCTTCGCGTTGCTCAGCATGCGCTCGCCCGAGGTCTCGCGCCTGTACCTGCAATGCGAGCCCGACGAGGACGTCGCCGCGTGGCCCGAGGCGCGGATCTGGGACGAGTTGCGCGCGCGGCTCGCGCTGCCGCTGGCCGAAGGTCCGTTGCTGCAGAAGGGCGTCACCGCGATGCGCGGTTTCGTCGCCGAGCCCATGCGCTATCAGCGCCTGTTTCTCGCCGGGGACGCCGCGCACATCGTCCCGCCCACCGGGGCCAAGGGGCTCAACCTGGCGATCGCCGACGTGCGCGTGCTCGCCGAGGGTCTCGCCCGCTACTACGCGTACGGCGACGCCGCGCTGCTCGACCGGTACTCGGAGATCTGCCTCCGCCGGGTCTGGGCGGTGCAGCGCTTTTCAGCCTGGATGACCGCGCTATTGCACCGCGATCCCGCGGACTCCGCGTTCCGGCACAAGCTGCGCCTCGCCGAGCTGGCGGGGGTGGTGTCGTCGCCCGCGGCGTCGGAGTGGCTCGCCGAGCACTATGTCGGCTTGCCGTTCGATCCGCTGTGACCGCTTCCAGGAGCGGCCGGCGCGATCCGGTTTGCCACGATCACCCGCGCGATCCTTTCGGGTTGGTCCGTCGACGCTGCCGGGTCCACGCTCCCCGGGGGAGCGTGGACCGCGGAGATCCCGCTAGTTGCTGCGCGGCTCGCAGCGCGTACAGGACCGTTCCTTCCAGACGTAGTCGGATGGAACGCTGAAGAACCGCGAATCCGGCGCCGTTCGTGTCCATTCGGTCAGCCGCCTTTCGAAGACGTTGCGCCGGCCCTTGAGGATTGACTCGAACTCCATGACGATTTCAACCTCGTCCGCGATGGAGAAGCACCGTTTGCCGCGCGTGATCGCCTCCCCGCGAACGGGGTAGCAACGGCAGAGTGTGTTCTCGATGCGCTCCTCCCACGACTTGCCGGAGTCGGCCCCGACGCGGCCGTGGAAAAACTCCGGGCGCCAGCTCTCCTCCATCAGCATGGCCGTCTTCGAGTGGCGATTCATGCGCACCGAACGCCCGGTGCGCGCCTCCATGAGTGACGTCTCCGGCGTCCGGCTTGGCTTGCCGTCGCGGAACTCCTGGAGATCCCGAAACACCGACCCATCGGTGGAGCGCAGAAACAGACCTTCTTTGCGGATCTCGACCTTCTTGCCGGTAGCCAGGTCCTCCGAGACATCGGTTTGAACCAAGCGGCCCACGACCGGCATCCAATCGGACGCAGCGAGTACGCCGCTGAAAATGGCAGAGACAACGATTCCTGTCTTCTTCATGGCAACTACCTCAAGTGGCTTCGCTCACACTCGTTCGCAACAATTGCCGCAGTACATCACGTAGTACTGGGAGAAAATCGGATCCCAGCTGATCCGGGTGACATATTCGGAATTGGGTTCTTCGGAATTGCAGGCATTGTGCATACGTTGGAGATCGGTCACCGCGATGCAGGAGCAACTGCCGCCCTCGCCGGAAACCGAAACAGCGACACAAGCGATCAACACCAAGAGACGAAACGTTAGTAGCGTCATGATACTTCTCTTCTTTGCTGATCCTGTACTGATCCGGACGAAGCCGAACCAGGGGCCACAGAATACAGTGGAGCCCCTAAAAAACAAGATGAACATTCGCTAATGTTCGCTTTTTTGTCGTCCCCAGTTAGAGGTTTCTTACGGGGCGATCCGGTAACACGCCAGCTCGTTCTGGTTCCGCACCAGCAGCTTCCCGCCGGCCAGCGCCGGGTAATTCCACGTCTTGCCGTCCAGCGCTTCGAACGCCGCGACCTCCTGGTGCGACTCCGGCGCCGCCTTCACCAGCGCGACCTTGCCGTCTTCGGTCGCGATCACCAGGTGGCCGCTTGCCAGCAGCACCTGGCCGAACCCGTAGCGCCCGCCCTTCCACTTGCGCTTGCCGGTCTCGACGTCCATGCACGCCAGGATCCCGTCGTCGAGCCCGTACAGGTGCCCCTGATACAGCACCGGCGCGTTGAACTTCGCCTTCAGCGACTTCGAGAACCAGATCTGCTTCGCCCCGCCCGGCCCGACCTCGACCAGCGCCGAGCCATGGTCATAGCCCGAGGAAATGACGAAGCGGTTCTCGCTCACCACCGTGGGCTCGGCGGCGTTCACGTCGTATTCGGTCACCCACGGGAAATCCCACAGCAGCTTGCCCTCGAGCGTGAGGCCGAAGACTCGCTTGCCCGCGGTGATGAGGATCTGCCGGGCGCCGCCCAGCGTCGCGACGATCGGCGCGGCATAGCCGGCCGGATCGCTCTCCGCGGTCCAGGCGATCTTGCCGGTGGCTTTGTCGTAAGCGATGACGCTCTTACCGTTGGCGCCGCCAGGCACCGTGATCAGCAGTCCATCGACCACCAGCGGCGACGCGGCCATCCCCCACTGGACATTGGCCGCGCCGGCGTCGGTGAGGATGTTCGTGCGCCAGAGGGTCTTGCCGGACGCCGCCTCGACGGCGCGCAGCTCGCCGGTGGCGCCGAGCGCGTACACGCGGCCGTCGTTCCAGACCGGCGTGGAGCGGGGTCCGTCGCCGCCCATGGCCTCGGAGAAGCGCGCCTTCCAGGACGTCTTCCACAACTCGCGCCCGGTTGCCAGGTCATACGCCGCCAGGACCTCGTCGTCGCGGCGCTGCTCGATGGTATAAGCGCGGTTCTCGGCGACGGTGAGGGATCCGTAGCCGCCGCCCACCGGGGTCCGCCAGAGCTGCGGCAGTCCTTTGGCGGGCCAGGCGGTGAGGATCGGCGTCTCGTCGTAGATCCCGTTGCGGCCTGGACCCCGGAAGTCGAACCAGTAAGGCTTGGCGGCCGGGGCCGGCGCGGGGCGTGGCCCCGGGTTCGGCCGCTTTGGGAGCAGCCGCGGCCGGAGCCGTCTCCCCGGCAGCCGGTGCTGGCGGCGGCAATGCGGCTTCGCGGGCGCGCGCTTCCTCGATCTTCTGGTAGTGATCCTCCCGCGAGCCCCAGCGGAAGCTCGGGACTATGGAGCCACCGGTCAGTTCGTACGTCATCAGGCCGAACCGGAGGAAGGCAAAGATACACCCCGCCCCGAGCAGCAGCAGCAACAGGATTCCGAGCAGTAGTTTGCGGATCATGACGGCGTTACTGAAGTTTACGCCGTTTTGTCCTCGCCGGTTCGCTTGCGCTTGCCGGACTTGCCCTCATGGATCTGCTTTTCGAGTTCCTCGAGGCGGCGCTTCAGGTCCTCGACCTCGGGAGTCCCCGCGGGAGCCGGTGCCGGCGGCGTCTGCTGCGGCGCAGCAAGCGGCCAGCCGAACAGTGGCGCCGATCCGGGCGCCGCCCCGCCCCGGAACAGGTTCCACATCGGGTTCGTCGCCGGATCGAACGGGTTCATCAGCCCGGGGAACTCGCGCACCCGCTCCTGCATCTTCTGGTAGGCGTCGATCGCCGCCTTCAGATACCACTCCAGGAACTGGTGCCGCGCCTGGTCCGTCGAGAGGATGATCTGCTTCAGCAGGTCGATCGGCAGGCCCGACTGATCGCCCCGCGACTCGTCCACGATGATCTGCGTCAGGATGGTGCGGGTGAGGTCCTCGCCCGACTTCGCGTCCACCACCTGCAGGTCCGCGCCCTGGCGCACCATCTGCGCGACTTCGTCGAGGTTGACGTACTTGGAGTGCGTCGTGTCGTACAGGCGGCGGTTCTCGTACTTCTTGATAACGACCTTTTCCACATCTCGATTCTAACGTAGAAATGCTGCATTGCAACATGATGTCCGGTTTTGGGACAGGAGAGTCCGGGCGCGGCACGACGACGAAGCGTAAGTCATTGACAACAAGAACAAAGTATCTGGCGTGGCAGTTGCTGTTTGGAACGCGATGTTCTCCGACGTCCTTTACGCACTTCGCACAATGCGCCGTTCCCCGGCGTTCTTCACGGTGGCCGTCCTTTCGCTGGCGCTGGGCATCGGCGCGAACACCGCGATCTTCACCCTGCTGGACCAGGTGCTGCTGCGCTCGCTGCCGTTGCCGGAGCCGGACCGGCTGGTGGTGATCCAGTCGCCGGGATACAAGACCGGGCACGTGAACAGCGACGAGACGGGCAGTGTCGGCGCGTTCTCGCATCCCATGTTTCGCGATCTTGCGGCGCGGCAGACCGTTTTCACCGGCCTGGCGGGGCGGTATGCGATTCCGGTGAGCGTATCGGCGGCCGGCGCGACGGACCGCGCCAACGGCGAGCTCGCCTCGGGCAACTATTTCGAGACGCTGGGCGTGAAGCCTGTGCTGGGCCGGACCTTCGCCGCCGACGACGACCGGACGCCCGGCGCGCATCCGGTGGCGGTGCTGAGCCATGGGTACTGGAAGCGGCGGTTCGGCGGCAGCACGGGCGTGCTGAACTCCACGATCCTTCTCAACAACCGGAGCTTCACGGTGATCGGCGTGGCGGCGCCGGGCTTCGAGGGCGTGCAGATCGGCCTGCGCACGGATGTCTGGGTGCCTTTGATGATGAAGGCCGAAATGACGCCGAACTGGAACGGCCTGGAAAACCGCTTCGACTATTGGATGAACATCGTGGGCCGGCTGCAGCCCGGCGTGTCCCGGCAACAGGCCCAAGCGGCGATGGCGCCACTGTACCGCCGGCTGCTCGAGGGAGAGTGGGACTCCAAGCGCATCCCCTCGGACAAGCGGGAGAAGTTCGTCGGCAAGCCGCTGGTGGTGGCCGAAGGATCCCAGGGTCGCCGCATCCTGCAGAACGACGCCGGCGAAGGGATCCTGATGCTGATGGGCATGGTGGGACTGGTCCTGTTGATCGCCTGCGCCAACGTCGCCAACCTGCTGACGGCGCGGAGCGCAGCGCGCCAGAAGGAGATTGCAGTGCGGCTCGCCATGGGCGCGGGACGCGGGCGGCTGATCCGGCAGCTCCTGGTGGAAAGCCTGCTGCTGGCGCTATTGGGCGGCGCCGCGGCCCTGTTGGTGGCCACCTGGACGGCGGACCTGCTGGTGTCGGCGATGCCGCGCGACGCGTTCGAAGGCATCACGGGAAACCTGGATCCGCGCGTGCTCGGGTTCAATTTCCTGCTAGCCCTCTGCACCGGCCTGCTGTTCGGGCTGCTGCCTGCGCTGCGCGCGACTCGGCCGGATCTGGCGCCGGTGCTGAAGGACCAAGCCGGCAATGTGTCGGTGGGCGGTGCGCAGGTCCGCCTGCGCAAGGGGCTGGTGGTGGCGCAGATGGCGCTGACGCTGGTGTTGCTGGTCGCCGCCGGACTCTTCGCGCGTAGCCTGCAGAATCTCCGGGGCGTGGACCTGGGGGTGCAGCCCGACCGCCTGATCGGGTTTGCCGTGGCGCCGGAACTCAACGGCTACAATCCGGAGCGGACCGCGCAGTTCGTCACCGGCCTGGCGGGCGTCCTCGCCGCGCTGCCGGGCGTGGAGATCGTCGCGGCCTCCGAGATCGGCGCCTTCGAGGGCAACACCATGTCGTCGAACGTCACCATCGAGGGCTACCCGGCCACCGAGGACGAAGACATGAACCTGCACCGGAACTTCGTCACCCCGCGCTACTTCGCGGCGATGGGGACGCCGCTGCTCGCCGGCCGCGAGTTCGACGAGCGCGATACCGCCCGCAGCCCGCAGGTCTGCATCATCTCCGAAGCGGTGGCGAAGAAACACTTCGCCGGCCGCAACCCCATCGGCATGAAGATCGCCATCGGCTCCGGCGACAAAATCAAGCCGGACATCGAGATCGTGGGCGTGGCGCGCGACGCGCGTCACAACTCGGTGCGGTTCGACCCGGCGCGGTTCCTGTTCCAGCCCTACACGCAGCGCAAGACACTCGGCAACATGACGTTCTATGTCCGCACCCGCAGCGCGGAACTCGAAATCGCTCCCGCCCTGCGCGCCGCCGTCGCGCGGCTGGACGCCAATCTCCCCATCTACGACCTGCGGACGCTCGAAAGCCGAATTCTCGAATCCGTGTTCGCCGAACGGCTGATCACCGGCCTGGCGATCGCGTTCGGCCTGCTCGCCGCGCTGCTGGCCGCGGTGGGCACCTACGGCGTGATGGCCTACACGGTGGCGCGCCGCGTGCGAGAGATCGGCATCCGCATGGCCCTGGGCGCCAACTCCCGCAACGTGCAGCGTTTGATCCTGGGCGAGGTGGGGTTGATGGCCGTGTTGGGTGCGGCGGCCGGATTGCCCGCGGCCTATGGCCTCACCAAGCTGGTGGAATCGCTGCTCTACGGAGTGAAAGGCGGCGACCTGGCGACGATGGCGGCCGCTACGGTGGCGATGCTCGGAGTCGCGCTGGCGGCCGGGTATCTGCCGGCCCGCCGCGCCACGCGCGTGGATCCGATGGTGGCGCTGCGCTACGAGTAAAGGAAGAACCATGCAGGACTGGAAGATCGCTATCCGCACGCTCGCGAAGAACCGCGGCTACACCGCCATCGCTTCGCTGACCCTGGGACTCGGGGTGGCCGCGACGGCCTCGATGTTCTCCGTGGTCGACGCGCTGTTGAACAAGCCGCTCGACCTGCCCGCAGTGGATCGCCTGGTGATGGTACTGGAACGGCGTCCCGGCCAGACGCTCGACTGGACCTCGGTTTCCGGAGCCAATTTCGCTGACTGGCGCGCCACCGCCCGCTCGTTCGATACCATGGCGGCGATTGCGCCCGCCGACGCGAACCTGGCGGGGGAAGGGGATCCGGAAAAGGTGCAAGCCGCCCGCGTGGACGGCTCCCTGTTCGCGACCCTGGGCGTGCCCATGGTGCAGGGCCGCGGCATCACCGCCGCCGACGCCGCGGGCCGCGCCGTGGTGATCTCCCACGCCCTGTGGGAGCGGCGGTTCGGCCTCGGCGCGGTGCTCGGCAAGGAAATCAGAGTCAACGAGGAGAGCCGGACCATCGTCGGCGTCACGCCGCGCGGCTTCCGCTTCCCCCAGGCGACCGACCTCTGGCTGCCGCTCGAACTCTCGCCGCGCCAGCTCGCCGACCGCGCCGCCCATACCTTCCGCGTGGTGGCGCGCCTGAAGCCCGGCGTTACCCTGGAGGACGCCCAGGCCGAGATGGCGGCCGTCGCCGCGCGCCTCTCCGGAGCGTATCCCGAAACCAACCGCAACTGGGGCGCCCGCGTGATGCCCGTCTCCCACTTCGTCAACAGCGACCTCACCCGCCAGTACACCGCCATGTCGCTCTGGAGCGTCGTGCTCCTGCTGCTGATCACCTGCACCAACGTCGCGAACCTGCAGTTCGCGCGCGCGGCGGCGCGGGTGAAGGAACTGGCGGTCCGGTCGGCGCTCGGAGCGGGCCGGGGCCGGCAGATGAAGTTGCTGCTCACCGAAAGCGTGTTCCTTGGCGTTGGCGGGGCGCTCGTGGGAATCCTGGGCGGTTACTGGCTGGTGGACCTGATCCTCTCCTGCATGCCACCGGATCTGGTGCCCTTCATCGGCGGCTGGGAGCGGATCCGCCTGGATGGCCGGGTGTTGCTGGCTACCCTGAGCGTGGGCCTGCTTTCGGCCGTCGCGGCCGGCATCGCCCCGGCGCTGTCCGGAGCGCGGGTCCCTTTGAATGAGGTCCTGAAAGACGGAGCCCGCGGATCCACCGGCGGCGGAAGCAGCCGGCGCGCGCGCTCGGTGCTGCTGGTGGCCGGGATGGCGCTCTCGGTGGTGCTGCTGATCGGCGCAGGGTTGATGGTGCGCGGCATGCAGGCCCTAATCAGCCCCATGGAGAAGTTCGCGCCCTCCACCCTGCTCACCATGGCATACGACCTGTCCCCCAGCCGGTATCCCGACCTCACCACCCAGGCGGCGGCCAGCACGCGCTTCCTCGAAGCGGTGCGGTCCATCGCGGGAGTGGAAAGCGCCGCGATTGGCACGCAAATCCCCTACGGGTTCAATTCTGTCGAGACGCGGTTCCGCATCGAAGGCCGCGCCGAGGAGCCGGGACAGTCGCGCCTGGCGATCCACCAGCGCGTCAGCCCCGAGTATTTCGCGGCGCTGCGGATCCCGATCCGCGACGGCCGCGGCTTGCGCGACTCGGACGACGCCGGCGCACCGCTGGTCGCCGTGGTCAGCGAGTCCTTCGCCCGCGAGAACTGGCCCGGCCAGAACGCGACCGGGCGCCGCTTTCAGGTTGTAACGGACGGCGGCGTGGCAGCGTGGGTCACCGTGGTCGGCGTGGCCGGTGACATGGTCTATGACTGGACCGGCCGCCAGGCGGAGCCGGCGATCTACCGGCCGTACCGGCAGTCGCACGCCTCCTTCGGGATGCTGGCCATTCGCACCGCGGGCGATCCGGAGCAGATCGCCGCCGCGGTCCGCGCGCGCCTCAAGGCGACCGACCCCGAGCAGCCGTTCTACCGCGTCATGAGCTGGGCGCGCGTGATCCATCTCCAGACAGTCGGGCTGGGCTACATCGCGGCGATCCTGTCCGTCGTGGGCCTGATCGCGCTGGCGATGTCCGCGGCAGGCACCTACGGCCTGATGTCCCATGCCGTAACCGAGCGGATCCCCGAACTCGGCATCCGCATGGTGATGGGGGCGCATCCGCTCGAGCTGGCGCGCATGGTGCTGGGACGGTCGCTTCTGCTGGCGGGCAGTGGCCTCGGGCTGGGGCTGCTAGCGGCGTATCCGCTCTCGCGGGCCATCGCCGGACTGGTTTTCGGGGTCAGCAACCTCGATTTGTGGACCTGGCTCGGGGTGAGTTTCGTACTCCTGATGGCGGCGGTGGCGGCCAGCGGCATTCCGGCCTGGCGGGCCGCACGCGTGGATCCCCTCACCGCCATTCGCGGCGAGTAACTTTCCGGGTGCGGCCCGGTATCGGAGTGTATGATGCGAAAAGTACTGAGCTTCGTCCTGGCGCTGCCGCTCGTGTTGGCGGCCGCCGACTTCGAATGGCGCGGCGGTCTGGGCGCCGGCAAACGCGTGCAAATCAAGGGCGTGAACGGATCGGTGACGGCCGAACTGGCGCCCGGCGGGCAGGTAGAAGTGGTGGCCAAGAAGTCCGCGCGGCGCTCGGACCCCAATTCGGTCGAGATCCGGATGGTGGAGTCCGCCGACGGTTTGACGTTCTGCGCCGTGTATCCGTCCGAGGACTGGTTCGGGCGGCAGAACACCTGTGAAGCCGGTAAAGGCGGGCGCAACAGCGTGCGTGATAACGACGTCAAGGTCGACTTCTTCGTGAAGATCCCGGCCGGGGTCCGGTTCCACGGGCACAACGTCAACGGCGACGTCACGGCGCTGGGCATGAAGTCGGACCTCGACCTGGCTACGGTCAACGGCAAGGTCCGCGCGGCAACCACCGGCACGGCGGCGGCGAGCACCGTCAACGGCGGTATCGAGGTCGAGATGGGCCAGGTCTCGTGGAGCGGCCTGCAGAATTTCTCCTCCGTGAACGGATCCATCGAACTGACCTTGCCGCCGTCGACGTCGACGGAAGTGCGCGCGACGACGGTCAACGGGTCGATCAGTTCCGACTTTCCGCTGACCGTGGAAGGCAAGTTCATGGGGCGGCAGATTAACGGGCGGATCGGCAATGGCGGGCGCGAAATGAACCTCAAGACGGTGAACGGCTCCATCCGGCTGAAGCGGTCCGGCAAGGTGGCCTGACGGCGCGCCTACAATGGAAGTTGCACTTCCTCGGCATCGATCTCGGCTGGCACGAAAAACCCACCGGCCTCGCCCTGGCCCGCTGGGACGGCCAGGCGCTGCACTTGCTCGAAACCGGCCGGGTCAAGACCCACCGCGATGTGCTCGCCTGGGTTGACCGGCACGCCGGCGCCGATGCCGTCGCCGCCGTCGACGCGCCCCTGGTGATTCCAAATCCCACCAGCTCGCGCGGCTGCGAGAAGGCCCTCAACGCCGTCTACCGCAAGGCTGACGCCGGCTGCCACGCCGCCAACCTCGGCCGCCCTTTCGCCCGGCTCCTTCTGAATTTCACTCGCGCGCTGGAAGAGCGCGGCTTCGCCCACGGCGCTGCGATTCCCGCGCGCGCCCCGGGACGCCACCAGATCGAAGTTCACCCGCACGCCGCCGCCGTCGAACTCTTCGAACTCACCCGGATCCTAAAGTACAAGAAAGGTCCCCTGGCCGCCCGCGCCGCCGAGCTCGGCAGGCTCCGCCAGCTTCTTTCCGCCAAGCTCGGGGTCCTTACCCCGCCGCTCGCCGCCCGCCTCCTGCCCGAGCTTCCCGTCCCCCTCTCCGGCGCCGCGCTGAAAGCCGCCGAGGATCAGCTCGACGCCGTCCTCTGCTCCTACATTGGCGCCCACTACTGGTTCTGGGGACCCGAGCGCAACACCGTCTTCGGTTCCAACGACGCCGGCTACATCGTCATCCCCCGCCGCGGGCGTTCCGACTACGGGCGGGGCCGCCTCCTCGAAGCCGACGCCGACCCGGACCCGGTTCGCCAGTTCGAGCACTGGTACAGCGAGATCCAGCCCCTCATTCCGCAGGACCCCGGCGCGATGACGCTCGCCACCGCCGACGCCGGCGGCGCGCCCTCGGCCCGTATCGTCCTGCTCCGCTCTTTTGACGCGCAGGGCTTCGTGTTCTACACCAACTACTCCAGCCGCAAAGGCCGCGACCTCGCCGCCAATCCCCGCGGCGCCCTGCTCTTCTACTGGCCGCAGCTCGAGCGGCAGGTCCGTATCGAAGGCGTGGTGCGCAAGCTCCGCCGCGCGGAGTCGCAGGAGTATTTCGATTCGCGGCCGCCGGCCAGCCGCATCGGCGCGGCTGCGTCCCGGCAGAGCGCCGTGCTCCGCGACCGCGAAGAATTGGAGCAGCGCATCGCCCAGCTCACCGCCGCGCATCCGGCCGGCGATGTCCCGTTGCCCGCCGATTGGGGCGGCTACCGCCTTGAGCCCCGCGAGTTCGAGTTCTGGCAAGGCCGGCCTAGCCGACTGCATGATCGCCTGCGCTATCGCAAGACCCGTGCTGGCTGGAAGCGCGAGCGCCTTTCTCCCTGACGGCGGCCATTCGCTGGCAAGGTGCTGGCGGTGGAGGGGTGGAAAGAATCACAACCGAGGCGCGGACTTTGACCCACGCCTGCCGGCGGGGGCTCTTACAATAGGGTGAGTGAGCAAAGTCCTGCTGGCGGCCGTATTCGCGTGCCTCGCTTCCGCCGCCGATACCGCGGCGCTTCTCTCTGGCATCGAGAAGCGCTACAACACCGCCCAGACCCTCCAGGTCGCCTTCACCGAGACCTACACCGTCCAGGGCCGCAAACGCCCTGCGGAATCCGGCGAACTGTACCTCCGCAAGCCCGGGCGCATGCGCTGGGACTACGCCACCCCCGCCGGCAAGCTCTTCCTTTCGGACGGCAAGTTCCTCTACTACTACTCGCCGGCGACCAACCGCGCCGAGAAGCTGAAGCTCAAGGAGACCGAGGATATGCGCGCCCCGCTCGCGTTCCTCATCGGGCGGCTCAACTTCAAAGAGGATTTCAGGGAATTCCGCGCCCGGGAAGAAGGCGATGCCATCCTGATCACCGCGGTCCCGAAGAGCGACAAGGCTCCCTTCACCGAGGTGACCTTTCTCGCCGCCCCTGACTTTTCGATCCGGCGTCTTATCGTCATCGGAGCCGACCGGTCCGTCCTCGAGTTCGAGTTCGCCAACGAGCGCCGCAACGTCGCCGTCGACGATCGCCGGTTCCGGTTCGCGGCGCCGCCGGGTGCCGAGTATCTGGACCTCTCCCGCTAGCTATTGCTGGGAGCAGCCGCCTCAGGACATTCCGATCGCGAGCCCGCGCGTGGTCCGGTCGATCTGGACAATGAGGTAAGGCTCTTGTCCTCCAACACCACCTTCGCCCGCTGGCGCGCCGAACTCCAACTCATCGCCCACTCCCTCCGCGACCCGCCGGCTGCCGCCGGCCCCGACGCCGCCGGACTGCGCGCCCGCATCGCCGAACAGGACCTCGCCCTGCGCCAGTCCCTGGAACTCATCTGGCATCTTGAAGCCGCGCGCCTGGAAGGTCCGGCCGCGTCCGGCTCCGTCACGGAACGCGAACTCGAAGCGGAACTGCAGGCGCTCCGCGCGGCCTCCCGCCGCGGGCCGCCGCCGGACTCGCGCCGCGAAGCGCTCACCGAACTCGCCGCGCGGATGGCCGGCCTGCGTGCCCGGCTGGACGCCTTGCCCCAGCGCTAGGCCAGCGCCATCCACAAGGCGGCGACCGCGGCCGCCGCGCCGAATCCCGCCGCCACCGGACCCGTGAACCGCCGCGCGCCGGTCATGGCGACCACGCCGAACTTGAACACCAGGTTCGCCGCGGCCGCCACCAGCACCACCCGCCAGCCGGTGTCCGGGCCCAGTTCGCCGCGCTCTACGAGGTTCGCCGTGGAGAGCGTAATCGCGTCCACGTCGCCAAGTCCGGATAGCGCGGCGACGGCATAGAGGCCGCCTGCGCCGAAGTAATCCCGAGTGGCGCGTGCCGCCAGCAAGACCACGGAATACGTCGCGGCGAACAGCAGCGCCGTCCCCAGCTCCGAGGGATTCGGCGGACGCATCTCCGCCGGCGCCCGCCGGCTGGAACTCCGCCAGGCGAGCAACGCCCCCAGCACCATCGCCCCGCCCGTGGTCGCCAGCGGCAGCCATGCAACGCGGACCAGGGCCGGGGAAACCACCCCGGCTTCCGCCATCAGCCGCCCGAACACCACCGCCGAAGCCAGCAGCACGATCACGCTCTCGCGCCCGTTCTCGCTCGCCTCCTCCCGCACCCGCCGCGCCGCGGCGATCGTCGTCGCCGTGCTCGAGACCGCTCCGCCCAAAAGCCCCGCCGCCAGCACTCCCGCCCGCGGACCTACGAACTGGAACACCAGGTAGCCCAGCAGGTTCAAACCGGTGATCAGCACCACCATGAACCACACTTCCCGGGCGTTCCACACCCCGTACGGGCCGAAGGCGCGGTCCGGCAGCGCGGGGAAGATCACCAGCGCCACCACCACGAACCGCATGATCGCCCGCAGGTCCGCGTCGCCCAGCCGGTCCACCCACCCGTGCAGCGTCGCTTTGAAGTGCAGCAGGGCGGCCATGGTGGCGCCCGCGGCAATGGTGACCGCCACCGGACCCGCCATCGCATAAGCGCCCACCGCGAAGGTCCCCAGCACGGCGACCTCCGTCGTGATGCCCGCCTCCGGCGTGGCGTTCAGCCGCTGCCCGTGCAGCAGCACCGCCCCCAGCGCCACGAAGCCGCCGCCCACCATCCAGCCGGCTGCCCCCGGCACGCTCGCGCAGAGCGATCCCAGTAGCGCCACCAGCGCGAAGGTCCGCAGCCCCGCCACCGGATTCTCACGGCTTTCCCGCTCCAGGCCCACCAGCAGCCCCACGCCCAGCGAAATCGCCAGCCGCAAAAACTGGTCGGTGATGTCCATACGCTTCGCCCTACCTCATCATATGGCCCTTATACTGGATAAGTCGCATGGCTTCGGTTTCCGCCGCACCTCCGCTCCGGCCCGCCCGGCCCGCCTGGAACGGCGATTACTTCTTCCTCTTCGAGAACCTCGTCCTCAAGGACTTCCGGATCCGTTACCGGAACATGTCCCTGGGCCTGCTCTGGAGCCTGCTGAATCCCCTGGTGATGATGCTGGTCCTCACCTTCGTCTTCTCGAACGTGATGGGCAACCGGTCGTTTTCGAATTTCCCCGTCGCCATCCTTTGCGGCCTGGTCCCCTACAATTTCTTCGTAGCGGCGCTGCTTTCCGGCACGAATTCCATCATCGAGAACGCCTCGCTGATCAAGAAAATGCCGGTGCCCCGCGCCACCATCCCGATCGCGGCCGTGTTCTCGAACGTGGTGCACCTGCTGATCCAGATCGCCCTGCTGCTGGGACTCGCGATCTTCACCGGGCAGACGCCGAACATGCACTGGCTGTGGCTTCCGGTGTTGTGGGCGCTCGAAGTGGTCTTCGTTTGCGGCCTCGCGCTCGCCGCCGGCGCCATCAACGTCTTCGTTCGCGATACGCGGTATCTGGTGGAGTCCTTCAACCTGATTCTGTTCTGGCTGGTCCCGATCTTTTACCCCTTCGAGGTGATTCCGGCGCAATACCGCGAGATCTACCAGTTGAATCCCGTCGCCGCGCTGGTGATGGCGATGCGCAACATCCTGCTGGAAGGCGCGGCCCCCGCCACCACGCTGCTCGCTAAACTGGCCCTGGTCGCGGGCGCTTCCTTCGCCCTCGGTTATTTCCTCTTCCACCGCCTCAAGCGCGGCTTCGCGGATCACATCTAGCCATGCCGGCCATCGTCTTCGAACAGGTCACCAAGGCGTATCCGCACCACGGCGGGCAGCAGTTGCTGCGGGACCGCCTGCTCGGCGTCTTCCGCTCGCGTCCCGGGGAGACCTTCGAAGCGCTGAAGCAGATCTCGCTGGCCATCGACGCCGGCGAGGGCGTCGCTCTGATCGGACCCAACGGCGCGGGCAAGAGCACGCTGCTGAGCCTCGCCGCCGGGCTTACCCACCCCACCAGCGGCGCGGTGCTGGTCTCCGGGCGCGTGGCGCCGCTGCTCGAACTCGGCTCCGGCTTTCACCCGGACCTGACCGGCGCCGAGAACCTCAACATCAACGCCGCGCTGATGGGCCTCTCCCGGCGGCAGACCGCCGAACAGTTCGAGTGGATCGTCGATTTCTCCGGCCTGCGCGAGTTCATTCATGAGCCGCTGCGGACGTACTCGGCGGGGATGGTGCTGCGCCTCGGCTTCGCGGTCGCCATCTGCGTGGAGCCCGACGTCCTGGTGGCCGACGAAATGCTCGGCGTCGGCGACCAGGCCTTCTACCAGCAGTGCGTCGCCAAGGTCCTCGAGTTCCGCCGCCATGGCAAGACCATCCTCTTCGCGTCGCACTCGGAGGAACTGGTCCGCATGTTGAGCGACCGCGCCATCTGGCTCGACCACGGCCGCATCGTGCTCGCCGGACCCACCGCCGAGGTGCAGGCCGCCTACCTGGACAGCCTGGGGGCGCGGCCCTCGGCCGCCGCCACCTCCTGACCCATGCGCGCCTTGCTGCAGCGGGTCCGCGAAGCGCGCGTTGAAGTGGCGGGCGCCGTCACCGGCTCCATCGGGCCGGGTCTGCTGATCCTGCTCGGCGTCGCGCGGGACGATTCCGATGCCGCCGCTACGTACCTCGCCGCCAAGGTGGCGAACCTGCGGATCTTTTCCGACGCCGCGGGCAAGATGAACCGCAGCGTGCTGGATGTCGCGGGCGGCGCGCTGGTGGTCTCGCAGTTCACCCTCTACGGCGACACCCGGAAGGGACGCCGGCCCTCGTTCGACCAGGCCGCTCCACCGGCTGAGGCCAACCGCCTGTACGAAGCCTTCGTCGCCGAGTTGCGCCGCCTGGGCGTGGCGCGGGTCGAAACCGGCGTGTTTCAGGCGGACATGCAGGTCCAGTTGATCAACGACGGTCCGGTTACCATTCTTTGCGACTCGTAGTCCTTTGGAAACCGGACTGTTATGATGGGCGACGCGATGCGCCTGTTCTACGCTCTTCTCCTGACCCTGGCCCTGTTGGCTCAGGACCCAGCCAAGCCGGACGCCCCGAAGCCTGCCGAGCCCAAGCCGGACGCCGCCAAGAAGCCCACGCTGTCGCTCAAGACCGAGCGCAAGGCCGAGTTCTCCACCGACGAGGGCACCTGGATCTCGCTCGACGTTTCACCGGACGGCCAGACCATCCTGTTCGAACTCCTCGGCGACCTCTACACCGTGCCGGCCGCGGGCGGCGAAGCCAAGCCGCTGATGACGGGGATTCAGTTCGACTCCATGCCGCGCTACTCGCCGGACGGGAAGAAAATCGCCTTCATCAGCGACCGGGACGGCGCGGATAACCTCTGGGTGGCCGACGCCGACGGCACGAACCTCAAGCAGCTTACGCGAGACCGGCAGGCGCGCATTTTCTCGCCCTACTGGGCTGACGCCGAGAGCGTCATCGTCTCGCGCGGGACGCCCGAATCGCAGGGCCTGGAACTGTGGCTGTACTTCCTGGCGGGCGGCAGCGGCCTGCGGGTTTCGAAGGGCGGCGCGGCGCCCGGACCGGCCGCCGCCGGACCTCCGGTTCCCGGCGGACCGCCGCGCGCGAACCACTGGGGTCCGGTGGCGACCAAGGATGGCAAGTACTTCTACTTCGCGAACCGGGCGGGCGGCGGCCGCGGCCTGGGAAACACGCAGATCGTACGGCGGGACCGGCAGACCGGCGACGAGGATCCCATCACCTTCGCCGCGGGCAACGCGTTCCGCCCGGCGGTATCGCCGGACGGGAAGTGGCTGGTCTTCGGCACGCGTTGGGACGCGAAGACCGGGCTGCGGCTGCGGAACCTCGCCACGTCCGAGGAGCGCTGGCTGAAGTACCCGGTCAACCGCGACGACCAGGAATCCGCGGCGACGCGCGACCTGCTGCCGGGCTACGCGTTCACCCCTGACGGGACGGCGGTGATCGTGTCGTATGGCGGCAAGATCCACAAACTCGACCTGGCGAGCGGCGGCGACACGGTGATTCCGTTTTCGGCGAAGGTCTCGCTCGACATTGGGCCATCGCTCGATTTCCCCATTAAGGTGGATCAGGGTCCGGTGCGGGCGAAGCTCTCCCAGGGCGCGATGCCGTCGCCGGACGGCAAACGGCTGGCGTTTTCGGCGCTCACGGAGATGTACGTAATGGATCTGCCGGCTGGCACGCCGCGCAAGCTGTCGCAGGGCGCGCGCGTGCGCGAGTATCAGCCGTCCTGGTCGCCTGACGGAGCGTGGATCGCCTATGTCACCTGGACCAATGCGGGCGGCCACATCTGGAAGCGGCCCGCGGATGGCGCCGGCGCTGCGGTGCAGCTTACGCGCGAGGCCGCGTTCTACCGTGACCCGGTGTGGTCCCCCGACGGCCAGCGCATCCTTGCGCTGCGCACCTCGCGCCAGACGCGCGTGAACCACCCGTCGGACTTCATGGGTCCGCAACCCGGGCTGGACATCGTGTGGCTGCCCGCGAACGGCGGCGACGTGACGATGATCTCGCCGTCGCGCTTCGCCGGGCGTCCGCACTTTGGCCCGGAGCCGGATCGCGTCTATGCTTACTCCGGCGCGGATGGGCTGTTCTCGATGCGCTTTGACGGCTCGGATCGCAAGACCGTCGTAAGGGTGACGGGCCGCAGCCGCGGTCCGCAGCCCGCTCCGGCGACCGATGTCCGCATCAGCCCGGACGGCAAACATCTGCTGGCGCGCGTGACGAACCAGCTCTATCTGATGCGCCTGCCCAGGACCGGCGGCGATACGCCGTCCATCAACGTCAGCAGCTCGCCGGTGCCGTCGAAGAAGCTGACGACGGTGGGTCTCGACAGCTTCGCGTGGGGCGACGGCGGCAAGACGATCTCCTGGACGGTGGGGTCCACGTTCTACCGGCAGGAAGTGGCGAAGATCTCGTTTGAAGCGCCGCGCCCGGATCCGGCGAAGCCCGAAGCCGCAAAACCGGAGCCCGCGAAGCCCGCGCCGCCGAAGAAGTTCGAAGGCGACGAGATCGAGATCGCCGTGACGCGCCCGCGGGCGGCGCCCACGGGGACCGTGGTGCTGCGCGGCGCGAAGGCCATCACCATGAACGGCGACCAGATCCTCGCCGACTCCGATATCGTCGTCACCGGCAACCGCATTGCGGCCATCGGGGCGCGCGGGAAGGTCGCGATCCCGGCCGGCGCGAAGATCATGGATGTGAAGGGCAAGACCGTCATTCCCGGGCTGGTCGACATCCACGCCCACTGGGAGGTGCGGCATTCGGTGCTCGACACCGAGGACTACACCTACTGGGCGAACCTCGCCTATGGCGTCACCACGGGCCGGGATCCGCAGACGAACACGAACGATCAGTTCGCCTACGAGGACCTGGTCGAAATCGGAGAGATGATCGGACCGCGGGCGTACTCGACGGGACCCGGCATCTTCGGCGACACCGACTTCCAGAACTACGAGGACGCCAAAGCCACCGTGGAGCGCTACGCGAAGCACTACCGCACGCACACCATCAAGTCCTATGTCGTTGGCAACCGGCAGCAGCGGCAATGGGTAGTGCAGGCCGCGAAGGAACTCGGCATCATGCCGACCACGGAAGGCGCGGCGGACTTCAAGCTGAACCTGACGCACGCCATCGACGGCTTCGCCGGCAACGAGCATTCCCTGCCCATCTGGCCCGTCTATAAGGACGTGGCCGAGCTGTTCGCGCAGACGAAGATCACCTATACGCCGACGCTGCTGGTTTCCTACGGCGGACCGCAGGGCGAGTATCACTTCTTCGCGGACCCGAAGGTCTACGAGGATGCGAAGCTGCGGCGCTTCACGCCCCAGGAAGTGCTCTACGGGAAGCTGGCACGGATTCCGTGGACGCGTCCCGCGGAGTACGTCTTTCCGGGGATCGCGGAGGGCGCGAACCGGATCCTGCAGGCGGGCGGAAAGATCGGGCTCGGCGGGCACGGCGAGCTGCAAGGCCTGCAGTGCCACTGGGAGATGTGGGGTCTGGCGGCAGGCGGCATGAAGCCGCTGGACGTGTTGCGCGTGGCGACGCTGAACGGCGCGCAGGCGATCGGTTTCGGGCAGGACCTGGGGTCCCTCGAGGCGGGCAAGCTGGCGGATCTGATCGTGCTCGATAAGGATCCGCTGTTCGACATCAAAAACACCAACACCGTGCGCTGGGTGATGAAGAACGGCGAGCTGTTCGAGGGCGAAACGCTCAAGCAGATGTGGCCGGCCGAGAAGGCGCTGCCGGCGGCGTGGTGGCAGGAAGGGAAGCCGTAGAGAGGTTGCCGTCCGGTGAGCGATAGAGCGCAGTTCTATCGCTCATGAAACGCCGTTTTCTTGAGCGATAGGGTTCCGGCGCGCCGTCGAATCCGGCGGACCCCGGTTCGCGTACTCCCTCACGTGACCGGAGCCCCAACCGCTCTTTACCTCCTGTTCGCTCTCGCCGGCGCGGCGCAGACGCCGCCCGCCGAAAGCCCGAAACTGCCCAAGCTGCACGAGAGCATTGTGGTTCGCGGCACGGCGGTAGAGCCGTCGCTGGACCGCCGCAATTCCGAGACCTTCACGCGCACGCTGTTCTCGCGCGACGACCAGGTGCTGCAGTTGCTGGACGGCGGCATCAACGCCGGGCAGCACGAAGGCGGCGGCAAGAGCCTGGAGATCCGCCGCTTCGGCTTCAACCTCGACCACGGCGGCGTTTCCGGCGGGCTCAAGATTCTGGTGGACGGCGTCCAGCAGAACCAGCCGACGCAGGGTCACGGGCAGGGCTACCTCGGCAACCTCAAGAGCCTGACGCCGGAGCTGGTCGAGGAAGTGAACCTGATCAACGGGCCGTTCTCGGCCGAGTACGGAGACTTCAGCGGGCTCGGCGTGGTGCACATCGTGCTGCGGGAGTCGCTGCCGGACGTGCTGACGCTGCGGCTGCAGGGTGGATCGTTCGATACGTACCGCGGCTTTCTCGGCTACAGTCCGCAGTGGAGGGACACGGATGCGGTGTTCGGCTACGAGGGGTCCTTTTCGAACGGGCCGTTCCTGGCGCCGCTCGGGTACCGGCGCGACAATCTCACCGGCAACCTCACGACGCGGCGCGGCGAGCGCAAATACGGCTTCAAGTACAACTACGGGCGCAACGAGTCGAACTCCTCCGGGCAGATCCCGCTGGACGAGGTGGCCGCCGGCCGCCTGGACCGCTTCGGGTTCGTCGACCCGACGCACGGGGTGAAGGCCTGGAACGGCACCGCGGGCTTGTACTTCCGGCAGGAAGGCCGGCACGGCGCGGTCCTGAAGATCGACGGGTTCGTGGGGCGCAGCCTGTTCGACCTGTTCTCGAACTTCACCTATTTCCTCAACGACCCGGTACACGGCGACGCGATCCAGCAGCACGATTCGCGGCTGCAGCAGGGCGCGAACGTCCAGTACCTGCGGCCACACAAGCTGTTCGGCGCGCAGGGCTATCTGGCCGCGGGCGCGAACTACCACGACAACCAGATCCACGTCGGACTCTATCCGCGGGAGGGCCGCGTTCCCAGCGGCCTAACCTCCCGGGCCAACGTGCGCGTCAACAACGGCGCGGGTTTCGTGCAGGAGAACCTGAGCCTGCTGGGCGGACGGCTGATCCTCGGCGGCGGGCTGCGCTACGACCAGTTCCGCTTCCGCGTCAACGACCGCGTAGATCCCGCGGCGGGGGGCGTCGAGTCCGCGGGACGCTGGCAGCCGAAGGCGAGCGTCGCGTTTACGCCGCTCCACCGCCTGCCCGCCGTGCTGCATTTGAACTACGGCCGCGGCATCTCGACCTCGGATGCTCGCGTAGTGGTGCAGCATCCCGCAGGCGAGCGCATCGCCACCACGGACTTCCTCCAGGCCGGCGCCTCCCACAACTTCGGGCGCCTGTCCCTGACCGAGAGCTTCTTTCTGATCCGGCGCTCGCACGAGCAGGTCTACATTCCGGACGACGGCACGTTCGAGTTTCGCGGACCCAGCCGCTCGCACGGTTTCGAAGCGAAGGGCTCATTGCAGGTGACGCGCCGCGTGGCGCTGAACGGCGGGCTGACCAAGGTGGCCAATGCGTACTTCCGCGGGACGTCGCCGCGCGAGTATGTCACGAACGCGCCGCGCTTCACGGCCAGCGCCGGCGCGACGGTGACGGCGTGGTCGGGCTGGAGCGGATCCCTGCGGCTGCGCGCGAGCAACGGCTATCGCCTCGACGGTTTCGATCCCTCGATCCGGGCGACGGGCAACACGGTGTTCGATCTCGGGGTGAGCCGCCGCCTGGCGCGGGGCGTCGAGTTCCAGGTGGCGGTGGACAACCTGCTGGACCGGCGCTACTTCGAAACGCAGAACTACTTCGAATCGCGCCTGGCGGGGCAGGACCCGAGGTCCCGGATCCACGGCACGCCCGGCTACGGGCGCACGGTGATCGCGGGACTCACGGTGCGGTTGGGCGGGAAGTAACTACTCCAGCCGGTAGTTCGGAGCTTCCTTGGTGATGATCACGTCGTGGACGTGCGACTCGCGCAGGCCCGCCGCGCTGACGCGCAGGAACTGCGAGCGCTCGTGCAGTTCGCGGATGGTGCCGCAGCCGCAGTAGCCCATGCCGGCGCGCAAGCCGCCGACGAGCTGGAACACGAGATCCGACAGCATGCCCTTGTAGGGCACGCGGCCTTCGATCCCTTCGGGCACCAGCTTGCCCGAACCTTCCTGCGCGTAGCGGTCCGCCGAAGACCCGCCGGACATCGCGCCGATGGACCCCATGCCGCGGTAGCTCTTGAACGTGCGGCCCTGGTACAGGATCGTCTCGCCGGGGGACTCCTCGACGCCGGCGAACAGGCTGCCGATCATCACGCAATCCGCGCCCGCCGCGATGGCTTTCGTCACGTCGCCGGAGAACTTGATGCCGCCGTCGGCGATGATGGGCACGCCGGCGTTCTTCGCGGCGCGCGAGCACTCGGCGATCGCGGTGATCTGCGGCACGCCCGCTCCGGACACGACGCGCGTGGTGCAAATCGAGCCGGGTCCGATGCCGACCTTCACGCCGTCGACGCCCAGCTCGATCAGGTCCCGCGCGCCGTCGTAGGTGGCGACGTTGCCGGCGATCAGCTCCACGTCGGGGAAGGAGCGCTTCACCTGCACCACGGCGTCCAGGACGCGTTCGGAGTGCCCGTGCGCGGAGTCGATGGCGAGCACGTCCACTTTGCGCTTTACCAGCTCCGCGGCCCGCTCCATGAAGTCGCCGACGGTGCCCAGCGCCGCGCCGACGCGCAGGCGGCCCTGCGAGTCCTTGCAGGCGTTCGGGTACTTCAGCTTCTTCTGGATGTCCTTGACGGTGATGAGGCCCTTGAGGTGGAACGTGTCGTCGACGACGAGGAGCTTCTCCACGCGGTGCTTGTGGAGAATGGCTTCGGCTTCCTCGAGCGTGGTGCCGACGGGGACGGTGATGAGGTTCGACTTGGTCATCACCGCGGAAACCGGCTGCAGGAAGTTGGTCTCGAACCGCAGGTCGCGGTTGGTGAGGATGCCCACCAGCTTGCCGCCGTTCTCGGTCACCGGGACGCCGGAGATGCGGTAGCGCTTCATGACGTCGAGCGCGTCGGAGATGAGCTGGTTCGGTCCCACGGTCACCGGGTCCACGATCATGCCGCTCTCGGAGCGCTTCACCCGGTCCACTTCCTCGGCCTGGCGCTCGATGGACATGTTGCGGTGGATGATCCCCATGCCGCCCTGCTGCGCCAGCGCGATGGCGAGGTGGGACTCGGTGACGGTATCCATGGCCGCGCTCGCGATGGGGATGTTTAGGGCGATTTTGCGCGTCAGGTACGTCCGGGTGTCGGCGTCGGCGGGCAGCACGGCGCTGCGCGCCGGCTTCAGCAGAACGTCGTCGAAAGTGAGCCCTTCCTGGATTTTTTCTGGCAGCATTGCGGGGTGCTTTCATTCTAACCGGAACCACCCGGTCCCAGCCGGGATAAGATGGAGGTGGAATGTTACAGGTAATCGGGATCCTGCTGATCGTGGCGGCGGTGCTGTTCGCCAGCCGCTTCGGCGGCGGTTGACGGAACTGCTGACTCGCCGGGAGCGGGTCCGCGGAGTTGACGGGGCGAGCTTGCGCACGCCGCGCGGGCCGGTCGCATACCTTTCCGCAGCCTGATGGCCGAATGCGTGGCTGCGCGTGGAGCCGTATCGGTCCTGGAGCCTAGGGTATTTCGCTTAGTCGCTGGTGTTAATCGACTTAGAGCGTTGACTAGTACGTACTGCTCCGGCTATCGTCGGGCTGCACTATGCGCCCCTCTGTAGTCACTTCGGCTTTCGTACTGCTGGCAATCCACGCGCATCCCGTCCGCGGACAAGCGGGCGCGGCGCTGAAGCTGTACTCACCCTCGGACGGCGCGACGAATCAGTCGACGCGGCCGCGATTCGAATGGACCAGCGCCGGAGCGAGCCCGTACTTCGTGTTCTTGGGGACGACGCCCGATCCGCCGTTCGCCGCGGTGACCAGCGCGACGTTTCTGGACTCGCCGGCGCTGTTGCCGGCCACCACGTACTACTGGAAGGTGCAGACGCAACCGCCGGGGGGCCTGATTTCGTCGCCGGTCTACTCGTTCACGACGCTGGCAGGGTGTCCGAGCGAGCTGTTGCCCAGCGCGCGGAAGTTCTCGCATCTGGCGAACCCCTTCACGGTTACGGTTGCGGCGCTGGCGGGATGCAACTGGACGGCATCGACGAACGCCGGGAGCTGGATGACGCTGAACTCGCCCGCGGGGTCCGGGCCGGGGTCGTTTCCGGGGTCCCTAGCGGCGAACAACGGCCTGGCGCGCACCGCGACGATCACCTCGGGCGGGCGCGCGGTGAAGATCCTGCAGGCGGGCTTCCCCACGGCGGTATTCGGCGATGTGCCCGCGGTGGCGGCGGACTTCGACTACATCTCCCTGTTCTACGCCAGCGGGATCACGGCGGGATGTTCCGCGAATCCCCTGCTGTATTGTCCGGAGACTCCGGTGACGCGGGCGCAGATGTCGGTATTCATGGTCGCGGCGCTGAACCAGGCGCTCGGCACGACGCTGGTCTACACGCCAACGCCGCACTTCAACGACATGCCGGAGGCCAATATCTACTTCCGGTTCGTGCAGCGGATCCGGGACCTCGGGATTACGGCGGGTTGCTCGGTGAATCCGCCGCTGTTTTGTCCGGACGCGAGCATTACCCACGGTCAGATGGCGGTATTCATGATCGCGTCGTGGATGCAGGCGAATAATCTGACGACGTTCACCTATCCGACGACACCGTACTTCAACGACGTGCCGCCGAACCATCCGTTCTTCCGGTTTATTCAGAAGGTGCGGGAACTCGGGATCCGTAACGGCTGCAACGCGACGCAATACTGCGACACGGCCGCCGTTACACGGGCAGAGATGGCGCCGATGATCCTGCGCGCGATCCTCGCGGTGCCGTAAGGCGGACCTACGGCTGGCGGTACACGGTTAGGCGGGCCAGCGAGCGGGCTCTTCCGCTTCGTACAACGGCTCAGGGATCTCGTGGATTGGCCGGTGCTCGAACTCCACGGTTATTTCATCGAAAAATCGGCACGAGGAGCGTCGAGGTCCTGATTGACTTTCGGCCGGGGAGTCCGATAGCGTTGGAAATATCATGCGTCTCTCGCTGTTCTTGCCGGTGATGTTTTCTGTCGGCGCAGTGCCGCTTTTCGGCCAAGGGGTGGTCTGCACTCTGAACGCAGGGACACCGCCGTTCGTGCGATCCTCTGGATTCTCGGAATTGCTCGGGGACATTGTCGCGAACTGCCAAGGGGGGACGCCAACTCCGAACGGCGGAATGATTCCTCAATACGATATCAGCATTACGCTGAATGGGCCGGTGAGTAGCCGTCTGCTCACTGCAGGGGGAATGCTCGAAGCACTTCTGGTCGTGGACGAGCCGAATTCGCCGGCGTGGCCCAATCGTCCGCTGCTGAACTGCGGCTCTCCGAATGCGCCGGATGATGATGCGGGCAACAACGGCCCAACCGGCACGAACCCCGGTGTATGCGGGATTCGGTCCACAGGGAACCCACGGGAGAGCTACGATGGCACGGCTGGGACTGCGGGGATCTGGAGCACAGGCCGTCCGAACGTATTTCAAGGCCGCTCGAATGGATTCAACGGGATTCTGTTCAAGGGCGTCCCGATAGATCCACCCGGGACGACGACCACCCGGGCGTTTCGGTTCGTGAACATCCGCGCTTCGGCGGCCAGCTTTGTGATTCCCTTGCCCGGCCAGGCGATCGCCTTCAGCATTTCCATCGCCGGCTTGCAGGTCCTCTTCAATCAGCAGCAGCAGATCGTGGGGTTCTTGGCGCCCGCGACAAACTCGTCGGATAACACCATCGACGGTGTGGGCGGCAACGTTGTGCGAGTCCCGGAGGGATTCGCCTCCAGCTTCAAGCCACGCAACTTCGCCAGTTACTATCGAAACGCCGCAAGCGCTGCGAACGGGGGCGATTTTGGCGTCGACATAGCTACGTTGTTCGACCAGAACGTTCCTGGCGCGATCTATCTGTCCGAGGAAGCGTTGAGCTCGCTCGGCCGCGGGACGCCCCCGGGCGGAAACCCGAACGGCAATCCACCGATGATCTTTCAACCGGCACCAGGCAACGCGGTTGCCGGTGGTACTTTCGCTGGTAGCGCCTCGTTGAATATTGCGCAGTCGGGTCTCGCCACTCAGGGTTCTCGGATTGCGCTGCGGTTTGAGAATTTAGTGAATGGCTATTCGGTGAAGGTACCACGCTCTCTGCGACTGGTTCGCGCGGCCACCGGTGCAGCCTCGGGCATTGCCCAACTCGTTACGGGAACCACGCCCGCGGGGGCGGGTGGGACTGTTGCAACCGATCGCGATACCACTTCTCTGGTGGAACTGACCGGCGCTCCGAATCCAGTGCTCGCGGTGTACGAGATTCTCTACACGGATCCCTTTGCGCTCGAGAACCTGGTGGTTCCCGTGACGCTGGTCCGCAATGCCGCGGCGGGAGAAAATCCGTTGACGACGCCGCGGGTATCAGTTGGCATGGCGCCGTTCTTTGCGTCCGGAGCTTCCGTCAGCCAGCTGGACGCTCAGTATCCGACGCCGCGATTCAACCTCCCGCCGGAGTCGCTGGCACTGAACCTCGGTCCGCTTGGTTTCGAGACGACCGCTGCGGGGGACGGCGTCGCGGGCAGCTTCTACCAAACGAGGTTCGTCGGACGTGGCGGGACACCGCCCTATTCGTTCACCGTCGCGAGCGGCAGCCTTCCGCCGGGGTTGACGCTCGACTCCGCTGCCGGGGTGTTAAACGGGACGCCCACGCTCGGAGGAACGTACACCTTTGCTCTCAGCATGAGCGACAATGCACTAAGCTCAGTCCAACAGTCGTTCACGCTGCCCATCATCGATCTGCTGATCTCACCTCCGAACGGCGTCACCGCCCAATCCACGCGCGTGCGGCTCGAGTGGACCAACACCGGCGGAGCCGTCAGCCTCGTGTACTTCGGTACCACGCCCGATCCGCCCTTTGTGGCGTCGACCAACGCGAGCTTCTACGACCCGCCGGGGCTCTCTCCCAACACGACCTACTACTGGAAGATCCAAGTCCAGTTCCCGGGGAACCTCGTCACGTCGCTGGTGTACTCGTTCACGACGTTGGACGGGTGCCCGAGCGAGCTGTTACCCAGCGCGCGGAAGTTCTCGCACCTGGCGAATCCGTTCACAGTTTCCGTAGCGGCGCAGGCCGGATGCAATTGGACGGCATCGACGAACGCCGCGAGCTGGATGACGCTGAACTCGCCCGCGGGGTCCGGAGCGGGGTCGTTTCCGGGGTCCCTAGCGGCGAACAACGGCCTGGCGCGCGCCGGGACGATCACCTCGGGGGGCCGCTCCGTGAAGATCATGCAGGCTGGCTTTCCGGAGGCGGTTTTCGGCGACGTGCCGCCCGCGGCGAACGACTTCGACTACATTTCGCTGCTCTATGCCAGCAACATCACCGCGGGTTGTTCGTTGAACCCCTTCTTATACTGCCCGGACACGCCCGTCACGCGGGCGCAGATGTCGGTATTCATGGTCGCGGCGCTGAACCAGGCGCTCGGCACGACGCTGGTCTACACGCCAACGCCGCACTTCAACGACATGCCGGAGGCCAATATCTACTTCCGGTTCGTGCAGCGGATCCGGGACCTCGGGATTACGGCGGGTTGCTCGGTGAATCCGCCGCTGTTTTGTCCGGACGCGAGCATTACGCACGGGCAGATGGCCGTATTCATGATCGCGTCGTGGATGCAGGCGAATAACCTGACCACATTCACGTATCCGACCACGCCATACTTCAGCGACGTGCCGCCGAACCACCCATTCTTCCGGTTTATCCAAAAGGTGCGGGAACTTGGGATCCGCAACGGTTGCGGGGGAACGCTCTACTGCGAGGGAAGCCCGGTGACGCGGGCGGAGATGGCGCCGATGATCCTGCGCGCCATCCTCGCGGTGCCGTAGCTCACGGCAGCCGGTACGCGGTGAGACGGGCCGGCTCCAGTTGTCCGCCTGTCGCGATCACGACGTACTGCTTGCCCTTCCACAGGTACGTGACCGGCGGAGCCTCGTGATACCCGCCCTCGAGAATCTGCTCCCACACGGCGCGGCCGCTCACCTTGTCATAGGCGCGCATCACCGGCGGGTTGCCGCGCCCGCCGCGGTCCCCGCAGAACAGGAGCGACTTCGTCACCAGGATCCCCGACGCGTTGGGATTGCCGAGCGGCGGCAGGTTCAGGCCCTTGAGCAGGGGGTGGTTGCGCGGACCATCGCCGTTGGCGATCTGCCAGGCGATCCGGCCCGCGTTCAGGTCGTACGCGGTAATGGTCCCGTAGGGCGGTTTCAGCACCGGCAGGCCGCTTAGGGTGGCGGTCTTGAACTCCCGGATCCAGGGATAGCCGAACCTCGCGGGATCCACGGGGCGCATCTGGAGGATCGTCGGGATGCGCCGCGACGATACATAGAAGTAGCCGGTCTCTGGGTCGAAGCTGCCACCGCCCCAGTTCCCGCCGCCGCCGTAGCCCGGCACCAGAAACACGGGCTGCTTTTCGTTGAGCGGCGTGAACAGCGGACCGCGGGCCATGCCGCGCGTGGCGGCGAGTGCCGCGGCGCGCAGTTCCGGCGTGAAGTCGATCAGGTGATCGTCGGTGAAGCCCTGCATCTCGAACGGCGGCGGCTTGGTGGGATGCGGCTGCGTCCGGGCCGTCCATTCACCCGGTAAGGTGGTCTGCGGCACGGGACGTTCCTCGATGGGCCACACGGGCTGGCCGGTGACGCGATCGAGGACATAGACGAAGCCGGTCTTGCCGATCTGGGCGACGGCCTTCACCGGCTTGCCCTCCACGGCGATATCCACCAGGTTCGGCGCGGCCGGCAGGTCGTAGTCCCAGATGTCGTGGTGCACGGTCTGGAAGTGCCAGACGCGCTTGCCGGTGCGCGCGTCCAGGCAGACGATGGACGTCGCGAACAGATTCTCGCCGGGACGGTCGCCGCCCCAGAAGTTGTTGGTGGGCGCGGTGACCGGCAGGTACACGTAGCCGAGGTCCTCGTCGGCGCTCATGATGGACCAGACGTTGGTGTTGCCCATCCACTTCCAGCTTTCGGCGCCCCAGGTTTCGTTGCCGAACTCACCCTGTTGGGGGACGGTCTGGAAGACCCACAGCAGTTTGCCGGTGCGCACGTCGTAGCCGCGGATGTCGCCGAGCGGGACGTTGTCGCGCCACCGGGGATCCTGTTTGCCGCGGGTCTGTCCGGGCGGGCCGTCGGCCACCTGGTTGCCGATGATTACCACATCCCCGCAGATCAGGGGCGGGGCGCTGAAGTTGACCATCGCGCGGTCCAGCGGACGCCGCAGTCCGGCGGTGAGGTCCACGCGGCCTCTCTCGCCGAAGCCATTCAGCATCTCGCCAGTCACGGGGTCGAGGGCGATCAGGTAGCCGTCGCCGGTGGAGAGCAACAGGCGGGACTCGGCGCCCCCTTTCCAATGCCCCAGGCCGCGGGTGGCGAAGCCGTACATACCTGGCCGGGCGGTGACCTTGGGATCGAAAGTCCACAGGGTCCTGCCGGACTCCGGGTCGAGCGCCGCGACGCCCGAGTAATTCGTGCGGACGTACATGCGTCCGTTCACCATGAGCGGCGTGGCCTTGAAGCCGTCGGGTACCGGCGAATCGCCGCCTTCAGCGGCATCGCCCGCCGCGCGCGGCGGGCGCGCGCCGGCGTGGCGGTAATTATCGAAGGCTTCCCAGGTCCACGCCTTTTCGAGCGACGCGACGTTCTTCGCGTCGATCTGCGCCAGCGGCGAATACTTGTTTGCGGACAGTTCGCCGGCGTAGGCGGGCCACTCGCCGTCGCGCGTCGTATAACGCGGGGCCTTGCCCTGCGGCAGGATCCGGGAGGGAACGGCGGCGGGCTTCGCTTTCGCCGGGGCGGGCCTGGGTTTCGCCGCGGCGCTCTTGCGCACTACCGGTTCCGGAGCGGCCCGGTACGCGCTGAGCCATTCGACCTGGATCGCCCCGGCGTTGCGCTCCTCTTTCTGCTTCACCAGCCACTCACCGCGGGCGTTCCAGCCCTCGCCGCCGGAGGCGTCGAGATGACAGAACGAGCAATCCTGCGCTCCGAACTTCATCGCCGGGCGCAGGTAATCGGGCCGGGCGAGCACCGTGGCGGCGGTCGCGAGCAGGAGCCAGGCGCGCATGTCAGCCGTTCACCAGGTACGTCGCGGTCACGGGGTTGCGGCCTTCCCAGCCGTCCATGCGGTCGTCGAGGAGCTTGCGGATCAGGGAGTCCTCGATGGGCGCGAGCACTTGCGCGGGCATCCGGCGCACGCGGCCGCGGCCGAAGGAGGCGGAGGCCAGCCGGGCGCCGGCGAAATCGAACCACGGCTCCGGACGCCCGATCTTCGCGGGGCCGGGCTGGTCGGGGAACTCGAAGAACGCCTCTGCCGCGATCACCCGGCGCATGCGCGCGAGTTCGATGGTCCACGGCTGGGCAATCAGCCTCACCCGGGGCGTAACGTCCTTGCCGCTGCGCCGCGCGCCGATGACGACCAGCTCGCGCGGCGTGCCGTTCTCCTCGCCCAGGGCAAGGGGCAGCGCCGCCGAGAAGAAGTCCCGGTGCAGGCGCCGCCCCAGGATGTCAACCTGGTTCACGTCGACGGTGACGGACGGCTCGCCGAGCTTGGTCGGATAGCCCCACGTCTCGCGGCCCATCAGCACATCGCCTTCCCAGCCGGTGACGTGAGAGAGCGCAAACCACGCGGGCTTGCCGCCGCTTTCGCAGCGGGTGAGCAGCCACAATTCCGTGAAGGGATGCAGCGTCAGGTCGCTGCGCTGGCAGCGGACCGCCAGGATCCGCAGTTCGGGCGCCGGGCCGGCGGTGAGCGGCTTCGGCACCGAAGCGGCATGTTTCGCGGGATCCACGGTGAGGATCAGATCCGCCACGTCGACCGGATCCAGGTCATAGGACGGCCGCGCCTTGGCCTTCGCGATCACTTCCGGCGACAGGCGAATGGTGGAGCCGTTCTCCGGCCAGCCGGCCGGGACGATCACTTTGCCCTTGCTCACCGGCGGATCGTAGGCCTTTGCGGCGTAGGCGAACGCTTCCATCGCCTTGCGATCCACGTCCTGTTGCAGCGACCGCTCGCGGTCCGCGCGCAGCTTCACCAGCTTCTTTTCGGGACCGCGCGGCACCGACGCGCCTCCCGGGCGCGTGCCCGGCCCCTTGAAGAAGGTGACACCGAGCAGTTCCCGTACCGGGAACTCGCCGTAGGGGTCGAGCGAATTCTGCGTGCCCAGCACCAGCTGGGTCTTCGCCAGGTCGCCGGCGCGGGGCATTTTGGCCATGTCGGCTTCCGGTGCGAGCCCGGTGATTTCGCCCTCGTCGTAACCGAAGTGCCGCCAGAACTGGACCGGATGTTCTTCCGCGATCAACCCGCGCCGCCAGTCCGCGGCGAGGCGGAATTCGTGCCGCATCCAGCCCCAACCGACCTCGCGGTGCAGGAACCGGGGGTGCGCCGGCTGGTCCGTCACCTCGGTCTCGATGGCCGCCAGCAACTGCCCGTGCCGGGTGGTCCAGGCGCGAGCGGTCCTGCCGTTGCAATCCACCAGGACGCGCCCGTCCTTCTTGCGCAACTGCTGGGACTCGCGGCCGGCGTAGCGCCCGAAATCCTGGTCGAGCACCAGGGACACGGCGGTCATGCACCGGCGGCCCTGATACTTGCAGGCAAGCATGAGGTCGCTCTCGGAATAGGTCCAGTTCGGGACGAAGGCGGTCCAGGTTTCGGGCGGGGCCAGAAACATGAAGAAGTTCAACTGCACCTCGGGATACTCGGGGTCCAGCTCCAGGGGCGGCGGCAGAGCGCGCGCGATCCGCGCCGGGTCCGTCCGATACCGGGCCGTGATCGTCATCCAGTAGTGCTGGTTGGCGTCGGGTTTGACGCCCATCGCCTTCCAGCGTTCCAGCATCCGGCTGTAATAGCGGTCCTGGACCGACTGGGGCGGCAACTCTTCCCCGAGCAGTTTCCAGCCGCCGAGCGAAACGCCGAGCGCGAACGCTTCCCGCCGGGACCAGCCGTGAGCCATTGCCGTCACCTCGTTCCGCTCTCGGACACCGGAGGCCGCGCTCCGGTTACGGCGTGGCCCGGCGGGCGCGCTGGGTGGCGAAGTAGCGGTCCCAGAACGAGAACGCCTCCGGGTGGAGGTTCCCGCCGGGGACGATCGTGTCCCCGAACTCCAGGTACGGCGAGGACTGGTGGTCGTACGGCCGCCATCGCGGGAGATCGCCGCCGTTCGGATCTCCGGTCCTGGCGAACCGGACCCATGCGGCGGACATCGCCGCCGAAACGCGCCGGTCCGTTTCTGTCCAGGGCCGGTTCAACCGGGCCAGATTCGCGAAGACGTATGGGATCTCTGCCGCATGGTGCGCCCGCAGCCGGGCGCTATCCGGTCCCGGCGGGATCCTGGAGAAGTAATAGAGATAGGCCTTCGACTTCCTGCCCGCCATGGCTGCCGCCCAGGTGCGCATTTTCCACAAGTGCCGCTCGTCGCGGAACCGCCGCGCCGCGGAGTCGAGCCGCTGCTCCGGCGTCGCGCCGGGGTAGAGCTTCAAGTACCCGGCGGCGAGTTCGCCGAACTGGCGTTTCGCCGCTTCCTCCCACGCCTCGGCCGACACGGCCGCGGGACGCTCGGCAAACTGCGCGCCCTCGTCGGCGTTGAACCCGAGCAGCAGCGGAACGTCGTGGTGCTTCGCAGCCGCGTACAGCGCGAACACCTCGTCCGGCCAGAACCAGCCGTCCACGGAAGGCGAGAACCGGAACCGGGGCGTTCCCTGCTCCGTGAAGGCCGCGGCCAGGACCTCCGCCGCGGGCCTGGCGCGCGCCGCCGCCAGGGACTCCGCGCCGATGGCCGCGAAGAACCGCTCGCCGATGCGTTCCGCGGAGTCTGCGCCGGGGAAGGACGTCTTGAGGTGCGGGTTCGGCTCCAGCAGTCCGCCGCTCTCGCCGATCGCCCGGTGGAACAGCCCTCTTGCCAGGGGCGACGCCATCAGCGCGTTGACGCTCCAGGAACCGGAGGACTCGCCGAATATCGTAATGTTCGCGGAATCGCCCCCGAACGCTCCAATATCGCGCCGCACCCACTCGAGCGCGGCGATCTGGTCCAGAAACCCGAAGTTCCCGGAGGACCCATGCTCGTCCTCCGCGCTCATCTGGGCATGCCCCAGGAACCCGAAGACGTTGAGGCGATAGTTGATGGTCACGACGACGACGCCCTGTGCCGCAAGCGCGGAACCTTCGTAACTGGCTCCCGAGCCGCTGCCGTTCTGGAGCCCGCCGCCGTGGATCCATACCATGACGGGACGCCGTTCGCCGGGCGCCGCCGCTCCCGTCCAGACGTTCAGGTACAGGCAGTCCTCGCTCTGCGTACCGCGCGCGGCGTCCGGCGACCGTCCCTGGAGGCAGGAGGAGCCGTACCGGAGCGCCTCCCGGACGCCTGCCCAGGCTGGGGCCCGCCGGGGCGCGCGCCAGCGCAAGCCGCCGACCGGCGGAGCGGCATACGGGATCCCGCGGAACGAGCCGATGCCGTCCTGGATGGCCCCGCGGAGCTCGCCGCCGTCCACTTTCACTACCTCGGGAAAACCCGCCGCGAGAGCCGCGGTGGAAACGAGAGCCAGCCATCCGGTGCGCATAAGGTTGTTACCATCGGACACCGTGAAGTGTCCACCGGTATCATGCTTTCTCGCCGGACCTTGCTGACGCTGCCCGCCGCCGCGCTCGCCCAGGACCGCGGCGCCGCCCTGCTGGCGGACGTAGAGAAGTACGTCGCGTTCGGCGAGCATCGCACCGCGACTCCGGCGGACCGCGAGACCGGAGCCTGGCTGCATGCGCGCCTGAAGGCCGCCGGATTCGCGGCGAACTTCCACCCCTGGAACCTCGACCAGTTCTTTCTGGAGGCGTGCTCGCTCGAAGCCGGTGCGCGAAAGCTGGATGCCTTTCCGCTGTGGCTGCCCGTGGCGGCCGACCTGGAGGTCCCGCTGGCGGTCTACGCGCCAGACGGCAAGGACTACGCCGGCAAGGGGGTCCTGTTCGGCCGGGATCCGGCGACCGCCCCCCGGCCCATGGCCAAGTGGATCGCCGAGTCCGGCGCTGCCGCGACCATTACCGCCACCTCCGGCGCGCAAGTGGTGGCGCAGAACGCCGTTCCGTTCCAGCCGCAGCGGATCCCGCGGGTGCTGCTCGCGGCGACCGACGCGGCCGCCCTCGCGCAGGCCCCGCCGGCCTCGGTGCGGATTCGCATTGCCGGGAAGCTGGAAAAGAACGTCGCGGCCCGTAATGTGTACGGGGTCCTGCGCCGGGGTCCGCGGTGGATCGCCGTCTCGACGCCGTATAGCGGCTGGTTCGGCTGCGGCGGCGAACGCGGCTCCGGCCTGGCGGTCTGGCTGGCGCTGGCGCAGTGGGCGTCCGCGTCCGGCCTGCCGCATAGCTTCCTATTCGTCGCCAACTCCGGCCACGAACTCGACTACCTGGGCGCCGCGAAGTTCTTTGCTTCGGCTCTGGCGCCCAAGCCGGCCGAGACGGCCGTCTGGCTGCACCTCGGCGCCAACGCCGCCGTCCGCGCCTGGGACCAGGGCGAACCCACGAGCCGCAAGGACGCCGGATCGTCCACGGCGGACGAAGCGCTCGCTCCCGCGATTCGCGCGGCCTTCGCGGGGATCCCGAATCACCAGATCCGGGCCGGGTCGGGTCCGGGTGAACTGAAGAACATCCAGGAGCACGGCTATCGCGCATTCGGCGTTATCGGCCGCAATCAGTGGGGGCACACGCGGCGCGACGGAGCGGACGCCACGACGTCCGCGATCCTCGCGCAGGTGTTCGAGGCCTGCCGCACCGCGCTCGAAACCATCGGGCGGGCGTAGCGCGTCACCAGATGTTGCCGGCGCCGGGCGTGTAGCTCGACCCGACCACGGAGTTCGCGATCATCGTGTCGCACTTGAAGGTGCCGGAGGCCTGAATCATGGCGGCACTCATGGTGACGGTGCCCGCGGCAATCCCGACCGACGGAGCCGCCAGGTCGATCTTGCTGGCGGAAGAGATCGCCAGCTTGGTGGCATCGATGGAGACCGAGTTGGTTCCGCACTGCACCTGAACACGCTGAGGCGCGCTCACCACCACTTGCTGAACGGATAACAGCGACAGCGGTCCCGAAGCTGCGAGCACCACGGAACCGTCGTCCCCGACGTGCAAGGCCCTTTCGAGCCGGGCAACGCGGTCCGCCAGCGCGCCCAACTTGCGGATCACAGCTTCGAGCGTGGCATTGATCGGGTTCATCTCCTTAGCGAACAAGTCCGCCACGGGCTTCCGGTTGAAGTAGTCGAAGGCCGTTCGGGTGGGGAAACTGTTTCCGACGAAATCAGGCATGGTATCGAGTTATACCAGATCGCCAGCGGGGGTTGGCGTCACGCCGTAACCCTTCACCGGACGGCCCGTATCAGACCTTATGCGCGCAGCCGTTGGGATGATGCTGGCCGTCACGCTAATGTGCGGTGAGGAACTGAAGGTCGCCTCCCGGGGAGCGGTGCTCGCCGCGACCCTGCGCCTGCCGGAACCGAGGGCAGGCGGCAGTCCCGCGGCGGTTCTGGTGCACGGTTCCGGAAGAATGAGCCGCAGCATGCTGGAGCGGCTGGGCGACCGGTTGCTCGCCATGGGCATTGCGGTGCTGGCGTATGACAAGCGGGGCGTGGGCGAATCGACGGGCCGGTATGCCGGGGTCGGTCCGCGGAACAGCCACGAGATGTTCGACCTGCTGACGGCCGATGCGCTGGCTTGCGTCGCCGCCCTGCGCGCCCGGAAGGAGATCGACGGGACCCGGATCGGGCTGGCCGGAAGCAGCCAGGCGGGGTGGATCATGCCGCTGGCCGCGTCCCGGTCATCGGACGTCAAGTGGGTCCTGATCCTGTCCGGCCCGGCGGTCAGCGTGGGCGAAGAGATCGCCTACTCCGAACTGGCGGGTGACGATCCCGGGTCCGTCAAGGGGCTTTCGGACGCGGAAATCGAGCGCCGGATGAGCCAGTGGAAGGGCCCCCACGGCTACGATCCGGCGCCGGCGCTCGCGCAGGCTTCGACGCCGATGCTCTGGATCCAGGGGGGCCGGGATCGCAGCATCCCGCAGGCGAAAACGGTGGCGACGCTGCGGAAGTTGCAGGCGCAGGGACGGCCGTTCACGATTCATCTATTGCCGAACCTGAACCACGGTTTGCGGGACGCGGATACCAATGAGCCGTACGATTTCTGGCCGCTGGTTCGGACCTGGCTGCGGGAGCGCAGCATCCTCCCGGGGGGCCGGAGCCGATAAAGCGAGGGCGGTGCCGGGCCACCGTTACCAGACGTTACCCGCGCCGGGCGTGTAGCTGGCCCCGACCACGGAGTTCGCGATCATGGTGTCGCACTGGAAAGTTCCCGAGGTGCGCATCATGCCTGCATCCGCGGTGATCGCGCCGGCCGAGAAACTCAGTGCGGAAGCCAGCAACTCTAGCCGGCCCACCGAGGCGACCGTCAGCTTGGTGGGGTCCACGGTGACGGAGTTGCTGCCAGACTGCACCGTCACCCGCTGCGTACCGGAGATCAGGACGCTCTGGTCCGACACGATCGCAAGCGCTCCTCGCGCGGCCAGAGTCACGGAACCGTCCGCCCCGACGCTCACGGCGCGCTCGAGCTGGCTGAGCCGCGTCATCGCGGACTCCAGTTTCTTCACCAGCGCTTCGATGGTAGCCGCGGCGCCCGGGGGGTCCGCCGGCAGGCTGCGGTCGAAAGACGTGGCGGCGGACTTGAGGGCGGGGCCGGCGTTGGCGAGGATCTCTTTGATCTGAATGGGCATGACCGGAGGTTAGCGAAAACCGGACCGGCGTGCACGCCGGCGCGCTAAGCTATCGTGCATGCCCACCCGACGGGACCTGCTGACGGCCGCGCTCGCGCTGTGGGCGGACGCCCGGCTGCGCGCCCAGCATCATGCTGGTTCGCCCGCCCCTGGCGGCGCGTACCGGCTGCAATTCTTCACCGCGAAGGAGAAGGACACCGTGGCCGCGCTGGCGGCGCGGATGATCCCGGCGACCGAACGCTCGGGCGGCGCCGCGGCGGCGCGCGTGTGGGAGTATATGGACTTCGTTCTGGCGGGCGCGGCGGCGGGCCTGAAGTCCACGTGGCGACAGGGACTGGCCGGTGTCGCGGATCCGGGGGCCTGGCTGGAGGCGAACTCGCGCCATGAGTTCGCGCCGCAGACGCCCGCCGAGCGCTTCTTCGTCCTGTTCAAGAGCGCCCTGGTGGACGCTTTCTATACCTCCGAGGAGGGAATCGTCAAGGAACTCGGCTACCTGGGCAACGGAGCGCTGACGGAATTCCCGGGTTGCACGCACGCGACGCACGAGACGCCCGCCGGCTATCAGCCGCGGCTGCGGAGGTAACCAATGCCGAAGATCTACGATGTCGCGATCATCGGCTCCGGCGCTTCCGGCGGGATCACGGGCTACGCGCTGGCGCAAGCCGGGCTGGAGGTCGCGATGCTGGAGGCGGGGCCGCTGCGCTCGCCCGGCGAGATGCCGAATCACAAGCTCCAGCGCTGGAATCTCCCTTACCGCGGCCTGCGCGGCGATTACTTCCGCGAGTGGCTGAACGCGACGAACTTCCTCACCGACGACAAGAAGGAACCCTACGCCTGGGAAGGCAAGGACTGGTTTGAGTGGGTCCGCGTGCGCGCCGTCGGCGGCAAGAGCCTGTTCTGGGCGGGCACCACGCCCCGCTTCACCAACGCCGAGTTCCAGCCCGAGGATGACTTCGACACGCGCTGGCCGATCAACTACGCCGACGTCGAGCCTTGGTACGACAAGGTGGAGGAATGGATCGGCGTCACCAGTACCGGCGAAGCCTACGGCGGCTTTCCCTTGAACAAAGGACTGCCCGCGCTGAAGCCGAAGTGCGCGGAAGTGGAGTTTGCGCGCGCGGCGGAGAAACTAGGGCGCGGCTTGAAGGCGCTGCCGATCCCCAAGGCGATCCTGACCGCGCCGCACCGGGGCCGTCCGGCGTGCCACTATTGCGGACCCTGCTGGCGCGGGTGCGACAGCGGATCGAAGTTCGATTCGCTGCGGGTCTTTGTGCTCGCCGCGCGGAAAACCGGCAAGCTGGACCTGCTGACGGGCGCGCGCGTCCGGTCGCTGGAGGCGAAAGACGGCCGCGTGACGAAGGCGCATTACTATGACGTCGCGGCGAAGTCTTATAAAGAGGTGCAGGCGAAGCGCTTCATCCTGTGCGCGGGCGCCATCGAGTCCGCGCAGATCCTGCTGAACTCGGATCTCGCCAACTCGAGCGGCCTGGTGGGGCGGTATCTCTCCGAGCACCTCTACGCGTCCGTGGGCGGCCACCTGCCGCAGCTCATGAACCGCAAGGTCGTCAATGAGGACGGAACCGGCGCGCACATCTTTATTCCGGACCTGACGCGGAACTGGCGCGGCAAGAAGTTCCTGCGCGGCTACCAGATCTATCCTTCGGGCAGCATCAACGAAACCACCGCCGTGGGCAAGAGCCTGGCCGGTTACGGGCCGGGGTGGATGCGGGCGGTCCGCGAATACTACACCGCGAGCGCCGGCATCCTGTTCCAGGGCGAAGTGCTGCCGTACCGCGAGAACCACATTACGGTGGACCCCGCGCTGGCGGACGACGCCGGCATCCCCGGGGTCCGCTTTCACTACGCGTGGCACGACAACGAGCGCGCCATGTTCCGCGACATGATCCAGGTGGGCGACGAAATGCTGAAGGCCGCCGGAGCAGAGTACCGGATCTCGGCGAACCCGCGTCCGGCTGAGTACGGTCACTCGATCCACTATGTAGGGACCGCGCGCATGGGCAAAGACCCGAAGTCGAGCGTGGTAGACCCGTGGAACCGGTCGCACGATCTCCCGAACCTGTACATCAACGACGGCGCGGTGTTTATCAACGCCGGCAACCAGAACCCGACGCTGACCATTCTGGCGTTGGCGCTGCGCGCGACGGAGCGGCTGATCGATCGCGCGAAACGGGGCGAAGCCTGAGCATGGAACGGCGCCACTTCCTCGGAGGGTTGCTCGCGCTGCCGGCGGCGTCGTTCGCCGCGCGGGAGCTGGCGGCCGAGGTCGCCATCATCGGCGGCGGGTTCGGCGGCTGCGCCGCCGCGCTGGGCGCGCTGCGTAACGGCGCGCGCGTCGTGATGACCGAGGAGAATCTCTGGATCGGCGGCCAGGCGACCTCGCAGGCGGTGCCGCCCGACGAGCATCCTTACATCGAGCAGTTCGGGTGTACGCGCGCCTATCGCGACTACCGCAACGGGGTCCGCGAGTATTACAAGCGGCACTATCCGTTGACCGAAGCCGCGCGGGCGCGGGCGTATCTGAACCCCGGGGACAGTTGGGTGTCGCGGATTACCCACGAGCCGCGCGTTTCGCTCGCGGTGCTGGAGGCGATGCTCGCGCCGTATCTGGCGAGCGGGCGCCTGACGCTGCTGATCCGGCACCGGGCGATCGCGGCCGACACGGAGCGCGACCGGATCCGGTCCGTCACGGTGCGCAGCTCCGAAACCGGAGCGGTGCGCACCATCATGGCGCGCATCTTCGTCGACGCCACCGAGACCGGCGACCTGCTGCCGCTGACCAAGACCGAGTTCGTCACCGGGTTCGAATCCGGCCGCGACACCGGGGAGCCGCACGCGCCGGCCGAGGCGCAGCCCGCGAACCACCAGGCCTGCACCGTGTGCTTCGCGATGGATTATCGCCCCGGCGAGGACCACACCATCGACAAGCCCGCCGAGTACGAGTTCTGGCGCGACTATGTCCCGAAACTGACGCCGGCGTTCTCCGGCCCGAAGCTGTTCAGTCTCGTCCTGCCGGATCCGCAGACGCTGGAGAAGCGGCAGCTCAGCTTCGAGCCGGAATGCGCGGATTCCGCGCCGCGCTGCCTGTGGACCTACCGGCGCATCGCCGCGAAGCGCAACTTCACCACCGGCGCCTATCCGAGCGACGTCTCGCTGGTCAACTGGCCGCAGAACGATTACTGGCTCGGCAACCTTTACGGCGGGACGGAGGCCGAGAATGCGCGCCACCTGGCGCGCGCGAAGCAGCTCAGCCTGTCGCTGCTCTACTGGCTGCAGAAGGATTTTCCGCGCCCCGATGGGAAGTCCGGCTGGCCGGGCTTGCGGCTACGCCCCGATGTCACCGGGACGGAGGACGGCCTCGCGCAGTATCCCTACATCCGGGAGTCCCGCCGCATCCGCGCCGAGCTCACGGTGCTTGAGCAGCATGTAGCCACGGAATCGCGCAAAGGCGAAACGCTCGCGGTTGCGTTCCCGGACACGTGCGGCATCGGCAGCTACCGCATCGATCTGCACCCGTCCACCGGCGGCGACAACTCGATCGACATCGGCTCTCTGCCGTTCCAGATCCCGCTGGGCGCGCTGATCCCGGTGCGCGTGGAGAACCTGCTCGCCGCCTGCAAGAACCTCGGGGTGACGCACATCACCAACGGGTGCTACCGGCTGCATCCCGTGGAATGGAACATCGGCGAGGCCGCGGGGGTGCTGGCGGCGGAGGCGATCGCGCGGGGCGAGTCGCCGCGCGGCATCCGGGCGAAGCGGCTGCCCGAGCTTCAGGCAAAGCTCCGGGCGCAGGGCTTCGAACTCGAGTGGCCGCGGCTGCTGCCCCGGTAGCGGTTCTGTAACGCAAGCGCCCGGCAGGTGCGTGTATACTGGCCGCGGAGTTCCTTCCATGGCCCCTTCCGGCGTCCCGGACCTGTGCGGCGAACTGATCCAGCATCTCCGCACCCTGCTCGACGAGATGTCCGCGCTGGAGCAGGCGACGCTCTCGGCGGAGCTGCATCCCGAGCACCAGGCCGGTGCGCGCAACCTGCTGCACTACGTCGCGCTGCGGCGTCATGACATCCGGGATCTGCAGCACAGCCTGGCCACGCTGGGACTGTCGTCGCTGGGCCGCACGGAGTCCAATGTCCGCGGCGCGCTGGAGATGGTGCTGCAAGTGTTGGAGACCCTGGCGGGGAATCCGCCCTCCGGCGCCGCGCCGAACTTGCTGACCGGGCGGCTGCGTCTGGAGCGCAACACTGAAACGCTGCTGGGCCCGCCGCCCGCGGGACGCCGCGTCCGCATCATGGTCACCATGCCCTCCGAGGCCGCCACGGATCCCGCGCTGGTGCGCGACCTGCTGGCCAGCGGCATGAACTGCATGCGGATCAATACGGCCCATGACGGACCCGAGGCGTGGGCCGCCATGATCCAGCACCTGCGCGCGGCCGAGCGCGAACTCGGCGTAGCGTGCAAGGTCGCCATGGACCTGGCCGGTCCCAAGCTCCGCACCGGGACAGTGGAGCCCGGACCACCGGTGCTGAAGTTCCGGCCGCGCCGCGACTCGCTGGGGCGGGTCACGACGCCCGCGCGGGTGTTCTTCACGCCGAAGGAGCATCCGCATCCGCCGGCGGACCCCGCCGACGCCGTGCTGCCGGTGCCGCGCCGCTGGATCTCGTACTTGACCGCCGGGGCGCGGGTGAGCTTCAAGGACACGCGCGGCGCGCGGCGGATCCTGCGGCTGACGCGGCCGGAAGGCACGGGCTGGTGGGCCGATGGCGAGCGCACCGCGTACGTCGCGCCCGGCATCATCCTGACGCTCGCGGCGACGCCCACCGTGCCGTCCCACCGCACGCGGATCGGACCGCTGCCGCCCACGGCGCAGGCGATCCCGCTGCGCCCGGGCGACGTGCTGGTGCTCACCCGCGCTTTGGATCCGGGCGCGCCGGCGGCGGTGGATGCCGGCGGCACGGTGCTCCGCGCGGCGCGCATCGGCGTGACGCTCCCCGAGTTCTTCGAATCCGTGCAGCCCGGCGATCCCATCTGGCTCGATGACGGGGCGATCGGCGGCGTGGTGGAATCCGTCGCCCCGGATCAGGCCGCGGTGCGCATCACGAAGACCCGCCCCGGCGGCGACAAGCTGGCCGCCGAGAAGGGGATCAATGTCCCGAAGACGAACCTGCGGGTGCCGGCGCTCTCCGGCGACGACCTGGCCGCGCTCGAGTTCATCGCCGGCCATGCGGATCTCGTAGGCCTGTCGTTCGTCCGCACGCCCGCCGATGTCCGCGACCTGCGCGTGCGCCTGGCGGCCGCGGGCCGCGAGGATCTCGGCATCCTGCTCAAGATCGAAACCGAGCGCGCATTTCTGAACCTGCCGCAGATCCTGCTGGAGGCCATGCACGCCGGCGCCGTCGGGGTGATGATCGCGCGCGGCGATCTGGCCGTGGAGTGCGGTTACGAGCGCCTGGCCGAACTGCAGGAGGAGATCCTGTGGATCGCGGAGGCGGCGCACGTCCCGGTGGTGTGGGCGACGCAGGTGCTCGAGACGCTGGCCAAGACGGGCCGCCCGTCGCGGGCGGAGATCACGGACGCGGCGATGGGCGAGCGCGCGGAGTGCGTGATGTTGAACAAGGGTCCCTATGTGGTGGCGGCGGTGCGGGTGCTGGACGACATCCTGCGGCGGATGGAGAGCCACCAGGAGAAGAAGACGGCGATGCTGCGGAAACTGCGGGTGGCGTCGGCGTTTGCTCCGGGCGGGCTACAATGAGGAAGTCGGGGCGTGGCGCAGCCTGGTAGCGCACCTGCCTTGGGCGCAGGGGGTCGCGTGTTCGAATCACGCCGCCCCGACCAATGGAATGAATGGGATGGAGCTATTCTCCGAAACCATAGTGGGCCGTTGTAGACGATTCTGTAAACAAGGCCGGCACGCGAATCAAAGGGGCGATGGATGCTCTCGTGGGGCTTGCGCCGACGAACAAGTTGATGGCTGGGTAGTGTAGGGCGCGCGGACGTCGCTGGATACCGACGTCCGCGCGGAAAATACGGTTACCTGACGCAGGACTTGCGGTGCCGACACGCCCGCCGTCCACAGAAACAGGGAGATATCACCGAGAAGTCATTCTCCGGGAAGAGCATCGGCTCACCTATCGACGCCGACGGCTACCGCGCGCCCACTCCTGGGGAATGTCGAAGATCCGTCCCAGCGGTCCACCTTTCGATCGTGACATAGATTCGAACTCACACCTTTCTATCGTAGAGTTGCCCCCGAAGGAGCGACCCGATTCGCTCGGGCTAGTCATAGCTTGCCCGAAGATCGCTTAGGAATCACCGGCGTGGCGCGCGTCGTGCCCGCTGTGCCCGCTGTGCCCGCGACCCACAGAACGAATTCGCCTTGCCGAAGTTCTTCGTCCGTGCGGTACGCGGAAGTGCTTGAAGAGCGGCTTCGGCAGCAGATGCCGCTTGCCGCGAATCGTCAAAGAGCAAAAGTGACGCTTCCTCGATCAGATTCGGCGGAACGAAACGCAGAATCATCGACCGACTTTGATGCGCGCGAAGCGGCAATCCACGCTGTGTGCATGACGATCGGTCGCGAACTGCGACGTGCTGTCAGGACGCACAGGGCCTCTTGCCGTGTGCGGCGCAGTCAACCCGATTCTGGTAGGCGAAGCCCTGCCCGGAAATCCGTAGAACTCGATCAACCGACGGCACAATGCTTTGACGTTCGGCACCGGAGCGACCTGGTACCAGACACAATTGTTCTGCGAACCAGCAGCTTTCAGCGAACGGCCCGACATGGATTAGAACCGCTTCTACACCCAAGCCAAGCGTGGCGCCTCTCTCTCGGACGCGGCGAGTCCGGTACGAGGAACTCGTTCCTCTCGACCTTCACCAGGCAGGCGTGCGACGGGTCCTGTTGAAGTACTCCAACACCGTTTCTCGAGTGAATCGCAACAACCTGGATCCGACTCGAATTGCGGGTAGGCCCTCCTGCCCTCCTGTGTCTTCGTAACGTTCGGCCCAACGTCGAACGGCCGTCGCGTCAACCCGAAACATGTCCGCCACTTCTTCGGTCGTGAGCAACCTATGCTCAAATAGCTCGCACGCGGGCGCGCCGATTTTCAGAAACCGAGGATGTCGGCGATTATTGCACACAGGGCTTTGAGAATCGCCCGAGGGATCCATGACCACCCCGTACTGGCGACAGTCCACACAGAAATGAGTCGGACTTGACGGCGAGGGCCCGTCGGGTATAGGCTTACTCTGACAATTGAACGAACGGACTCTGTTGGGCATGTTCTACCTCAAACCTTCATGCTCGGCAGACTCGTTCCTCAAGCGGATGAACGGTAGCTACCTCGCGGTCTTCATCACCGAGCGGTAGTTCCCGTTCTCCGGAACGGGTCGCCGGAGCGATTCTTCGCCTCCGGCTTTATTCTTCGATTGAATCCTTTTGAACCGTTTCTCGTCGCGTTACCCCTCCGAACTAGATGATGGCACTGTCCTCGCGATTACGAATGAGGTTTCTTGCTGCTCCCTTCCCCAGTGGATGAGGTGTGAGGTCTCATGGTCGTCCGCCCGACTCGCTGCGGGCTATGGCGGAGATGATCGCCGAGTTTGTGGTGGAAGCCGAGGTAACCGCCAACCTCACCCGGCCCGGCTGCGAACTCATGCCAGCGTACTTCACCGCCGGCTCTTGCCCGGCGCCCGCGACCCGGCTACTTCGTGCGCGCTCAACTCTGGGATCGTCTCGATGGTCTTGCGCCCCAGTTCGTGGATCACGTCGTCCACGGCCAGCCGCGCTCGCTGCACCAGTTCCACCAGCGGCAGCAGAAACCTGCCCGCCGCCTTGCGTGAACCGGTCCAACGCTTCCTCACTCCGGCGCCCCCGGCGCGCCTCGCGATCTGGTATCTCTCCTTCACCGCGGTTGGTGTCCTTTGGGTTTGGGCGACTCGATTCTGTTCGAACCGGCCGCCCACCGCCGTAGCAACCCTCAACTAGGGTTGGGACACCCTCCGGTTCTGACTCGACCGCTTCCGCCGGCTAACCGGGAACATTCGGTCGGTACGCCACGAAACGTGCGACGTGCTTGTGCTCTTCACCTCGTCGAGGCACCTTAGGTGTTCGGTCACGAAGCTAAAGATAACTTCATGACGCGGAACGAGGACCGTCACCGTCAAGTCAGCTGGATCGCCCAGCATGATCGCAACCTCCTCGACTAAGACACCTTTGCAGCTAGGTGCGACATGATCTTTGATGTAGTACGCCAGGCGACGCTGCTTGTTCGGGTCATCAGCGTGAATTTGCTTCAAAGTCCCTGTTTCACAGCTGGTGTTCAATCGAGGGGAATCTATAGTCACGTCGACTCGATATCTCAACATCACACCAGCCGCAACGAGATCGACCAGCCGGGCTTGGTCCGTCAAGAGTTTCTCCCGCCGAAGATCCCGCAGCCATTTGCGAACCGTAGAAACATCCAGGTTCACATTCTGCGCAATCAGGTCATCAAGTGCAAACGGATCCACTTGAAGCGCCAGTAAGATCGTCCTGGGTGTGTCCTTGAGGTTGTGGTCGTTGTCGAAAACCAGTTGCTCCATAGTGAGTGTTATCTTAGCTCGCATTGTCCCGCCCCGTATTGTTCACAGAGCCCCGCAAGCCCGACGGATTGTGACCATGATGGCCTGCCGTCATGCTCACAACCGAACAGGGGAGGGGCGGGAGGACCTCTATAACCCGCCCTCACTCGCGCTCCCTTCAGGGCGTGGCCCTCCAGAGCGACCTTGACTCGCGCCGATCAGTCTCAGGCGTTCCGAACCCGTTAGAATCATCCTAGTGCCGCGCGAGTGTGCGACCTGTGTGCCCGCGTCCAAAGCCACCCCGGCGCCCGGCCCACTGCCGCCGGACGCAGACTGTATCCCGATCAGCCTTCATGTTCATATTCCTCAACAAGTCAGCTGAACAGCCGCGCGGAGTGTGCCATCAGTGGGGGCGACGCTACGGAGGGTATCTTTATGGCACGTAAAGTCGGTGAGATCGTCCGCCGCGGCGACCACACCTGGCTGGTGCGCGTGTATAACGGCCGGGATCCGAAATCGAAAAGTGACAGTACCTCAACCAGACTGTTCACGGCGCACTCCGGGTTGCTCAATCGGGTGCCGTGTACGCGCTGCATGGCGTCCTCTCCGACGCAGTGCTGGCTCCCGAGGCCGCTTTGTCTGGGAAGGCGGGTCCCGCGTCCCCAGGGTGTGATCTGGCCTAACGGTGTTCTTGCCTCCACAGCGGTGGGACTTGCCGTCGATCCGGTGACGAACTGGACGCACCAGAGCCGACGCCATGCGTATCTCGTATTATTACGGCAACGCATCCACAGTCAAGGAAGGTGCGACGCTGCGCAACATTGCCGCTGGGGCCTGCCCCCATTCTTCCGATGGTGACACCGGCGACCGGGCACGCTTGGGGGTGTGGCTCTTCGCCCGCGCCGTTGCGGGGATCACATCCGCTCTGCCGAAAAGAGCCCGAGCCTTGGACGCTCGATTTGAGGATACTGAACTGAGGCCGTCCATGGGCAGATGGTGTGGCTGGCGCCTGAGAGTTGCGATGTGAGCATCCTCGAACGTGTTTACCGGATAGAGCGCCTTCTCAAATTGCGTGGTTCGGCGTCCATGCGCGAGATCCAAGAGGAACTGGAAGTGTCGCGCGCCACGGTGAAGCGGGACCTGGAGTATCTCCGCGACCGCCTGAACGCGCCGGTGGTCTGGGATCGCAGTTCCCGGACCTACCGGTTTGAAGGAGGCCACGCACTACCGTCGCTCTATCTCACGCAGGCAGAGCTACAGTCGCTCATCGTGTTCTACCAATTGATTGCCCGCGTGCAGCCGTCGATCGCCCGCGAGGAATTTGCATCCTTGCGCCTGTTGCTCCCGAGAATCTCGGGCACCGACTTGACGAAGGCTGAAGAAGTCGCCAGACGGATTCGGATCCTTCCGCTGGGTACCCGCCTCGTCAGCGTTGAGATCTTTGAAGCTGTGACGCAAGCCGTACTCGGTCGCAAGCGCCTGGACATTAAATACCGCAGCCGCACGAGCGGTGAAGAGACGCAGCGACTGGTTTCGCCCGCGCGATTGGTCTACTACCGCGATAATTGGTATCTTGACGCATGGTGCCACATGAGGATGGGTCTGCGCAGTTTCGCTCTGGATGCGATCCGCGCTGCCCACATGCTGGACGAATCCGCGCACGAGCTTTCCGATGCTGATCTGGATCTGCAACTGGGGTCGGGTTACGGCATTTTTGGCGGTTCGCTCACGCGTATGGCGGTGCTGCGGTTCTCACCGCAAGCGGCGCGTTGGGTCGCGGGAGAGAAGTGGCACGCAGATCAAAGCGGCCATCTCGAAGCCGATGGCAGCTACACCCTTCGCGTACCGTATTCGCATGATGCGGAATTGATCCGCGATCTGCTCCGATTCGGCCCAGACGTGGAAGTGCTTGAACCGCAAGGGCTTCGCGATGCGGTGCGCACACGTCTTGAAGAAGCCTTGCGGAGATACCGAGTGGCTCATTCGGTGAGCCACTGAGGGCGTTATCATCAAGTGAAGTTCTAGATCCCCTGTGAGAGAGATCGGGGGGTGAAAGGAGGAACAACCCGTGCAATTCATCTGCTTCTCGTCGGGTGCCCAGCGACGGTACCGTGACGACATCGTCCGCGCAATGGCGATGCCTGCGGGCTGTGAGATCACATTTCGATATCGGCTGAAGTACCTCGCCCATTCCGTCCAGGAGCACCTGAAGGCGTCCCGTATTGGCAAGGATGACCAGGTACTGATCTGTTATCTGGATCAATCCGACAGGGCGAAACCCGTGGACTTCATCCCAGTCCGGTTTGCGGCGCTGATCGAGGCTCCTGTCATCGGCGACTTTGTGGTCTTGCGGATGCAAGTCGGCAAATTTGCGTTCGCGGCCGACATCGCGGTGTTTAATCAGGACATCCAAAGCCGCTCGACGGAAGTGCCGGAATGGCCGGATTCGGGTGATTCGCCGTATGCAGCGGGCGCGTTCTGGGTAGAAGTGAACGATTACCCGAAATCCGTTGTCGAATCGACCGCGATTTCGGATTGGCAGTTGACAGTGGGTCATTTGCTCGAGCGGGCGAATTTCAACACCAGCGGGCCATTCTACCAAGTTATTCGGCTCCAGGATCTCAAAAGCAAGACGGCGGTCGAGATGCAGGGCGCGCAATACGACCTGCAACCGGGGCGAGACTACGAGCTCATCATCGACCATTTCCTGCCGAGTCAAGCGCCAGGTGCTTTCCAACTCGAAACGGCCCTTTCAGGAGGTGCTGTTACCTTCATCACCGGATCGACAATGCAGATCGATTCACCGTACGACCGACACTGGCTGCGCTTTCGTACGCAAGAGCCGCTCAAGAATGAGCGTGCCGTCATCACGGTGAAGAAGAAAGCAAGCGGTGAAGATGCAGCCGTTCAGTTTGATCTGCCGATCAACATTCAAGGGCGCATCTGGAAGACTGTTCTGATCGGGCTGGCCGTCGGGATTCTGTTGGCCATACCGCAGATCACCACCGTGTGGGTCAATCCCGCGTTTGCTCCCCGAGGTCTTCCCTGGCTTATCTTTCTTGCGGGTTTCATCGCGATCTTTAACTTCGCGGTCGGCATCGCAGCGGCGCTAAACTTCCGAAAACCCATCTAGCCGTTCCCCCCGAATGCCTTCTGGCTTGAGCAACGCGGACGAAGCGCTTGGTCCTCATACGCCAAGACGTTGCATGATGTCACGGGTGGCAGCCGGCAGGTTTCCGCGGATCAGGAGTTCATTGACCGTAAGCAGCATGGGTGCGTTTGCCTGCTCGTTGGCTGATGCGAGTCCCGATTCAGCCGGGCGGTCCGCCGTCAAAGGAGAAGACAGCGCGATGACGAAGTTTTCGCCGTTGTTGGTTGTAGCACGGATCGCCGCCCCATCTCGCTCAAGCGCAATGCCAGAGAGTCCTTGCCTGAGCAGATCGTTGAAGAGGAGTGCCGTTGAATTCTCAAGCCGCTGTGCATCGAATTCCGGCAGACTGCCGCTCAGCAGGTACTCCATCAGTTCCGCGCCCACATGACGGTCCAGCAGGCGATGCTCGAACTTGTTCTTGAAGCTCCGCAAACACCGGTAGCACGACGCCTCGCAACTCTCAGGACACGTCTTCATCAGGGTGAGCGCCCGCTCGAACAGTTCGCCGCCGCGACCGACAAGCTGGCTCGAAAAGCCCGCGCCACCCGGCAACGTATCGTAGAGGAAGATTTCCGCTTTGAGGCCCTCGCGGCCTTCGGGTGTCAACGACGGTCGGTATTCGGCCATGAGTTCTCCAGGCTCGATCTCAAGCAAACGGCTTGCGGCCTTGGCCAGGGCCTCGCTGACGGTGCGCAGCGCCACATCGGTCGCATAGTGTCCGGGCTTGAGCTTGAGCGGCGGCTCCACGCTCATCGACAACAATGCAATGTCCGTGATGAAATCTGTGCCCAGTACGATGTGCCTAGTGGTACCTGCGCCCTCGCAGTTGGGCTGCTTTTCATCGGGGTATGGCTTGCGATGCGGCGCGGTTAAGAGTGGTGTGGGGTCGCAACTGGCCTCAATGCGTCCGCACTTGACGCAGTACGAGTACCCGTCGCGCTTGGGGCCAGTGTTGGAGACCAGGAGGTGCTTTCGCTCCTTGAGGACACGAATGCGCGGATTGATTTCGGTCCACCGCGATTCCTCCGCGGGCGTATTCATGGTGAGCTTGGCGCGCGTGGCATAGCTCGTCGCCGGTATATCGTCTGGCGACGTGACCTCTTCGAGGTCCACGGGATGGGCGAATCCGGGTGGGCGCAGCCAATAGCGGGCTTCGCCGAAGGCGCCCGGTGCGCCACATGCCGGACAGTCTTGCTTGTCTCCCCTGGCGACCTGCCCGATCATATCCGTGCGTGCGAAACCGCAAGCGCGGCACTCGCTATAAAGACGCTTATTCTCCCACGCACGGAATCGATCGCCAGGCATGACGGAATACACGGCTGCGGAGGAGTAGCATTTTCCGGAGATCCAAATCTGTTTACCCGGAGCATATTGGGTGAGTGCGATGGGAAGGCCCTGCGAGGGCGCAAAGCGCATGATCGGCCGGAAACGGCTGGAACGGGCGAGATCGAAGACATGAAACGTCGCCACATCCGTCGGAAACGCGTACCGGGGAAGAATGCCCCGATAGAGCAGCCGATCGAGCAACTGGCCGGCATTGGGCTTCTGGCTTGGATTCTCCTCGTCTTCCTCAGGTGCGTCTTCGGCCCCCTCTTCCCCTTCCTTCCCCTCATCATCCTTCGGCTTCACGTCCTCCTCCGGCAGAGCTTCGATGGCGCTCCTGACGGCGTCGAGACAGTCGGCTTTCAGTTCTAAAAGGAGGATCGTGCGATCCGCTTGGGACAGTTCATCGGGAATCCATAAAGCGGCCCTGTCGCGCAGTGACGCTTCGTTATCCGTAAGCCAGTCCTCAAAGTCGTGGATATTGAGTATGGCTTTCTCTGAGCGGAACCCGGCAACGGTTCCCAGTACCGAAAACAGATCGTGGGGTTGTGTGGCGTCCACGTCGGGCAGGCGATCCTGGTGGTAGTTCTGCAAGAGGAACGCGCGCAAATGTCGGCGCGTGATTTCCAGGTTGTCGAGGGTGAGCCGCGGGTCGGTCACATCGCCTCTGATCATGCCGTCGGGCTCAGCGAAGTAGTGCTCGTCGTGGCTGTCGGCGCTGCCGAAAGCAATGACGGTGGCCACAGCGTTGCCTCGGCGTCCGGCACGACCGGACCGCTGCTGGTAGTTTGCGCGCCCCGGCGGCATGTTGCGCAACGCCACACCGGACAGTGCGCCGATATCGATCCCGACTTCCATCGTGGTGGTGCTGGAGAGCACGTCAATTGCGGTGGCGCGGCGCGCGTCCCTGCCGAAGGCCGGTGCCACGTCCTGAAACAGAAGCTCGTGCTCCTCGGCTTTGGAAAAGACATCGTCGTTTTGCGGTGCGTTGAGTTGTGCCGTGTGCTCGGCCGCGATCAGGGCCATGGGCTCGCTTGGCGGCACAGCCAACGCCGCCATTACGGGTCGGCGATAGTAGCCCTTGCGGGCCAGAAAGACCGCATCGTGATCGGGATCGAGCGCTACGACGTTGTCACTCTCGCAGTCCAGGCAATGCAGAATGCCCGGTATCGGCCGGTGGACGGACTTACAGGTCGCGCATCGCACCCATTGCCCGGCAACCTGCAACGAAAGTTGTCCTCCGCGCAAGCGGTACTCGCCCGCATTGTCTTCCGCAAACAATGCGAGGAGTTCGGGTGTCCATCGGTCATTGAAGACCTTACGAGCGCCCTTGTCACGGATCACCGCATCCATATCGGCGAACTTTCCTTTGCCCCGCTTGCCTTTGACGCTCACCCCTTCCGTTCGCGGCCGTTTCCACCACGCCGACGGCATCCGGCTGAGCCAGAATCCGTAGCCGCGCCAGCAGCGAAGCCAGGCGCGCACGAGTGCTACCTTGGCGGCGGGCGTCTCGGCTAATCCCGGTAAGTTCGGGAGCGCTTCAAGGCGGGGCGTGAGTTCCGCACGTTCGCACAGTGAGGCAAGCGCAAGGGCTTCAAGGCCCAAAAACGGGTCCTGTACCGTAGTGACGATATCTTCGAGAAGCGCTTGCGGCGGATTCTCGGAGCGCATCTTGGTCAGCAGGAACAGCAGTCCATGGTCCGAGTCCGCGCTCCCATCTTCGACCGCCAGTTCGACGGTGTCCTCCCCGGCGAACGTCTCCGCGGCCTTCAGTTCGGGGCGCAGCCGCACGCTTAACGATTTTGAGGCCAGAAGAATGGCAAGGTAAAGGTCATCCAGACTCAAGAGCGGCTGGATGTCACCAACCGCGCCGAGTCTGCGATAGCCCCACGCAATGAGAGAGCGCAGCGAGTCGCGGGTTGAGTACATCTGCAAATTCGGCGCAAGACGCGCGGCGACTTGCCTGGAATCGGAAAAAACGAGAACTTTGCGGCCACGTAACGGTGCGAAGCGGGTGGCCTTGGTCGCGATCGGGGGTTGAATCTGTATTTGCTTGGCCACCAGGGACTGGAAGGGCTGGTCGCCCTTAGTCTGGTGATCCTGCACCGTGGCTCGTCCAAAGCGTGCAACCTTCCCGCAGCAACCGCACGGTATGAATTGTCCACGCGCCTCCAGGCTCTGATCGACATCGCCATCCTCGTCCGTCGGCGGAGTAGTACGGTCATTACGCAAATACACCGTGCGCATCCGCGGACCCGGCTGATTGGGATTAAGACTGCCCGTCTCCAGATCGTAGTCCGCAGGTTCAACGGCTCGCGCCGGGTTTGGATCTTCCAGGAGCAGATCAAGCGGCAAGAGAGGCCTCGTCTCCCCTTCTTCCATCCGAAGTCGTTCGCCCGGCTCCGACCAGAGCGACCGGGGATCATCGACATCGTCGGTGTAGACACGCGCATAAGCGGTTCCGCAGAAGCGGCAGGTATAAAGCTCATGGACTCGCGCGCCGCAGTCGCAGCGCTCGCGGGGCTGGCTGTACATTCTTCCGGCGATATCGCTGCGCTCTTCCGCAGCGAGTTCACTGCACGCCGGGTCCATGCAGATCCACAATCCCGGAAGCCCACGGAAGAAATTGTGCATCCTGCACGGCAGCAGACCGGGGCTTCTGGCATCCGGTCGCGCCATACTCCCCAACGCCATGAGCACGGTTGTGGCGATGTCCGCCTCCTCGGGCGTTGCATCCGGGAACAGTTCATGCCCGAGTTCCTCGACGGGGCGCGCCTGTTTCATCGTCGTGTTGATCAGGAGCCCCAATGGCGGGAACTCCGCGAGGGCCTGATAAAGCTGCGTTTCAAGGGTTCCGGTGGGTGGAATATGGCGATACTCAAGGAACGGCCTAACGAGGGCCTGGCGTGCGGTATCGTCTTCACGATTGTAGAAGGCGGACAGATCAATCGAGTTGAGGATCTCGGCGTCGCGTTTACTGCCTTTGGCCGCGTGTGGCCTCCATGCGAAATCGCCCTGGATGGGGACAAACGTGGTTGCCGGTACGCCGGTCAATTGCGCGCCGAAGAGCGGGGCATAGTTCGCGTCCGTGAAGCTCGCCGTAGCACAGATGACTTGCAGGCGACCGGGAGTGATGTTCAGGCGATCACGCAGACGCCGAAGAAGCAGCCCGACCTCGGCACCCGCCGCTCCCCTATAGAGGTGAGCTTCATCCAGCACGATAAGGAACTTCTCGAAGGGACTGCGTTCCAGCCAGTCGCGAGTCTGATCGAAGATAGGCCGCTCGATGGGCCGCATGAGCATGTATTCGAGCATCGAGTAGTTGGTCACGAGCAGATCAGGCGGCGCGACCTGTACCTCGTAGCGCGTCAGCAGTTCCACATCGTCAGGTCGGGTCACTGCTCGGCGGAAAGCCCCGGTCTGGCGATCCTGCCATTCGGTTCCCTTAGCGCCGAACCATGCAACCAGGTCCGGCTTGGCAGGCCACTTCCCCCGCGCTTTGAGTTCCTGGGCAAGGGTTGTTGCCTGCCGCTGTTCCTCGCATTGAGCGCCCCGTGCCCGTCGCTCGATCTCGACATAGAATTCGTCGAACGCCTTCAGTTTGGCGGAGTCCTTCTCGCGCGTGCGAATGCCGGCGTAGGGTGTGCGGCTCGTGTAGCGGGCAAAGCGCGCCGGCCGTCCCGCCCATTGCTTGAATTGCGCCACGGTACGCGGATCACCGAAGAGCGACCGCAACCGGCCGAGCTGGTCGTTAACCAGAGCATTCATCGGGTAGAGGATCAGCGCACGGACTGCCCGTTGCTCGCGAAAGGCCAACGGCTGCTGCTCGGCTTCGCGCGCGAGTTTGCCCAAAATCGGCAACAGGAACGATTCGGTCTTCCCGGAGCCCGTGCCGGTCATGACGAGCAGGTTCTTCTCATCCACGAGCGTGTGGCGGATCGCTTCGGACTGATGACGGTACGGCGGATCGTACAGCAACGCTGGAAGATCCCCGGATGGCGTGACGAGTCCGGAATACACTTTCAGCGCAGCGGCAGGCAGACCCTTGATGGCAGCGAAGCGTTGGCCGCTTTGATACCGGGGTGTCGATTCGATGTACGGGATCTGGTAAATGACTCCGGGACGTTCCAGCAGTTCTTTGCGTTGCGCGATCAGGGCGGGAGAACTGATGTGGTAGGTTGCCTCAATATAGTCACGCAGCGATCCGTGCAGTTGTCTGATGGTGCCTTGAATCGTCTGGTTCATCCTTTCCTCACATCAGTCGTCCGTGCGCTTCAGGAAGAGGCGCTCGTTCAGAAACGCTTCTTCCGTCGCTACGTCCTGACTGGGCAGCCAATAGGTCAGGAGGCACGCTTTGGGTGTCGCCTCCTGCCCGAGCACCTCGAAACGTCGCGCGGCCCAGAGCGGCAGCGGCGAGAAGAAGTCAAAATACGAGCCGCCGGGTTTGTCGCGGCGCCGGTAACGTTGAGGGGTTCCAAGCCCCTCGTCGATAGCCATTTGCAGATGCCAGGCCACGTCACATCCGCGCCAGCGTGTTCCCTTAAGCGGCAGGTCGAGGAAACGGGTCGGTGCCCCTTGAGAGATCTCCGCATACCCCCAAAGCGCTGCGCCATGGGCCTGCGGCCTGCGCGCAACGAAGCGGCCTGACTGATGGCCCGGTTTGAGTCGGCGACGGCTGTACTGGCGGGAATCGCGCGAAGCATCAAGGATCATGAGATCCGGGATGGGACCGCTGGGTGGCTGCTCGTCGAGACTGCGATTCATCGCATTTCGCAATTCGGTGGCGGTCTGCGTCTTTGGAGCCCTGAGCCATGACTCCGTGGATAACTCCAGCCACCCGAACTCTCGCAGAAGACGACGCGCGTCCTGCGAGGATTCCGGCATCAAGACACGCAGGACACCTTCGTGCAGCACATTCGCGCTCAAGGATGCAGGAAGCGGCGTGACGTGATCGGGCACGATGCCCAGGAGGAACAATGTTCCGTCCCGCCGGGCAACAAAACTCGGCGGTGCTGCGAAAACCCAGGTGCTTTTGACATCCGGGTCGTCTGTTGTGACCTGGTTCAACTCCAGCAGGTCCCCGGTGACGAGGAGCTTCTCGACGAGATCAGTGAGCCTTTCTTCCACCAACGTTCGGTCTTCGACGAGGTATTGTAGCCCGTCGCAGACGAAGGCGGTGAGCGTGGCAGGCGAACACGGGCAGAGGATCGCAGCCGCACGCCTTAGAAGTGCGGCAAGGAACTCGTCACCGGCGACAGCGCCGGACGCTGAGAGTCCGAGGCTCTCCCGGCTCAACCGCACAACACCTTCGGCCGTGATGGCTTCAATCACCATGTCCACCTCGGGAAACGTCCGCCGTATGGGCCGGGATTGCGGTTCGCGCAGAGCAGCGCCACGAGCCTCGCGCCTCGAAGCAAAGTGCCCTGCTGTGTCGCGTCCGACAGGAGCGCGACGAGCAGACCTGGCGTTGGCACCATGCCGGGTACATCCTGCGGAGCGCTGGCCAGTCGCAAGGCAAACTCGCACAGACCCTGATTCGAAGACACCTGATAGCGCGCAGCTACACCGAAAAACCACCCAACTGACGACTCGCTTCCCGACTCCATGCGATCGAACTCGCGGCTTAACACAAGGGCAAAGCCATGGGGGCCTCCCACTTGATCGAGGAGCCGCTGGCGCGCAAGGCTTGCGCGTGGGTTTTGAATATAAGCCGATTCGCTTTCGCCCCACTGCGCACCGCAAAGCCGCGCATAGAGCTTGCCCGCGATACGGTCGAGGATACGGTTGCGCCGCATGGCCACGAGTGGCCCCAGGAGGCGTGCTCGGCACCAGAGTCCCAGGGTTTCGAGTATATCGGGAGTAGAAATCGCCTCGTTGTCGAGCAGGGACAAATCCGGTTCGATCAGAAGGTCGGCAAATCCGCCGCCTGCTACAGGATTGCTCACGATCACCTCGTCGCAAAAACTTCCGCTTCGGGCTTCGAACAGACCGCCGGGACTCTCGATGTCGACACCTGCTTGCACGGATTGCGGGTCGAGGGTGACAGGAGCGATGGGCGCTTTAAAGGTGAAGGAACGGCAGACCGGAAATTCCTCACTTCCGATGTCATCGATCAAGCGTAGCGTAGTGGCTTTGTGAAAAACACGGGACAGCCAGCGCAACGGCTTGACGCGACGCTCCAGGCGCAGCGAGAATTCGCCCAGTTCCTCTCCTTTGATCAAAAAGCGGCCCGAGGTGGCCTCGGCACATGACCAGGCCCGCCGGTCATCGGCAGTGAAGGGGGTGAACTTGGACTCCCAGTCGGAAGGCAGAATGGGCAAATCGAATGTGGCCACGGGTTCGGCAAGCAGTTCCTTTCCATTTCCGCTCATGAGTTCCACTGCGCAGGTCACGCGATGGCCCGCCGGACCCAGAACCGTGAGCTTCGTGCCCAGTTCCCAAAACTCATCGAGCGACGGATTGTCGGGATCGAGCGAGATGGCAAGCCCCGAATGCGATGCGGTTCCCGGTATCCACGGTTCCGGTTCGCGAACGTCGAGGGTGATAAAGCCCTCGGTCACGCTTAAGCGGGATGTGCCCTCCTCTTGCGTAGGGGATGCCCTGACAGCAAGCCGGTGTCTGCCGGCAGGCAACGGGTTGATCTTCACGAATACCGGTATGTTGGGTCCGGGCGCGCTCAGTTGCAACTCGGGCTCATCACCGATGCGAAGGCTGTAGATATCGACAGGGTGGTCGTGGACGATGCCGAAACACGGTGTATCCGTCGTGAGCCACTCGGTGTGACCTTCGCCGTCGAAACTGCGGGCCGACAGACCGGACGGGAAGATCCGAACCGTGCGCGCGACCTGCAAGCCCATCTGCTCTAGTCGGGTCAGCGTTTCGAAGGTGATGGGGTCTGGCGTGGTCACCATGAGGGCATTGATCCCATCGCAATCGAGTTTGCAGGGCGATAAGAAGGTGTAGCGCGTCTGGCTCGGCGTCTCATTCAAGAGGACGTACGTGCGGCCTGGGCGCACCACTCGGCTTATGACCTCACGACCCAACTCGTCGGCGCCGAGGCGACACAACCAAGGACCAACAGGCAGACGAGTCTCCATGGACAGAGAATCAAGCGCCGGGTCCTTTTTCTCGAATTGCACCAGAGGCTCGCCGGGATGCGGCCAGTGTTTCATGACCCTTCTTCTGGAGGCGGTCATCAGCCAGCCTGCCGGAAGCCACGTGTCGCCGGTTCCGGCGATCCTGCAACGGCTGCTGCGCAGCAGCCGCTGAAGGTCGGGATCGGTTCGAGCCGCATCGGCGAAGTTCGGAATGTCCAGCACTACGGACCAGGTGGCGTCGGTGGAGCGGCGTAACATCAGCGTAGGGCGCAAGCGCACGAACGCTTGCCCCTCGGCTCCGTTGCCGCCCGCGCGCCGTGCGCTTGCTGATGAAACCGCCCGCGCCGCACCTTGCATGCGTTCGGATACCAGAAGCCGCGTCTCCTGCATCCAGTCCCGGCTGCTTTGTACTTCGTCGAGATCGGCGACCAGACGCTCTAACGTCGGCGGGAAGAGCGGACTCTCGCCGCCCACGCTTCGGCCGCCAAAGAGTGCCAGAACGATGCGGCCGGCCAACTCCTGTTGCTGGAGCAGTTCGCGAAAGCGCGACGAGGACTCCCAGGCATTGGCCGCGAGTAACCGGCCGACGGCGAGTGGGCTTCGCGCACCCAGATGCGCAAGTTGATAGCGCAATTCGTAGAGTGCCTTGGCAAACTGCCACTGCAAATACCGGGGCAGGACCGCATGGGTGATGGGCCAGGCGATGATGGAAAATTGGTCAGCCCAGGGACCGGACGGTGTTACGCCGTGATACGTGCTTTGAAATCGGGCAAACCAGGAGCGCAGTTGATTCCGGCGAGTCGCAGTGATTGGCTGACGCCAGCCGGGCGTCCGCTCTTCAAAGGTCGGCCAGTACTCTCCGCCGTCGTAGTCGTATCCTATCTCGGTGGCGTACACGACCCAGAGCAGCCAGTAACGACTGAGCTTCCAGCCGTCGAGCAATTCGCTGCGAAGGAGTTGCCCGATTTCGTCGAGTTCCTCGTCCGTCAAGCCGTGTTCCAGAGCGAACAATGGGAAGGCGGAATGCGCGCGGTCGCTTGCGAGTTGGCCGAAATGCCCCTGCAATCGCGCTTGCCATTGATCAAGGGTCATCTCTGTCTCGTGGTCACGCCCGCTTGCGCTGGACGGGGACGACGGCCTGGTCAGGCCCAGTGATCAGCGTTTTGATGTCCTCACTTTTCCAGAGTTTGAAGTCGGGGCGTCGCTCGGACCGGGGCAGCACCCAGCGTTCGATGGCAAGCGCAGCTACGTCGTCTGCTGAAAGAAGCGAGGACAGATCCGGCCGCCCCTTACCGGTGCGTAGTAGTTTGGCGGCATTATCGGCGAACCGGCACAGGAATACCTCGCGCTGAATGCCGTGGCGCAGCAAGTCGTCGTCGAATCCCAACGCTTCGAGCGCAGCGCGCGTCGTGCGCATACGCCAGTTAGGGCCTTCGCCGTACTGGTGAAGGTCGGCGTAAGAGTGGCCGATCTCGCGGAGATAGTCCCGAAGATCGGCAAACAGACCGTCAGGGATGTGGAAGTGCCCCCAACCGCCCGTGTAACCGATGGGCGCAAAGTATTCCGTCCCGTTCAACTTGAGGCGATTGTAGACGGATGAGCGACCCATCGACGATGACGTGGTGACGGCAAGCAGACGCGCCTTTTTTTGTTGTTGCGAAATAATGCCGGTGGTTTTGCCGTAGGCATTGGCAAATTGATCGTAGACGTCGCGGCTGCGGACTATGCAGGCGACGAGTTTGCCGCCGAGCAGGGCATTATACGGAGGCAACGCTCCTAAGACATAGGCGTCCATCATGTTCACAAGCCGTTCGCCCCTTGCCTTCACGTCCCAGCCGATGAGCGTGTCGCGCACCGAAAGATTGAATACCGGATCGCCGATGGCAATGATGCCAATCAGTTTGCCGTTGTACTCATCCCATACCAGAAACCGCATTCGCCGCCCGAATCCGTTGGACACGGGCACCGACCAGGTAAGCGATGCGAAGCGGAACAAATCGCCCTCCCACGAGTTGCTTTCGACGAGTTGAAGCTTCGGTCGGATGTTGCCCGGATCGACATCGCCGCCGGAGGCAAAGTGCTTGAGTAGCTTCGGCGAGCGTTCGGCCAGGAATCGCTGGCTAACCGCGAGACGGTCAGTCCGCTGAGCGCTGTGGATGCTGCGCACCACGTCCTTGCCGGTGCCCGGCGGCAGAAGAGTTCCATCCGCGGCTTTCTGAAAGCCGAGCGACCGGAGGTGTTTGCGAAATCGTCTCTTTAGTGAAGCCTCGCGCGTTGCAACCGTCACCACATTGTGCTTACCGTTCTTCACCATAGGCCAGTTGCTGATTCTAACGCTGCGACGCCGTACCAGTGGCCGTCCGCGGCGAATTCGAGAAGACGAATCGACGCACCCGAGCCAGTGTTCAATAAAGCCGCACGGGACGCTTTCGAACTTCCTATCAGAACACCTTTTGATTCCCGGCGCAATAATCTGCAAGCACCTGAAGGCCGGTGCGTCGGGTCGGTCCATGATGGGTGTGACCTGCCCCCGTTTTTTCTACCAGTCGTAACTTGAGGAGTCTCCGGCATCTTACCTCGTCGTGCTGCCCTCGCGGGCAGCGGGGATGGGGGTGTGGGGCAAGGGGATGGCGTTTGAATCCCCTTGGCCCCACGTCAGTTCTGTAGAATCGCCGCGTGGCGCCAGCCGTGCGGCATACTCCTCCGGGGACAGATAACCCAGCGAACTATGCGGTCTCTCGCTGTTGTATTCCTTCCTCCAGGCTTCGATCTTCGCCCTCGTGTCGGCCAGCGTCAAGAACCAGTTCGCATTCAGGCACTCGTCCCGGAACCGCCCATTGAAACTCTCGATGTGGCCGTTCTGCATCGGCCGGCCGGGTGCGATGAACACCAGCCGGATCTGTTGCTGTTCGCACCAGATCAGAAAGTGGCGCGACGTGAACTCAGGTCCGTTGTCACATCGAATTGCCGCCGGCTTGCCACGCTCTGCCATCACCCGGTCCAGCACTCTGGTCACGCGCTGCGATCCAAGGCAACTGTCCACCTCGATGGCCGGGCACTCGCGCGTGAAGCTGTCCACGATCGTCAGCGCACGAAAGCTCCTGCCTGTCGCCAGCGAGTCCATTACGAAGTCGATCGCCCATTCCTGGTTCGGCGCCGTGAGCATCGCTGCCGGCGGCGCTATCCGCTGCACCCGCTTGCGTTTCAGCCGCCGCACCGCCAGATGCTCTTGCCGGTACAGCCGGTAGACCCGCTTCGGATTCGCTAGCCAGCCGCGGCGCACCAGCAGCGCGCCCAACCGCCTGTATCCGTAGCGCGGCTTTTGCCGAGCCAGTTCGATCATCGCGTGGCGCAGCCCGGCATTGCGGTCTGGCCGAGGCTCGTAGCGGTAGTGGTGCGATCCAGTTCCATCAGCTTGCAGGCTTGGCGCTCGCTCAGCCCATGTTCGACCATCACGAGCGCCACATCGCGCCGTCGCGCTACAAGCTCCATCCGTTTTTTCGGATCACCGTCTGCAGGGCGTCCTTGTCCAACGACAAGTCGGCGACCAGCTTCTTCAACCGCGCGTTCTCCTGCTCCAGATCCCGCAGTCGCCGGGCCTCGCTGACCTCCAGTCCGCCGTACTTCGACTTCCAGGCATACAGCGTGGCTTCGCTCACCCCAAGCTCGCGCGCCAACTCCTTCGCCTTCCGCCCCGCCTCCATCTGCTTGACGGCGCCTATCACCTGTTCTTCCGTGTATCGGCTCTTCTTCATCTCTACCTGCTCCTTCCATTCTCGGAGCTTCTCTAGTTTTACCTGGTAGAGATTTCGGGAGGCACATCAGGGCATCATGGCTGTTCAGGCTCGCTCCTTGCGCCCTTAACCAAAGAAAGCACGGGTTCTGCTCCAAAACTGATCCTTTCAATCTACGGTCGTTTCCCCGAACTGGACATCAACGATGCCCATCCGATGTAGGCTGACTGGCCATCAGTCGTTCAAACCCGGGAGGCCAATGCCACTTCACTGGCCTCGATGAGATTGTGCGCCGAGTATGGGCGGGAGACCTTGAGCAATAGGCAAGGCTTGTCGCATGACTGCAGCGCACACGACATGCACACAACGTGTCATCGATTGCGCGCCGCTGCCGGTTAGCCAGAGCTATCCGTTGGGAAGGCACCTGATCGAGGGCGTCAGCATCCATTGGTTCCGGTGCCCGTTGTTGGGGAGCCAGCTCGGGGCCGCCGTGGCTTGCATCTCTCGGCCGCAAGAAACCCATGTGACCGACCACCGAGTTCTGGCCTACGGTCGGGTCGAGTCACCCGGTCTCCGGTACTGCAACCAGGAACTCCGCATCGGTGCTGCCGAGCTCACTGTTCATTTCCGAGTGTGCGGCGCAGATTCTTCCCTGAATCTCGATCTTTTCCTTCTGGAGCGCGATGTGTTTGATCAGTGTTCGAAGGAGAGCGCGCCAGCCTTCCGGGTCGAGCGCGTCCAGCCGTTCGGCTAGCGCGGCGCAGGTCTCCCGGAGGCTCATGGCCTGCTGGTCGCCGATTGGTGACGGGTCGTTCGGACCGGTTCGTACCGCTTCGATTGTCTTCCTTCGTTGTGCGAGGTGTTCGAGCTGCAAGGCGAGCTGTGCGGGTGTGATGACGCCGGTCCGGTACGCTTGGAGGACTCGCTGTTCCTCTTCGGCTAGCGCGGCGAGCCGTTTCCCGGCCGCCTTCGCCTCGGCATGACGGCGCGCTGCCTGCGAAGCCTTCTGCTTGTTGAGCTTTTCGAACGACTTGAGGATTAGTTCCGGGTTCGACAGGACGCGGCGAACGGCACCCATGACCGCCTGATCCAGCTTTGCTTCGGTGATGGAGGGTTGGCTCTGGCAGCGGTTCGCGCAACGGTAGTAGAACTTGCCGTGACACGGATCGCCGACGAAGGCTCCGCCGCAGCCGCCACACCGCACCAGGCCCTTGAGCAGGTAGCGGTGTTTTTCGTTGCGGGGCGAGAAGGCGATGTTGTCGCGCAGCCGCTGCTGGACCCGCTCCCAGCGCGCGCGGGATACGAGCCGGAGCGGTTCGGGCAGCTCCAGCGGCAGCCAATCGTCCTTAGGCCGGCGTACGGTACGTTTCGCGGGCCTTGCCGAAGGACGGACATCTTCGCCCTGCATTTGGATGTGCGACTTGTTGTAGTACCACGTGCCGCAGTACATTGTGTTTCTGAGGAGCCGCAGAATGGTGGATCTGCCCCAGGGTCCGCGGCCCTTCGGACTCGGCACCCGCCGCGCGTTCAGCCTCTGGACTACTTTCCGGGCCGACAGGCCGTCCTGATCGACCCACGCGAAGATCTCGCGGACCACGGCGGCTTCCGAGGGCTCAAGCCGCAGCTCGCCGCTCTTGTCCGCGGTCTGCTCTTTCTTGATGTAGCGGTAGCCGTAGGCGGTATTCGAGCCGAGGTAACGCTTGCGGACCTCGATCCAGTAACGGCGTCCCCGGCGGGTGCGGTCGGAGATCAACTCGCGCTCAAACTCGGCAAAGCTGCCGAGGATATTGACCATGAGGTTGCTCGTAGGGCTCGAGTCGGTTGGGAGCTTGCGGAAGATGACGTTGGCGCCGTGGCGTTCGAGGTCGCGCTTGATGATGCCGAGGTGCGCGACATCCCGCGCCAGGCGGTCCACGTCGTTGATCAGAACAGCCTGAAACCGCCCTTGCCGCGCGTCGTCGCGCAGCCGGTCGAGTTCGGGCCGGGCCATCAAAGCTCCGCTCCACCCTTCATCCTTGTATACCCCCGCGATGGGCCACGCCCGGTCGCGGGCAAAGCGCTCGATCTCGGCGACCTGCGAATCGATGGTCTGACCTTCTTTCTGTTCGTCGGTCGAGACGCGGGCGTAGAGGGCTACGGTGCGGATGTCGGAAGTGACGGCGGGCATGGGAGCGAAGAGTTACTTAAGGGGAGGCGTTCACAGGATAGCTCTGTGTCCCGACGAGTCAAATCGCCCGCTGTGGACAACTCTTGATCGGGCAACGGTACACCCAAGATCCGGGCAAGGGCTTGAAGCAGCGCGTGTTCGTCGGGGACTGGCGGATTCACCCACACGACGCGCAGGTCGTTGCCGTCTGGCTTGGGTTCGTTCGTCGGGGTCATGGTTCGGACAGCATAGGACAGGTTGGGTGCTCCCGAAAGAGGGGAAAAACTGCATCCGGGTGCTGGAATCCGGGTCCCGATTCTCCCGGCTTCCCGGAGCGGCCATCCAGCGCCACAATCCCGGTCATGAACTGGCCGGAAATCGTTTTGCTCATTCTGAAGGAGGTCATCGAAGCGCTCATCGTGGATGAGCTGGCTTCGCGTGCCCGCGAATTCCTGCGGCGCCGGGCGCGGCAGAGGCGAGTTGTGCGCTATCTGTCCACAGCCAGACGCCGCCAGCCGCACTAATCCACAAACTTTCCCCCCTTTCGTTTTTCCATAGTCTTGCTAAAGTACCGGCAAGAGCGAGCGCTAAAAGCACGCCGATGACAGCAAGCAAACCAACACCAAAACCGAACGGCATCCTGATCTATCGCAGGAGGATGGGCTACACCCAGGCCCGGGTCGCAAGACTCCTGGGCCAGTCGAGCAGCGCCATGGTCTCGCGCTACGAGCGCGGCAACTCATTGCCGCCGCTCGAAACCGCCCTCGCGTTGGAGATCATCCTCCGCGTGCCGGTGGCCTTCCTGTTCCCCAGGCTTTACGAGCAGATCCGCTCGCGGGTCCGGGCGGACGAGGAGGTTCTGGCCGGGAGCGGCCAGCAGGACCTGTTTCGCCAACCGCTATGATGCTTCTCGACAAGTTCCAGCCCTATCAGTCCGCGTTTCGCCCCGAGTCCGAGGACGGGCTCTTGGCGGTGCTGCTGGCCCGGCACCTGGGGGAGCCCGAGGCGGCGAACTACTTGACCGGGTTCACGGACCAGTACTCCCGGCCGCGCCTGCTGACCGCCTTTCGCCGCGCCCTGCGCCGGTATCCGGCGGGGCGGCGCGTCATGGGCTTCACCGCCGAAGTCGAGGCGGCTACCGAACCGGGTAACGGCTGGGAATCGATCCGGCTGCTCTCGATTCGGGTGGAGCGAAGGGCAATCACCGTCGCCGTGCTCGACGGAACGCGCCTGCACTACCTCCAGACCCGGCAACTGGCCGCGGACCGGGAGCGTGCGGTAGCGAGCGCCTACGGCTTCGTCAACCGGATGACGCGCCAGTTCGAGCCGTTGTCCGCGGCCATCGAGATCATTCCAAACGGGGAAGAGATCCAGCGGGCAGCCCTCAACAGGGCCGCCGTGAGCGTGCTGCGGGAAGCCGGCCTGCCGGTTTGGGAGATCGAGAAGCACACGCTCTTCGACGCCTTCGGGCATCCGGCGCTGCGCTCCCGCAAGGAACTGCGGCAGGTGATCTGTTCGATCTGGCCGGAGTTGGCGGGCTCGAACGGCAAACACTACGCCCAGGACGCCGCCGCACTCGGCCTCTATGTCCAGTGCGAGCGGCATTTTCTCAACTAACTACGCCCTACAACATGATCGGACCGATTCCTTACATCGGCGGCAAGAACCGCCTGGCCGCGCGCATCATCGCCATGACCCCGGAACACACCACGTACGTGGAGCCTTTTGCCGGAGGCGCGCAAGTGCTCTTTCACAAAGAACCATCGAAGGTCGAGGTGCTGAACGACCTGGACGGCGAGGTCGTGAACTTCTACCGGGTCTGCCAGTGGCATTACGAAGAGCTGGCCCGTCTGCTCGAATCGATGCCGGCGAGCCGCAAGCTCCACGAGCTGACGCGGCGATCCGACCCCGGGACCCTGACCGACATCCAGCGGGCGGCGCGTTTCCTGTATCTACAGAAGAACTCATTCGGCGGGCTGATCGTCAAGCAGAGCTTTCATTACGGCGTCGCGTACCCGTCGAACTACAGCCCGCCGCGGATCCGCGCCTCGCTCGAAGCGGCCCACCGGAGGCTGCAGAGCGTCCAGATCGAGAGCCTTCCCTATGAAGAGATCCTCACTCGCTACGACCGTCCATCGACCTTCTTCTATCTTGACCCGCCTTACTTCGGCCGGAAGCTCTACAAGTTCAACTTCGAGCGGGCGGATTTTGAGCGGTTGGCCGAGCGGCTGACGGACCTCAAAGGGAAGTTTCTGCTGTCCTTGAACGATACGCCCGAGGTGCACGAGATCTTTCGAGGATTCCGGGTGTCGGGAGTCGATCTGGCCTACACGGCGCAGGCTAGGCCGGGAAGGAGATACCGGGAGCTCCTGATTTCAGGACAGTGTTCGAAGACGAAGTAAAGACCCGGCTCGTGAGAACCGGGTCTGGGACTTGGGTTGCCTAGACTTTGATGAAGCTGCCTAGACTCTGATGAAGACGTCGCGCAACCCGAGATCGATCTCCAGATGCTTCAGCAGGCAGTAGACTTCGTCCACCGCCTGTAGGTGCACCTCTGCGTCAGGAACGCCGAGTCGCGCGCCGGCCCGATGGAAGAAGTACAGGCAGACCTGGAAGGCGCGGACATAGAGAGCCGGATCAAGACGGACCCCGGCCCGGTGCTCGACGCAGACTCGATGTCATCGACGAGCCGCTTCCGCTGCCGCCGCGACAGCCGCCTCGTCGCCGAGAATAGCTGCGCGCCGAGAGCGAAGGGTACGACGACCTCCACGAAGACGGAATAGAACGGTTCGAGGCGCGGCCGGTTCCGGGGAACAGGCAGTGGTGGAATTTGCTTCGGCATGGGTGATACCTCCTTGCTGGATTCGGGGCGCGGGGCGAGATGCCCAGCGCACCGGACTCGGCCAAGATGGCCACCCGAAAGCTCGGTAACCGTAGCAGGGAACCGCCCGAAGCGTCAAATCCCAATCCCGGGCAGGCCCCCGGATCTTCAGAAAACTGGTGAGAATAGAGAGGGAGGGTGGAGTTGTGGATCAGAAACCCTCGTTGCGGCTCGCGCCCCTGGGCGGTCTGTTGGGGTGGCTGCTCGACCGGGGCGTCTCCTCCGGGCGCATTGGTAGTTTGCTCGACGTGACCGCCGCCAACGTTCGTGTGTGCGCGAGCCGGGCCAGGGCAGGCCGGGCCTCCACCTCCCCTTCCATCTCCAGCTATGCAAGCCTCGCCAATCCGGTGAGCGGCGAAGACCGCGAGCGAGTGGGGCTCCGCCCGGAGGCGGATTCGGTCGCGAGAACGGCGCATTCGCGGCTACGGATCGACGAGCTGTCGCAGTTGGTGGACGCTGTTGCCGCGGAGAAGCGATCGGCCTACGACTTTCGGGCAGGGATCACGGAGCTGCGCCTCCTGCTGCCCCAGGCCGGATACGCGGCCAGCACGCCCCTCATCGCCCTCAAGGCCCGGATCTACGAGTTCATCGCGTGGTTTCATTGCCATCTGGGCGAGAGCGCGGCGGCTCTCGAAACGGGCAGCCTCGCCCTCACTCTGTGGCGAACGGCCTACCAGGAATCAGGCGGGCGGAGTTATCGCCGGGACTTCGGTCGCGCGGTTCTACCGATGTCCAACGCCGCGCTTCTCGCCAAGCGCCCCTTACTCGCGCGGCAACTCCTGGCGATCGCTCAAGATGCCAGCCTCGCGGCGGGCCAGCCGCTCGGCTCGGATCATCTGAGGCAGTGCGGCGTGGCGGCGTTCCAGGCAGCCGAGGATGACGCGGCGCGGAAGAGTTTCGCCGCCGCCTCCCGCGCGATGCACGATCTCGAGGACAACTGGAAGCCCGCGAGTCCCCTGATGGCCTCGGACCGCCATATCAGCCTGTTGGAGCCGCTCGATTGTGACACGGCGATGCGAGTTCTCGACGAGGCGTTCGCGAGCTTCGGGCACACGAGCCTCGAATCCTCCATGGCCAGAAACTGGGCGGCAGCGGCGTTGCTCTCCTCGGGAGATCCGGCCCTTGCCGCTCAGGCGAGGGAACTCCTCGCGCGCAACGCGCCAGTCGCGGCGAGGTTCTCTCACCAGCAGACGGTCACCAAGCTGCTAACCATCGCGCCGGAACTCGGCCTTTATCCGAAGCTCCTGCGCTCCTACGTCCGCCGCGCCCTCTACGAGAACACGGCGTCCGACCGCTAGAGTTCCGTTACAAGTTCAGCCGGGGGTGCTCTTGGTGGGAGTCATTGTGCCGCCGCATGCTGGGGTTCCAAGGGAACCGGCATGCAGCACGACGACTCGACTGAAGACCTGCGTTACGGGCGGTATCGCACACTCGACGGCTCGGAAGAGAAGGCCAGCCTGGCCAGGCGGGGCGGAAAACTCATCCTGAGCGTTGCGCCGGGGGCTCACGAGCCAACGCTCGACGACCCGCGACCTCCGGCGTGGGAAGACGACGGGCGTTACTACGTCAACCTGAACGAGACGGAGCGCCGGACGTGGCGGATGATCCTCCAAGGCCGCAACGAGTCCGAGATCGCGCGCGCCGAGAAGGTCTCTCCGCAGGCGATCCGCGCCCGAATTCAGGGAAACAGCCGCGGGCAGGGCGGGATGATTCGCAAGAACTTCTGGGTGCTGCTCTGGTGGCTCGCGAAGTCCGGCGCGCGGCCGCTCCGCGAACACAAGATCCCAACATGAGACACTTTTTCGAAAACTGGATCGTCGATGCCTGGAACCGGCGCCGGACTCCGGAGCTGGCTTCAGGCGAAGGACTCGACCTTGGGAGTGAGCTGCGCGACGGTCTGCCCACGGGAAGCCGGGTGGTGATTCGCGAGACCAAGCGCGCCGAGCACATCGCCGTGCTCGGCAAGACCGGGCAGGGCAAATCGAAGCTCATCAATTACTTCGAGGCCCAGGACATCCGGCGCGGCCAGGGCTTCTGCGCCATCGATCTGCACGGCGACGCGACCCCGTTCCTGCTCAGCACGCTGGCCGCCGAGGAGCGGCGGCGCGGCGTGGACCTGAGCCACCGTGTGATCCTCATCGAGCCGGGCGATCCCGAGTTTTCGGCCGGGATCAACCTGCTCGAAGCCCCGCCGGGGCAGGATCTCCATACGCAGATCGCCGAGTTCGCGTCCGTGCTGCGCCATCGCTGGAAACTCGACACGCTGGGAGCCCGGACCGAGGAACTGCTCCGGGCAAGTCTGCACGTCCTGGCCGACGCCGGGATGACCATCGTGGACCTGCCGCTCCTTCTGACCAACGACGCGTTCCGCGCGCGCTGCGTTGCCGCGTCGCGTAACCCGGAGATCGCGGCCTACTTCACCGAACGCTTCAACCAACTGACGCCACAGATGCAGGCGGCGTACCGCGATCCCATCCTCAACAAAGTCTCGCCCTTCGTGACCGACCCCAAGCTGCGGCACCTGACGGGCCAGCGCGGCTCGACCTTCGCGCTCGGGCAGGCCATCGATGCCGGATCGTTCCTGATCCTCCATCTCGACAAGGGACGGCTCGGCGAGCAGGCCGCGACGTTCGCCGGACTGTTCCTCGCCAAGCTCAAGAACGCGTTCTTTGCCCGGCGCGACCGCAGGATCTTCACGGTCTACTGCGACGAGGTGCAGAACCTGGTCTACGACACGGGACTCGAGACTTTGTTCTCAGAGGCGCGCAAGTTCCAAGTCTCGATCGTCAGCGCCAACCAGTTCACCCAGCAGTACTCGGACGAGACGCGCGCGGCGATCTTAGCGACCGGAACACAGGTGCTGTTTCAGCTCTCGAGCGCCGATGCGGAAAAGCTCGGTGCGGCGCTCGACGGCGGACGCCGGATGGCCGAGCACCTCAGAAACCTGCCGCGCCGCCACGTCGTGGTCAAGAGCGGCAGTTTGCCGGCGCGCACGGCGCTGGTCGCCGAGGTTCGGGATCCGGGCGCCCCTTGGGACGATCTGCGGCGGCGGTGCCGGGCGCGCTGGACGAGACCGCGCACCCAGATCGAGGCGGAGATTCAGGCGCGGCGGGCGCAGCCGCGACGCCAGCGGGAGACGCTCGATGACTGGGAATGACGCGGTGGTGCTCCAGGCGCGCGACCGGCGGTTACTGGAAGCCATTGGCAGGATGCGCTTGATTGACCTCGTTCAGGCACGGCGTATCGGCGGGTTCGGGTCCTACCAGCGAACCCACGACCGGATGACGCGTCTGGCGCACGCCGGGTTCCTGCGCCGCCTGTTCCTGCCGACCGAGGCCGGGGGCCGCAAGGCCATCTACCTCCTGACCGGGCGCGGCGCGGAAGCGGTGGGTGGAACCGCGACGCCGCTGCGCCGCCGGTCGAGCGGCCTCTTGGTCGGGGACTTCTTCGCTTTTCATCAGCTCGCGGTCAACGAAATGTTGGTCGAGCTCGAATACCCCGCTGCACCCAGAAAAGCCCTGGCGGCGCATTGGCGGACGTTTTCCGGGCCGCTGTCGAAGACGGTCCTACTTACACCCGACCTGTACCTTGAGATCGAGAGGGGAGGACAGGTGCGCGGGATGTTTCTTGAAGCCGATCTGGGCTCGGAGCCGAAGAAGGTTTGGAAGAAGAAGATCGAGCTGTACCTGCGGCTGGCCGTCTCGGGCGAGTTCGGGAGGATTTTCGGCCGCGAGCAGTTCCGGGTTTTAGTGGTCACCGGCTCAGCGCGGCGGAAGGCGAACCTTGCGGAACTGGCCGCCGAGACGACCACCAAGCTGTTCTGGTTCACGACATTTTCACAAGTAAGAGAGTGCGGCTTCGAAGCGGCCATCTGGCTGCGTCCGGGCGGCAAGGAACTGCTGCCGCTCTTCTCCTAACCCGCGCACCGCAGGGCTTTCACTAAAGGGCCCGGTGACGCTTCTAAGGACCTTTTCTATGCGTTATTGCACCAACTGCCAGCGCCTGACTCCGGGGGAACCGCTCTACTGCAACCACTGCGGGCGGTCCTACGACGTGAAGCTGTGTCCGGCGCGGCACATGAACCCGCGCGACGCGCAGGCGTGCGCGACGTGCGGTTCGAGGGAACTGAGCGTTCCACAGCCCCGGACCAGCAATGCGGCCCGGTTCCTGTCATGGATGCTCGGGGTAGTGCCCGGAGTTCTGCTGTTGCTCTTGTCGGTGATGGTGTTCGTAAGTGTCCTCGGAGGGTTGCTCGCGGCCGAGCAGCCGTTGACCGGAACGATGCTCGCGCTGGGCTTGATCCTCGGACTGCTGTGGATGGCGTACCTGCAGCTGCCCCGGTTTCTGAAGGGAGCGGTACGGGGCTTGTTCGCAGGTCACCGGAAGCCAGGCCATAGGGAACGGGGCGATTAAGCCGTAAGGAGTCGGCTTTCGGCTAAGTGCGGAATCCCGCGCCGATAGGCGGGGTTTCGGCCCGGGCGCATCGGGAAGTGGTTCCCGAGGCATTTCCTGGGGCGGTGTTTCCGAAGAGTGGCACGGGCGCTTGGGCGATCCACGCCCCGCGCATCGGCAGAAAGCCAGAACGAAGAAGGAGTGAAGCCCATGAACCCGCGCAAGGCGGGCCGCGCCCCGGGTGCGCCCATACGCGGCGCCAAGGCCGGGCTGGCCTCTATGGCCGCCTGGCCCGGACCCGCGCCACCCAGGCCCGAATTTCGCGAACGGCGGGGCACGGGCGCCGCCTCCGGCAAGCCCGCGTTGCCGGGCGCCTCGGAAGTGAAGTACTCGCGCGGCGAGCTATTAGGCGCACCTCTCGACATCCGCGAGGTGGCCCGCATGCTCGGCTGCTCTCCGTGGACCGTAAGACAGACCTTGTTGCCCCAGGGTCTGCCGCACTTGCGGTTCACGGCCAGCGGCAAGCTCGTGTTCTTTACCGGACAAGTTGTGCGCTGGGTCGAACGCAGACAGCGTTCGGCCGAAAACCAAGGAGGAATTTAAGCAAAAGCCGTGAGTCTCTTCAAGCGGGGCAACACCTACTGGGCCTACTTCTACATCGACGGTGTCCGGCATCAGCATTCGACCGGCACCGCGAACCGGCGGCAGGCGCAGGCGGTGCTCGACAAGCTCAAAGCCGACGCCAATGCCCGCCGCCATCAGCTGGTCGACGCCGACCCGAAGATGACCGTCGCCGCGCTCGCCGCGCACTTCATCGCCAGCGGCGCCGCCCGGCCGCATCATCTCTATCACCTCAAGATCCTGCTGCCGTACTTCGGCGAACTGCCGGTGGCGCACCTGACCAAGGGCCTCACCGAGGAGTTCCGCCGGGCGCGGCAGGCCGAACGGCCCGAAAAGCCCGTCAAGGACGCCACGGTCAATCGTGACCTGAGCGTCCTGCGGCATCTTCTTTATTGGGCCGTGGACGAGCGGCTGCTCGCCGCCAACCCCCTGACGCGGCTGCGTCTCGCTAGGGAGCGGCGCACCAGGCGCCAGATCCTGAGCGTGGCCGAGGAGCACAAGCTCCTGGCCGCGGCTCCGGAGCACCTGCGCGCCATGATCCTGGCCGCGCTCGACACCGGCATGCGCCGGGGCGAGATCACCCGGCAGCGCTGGGAGGATATCGACCTGGCCCGGGGCGTGCTCTCGGTCACCCGTTCGAAGACGCCCGAGGGCGAGGCGCGGGAGATTCCGCTCACCCGCCGCCTCGTCCGCTGGCTCAACGACCATCGTCAGGCCGAAGGCATCGTGTTCGGCTACCACGGCCAAGCCGTGCGCATCATCAAGACCGCGTGGCGCGGCGCCCTCAAGCGGGCCGCCATCCGCCACCTCCGCTTCCACGACCTGCGCCACACCTTCGTGTCGCGGCTGATGGAGGCCGGCGTCCTGCAGGAGGTCCGCATGGCCCTCGCCGGTCACTCGGCGGGGGCAGGCGTGCACTCCCTTTACACCCACATCGAGCTTCCCGTGAAGCGCGAAGCGATTCGCAGGCTCGAGGACTGGGTGAACCGTCAACCCGAAAGCCCATAGACGAAGGAGGCAAGTCATGCCCAATCCCAAGCAACCGCTTGCGGATCCCAAGGCCCCGCCCAAAAGCGAAGGCCGGAAACCGTGGCGCAAGAGGACGCCGGTCGAGGTCGTACTCGATCAGGCCGACAAACTGAAGGTCGAGATCGCCGAGACCGAGGAACTGCTCAAAGCCAAGCGCAAGCAGCTCCAGCAGTTCGAGGAGGTCCGCAAGATCTTCGAGGCCGGCGGCAAGCTGTGAGGCTGCTAACCGGAGAGAGGCTGGTGCCCGAAGAGAGGCTGTTAACAGAAGAGACCCGCCGGCGGCTTCCGCCCCTGTATTCGCAGGAGTCGGAAGCCGACCCGGTAGTCTACCTGAAGCTTTTCCTGCCGGGCACCGGCTGGACGTGGTACGTCACCGAAGGCTCGCCGCGCGAGGAGGACTTCCTGCTCTTCGGCTTCGTGGTAGGCCTCGAAGCGGAGTTCGGCTACTTCTTGCTCTCCGAGCTCGCAGCCGTCCGCACGCCGCTCGGCCTCGCGGTCGAGCGGGATCTGTATTTCAAGGAAGGGAGGTTCACGCGAGTGGTCCCGCCCGGAGAACGGTGACGGGGCCAGGAAACAACCAGACCGGAAAGCGAAAGCGCTTTCCGGTCTTTTTCATGTTCCCTTCTCTTCTTCCCTTCTATTCAAGGGGGCAACCTACTTACAGGCGCCCGCTTTAATCGAAGTGGGAGCAATCCCTTAAATCCAACTGAAAAGGAAATCGATCATGAAGAAACTCGCGATCGTCGTCGCTGGCTCCGGCCAGATCCGCGACATCGAGATCCGCCCCGGCACCACCGCGGGCGACATCCTCACCCAGCTCAACCTCGGCGGCTACCTGCTCGCCAAGGGCCCGAGCGAGGGCTTCTTTGCCTCCGCCGAGGCCGTCTACGACAAAGTCGCCGACGGCCAGAAGCTCTTTGCCACCCCGCCCGCCGAGGTCGGCCGATGCGCGTAACCGTGCTCGGTACCCGTCCTCTCACCACGGCCATCCGCGACCTCGCGTCGCGGGTGGCCCGTCCTGTCCAAGAGGCCGTCGCCGTTCAGCGCCGCGCCATCCCGTACTGGCAGGAGCGCGGCTGGACCCAGCAGGGCAACGTCTTCACCGGCAACTACCAGACGCCGTTCGGGGTCTTTCAGGGTTCGGCGCGCGAGACCTCCGGGCGCATCGAGTTCGCGCTCAAGGATCCGCCGCCCGAGCTCGAACACCACACTCACTGGACCTGCTTCCGCAGGCTTCAGAACGGTTGGTGGACGGTGCACATGGCCGTCCGCCCGAAAGAGCTGAGCGCCGGGATCCTGGCCATCGAAGGGCTGCTCGCCGAGGCGATCCGGCAGGCAAGGAGCAGCGCATGAAGCCCGCCCAGTCCGCCGCTGCGCTGCGCGCCGAACTCACCGCGCGCCGCGACAAACTGATGAAGCGGTTCTCCGAAGCGGTCTCCAAGCACGACCGCCCGCGGATGGACGCGCTGTGCCTGCGCCTCGCGCACGCGACCGAACTCATCGATACGTTCGACCAGGCCTCGAAGCCGGAAGGCCCGCGGCATCTGGTCTCGTCGCTCTTCCTGCACGAGACGTACCGGATCCTGACCGCCGACAGCGGCGAACAGCTGTGTCTCGTGACCGGCGCCGAGACCGGCGGCATGCTGGTGCTCGACCACCGCCGGGACCTCGAACACGAGGCGCGCAGCATGGTGGGCGTCACCGCCAAGCCCGAGTCCATGGCCCAGGTGCTGGTCGAGCTCGACCGTTTCGGCCAGCGCCTGCTCGCGCACATGCACTCGCACCCCGGCCGCGGCGCGGGCGCGACCGAACCTTCGGGCATCGATCAGAAGTTCCAGCGGCGGCTCGAACATGGCGGCTTCGAGGTCCTCATGGCCATCTTCAGCCGCGACGGCTATGTCCGGTTCCTGCGGCTTGACGGAGAAGTGGAGGTAAAGATCCATGGCAGCGGCGTGGAGCGGGTCGAACGGGGAGTCTACCGTCTCGGCCATCTCGATTAGGCTCAAAGGACGGGCGGTCGCGGAGGCGGCGGCGCGGCAGCAGGCCGCGCCGTCCTTCGACCAGGCGGCGCTATCTCGAAGCCGCGTCCTGATCGTCGGCGCGGGCGGTATCGGCAGCCCGGTGGCGCTGATGCTGGCGCGGCAGGGGATCGGCGGGCTCACCATCGTCGATGGCGACACGGTCGAGGCGTCGAACCTGAGCCGCCAGCGGTTCTTCGCTGAAGACATCGGCAGAAACAAGGCCCTGGCGCTCGCCGGGAACCTCGCGCCCGAGTGCATCCATGCCACCGCGATCACGGGCCACGCGCTCATGTTCGAGGACGCCTTGACGCGCGGTCTCGACTTGACCTGTGACCTCGCCATCTGCGGCGTCGATAACAATCCGGCGCGCGTGGCGGTGAGCCGGTTCTGCCGGGCGCGAGGTAAGCCCGCCATCTTCGTCGCGGTCTCGGCCGACTGCAACCACGGCTACGTCTTCGTTCAGGAAGCGCAGGGTGCATGTCTCGGGTGCCTCTACCCGGACATGATCAACGATGAGCGCTATCCCTGCCCGGGCACTCCGGCGGTCGCCGACATCCTGGGCGTCGTCGCCGCGCTTGCCGTCTACGCTGCCGGGTCGCTCATCATGGGCCGGCCGCGGAACTGGAACTACCGGCGTGTCTATCTTTCGGATGGCGCTTCGGACGCGAGCGCGCTGATTCCCGCGAGAGTGGGTTGCGCGATGTTTAACCCGGATGGGTTTAACCCGGATGGACGGGGGCATGACGAAACTCGCCCTTGAACGAATCGAGGTCGGCTACCGGTACCGCAAGGACCTCGGCGACCTGCGGCCGCTCGCCGAGAGCATCGCGCAGGTCGGCCTCCTGCATCCGGTGGTAGTCTCCGCCGAAGGACGCCTGATCGCGGGCCAGCGGCGTCTCGAAGCCTGCCGCCTGCTCGGTTGGCGCGACATCCCCGTCACCGTGGTCGATCTCCTCGAAGCCGCGCGCGGCGAAGCCCATGAGAACCTGGCCCGCAAGGACCTGCTGCCCAGCGAGATCGTGGCCTTGAAACGCGCCATCGAACCGCTCGAACGCAAGGCCGCGCGCCTCAGGCAGGGCAGCCGCTCGGACCTCTGTCTTCCCGCCACAATGGCGGAAGGACAGGGGGATGCCCGCGACCGCATCGCCCGCTACCTGGGCGTCGGCCGCACCACGATCGAGAAGGCCGAGGAGGTGATCGCCGCCGCCGAGGACGCTCCGGAAGAGTACGGGCATCTGGTCGAGCAGATGGACCGCTCGGGCAACGTGGCGAGCGCGCACCGGCGCCTGCAGGTCGAACGCCAAGCCCGCGAACTCGCCGCCGCGCCGCCGGCGCTGCCCGAAGGACCGTTCGGTGTGATCGTCGCCGACCCGCCTTGGCCCTATGAAGGCGGGTCGTTGCCGTACCCGTCCATGCCCATCGAGGCCATCAAGGCCGTGCCCGTCGCCGGGCTCGCCGAACCGGACGCCATCCTCTGGTTGTGGACCACCAACTCGCACCTCCCTCAAGCCTTCGAGGTCGCGGCAGCCTGGGGCTTCGAGTACAAGAGCCTCCTGACCTGGGTCAAGGACCGCATGGGCACCGGCCAGTGGCTCCGGGGCCAGACCGAACACTGCTTGCTCGCCGTCCGCGGCGCGCCGGTCTTCCTCAAGGGCGATTACTCGACCGTGCTGTCAGCCGCGCGCCGCGAGCACTCCCGCAAGCCCGACGAGTTCTACCAACTGGTCGAGGCGCTGTGCCCGGCCTCCAAGGTCGAACTGTTCGCGCGCACCGAGCGCGAGGCGTGGCGCGCGTTCGGCAATGACACCGCAAGGTTCGAAAGCGAGAAGGGCGTAATCAACAACCGGGGAGAAGGGAAATGACTATCGAACAGGGGACCGTCCTGAGCGGCGGCCTGGTGTACGACGAGCAATGAGGAACGAAGCCGCGTCCCAATGCCGGGCGCGGCTCGCTTCCAGTGTTCTCGCTTACGGCGCGCCCATGATGGCTTTGAGGACCATCGGAGCCATTTGGGCCCTCGTGACGCTGGCCGTGTCGCAGTACTGCGTCGCGTTGCAGCCGTTCCAGAAGCCCATGTCCCGCATCTTCTGGATGTAGCTGAACTGCGGATGCGTGGACGGCACGTCCGTGAAATAGGGAGTTGTCGTATGGGTGAACGAGGTCAGGTTGTTCGCCCTCATCCAAGCGCCGATGATGAAGACCGCCGCCTGCCCGTGCGTGATGTTGGAATCCGGGCAGTAGAGCGGCGGGCTCGCGGAACAGCCGGACGTCAGGTTCAGGTCCTTCATTCGTTGCACATACGGGAATGCCCAATGGCCCGACGGAACGTCGTTGAAGAATGGCGTCGTCGTGTAGGTCAGCGGCGTGCCCATCGCCTTGTTCAGAGTCACTACGATGAAGACCGCCATCTGGGCCCGGGTCAGATTCGAATCCGGGCAGTACAACGGCGGCGTGACCGAACAGCCCCCGGTGATCCCCAGATTCTTCATCAGCGAAATGTAGTCGAACTGCAGATGGCTGTTGGGGACGTCATTGAAAGGAACGACGGCGGGCTCGCCCGCCTGCATCACCCGGAAGAACCGGCCGTCAGTGGAAATGGTCCCCAGGCGCGCCGAACTGGCGTTGACGTTCAGGTTGTAAGAAAACGAGCCGTTACCGGCGCCCACCGGATTCTGGAGCGAGAGCCAAGAGGGCGCGTCGGAAGTCGCCGTCCACGGACAGCTCGCCGGGGCAACCATTGAAGCCGTCCCCGAACCGCCTCCTGCGGCGAAACTACGCAGGGTGGGCGTCATGCTTGACGTGCAGGGTCCGGTGTTCCACGAACCGACGTCGGTCCACCAAGCGCCATTGGAGCCCACGCCACCCCAGTCAAACGTAAGCAACGCCAAGCGCTTCGCGCCCGCGTAGGGGGCCTTGAAGGTCACAGGGACGTTTAGCGTGAACGATGTACCGGCGCCCGAGGTGCTCAACCCCGCGAAGGTGATCGAGCATTGGCTGTTCTGAAGGAGCGGGAAGTTGACAGGGTCCAAAGGTCCGAGGTAGGTCTGCCCGTCGTCGGCCAGGAGGTATGCCGAACGCACGTCACCGCTGTAGATGATGTGGCAGGCGTTCGGGTTCGGCCAAGTGGGCGACGCGCTCACGAGCAAATCCACTCGCTGGATGTCTTGATACCCGTCCGGATCGTTAACTCTCGCGGTGAAGACGCGCGAGCCTCCCGTGCCGTTCGTGGGGCTGATATCGGTAACGGTCGGCGCAGTGTTACCCACTACCGTCCAAGTTCCGAGCGGCTGCCACGCGCCCGTATTGTTGTTGCCGACGTTGACCCGGTCCGTCGCGCTCAGGTAGACGCTCTTGGCTCCGGCAAAGGCAGCTTTGAGGATCAGGCTAAGGCGGATCGTGACGTCATTGCCCGAGGTCGTTACTTGACTGGTGTCGCCGATGAGCATGCACTGGCTGTTCTGGGCTTGCGTGGGCTGGCCCGGGTAGATCGCCCCTGCAGACCCCGTATCGGTATCGTTGCGCAGAGTGAAGGCGTTGGTGTCAGCGTCGTAGATTACGTAGCACGCGTTGGTCTGAGCAGTCGAGCCATTGACGAGGAGCTTCATCAACTGCAGGTCGGCCGCACCGTCGTCGTCCGAGAACGTCGCATTCAGTTGTAGCGCCCGGCCAGAACCGCTTCCCGGTGTCACGCTAATGACCCTCGGTGGGTTGTCCACGATCCAGCTTCCGGCGTTCGTCAGGCCGAAACCCCGGTCGTTGTTGTCGACGGCCGCCAGGTGCACGGCCTTGGAGCCGCGGAACGGCTGCTGGAACGTAAGCGGCACGGTGAGCACCAGTTGGTCGCTCAGGAAAGACACCGACGAAGTTGCCACGGCCACGGCGCATTGCGAGTTCTGGGCGACAAACGCCGTGCCCGGCGTGTATCCCTCGAGCCATGCGGTGTCTGCGTCGTTGCGCAGATATAGTTTGTTGTCCGCTCTGCGGTATTGCACGTAACAGCCGTTCGCCGCCGACGGGGTGACGTTGACCAATAGATCCGCGGTCCTGAGGTTCGTGCCGCCAGCTCCGTAGTAGTAGCGCGCGGTAAACGTCTGCGTCATCCCTCCGCCCGTCGTTGGCGAGAGCGAGTTCGACTGCAGGTAAGGCGAACCGACGGCGAAATAGCTGCCGAGCTGCACCTCAGGCAGGTAGACGTAGTCCGGGTTCGCCGTCGTGACGGCGAGCACAGTCCGCCCCGACACGGTAGTCGTCATGTCGAGCCACCAGTTCGCGGTCATGTCGGTAGCGGTGACTCCGCTCATGGTCGTGCTGCGCGTGCGCATGTTCCCGTTCGGACTGACCAGATCCGCAGCTGTCGGCCCGGCTGGCAAATTCGCTTCGCCGGCCAGAAGGTCCTGCCATTGTCCAAAAATCAGAGACGGATAGAACAAGCGGGTCAGTGCGGTCGTTGTCGATCGCGGATACATCTGCACCGTGAAGTCGGTTCCGTTCGTCACCCCGACCGCGTTGGCATAACGAAGGGCGACACCGCCAATGTTCGCGAACCCACTATCCTGCCGGACTGACAGCGAAAAGAGCCCTCCGGTTCCCGTGCCGTTCTGTGGCGTGAAGGAAATCGGCATCGGCGGCTGCGTCGTTGCGGTGCGTACGTTCACGGTGGCCGTGCCGGACAGCCCGGCGACATTGACGTGTGACGCCGTGATGGTATCCGTAACCGGCGGTGCGCCGGGGGCTGTATACGCCGGCCCGGCCATGTTCCCGTAAACGGCCTGCCAGTTGACGGCGGCGTTGTCCGGCACACCATCCACGTTTGCTGTGAACTGGGTGACGCTATTGATGATCACGGTGGTGGAGGCGGGAGTGATGGTGACGACACGCGGACGATCCTGATTCACCACAATCGTGACGTTTGAAGATCCGGCGACTACGGTCACGTTCCCAACACGGGGTTGGTCGAAGTTATTGTTGCTGACGGTGAAGCGCAGTTCTTCACCGGCCGGGTTCCCAACCCCGCTGCCGTATCCCGCGACCAGCGTGACCCATTCTGGCTTTGCCGTCACCGTCCACGCCGCGCCAGCCGTGATGCGGCTCGTGAGATAGCCGATCGTATGGCTCGACAGCCCAAATTGCGCCGGTACCGCGCTGATTCCGGTCGTCGTCGGGTTCTGGGTCAGCGTGAACGTCGCAGTGACGCTCGGGTTTCCGTTCTCGCTGACTCGCAGGACCCCGGTCCGGATCGACGTCCCGGTCCAGTTGGCTGCCGTGTAGGAGACGGGCGCGCTGCCGGTTCCCGAAGTCGTAGTGGCGGAGAGCCACGAAGCTCCTTGGTCCACGCTAACGATCCACTGCGTACTCGACAAAGCGCTGACGACGGTGGTCGAGAACGTGCCCCCGAGGGGACCGACCGTGCTGCTGCCGGGACTGAAGCTGAGGTTCGCCGTGCCGCCGCCGCTCGCGGGCTGCGTCACGGTGAAGATCGCGGTCTGCAACCCAACTCCACTTACGTTGATCTGCCCGCTGCGCGCCGCGCCGGTGTTCGCCTGGACACTGAAACCGACCGTGCCGTTGCCGGAACCGGAACTGCCGCTTGTGATGCTGAGCCACGGTGAACCGCTCGCCAGAGTCGCGCTCCAGGCAATTCCAGCCGGGGCGACCACATTGAAGGTCCCACTCCACGCCGTGCTCGGCGCGTTCGCACTGGCCGGTGACAGCGTTACGCCGCCGGTTTGAGTGACGGCCACATCTGCCGTAAGCCCGCCGACGCTGAAGTTGATATTGCCGGTCCGTGTCGCTCCCGCAGTCGGCGTCACCGCCACGGTAACGACGGAGGTATAAGGAGCTCCCGAACCCGATGTGGTTCCGGATGATGGGGAAACGCTGATCCAATTCGCGGCCGTCGCGGTCCAGCCGGCAGGTGATTGTGTAGAAATCGTGATTTGCGTCGGCTGTCCGGCCGCGACACTGCCATCCGCACGAAAGCTGAGTGTCGTTGGTGCAACCGTTCCTGCGGGAGCCACGTTCGGCCCCTCGATGGCAATAACGCGCCCGCCGAGGCGAATGTACTCACGGGATGGCGCTTGTTGCGCTCGCAGCGAAATCCCCGGCAGCACCGCCAAGGCCAACGCCAGCACTCGCAGAAACGCTGATTGCGCAACGGCGTGCATGAGGTAACCTCCCCTCCGGACCACTAATGACCCGGAGTTTGTGCCAGCACCGAGAAGAGTACAGTGCCACAGGTCCCGTTCATGGTCAAGAACATTTCTCGCAAATGCGCCAGCATACTGCATCGATGGGACGCCGGAGGCATTGACTTTTTTCCAGAATCTCGTACGATTGGGCTTCTCTCAGAGTGATTGCCTGTAGAGGAGGCTGCAAAGTGGCTACCACGAGTCGGTGTCTGGTCGGTTTACTCGTGATGCAGGTCATAATATGGGGCCAAATACCCCCAACCCTGCCGCCGTCTCCGCCGCCCGGAACGACAATTCCGCCGCCGCGCCTTCCCGATCCCACGAAGCCGAACGAGATCATCGGCCGCGCTACGGGTCCTGACGGAAAGCCGTTGCCCGGCGCGATCATCAATACCGTGCGCCGGTGGCCGGTGGACGCCAAGTCGCCGATGTACGCCCGCGTCACGACGGACAAGAACGGCGACTATCGCGTCCCGGATCTGGTTTCGGGATACTACTTGGTCTGCTTGGACGCGCCCGGGCTTCCGCTCCTCGACGCCTGCCACTGGACGCAGCAACCGGCGAGCCGCCTGCTAAGAGGCAACGAGGTTGCGCGAGTCGATCTGCGGGCCATCCAAGGGGCTTTTCTTCATATCCGCATCGACGATCCGCAACTGGCGATTGCGAACAAAGAAAGGGCGCTGCTCTCTACGCCGGTCTCAGCCGAGGTGGTGTCCACCACGGGGATACCGCTTCGCGCTCTCGTCATGGCCAAGGACCCCAAGGGCCTCAATCTGCGGCTTGTCGTGCCCAAGGACCGCGACGTCGCCCTGAGCCTGCGGGGCATCGATATCGATTTCGAGGACGACCAGGGCCGGCGCTTGCTCCCGGATCGAGCCGCGGCCGTTCTGCGTGTACAACCCAATGAGACCGAGAAGGTTCTGCGATTCACGGGCAGAGCGAGGGTCCAATGACGATTTCTTCGGCAGCCTTACCCGAACGACGTACCTGGTTTCGCCTCGCGCTGTTCTTTGTCGTTCCCAACGTTCTTTCTGCGCAGCCGCCTTTGCCGGACGTTGTGACGCCGCGCCGCCTCCCCACGCAGATGCAGGCAGTGTTCGACCGGCTCGGTGGCCGGTTACTGAAGCCGGGCGCGTTACGCGCGACGTACACCGGATTCGTTCAGGACGACAAGGGACGACGCCCCGTTCAGGTGGTGTGGCAACCTCCGGGGGTCTTCCGTTACGAAGAAACCGGCGCTATTCGGACAAGTGTAATTTTCGATGGAACCGATGTGCGTTCGTCCGCCGGTCCGCTGGCTGCAGCGCAACTGAGGCTGCTCGAAAGCCTCTTCGCCGATCTCCCCGAGAATCTGCTCTACGGTATGGCGACCGAGACCGTCATCACGTTCGCGGGAGGCAGGTTCCGACTGGACGATGGTAAGGCTCTCAACTATACGGGGCCGTTCCTCGATTACTACGAAATCTACACTCCCGGAGCGAGCCAGCAGCGCAATGCCGTCGCTCTACCGGAAAAGAAGATCGTCGGGCTCGACTCGACGACGCTCTTGCCAGCGCGAGTAATGTACAACGCTCAGTCCCTGCCGGGCCGGCCACGAGTGCTCACCGAGTTCCGCTCGTGGAAAAGGAACGCTGCCGGTGATGCGTATCCGGCTCAAATCGTGAGGTTCGAGAACGGTGTCGAGGTCCTCCGGCTCGACTTGGATCAGTTCGAAACGGGTTCCAAGGCGGACCTGACGCTCTTTCGCCAACCGTGAGGTGTCTCCGTGTTCCAAAAAAGCGCTACCCTTTTCTCCCTTACAGTTTTCGCGGTTTCCATTTGGGGCCAAGCGCCGGACAACCGGGCCCGGCGCGGCGTGTACCCCGGAGGCACGTTCGCCGTCGGTGACTTCGAGTCGATTAACAGCTCGAACGGCAACGTGTTCATCCGCTTTCCGCTTGCCGGATTGCAACCAGCGCCATCTGGCATGGGGGCCGGATTCGCTCTGACGTACAGTTCTTTCGTTTACGACACCTATCAATCTCAAACTACCGGGCAGAGCGGCAATAAGATCTTCGAGAACCGTCTCCAGTTCAGCCAGTTCGGCGGGTGGCAGTATGGCTACGAGTACGGCCTCCATCTGGAAGTGCGTCCCGCAATCGATGGCGTCATCGACTGTCAGGACAACGCCAACGAACCGTGGAAGAACCAGAAACTCTCGCTTCGGCTCCCGGACGGCAGCCTGAAGACGTTGCGGTTGCGAGGCTTTCAGGACTACGGCGGCACGGGTTACTACGCCGTCGCACCAAGTGGCCTTCTCCACGGGTGCCTCGGCGGCGGGAGGATCGCGGGTGTGCCGGGGGCTCTTCACTACTACACGAGTGACGGCAGTTTCATTCGCGTGATGTTGACCGCTTCAGGGGATCCCCCAAACCCCCCAAACGATTGGGCCACACAAACGTGGGCTGTCTATCTGCCCGACGGCACGATCGTCACCGGCAAGGGGGCGCGAACCGAGAAGATCGAAGATCGTTTCGGGGCCAAGATCTTGGTTCAGAACGTCACTTGCCCTCAGAGTTCGCCATCCGGATGTCAACAAGGCAGCCCGATCACTCGTCTGCTGGATGACTTCGGCCGCTTCGTCGAGTTGGAGCGGACAACCTCAACCCAGCACTACGTTCGCGCACAAACGTTCAACGGCGAGTGGATCCAGTGGACTATCAACCGTGCTCTCGTGAGTACCGGCCTGAAAACCTGGATCTGTACGAGCGAAGGTGCTTCCTGCAGTGAAACGTTCTCCATAGACTCGGTCATGAGCTTTACCATTCCTGCCGCCGAGGCCGGCGGATCGGGCCAAGTCTACTCTTTCGCCTACAGCCGGCCGGGGACGGGCAACGGCAACGGGTGGGGTGAGCTTCGGGAGGTGGTGACACCCACTGGCCACAAGACGACTTACGCTTACACCAACGACGGGGGAGGAATGCCGAACATCCTCACCAAGAACCCGGTGCTCGGCAAGACGATAACATTCGATGCGAAGGAAGATGGTGCGAACGTAGCTCAGACCCAGGCCTGGACCTATTCGTTTAGTCCCGTGAGTTCGACGATTACGAACCCGGAAGGAGCAGTTACCAGCAACAGCTTCTTCCCGGAGGACATCCCGACCAACCCGCAGCGGGGGTTGGTCTATCGCACGCGAAATCCGGACGGTTCGGTCGTGGAGAAACTGTGGCAGCGCAACAAGCCCTGGTTCAATCCTGACAATGATGCGGCCAACCCGTATGTCCGGGCTGAGTTCCGTTCGCTGCCGAGTTCTGGCGGCGGACTCACCGACACGACGGTCCGGTCGTTCACTTTTGACAAGAATGGCAACTTGCGAACGACCACCGACTACGCAGCCGTGACGTACAGTAGCATCCCGAGGAGCGGCGGCGACCAAGGACCCCCAACCGCGATCCCGTCCAGTACTGCGCTGCGAACGACCACGAACCTCTATTTTGCGGGCGTCAACGAGACTCCGGTCGCGGGCGATGGTACGGAAGCCGTGACGGACAATACGCTCGCGTACTGGAATCCGGCGGTGCCGCGTTACCGCGGCGCTGTGCAGCGGATTACCGTCAATAGCGAGGCGATCACCGAGTTCGACTACGGCACGACGACGACAACGCGGGGGCTGGTCGCGACCGAGCGCCGGTGGGCGTCCAAGAAGGCGTCCGCCACCACACCTCTGACCGACGCGAATAGCGTCAAGACGACCTTCGAGTATTCGAGCCGCGGAAACCGCACGAAGGTCACCCTGCACAGTTCCCCGCTGAGCACCGTCACCGAGGACATCTATGGCGACGTCACTGCGCCCGGTGGCGGCGTTGTGTCGGACCTCTTTCTCACGGAGCGCCGCGACGCAAGCGGCACCACCGAACAGCTCGTGCACACGTTCGTCACCGACTTCTCGACCGGCTTGGTCAAGAAAGCCGAGACCAGGATCAATGCATCAGGCGCCACGGTATCCACTGACACGAACTATGATCGATGGGGGCGCCCGAAGACGGTCACGGAGCAACTAAGCGACACCGAGAACCGCGTAACGACCACGACCTATGACGACGCCCAGCGGTGCGTCAAGACAGCGACGACTCTCGGGACCGGCGAGTCCGTGCAGACGTTCGCTCACTACGATCCAGCCGACCGCATCCGCCTCCTGAGAACCATCGAGAGCGGCACCGCTAGCTGCGCTGTCGAAACCTCCGGAATCAAGACCGAGACTCGCTACCGGCGGACCGCCGGGTATTCCTATGTTGCGACATCGAATCCGTTCCGCGCGAACACGGCCAGCGAGGCGACCACAGAAGAAACGATGGGCTGGACCCTGGAGACTCAAGATGCGGGGGGCCGGCCGAAGGAAACCGGTTACTACAGCGGTGTGGACGCGCCGTCGCCCGTCGGCAATAACTCGACCAAGACCGGCTTCTTGGCTTCCACGTACGATAACCGTTCCACGAAGGTCGTGGATGCCAAGGACCGGGAGACGACTTATATACGGGATATCCTCGGGCGAATGTCGCAGATCGACGAGCGCAAGACTACCAGCACGGTCGAGACCACGACGTACACTTACGATGCGCGCGACAATCTCACGGGCGTCGTCCAGGGAACGCAAACCAGAACTTTCGACTACGACTCACTCGGCAGACTCTGGCAGTCCACAAATCCGGAAAGCGGCGTGGTGACCATCGCCTACGACGACAAGGGCAACCCGACGTCGCGAACGGATGGGCGTTTCACCACCACCATGACCTACAACGCCCGGAATCAGGTGCGAACGAAAACCTATAGCGATACTGCAACGCCTTCCGTTACGTACAACTACGACGGCAACGCGGCTAACTCATACTCGCTCGGACGGCTCACTTCGGTGGTCAGCGACAACACGACCTTCCGGATCACCGAGTACGACCGCGCGGGCCGGGTGAAGAAGAGCGAACAACAGACCGCGGGCGTTACCTATGCGTTCGAGTACACCTACTACCACTCCGGTACCGTTGCCTCGGTCAAGTACCCGTCCGGCAGAACGGTGACCTACGGGATTGATGCGGTGGGACGAACCTCGCAGCTCTCGGCCGGAACCACGACATACGCCAAGGACTTTGCCTATGCGGCTCACGGAGCGGTAAAGAGCCTGCGGCAGGGTAACGGTGCGAACGGAAATGGCCTCTACGAAACCTACCGCTACAATCCGCGCTTGCAACTGACAGACCTCCGGGCCGGCACTGCTCAGGACGGGACCGACCGGATGCAACTCACCTACACTTACGGAACCACGGACAACAACGGCACGGTCCGCTCGATCACCACCTACCCAGTCGGTCAAACTCAAACCTACACCTACGACCGCATCCAGCGCCTTAAGTCCTTTACCGAAGGAACGCTACAACGGACATACGACTACGACCGGTGGGGAAACCAGTGGGTGATCGATACCCAAAGCAACGGGATCCCGATCCATTCCCAAACGCCCAAGGATGCGAACTGGTTCAGTGCCGGCAACAACAAGATGACGGGGGTCAGCTACGACAACGCCGGCAACCAAACCTCCTTCGGGCCGTTTACGCTCGCCTACACCGCCGAAAACCAGGTGCGGACCGTCGATAGCGCCCAGAACGGCTCGGCAATCTACTCTTATGACGGCGCCGGTCAGAGGGTCCGTGCCGTTCGGTGCCCGACCCGGCTCGCCGACTGCAGAGCTGACCTGCCCAGTGCCGCTGTCAGCACCTTCGTGTATGATGCCTCCGGAGCCCTGATGGCCGAGTATGGCAACGACACCCCGACGCCGGGAACCCGCTACCTCTCGGTGGACGCGCTCGGGAGCACCCGGCTGACTACCGACGCCACCGGCGGTGACGTGCGGCGCTTCGACTACTGGCCCTTCGGAGAATCGATCGCCGTGGATGCGAACGGGCGGACGACGGCGCTCGGCTACGGCGCTGGGGCGCCGAAGCAACAGTTCACGGGACACGTTCGCGATGCCGAATCGGGCCTCGATTACTTCGGAGCCCGGCACATGGCGGCGACGCAGTCCCGCTTCCTAAGTGTCGATCCGTCGATGAAAAGCATGGTGAACATGCCGCAAGGATGGAACCGCTATGTGTACGTTCTCAACAATCCGCTGTCGCTGATCGACCCGACCGGCGCGGATTGGAAGTACACCGGTGATGCACAGAACCCGTACACCTGGGTCAGGGAGTGTCAAGCGGGCACTGCGGGCACGACCTGCTTCACTGGGATCTCCGCCGTAGTCAACGGCAACTTGGTCGTGTATGGCAGTTCGATGTGGGATGTTCAGGTGTACGAACCGAACGAAGCCAGCGTTGTCAACATAAATCAGGTCGCAACAGAGACGGAAGCGCGATTCGAAATCGCGCCTCAAGCTGTTCCCGAGAATTATCTAGCCCCCGACATTGCCAGCATTCTCTATAACGTGGCCGCCTGGTACGGGACATATTACCCGGGCGAATCAAAGCTCGCGATCACTGCCGGCACGACGGAGATCGGAATGCCTGGGCGTAATGCGGCCGGTAACTTCGTCCATGCCCCGAATGGCCACCGGGGTGGGTCAATTGATATGAGGTATATCGGCGCGTCAGGTAGATCCTTGATCGGTCCCAACGCCTCCCAGCAGGCCGACGAGGCAAGAAACACTACTCTAGTTGAAATGTTCCAAGCGTATGGGATGACGGCAATATCCGGTTCCCCGGGCCAGTTCGGTGGCATGACCACCTCCGCAACAACACACAACAACCACCGGAATCACATTCACTTTCAACCGCAACCTACTGAGGCCGATTGGCTGCGGAACAGAACCAGGAGGTAAGTGTGCTGCGTGCCAGCAGTTTGTTGTTCCTCTTCGTATTTTCGCTTCAGAGCAACCAGGATGACCTGCACATTCCGCTCGCAATCGAGCAGTGTCTTGAGAGACAATCTCGCGGTCGTTTGAAACTCGTGGTTGACACAACCATCAATCCGTATTACGTTCGAGGAGACTTTGACGCTGACAGGGTACCTGACTTGGCGGTGCGGGTCCGACCCGCAGATGCGCCTATGACGAGCTTGCTGATTTGCGGTGGAACACGAAAGCAGTGGCTCCTGGAGGAGACGCGCGACAAGCTGTTCTTGTCTTCTAGGTGGGAAGTGTGGACGCCATCAGAGCTCGACATCGAAAGAAAATATTACCGGAGCATGCCGGGCTTCAAGGGTGACGTGATCTGCATGCTATGGGAAGGTGGGGGCTTTGGTGTCATATATTGGAATGGCACCTCGTTTCAGATGCGTTTACTTGATCTGAAACAAGAAGTATTACGCTTGCACTTGTGATTCTGACTGCCCATTCCAGGCCAGGACTGCCAAACAAGTCGGCGTTTTGGGCGTTTTGGGACAGACGGGTCTTTCTCAGATTTCATGAGAATGTCATCTGGTTCGCGGCACTATCCAGCAGCTTGCCGCGCTTTGCCCGAGTCGTCGTTCCCGATGACGTGAGCCCCGTTTTCCGTCCAGATCGAAGTACGAGTTTGGGCGAAGGTCCGCAGCAGAGCTCGGAGGGGCGCGGCAATGTGTAGTCAATATCGTAGACGCGGTTTCTCCCAGTTCCCTCATCTCTCCACAGGCTTCAACACGCTCGCCTGCAACGTGCTGAAACCAAACCGTTGGCGGGAAAGACGCAAGCGGTGTCCCCCGAGATCTGCCTTGGGCGCAGGGGGTCGCGTGTTCGAATCACGCCGCCCCGACCAAACCCTCGGGGGCGAGGAGGACGGAGCGTCCCCCAGGAACCGGAAGGGGCTCACCTGAGCGAGGCTTGATTGGGGGGCTGGCCTGGGGCTATCGGATCAGAATAGTCCGGGACGGAGGTGAGCGTCCCCGAAGGACCCTAGAAGCGATCCAGAAGGGCCAGACATATCTGCGTATGATCAACGCTGCTTTAGGTCGCTGAGACTACGTCATGGGACCAACCGAAGAGTGGAACGAGATCAGGGATGGCCTTCGAACCCGTGAGCTTAACGAACTGCACCGTGCCGTGGTTCGTGTTGGAAAGATCAAGGCAGAGTGCCTCCCGGCCGATATTGGAGACGCGGTGATCGGACTCTTTCGCCATGCCGATCCCGATATTCGAGCTGAGGCTGTTCGCGCCGTTGGACTGCATTGGCGTCTCGAGATTGCGGTTAAACCGATTTCGGAGCTGTTGCAACGTGACGAAGACTGGCGTGTCCAAATCTCATCTATCAGCGCTTTAGGCGCACTGGGGCTCGACCATAAACCGAGCATCTGTCTTGTCTCTAGATCGCTTGCGAGCGTCGTGCGTAGCGAGAGATTTGCGGAAAACGAACGGATGATCGCCTATTTGGAATTACTCCGTGTTCAGGGGAAGATCACTCCCAAACAATACATGGCCAAGGACAAACACCTCCCTGAACAGTTGAGGGACTTCGAAATCGATGAGGCCTGGGTTGAGGACGTTGCAGGGCGCGACTGCGCGGAACCTGGACAGCCGTGAAGCAGCTCACGCAGGCGCTTTGTGACAAGCGGAAAGGGGGCGTTTTGGGACAGACGGGCCTTTCTCAGATTTCATGAGAGCTTCATCTCGTTGGCGGCACTATGCAGCAGTATGCCTCGCTTTGCCCGAGTCGTCGTTCCCGAATGCTTGCATCACGTTACGCAGCGCGGCAACGCGCGGCGCGACGTCTTCTACTCCCTGGCCGACCGCCGGGTATACCTCGGACTGCTGAAGCAGTATTCCGAGCACTACGGA